>JAYWED010000042.1:0-17464 GCA_043779525.1 Candidatus Eiseniibacteriota bacterium | reverse complement strand
ATCGCCAACACGCCCATCGCGCGGACGATACCGGGCAAGACGTCGAAGACCGTGGTGTTCCGGAGGACCAAGCCGGTCCCCGCCTACATCCTGGCGATCGCCACCGGACCGCTCGAGCTGACACCGATCACCGGCATGTCCGTTCCGGGAAACGTCGTGACCGTGAAGGGGTCTTCGGCTCTCGCGGGCACCGCCGCCAGGATGGTGCCACCCATCCTCGCCGCCCTCGAACGGTATTTCGGGACTCCTTATCCCTACGAGAAGCTCGACGTGATCGCCGTGCCGGAATTCTGGCCCGGCGCCATGGAAAACGCGGGAGCGGTCACGTTCCGTGACGAGGTGCTGCTGGTGGATCCCAAGACCGTCAGCGTGGGCCAGCTCTCCACCCTTTCCGTCTTCATGGCGCACGAGTTCGCGCACCAGTGGTTCGGCGACCTGGTCACCATGGAATGGTGGGACGATCTCTGGCTGAACGAGGCGTTCGCGGAGTGGATGGGAAACAAGATCTCCGATCAGATCCATCCGGAATACAACCGACGCGTGACGGACCTGCGCGCGACCCAGTTCGCGATGAGGACCGACTCGCGGCTCTCGACCCGGGCCATCCGCCGTCCCGTGAGCGCACTGGACAACCTCCTCCAGGCCGCGGACGAGCTCGCGTACCAGAAAGGGCAGGCCGTCCTCGGGATGTTCGAGCAATGGCTGGGTCCCGAGACCTTCCGGGCCGGCGTGCTCGCATACCTGAAAGAGCATGCCTGGGGCAACGCGGTCGGGTCGGATCTCTGGGCGTCGCTCTCCAAGGCTTCCGGCAAAGACGCGTCCGCCGCGATGAGCAGCTTCCTGGATCAGCCCGGCGTTCCGCTCGTCTCCGCCGAAGTTCTTGCGGGCGGGCGCGTGAAGCTGAGCCAGCAACGGTTCTTGAGCTACGGCGTGGAGCGCCCCAGGGAGCAGCTCTGGCGGATCCCGGTCATGCTCAAGTATTCGGACGGAAAGGGCGTGCGCACCCAGAGGGTGCTCCTGACCGAGCGCGAGATGACGGTGACGCTGGAAGGAATGGAGGGCGGAAAGGTCCCCGCCTGGGTGAACCCCAACGGGGACGCGGCCGGCTATTACCGCTGGAGCGTTCCGCCTTCGATGTTGCACCGGATCGCGGACGGCGAGGCGGATATCCTGACCCCGGTGGAGCGTGTCGGATTCCTCGGTAACCTGGGCGCGCTGCTCGACGGCGGGATCATTCACGGGGATGATTATGTGCGACTCACCGGGAAGTTCGCGGACGACAAGGATCCCGATGTCGTCTCGGCGCTCATGGACAACGTGGGAATGATTCGCCGCGTCTTCGTGACCCGCGAGCTTGCGGGCCCCTACTCCGTCTACGTCCGCCGGACGCTCGGGCCCGCCTTGGGACGCATGGGACTGACGCGCCGACCAGGAGAAAAGGACGGGGTCTCGCCGGCGCGCGCAACGCTGCTCGCGACGCTGGGCGACGATGGAAAGGACGCGGCGGTCGTCGCGTTCGCGGACTCCCTGGCAAGGCAGCACATCGCGAAACCCGGCTCGGTCGACCCTTCGCTCATCGGCGCGGCGCTCGAGCTCTCCGCTCTGCGTGGGGACGAGGCGCGCTTCCAGGACTACAAGAGGCGATTCGAGACCGCGCGGGTTCCGGCCGAGCGCGCCCGCTACCTCGAGGCGCTCGGATACTTCCGCGACCCCAGGATTGCCCAGGAAGCGCTCCGGTACGCTCTGGATGGGCCGCTCCGCCCGCAGGAGCTCTTCACCATCCCGGCGAACCTGGGCGCCGCGATCGAGTACGAGGATGTTCCGTACAAGTGGATGACCGAGAACTTCTCGACGATCGCGTCCAAGATCCCCCCGATGTTCATGGTCTTCATGCCGGACTTCGCGCGCAGCTGCTCGCGCGAGCGGCTCGCGGAGGCCAAGGCATTTTTCGCGGATTCCTCGCACGCGGTGCCCGGATCCGAGCTTGAGATGGCGAAGGTCGCCGACGCGGTGAACGACTGCGCGGGGCTGCGGCTCCGGGAAGGGCCGGTGGTGGCGGCGTATCTGAGCCAGTTCGTCGGGACGAGATAGGAACCGCCCGGCCGGCGGTCACGGGCGCAAAAAAACAGGGGCCCAGCGTTCCGGGCCCCTGCGATTTTTATGGTTGCGGGGAGAGGATTTGAACCTCTGACCTTCGGGTTATGAGCCCGACGAGCTACCAGGCTGCTCCACCCCGCAGCGGTATTCTGCCCGAGTCGGGGCGGCTTGTAAAGAGCCTGGTTCTGACGCGGTCCGAGGTTGCGGAATGGGAGTAACCGATCGCTACCTCGCCGAATCCTCGTCGGCCTGATAGCGGTAGAGGATTTCGCCTTTCTTCACCATGTGGAAGCGCTCGCGCGCGACCCGCTCTTGCAGCAGCGGGTCCTTCGAGGTGTCCTTGCGGCTGTGGTCCACCTGCTCCGCCTGCGCGGCGAGCGCCACCTTTCGCGCCCTTAGATCCGCCGTCTCGCTCTGCAGCGCCCGGATGCGGATGAGCCCGCTGTCCCCGCCCACGAAGGAATAGACCAGGAGCCCAAGAAGGATGCCCGCCCCCCAGAGGAGCGCGCGGCGTCTCTTGCGCTTCATCTCGGTGGGCGGAAGACGGAGATAGCGCCGGGTCGGGGCCTTCTTGGGGCTTTGATACGGCGAGCGCATCATGGCGAGATCATCCCCCTCAGCGCGCCGCCGCGGTCTCGCGCGACCCGCCGCTCAGGCGGCGGAACGCCGCGGCGCCCAGGTAGACGGCTTCGTCCGCGAGCTGCTCCTCGATCCGCAAGAGCTGGTTGTATTTCGCAATCCGGTCCGACCGCGAAAGCGAGCCGGTCTTGATCTGGCCCGCGTTCACCGCCACCGCGAGGTCGGCGATCGTCACGTCCTCCGTCTCGCCCGAGCGATGCGAGATCACCGTGGTGTAGGCCGCGCGCTTCGCCATCTCGATCGCGTCGAGCGTCTCGGTCACGGTGCCGATCTGGTTGAGCTTGATGAGAACCGAATTCGCGACGCCCTCCTCGATGCCCCGTTTCAGGATCTCGGGATTCGTGACGAACACGTCGTCTCCGACGATCTGGATCGTGGATCCGAGCGACTCGGTGAGGTGCCGCCAACCGTCCCAGTCCGCTTCCGCGAGGCCGTCCTCGATCGAGACGATCGGGAACCGCTCCACGAGACCCGCCAGGTACTGGGTCATGGCTCTCGCGTCGAGGCCCTGGCGGCCGTCCAGTCCATACGCGCCCTTCGCGAACAGCTCCGACGCCGCCACGTCCAGCGCGAGCGCGATATCCTCGCCCGGTCGGTAGCCGGCCTTCTCGATGGCCTGGACCAGGAACTCCAGCGCATCGGCGTTCTTGCCAAGATTCGGGGCGAAGCCGCCCTCGTCTCCGACCGCGGTCACGAGTCCCTTTTCGCGAAGGAGCTTCTTCAGTGTGTGGAAGACCTCCGACCCCATGCGCAGCGCCTCGGAGAAGGAGCCCGCGCCGATCGGCACGATCATGAATTCCTGGATATCGAGGTTGTTGTCCGCGTGCGCTCCGCCGTTCATCACGTTCATGAGCGGCACGGGCAGCGTCCTGGCGCCCGCGCCTCCGAGGTATCGATACAGGGGAAGGACGTGGGCCTCCGCGGCGGCTTTCGCCACCGCGATCGAGACGCCCAGGATCGCGTTGGCGCCGAGGTGCTTCTTGTTCGGGGTGCCGTCCAGCTCGATCAGGAGGTGGTCGATGTAGGCTTGATCGTCGGCGTCCTCGCCGATGAGATGCCCCGCGATCGTCTCGTTGACGCTGGCGACCGCCTTGAGGACGCCCTTTCCGAGATAGCGCTTGGAATCGCCGTCCCGAAGCTCGAGCGCCTCGCGCGAACCCGTCGAGGCTCCCGAGGGAACGGCGGCCCGGCCGATGGCTCCGCCGCGGAGGGCCACTTCGACCTCGACGGTCGGCATTCCTCTCGAATCCAGGATTTCGCGGGCGTAAATCGATTCGATCTCGGTCATAGGGCAATCCGACGCTAGGGTCAGGCAGGGGGCCCGTCAAGGGAAAAGCCTTGACGCACGCAGGATAGGGCCACTAGCTTGCGCGCCCGGTGCCTCAGGCCGGCGAAACTCCGCGGGGCCGCCAAACGTAGGGGATCCTGAGAGGCATTGGGGACTCGAGGGTGTGATTGTCCGACGAACGGGACCTGGTCCGGCGATGTCTGGCGCGTGAAGAGCGCGCCTACCGGGAGCTGATACGCAGGTATCAGACGCCCGTCGTGAACCTCGCGTGGCGGATCACCGGGAATCCGGAGGACGCCGCGGAGGTGGGGCAGGAGACCTTCATCCGGGTCTTGCGTTCGCTTCACACGTACGATCCGGAGCGCCCGCTCAAGACGTGGCTGTTCAAGATCGCGGCGAATCTGGCCCTGGACGCGATCCGAAGGCGCAAGCGCCGGCCGGTGTCGATGCAGGACCTGTTCGATGAGGACGAGGGCCCGCTCGTGGAGGCCGTGGAGTCCAGCCCCGGCCCCGACGCGCAGCTCCTGATCCAGCGGTCGGCGGAGCGGTTCGACGAGCTGATCCAGGAGATGCCGGAGCACTACCAGGCGATCCTGTTTCTTCGGTACCGCGAGGACCTGGCGTACGAGGAGATCGCCGAGACGCTGGGGATCCCGCTCGGCACCGTGAAAGTGCGGCTTCATCGGGCGCACGAGATTCTGAGACGGAAGCTGACCGCGCGAGGAGCGCGAGGAACGAAGCCATGAAAGAAAATCTCTCCTGCGAGGCTTGCCAGCGCGAGCTCCTGGCGCTGATCGACGGGACGCTGACCCCCTCGGTCGCCAAGGTGATCGAAGGGCACGCGGCTTCGTGCGCCTCGTGCGGGGCGGTGCTCGAGGACTTCCGCCGCCAGACGCTCCGTCTTCGCGACATGGCCCTCATCGCGGCTCCGCCCTTCCTCGAGGACCGCGTCATCCGCGAAATGCTGGGCGCGCGCGGCTTCCTGGCGGCGGGCTGGCAGCGTTTCGGCGCGGCGCTCGGGGCGGTCTCCTTCGCCCTCACGGTCGTGATCGTCGCGAATCTGAACCGGATCGCCGATGCGCTCGGAATCCCGGACACCTATGTGTGGACCCTTTCCGCGCTCGACCGCTCGATCTCGGCGGCCACGCTGGGATCCAAGTGGATCGCCGGCGAGATCGCTTTCTACGCGCCGCTTGCCCGCCGGCTCCTGCTGGCGCCGCAGGCGCTCAAGTCGATTCCGAGGGCCGCGATCGTTCTCCTCCGGACGCCCGAAGCCCAGGTGGCTGGAGCCATTCTCATCACCCTGGGACTCGCACTCTACATTCTGCTGCGACCATCCCGTCGCCATGAAGGGAGTGTGGGCCATGTTTGTCTCTCGCTCTGAGTCGACGATAGGGACCAAGGCCCGCCCTTGGATCGTGGCGGTCTCGTTCCTCGCTTTGCTATGCGCCGCGTTGCTGATTCAGCCGCCCGAGGCTCGGGGCGCCACGTCTCCCGCGAAGAGCCGCGCGAAGGCAGCGGCCGACAGCGCGGCGCGCGCCGAGTCCCGCGACGAAGGAATCTCGGTCCGCGTCATCGACGGGGAGAAGGGCGTCACCACGGGGCGCACACGCGTTTCGCGGAAGGCCGCGAGCCGGGCCGAGACGGGGACGGAGGACGGGGAGGAGACGGACACTCCGGACACTCCGGACGCGCCCGATGCGCCCCACCACGGGGATGGCCACGACAACGACCTGGTGCGGTTCGGCCAGGATATCGAGATCCCGGCGGACAAGGTGATCGACGGGAGCGTGGTCGCCATGGGCGGCTCGATCACGGTTCTGGGTCGCGTCAAAGGGGACTGCACCGCCGTCGGCGGCAGCGTCTCACTCCGGGACAGCGCGGTCGTGGAAGGGAGCGCGGTCAGCGTGGGGGGCTCCACCACCGTCAGCGACAACGCGCGCGTGATGGGCGACAACGTCTCCGTGGGCGGGTGGCACGCGCACGGAATGCTGCCGTTCATGGGATTGGTGGGCCTCGGCGCCGCGCTCGCGGGAATCTTCGGGACGATCAGTCAGATCCTCCTCACGATCCTTCTCGCCTGGCTCTGTCTCCTCGTCGTGCGCGAGCGCATGCAGCACGCCGTGGACCGGATGGGAATCGAGTTCGGAAAGTCGTTCCTCTGGGGGCTCGTGGCCTGGATGGCGATGATCGTGGTGATCCCCGCGATCGTGATCGTGGGAGCCATCGCCATGGTGATCCTCGTGATCACGATCATCGGCATCCCGGTCGCCATCCTGCTCGCGATCGCGATGGTGTTCGCGCTGATCGCCGCCCTGCTCGGGATCTTCGTCTTTGCGTTCCTGGGCTACGTCAATGGAGCGATGTATCTCGGCCGGAAGGTCATGGCGCGCCGGAGACCGGGTGTTCCGGTCTCGCCCATCCGGGCGGTGATCGTCGGCGCGGCCGTGATCCTGGGGCTCAAGCTGGTGGGCCATCTCCTCGGCTTCCTCGGCCTGGTGCTCGTGATGCCGATCGGGATCGCGCTCGGAATCGCCTCGGTGGTCCTGGGGCTGGTCTTCACGACGGCGGGGATGGGATCGATGGTCTTGACGCGCTTCGCGAAAGGGCCTCTGACGCAGCCTGTCGCCCCGGCGGCTCCGGGAGCCGGGTGGTACTCGCCGCCGCCAGCGCCATCGGCTCCGTCGCCCGAGGGCGGCACGTCGGACGCGCCCTAGCGGATCCCGCGCGTCATGGTTCCGGCAACTCTGTTCGAGAGGGCCGGAACCATTCGCTCTTCGCGAGCGCCGTTCGGTCGCCCAGCCCCGAGATGTTCGCCGCGATCCCGAGCAGGTAGCCAGGCACGCCGCGCTCCGGCGGCTCCGGATTCTTGATCTCGCCCGAGAGCCAGTCCTCGACCTCGTCCAAGTCCTCGGCGCTCAGGGGCCGGATGGTCACTCGAACGGAGACGTAATACCGGCCGCCGGGGTCCAGCGACGCGGACGCGGCGAGCGGAAGTTGCTGCTCGGAGAAAAGCAGGGTATTGAGCGAATCGAGCGTCGGCGCGAGACGGCTCTTCCCGCGGAATGGCCCCGAGCGCACCAGGAACGCCTGCTCCCAGGGATCGTAGACCACTTGGTGCTCGCTCTTGATCGCGAGGACGAGCTTGTCGAACCATAAGGCCCGCCGTTTCCAGACGCCCACCTCGAAGGTCACGGTCGCGGGCATCCCCCGGAAGAGCGTCTCGGTGAAGCGCGGCGTCCACGGGTTAAGGACGCGGTAGGAGACCGTGATGGCGCCGCGCTCCTCCGCAACGGGCCCCACGCTCAGGCCGAGGTCGTTGGCCGAAGCTCTCGGCGCAAGGAAGAAGAGGAGGGCCGCGGCCACCCCGACGGCGCGCCTCAGAACGTCCCCCCGAGCCGGACCCCGACGAGCGGCCTTGATCCTCCGGCGCGCAGGTTTTTCGCCACCGTGACCGCGGCCGGCCCCTCGCCGATCCGGATCCCGACACCCGCGTCGAGCGCCGGGCGCTGGCGGCTCAGATTGGAGCGACCGAGCCAGGCAGCGCCGAAATCCAGGAACGTGAACGCGTAGATGTTCTTTCTGGCACGCTGGTACAGCTCCGCGTTCGCCAGGAAGAACTGATCCCCCGAGAAGGCCTTGTAGTCATGTCCCCGCAGGGTCCCGATGCCGCCCAGCGACCAGAGTTTCTGCGTGGGAAGCGCGCCGCTCAGCGTGCTCCCGGCGATCAGCCGCGCGCGAAAATCCTTCGCGGGAGACAGCCGGGTCCGGTTCCGGACCGCTCCCAGAAGGCTGCCGTACTCGAAATCACCCGACAGCGGCCGTCCGGACCGCTCGTAGGTCGCCTCGCCGCGCGTGCCCCCGCGCAAGGGAATCGCAGCGGGGCCGAGGCGGAGGCGCACCGTGAGCGCCTGGTGCTCTCCTTCCTCGATCGCAGGGTTCGGCCGGAAGACCGGGTGCCGGCCGGTTAGCGACACCCGCGTGCGCGTGGAGAGGGACCGCCAGGTCTCGATCAAGGCTCCGCCCCGAAGCTCGAAATCCGAGCCCGGCGACCACGCGAGATACGCCTGGCCGCCCTCGGACTCGTAGTAGTCGCGGTAATCGGTGCGTGCGACGAGCGCGAAGAGCGTGTTCTCGCCCTCCGACACGATCCATTCATCCTCGCTCGCGGTGCGCCTGAAAGCCGATCCGCCCAGCGTGAGGATGGGCCGGTCCCCGAGCGGCGCGCTGAAGCCCGCCTCGTAGAGACCCTTCTCGCGCGAAAACGCGTATCCGCCCTCGGCGAAGAGCACGGGCGCGGGATGGCGGCCGGTCTGGAACGCGGCGCCGAGGATGACCGCGGGCCCGTCCACGCGGTTGTAGCGAAGGCGGACGATACGCCGGAGCCGGGCCTCTTCGGGAAGCCCCGCCGAGAGGGTTTCCCACTCGGCCGTCCGCGCGACCGGCACGGGCTCGGCCGACGTATCGCGGATCAAGGCCGAGTCGGATTGAACCGTCGCCGCTCCGGCGCCGCCCGCGGCCGCGAGCGCGACAAGCGCCACAGCCGCGCCCAGGGCGCCGTGGCTACGTCTGCGCATCGCGGACCAGGCCGTAGCGCTTGATCTTCCGGTGGAGGTAGCCGCGATCCATCCCGAGGCGCTTTGCCGCCTCGGTCACGTTCCAGGAGCACTGGCGCAGCGTGGTCAGGATGGCGTCGCGCTCCGCCCGGTCACGCGCCGCGCGGATCTCGCTCACGGGCTCCTCATCGGTACCCGCCGGGAGCGCCGCCTCCACCTCCGAGACCCCGATGGACTCGCCCTCACTCATGATGAGGAGCCGCTCGATCAGGTTTTTCAGCTCGCGCACGTTTCCCGGCCAGGAGTAGCGCTCCAGCCGCTCCACCGCATCCGGGCTGATGCGTCGCATCGATCTCCCATGCTCCTGCCCGAAGCGGCCCATGAAGTACTGGATCAGGGGCGGGATGTCGTCGCGACGCGCGCGCAACGGCTGGATGTGGATGGGAACCACGCTCAAGCGATAGAAGAGGTCCTCGCGGAAACGTCCCGCGTGGATCTCCTCGGAGAGATCCTTGTTCGTGGCGGCCACGATGCGCGTGTCGACCTGGATGGTGCGCGTGCCTCCGAGTCGCTCGATCTCGCCGGTCTCGATGGCGCGGAGGAACTTGGCCTGCGTGTCCAGGCTCATGTCGCCCACCTCGTCGAGGAAGAGCGTTCCCCGGTCCGCCGCCTCCAGCCGGCCGCGCTTCATCTGGGCCGCCCCGGTGAAGGCGCCCTTCTCGTACCCGAAGAGCTCGCTCTCGACCAGATCCTTGGGAAGCGCGGCGCAGTTCAGTTTCTCGAACGGTCCCCGGCTGCGCCCGCTCGCGCGGTGGATCGCGCGCGCCACCAGCTCCTTTCCGGACCCGCTCTCGCCGGTGATGAGCACCTTCGCATCGCTTGGCGCCACTTTCGCGATCTCGGCGCGAACCTGCTCCAGGGCGTGGCTCTGGCCGATCATCTCGTCCAGCCGCCCAGCCTGGGTGCGGAGCGATTCGTTCTCGCGCTTGAGCGCGCGCAGCTCGAGGGCCCGCTCCACCGTGACGCTCAGGCGGTCCGGCCCGAAGGGCTTCTCCACGAAGTCCGCGGCGCCCATGCGCGTGGCGCGGACGGCCTCCTCGATCGTGCCGTGTCCGGACATGATGACGACGGGGAGATCCGGGTTCGTCGTCTTCGCGGCCTCGAGCAGGTGGATTCCGTCCTTGCCCGGGAGCCTGAGATCGGTCAGGAGAAGATCCACCCGCTCCTTGGCGAGGATGGCTTCGGCTTCTTCCGCTGTTTGCGCGGTGAGCACCTCGTAGTGGCGCTTGAGCGCGCCGGAGATCTCGAGCAGCACCGAGGGCTCGTCGTCCACCACCAGCACGCGCGTGCGCGGACCCTGGCTCATGACGGCTCCTTGGGGATGAGGGGAAGCGTGAACCAGGCGCGCGTTCCGATGCCCGGATGGCTCTCGAGGCCGAACCGGCCTCCGTGCTGTTCCACGATCCGCTGCACGAGCGTCAGGCCCAGGCCGCTCCCTGTCGATTTCGTGGTGAACCCGGGCGCGACCGCGCGCTCGAGCGTCGCGGGGTCCATTCCGGGCCCCGAATCCTCGACTTCAACTCTCAGCAGCTCCCCGGCCGCCTGATCCAGGATCGCGCGGAGCTGGATGGTCCCGCGCGTCGGAGACGCTTCCATGGCGTTCTTGATGAGATTCACGAGCACGCGCTGGATCTGGGCCTCGTCGGCCCAGGCTAAGGGCAGGGGGGCCGCGCACTCAACGCGGAATTCGATCGGGGTCGAGCCGCTGTAGAGCTTGGCCACGCCCGCAAGGAGTGCTCCGACGTCGCAGGCCGCGAAGCGCGGCTCCGGAAGCTGCGCCACGGCCGAGAACGCGTTCACGAATTCCTGCAGCGAGTGCACCTCGTTCAGGATGAGGTCGGCGTTCTCCTGGACCACCTCGCCGCGCGGGGCGCCCGGGCGCCGCGCCTCGTCCCGAAGGCGCTCCAGCGCGAACTGGATCGGCGTGAGCGGATTCCGGATCTCGTGCGCCACGGCGCGCGCCACCTCGCGCCACGCCGCCAGCCGTTCCGCCCGGACCAAGGAGCGCCTCGAGGTCTGAAGCTCCTCGACCATCTGGTTGAACGCGTTTCCCAGAAAGCGGACCTCCTTCGTGCCGGAGGGCGATACGCGGTAGGAGAGCTCTCCGCCGGAGACCCGCTCCATCGCGCCGCGCAGCTCGAGGATGGGGCGTGCGGTTCCACGCGAGACGATGTAGGCCAGGATGAAGCTCATCACGCCGAGAATCAGGGTCCACAGCGCCGCGAAGATCCAGAGACTACGCTCCGACAGGGACGTGTACACCCCGAGCTTCCGGTACATGGTCAGATTCTTCTGGAGGGCGAGGATCTCCTTCGAGATTTCCGGATCGAGTTGATAGCCGGCGAGGAGCATGTGTTCCTTGCCCACGGGAGCGACCCCGCTCACCTGGCGCGGCGCGTCGCCGCCCGAGATGAGCCCGCCCTGCTCCAGGGCGCCGAGAAGCGATTGATCCTCCGGTTGGGGAAGGGTGATCCTCGGGCCCAGCCTGGCGCCGAACACCCGCGTGACGGGCGGCCCGATCTTGTAGAGGCAGATGTAGTCGAGCCCGCGGCTTCTTGCCGCCTCGCGCAGGTAACGCTCGAGCTCGGCGGTGGTGCCGGCCCCGATCAATCGCTGCGTCATCGGATCGATGGCCAGGACCTCGGCGTGCTGGCGCGCGTCGCTTCCCAGCCTCTCGATCCCCTCCCGGATCACTTCGAGCGATTGCCCGAGGGCGTGCTCGGTTTCGGGATTGCGGAGCGCGGCAATGCTCCGCGAGAGATAGAACGTGACGACGAGGGTCAGGCCAAGCGACGGAATAAGAGAGACGAGGAGGAACAGCGCCAAGAGCCGCTGCCGAAGGGTGGAGAGCATCCTCACGCGGTTCCGCTGCTAGCCAGGGGCGGCCTCCTCCTCGCCGGCAAGCTGTCCGCACGCCGCGCCGATCTCCACGCCCTGGCTGTAGCGAACGGTGACCGCCGGGACGCGAGGCCTCAGGTACGCGACGAAGCGCTCGATCCGCTCCGCCGAGGGCCGCTTGAACTTGCCGGGGCCGATCGGATTGTAGGGGATCAGGTTGATCTTGCAGGGAAGCTGGGCGACCAGCTTCACGAGCTTCGAGGCGTCGGCAACGGTGTCGTTCAACTCCTCGAGCAGAATGTACTCGAAGGTGACCCGTCGTCCCGTTCGCTCCACGTGATGGCGAACGGCCCGCATGAGCTGCTCGAGCGGGAAGCGCTTGTTCACGGGCATGAGCTTGGAGCGCAAGGCGTCGGTCGCCGCGTGGAGCGAGACCGCGAGCCTGAAGCGGTGGCCCTGATCCGCGAGCCGCATGATCTGGGGAGCGAGCCCGACCGTCGAGATGGTGATGCGCTTCGCGGGCACCGCCATCCCGCCGGGATCCGTCATCATGGTGAGTGCCGCGAGCACCTCGTCGTAATTTTCCAGCGGCTCTCCCATTCCCATCATCACCACGTTGTACTCGGTCCTGCCCGCCGGGAGCTCGCCCCTCAGTCGGAACGCCTGCTCCAAGATCTCGGACGCGGTGAGATTGCGCCCCCGGCCCATCTTCCCGGTGGCGCAGAAACGGCAGGCGAACGCGCAGCCGTGCTGCGAGGAGAGGCAGAAGGTGAACCGGGTGGGGGTCGACATGAAGACCGACTCGACGACCCCGCCTTCGGGCAGCTCGTACGCGACTTTGCGGGTCCGGCGGTCCGGAGTCTCGCGCCGGGAGCGCTCCCGGAGGGATCCGATGGCGAACCGCTCGCCCAGCCTGGCCCTCAGGGCGGCAGGCAGGTTGGTCATCGCCCCGAAGTCGGAAGCGCCTCGTCCATACATCCATTCGGCGACCTGCTTGCCCCGGTAGGGCTTCTCGCCGATGGCGTAGAAAACCTTCTCCAGCTCCGCCGGGCTCAGCCCGAGCAGGTTCTCCGGGGGTTCGTCGCCGGGGAAAGAGCCGCCATTTTTCGGCCTTGCAAGGGTTTCCGACTTTACAATCATAGGGCCCCATGGTAAGGTTCCGCTCTTGGTGGAGTCAATCGCGGGGGCTCATGCCCCACCGATTCTTTGCCTTTCGCGGAGGACAGATCAGGCGCCACTCCTGACTCATGGCATGGTGAGGATCGGTGCTGTCGACATCGGGACGAATTCGGTGCGTCTCCTCGTTGCCGATGTGGACGAAAAAGAACGCCTCAAGACAGCCCACCGGATGGGCGAGATATCCCGCCTCGGCGAAGGACTCGATCGCACCGGTGTGATCGACGAAGCCGCCGCGACGAGAACCCTCGACTGTCTGGAACGCTTCGTCCACGAGGCGGAATACAGCGGCGCGAGCCAGATCCGGGTCGCCGGGACCAATGCCTTCCGCGTCGCCCGCAACGGTCGCGACGTCGCCGACTCCTACGCGCAGCGGATCGGATACCCCGTAGACATCCTGACCGGAGAAGAAGAGGCCCGCCTCGTATTTCTGGCCGTGATGAGCGGCCTGAGCGGCGCCCAAGGCCGCTCCGTGGTTGTGGATATCGGGGGCGGCAGCACCGAGATCATTTGCGGCGAGGGCGAGAAAGGCACCCAGCTCATCAGCCTCGAGCTTGGATGCGTGCGTCTGACCGAGCGGCTCGTCCGGGGTGACCCGCCCGCCGATTCGGAGCTGGAGCAGGTGCGCAGCCACGTTCGGGAGATCTTCGCGGAGAAGCTGGCCGCGTTCGACGGCAGCCGCCTCGAGCGAGCCGTCGGCGTCGGAGGCACCGTGACCGCGTTCGGCGCGCTCGACCTCGGCCTTACCAAGTACGATCCCTCCCGTATCGAAAACCATCTGCTGAGCAGGGAGAAGATCGCCTCGATCGAGAAGCATCTCTGCTCGATCCCCCTGAATCAGCGAAGGGACCTGGCCGGCGTAAGCCGAGGAAGGGCCGATATTATCCCGGCCGGAGCGGTCATCCTTTCCGAGTTCGTGAACCGCTTCCCGGTCCCCGGGGTTTACGTTTCTACTCGGGGGCTCCGGTACGGGCTCGTGCTGAGCGAGGCCCGCAAGGTGTGGCGGGCCCAGGGACAGCCGGTCGGAAACTGACGCCGGCTCCCGCAAGCTCCGCGATCCATCCCGCCGTAGGACCCGCTAAGTCGTAAATTGCACGTGATTTCCCTTGACGGCATCAAGAAGACCAACTATATTGCTTTACAAAGGTAGTTCTGTCAGCGCGAGGCTGCAGTCCCCAGGGACTTCCCTCCCGGGTTCCGGCTCACGGTCGGAATCCCAAGCCGAGCGCGGACAGGTACCCCGAAAAATTGTTTTCGGGCGACCGTTTTGCGCCGGGTGGCATCTCCGAGGAGTCTTACATGAGGAACCGGGTTCCAGGTCGCTTCATCGCCTCAGTGGCAATCCTTTCCGCTTTCCTCTGCTTCCTTCCCGCGAGCTCGAAAATCGCGGTCGCCAGGCCGATCAGCTGGGACAACGTGGGCCCGCCTGATCCTCCCCCCGGCGACAACGATGGCATCGTGCTCAAAGCCAGGGCCCTCGGAACACCGACGGTCGCGGCGGAAGGCAGCGGAACCGTGGTCGCTCGGACAAGCTTGCGCCACGAGTTGAGCGGTTTGAGATTGTTCCTCTCGGCGGTGAAACTGGATTACTGGTCGTTCTGGCTGCGGTAGTCGAAGTTCGGTTCGCCGCACAGAACGACGCCGAAACGGTAGTCGAGGGCCGGCATGGAAGGATTTGTCCCAAAAGACCGTCCGAACTATCCCAACGAGGCTCTTGGGGGCGCACCGTCCCAGCCGCGTGACAGAGCCGCGGCGAACGGAGAGCACAAAGCCCAGGAGCTCGGGGACCTTTACTTCGCCGCGGACAATTTCGCGGTAGCCCTCGAATACTACCGCCGCGCCCTGGACATCGAGGGGCGGCGGGGCGACGCGGCCAGCCAGGAAACGCTCCTCAAGACCGGAACGCAGATCGTCGAGTGTCTGAGGCACCGCGGCGATCTGAACGAAGCGGTCGAAGCCCTCCATGATCTTCACAGGAGACTTCGCCCGCACGTCACCCGGGAGCAGGTCGGGCGGCTCTCCTCGAGGCTCGGCATCCTGCTCTTCGAGCGGGGACGCTACCGCGCCGCGCACCGATCCGCTTCGTTGGCCTACCGCCTCCTTCGCGACACCACGCTCAACCTGGACCTTGGCCACACGGAGATGTGCCTCGGCGCCATCGGACTCCGCACGGGCGAGTGGAATTCGGCGCGGGAGCATTTCGAGAGTGCGATCGCTACCTACCGTCGCGCTGACTACCAGAGCGGCATGGCCGCGGCGTACAACAATCTCGGACTCCTCCACAAGAACCAGTGCCGGTTCAAGGAATCGTTGCGGTTCCTGGAGCAGGCGCTCCGGATCAGCGAGCGCTCCGGCCATTTCCATGACGCGGCGACCTACCTGCACAACATCGGCATCGTGCACGACAAGATGGGCGATTGGGATCTCGCAGAAGAGCACTACCGCCGCGGCCTCCAGATGTACACCGAAGTCGGCTACGCGGCGGGCCGCGCCCGCTCCCTCTGCTGCCTGGGCAATCTCAAGCGCAAGCGCCGCGATTGGGCGCAGGCCGAGGAGCTGATCCAGGAAGCCCTGGCGCTCGCGACCGAGCGCGGCTACCCACGCGAGACGATCCTGGCCCGCGAGGCGCTGGGCGATTACCACCTGGACCGCGGCTCGATCGCGGAGGCGCGCAAGGAATTCGAGACCGCGCTCGACATGGCCGACCAGGTCGCGCCCGAGTCGGACCTCACGGTCGAGCTATTGCGCCGGCTCGGGGAAGTGCACCTGGCCGCCCTCGAGCTCACGCCCGCCATGCGTATCGCGGAGCGCGCTCTGATGATCGCGCGCCGCCTGGGCGACCGCCTCGAGGAAGCCTGCTCCCTCAAGCTCATCGGGCTCGCCCACGCCGAGGACGGCGATCTGGATCAGGGCCGCACGTACCTCGATCAGGCGAGCGAGATCCTGAACCAGATCGGCAAGCGTTACGAGCTGGCGCGGCTGTGCTTCGCCGCGGGCCTCTCGTGGCGCAAGCGCGCCCGCCGCGGCAAATCGCGCGCGATCCTCGACGAGTCGGTGAGCTACCTGAGGCGCGCGGCCGCGGGCTTCGAGAGCTTCGGGTTGCCGGGGCTGACGGGCTGCGCCCTGCTGGAGCTGGCGCGAAGCGAGATGTGCCGTGGGCTGGTGGATGAGGCGGTCATCCATCTGGACCATGCGGCATCGCTCTTCGCCGACCACCAGGAACCCGCCCTCGAGCACGACATCGAGGCATTCCGTCGCGAAGTCGAGCAGGGCCTCATCGAAGGCACCACGGCGCAGAGCAACGAATTCGCCGCCTTCGACGAGATCCGCCGCGTGCTACGCGTGGAGAATGGGGAGGGCTCGGTGCAGGAGATCCTGAGCCTCCTCGTGCGCCGGTCGGGCGCGACGCGCGGGTGCGTCGTGGCGCCCTCATCGGACGGCAGCGCGAGCGTGCTCGGGACGACGGGGATCTCGATCCGCGTCGCTCAGGATCTCCTCCGCGAGCTTCTCTCGCGCGTCGGCGCGGAGCGGCTTGCGTCCGGCCCCGTGGTGGCGAGCCGCGCGGGAGTCGATCCAAGGTTCCGCGACTTTCCCGCGGCGCACGCGCTCGGACCCAGGACGAGCCTCGTCATCATGCCGCTTTCGCTCCCGTCCGGACAGCCGGGCTTCCTGTATCTGGACCGGCAGGCCGAGGGGCCGCTCGGCACGTTCAAGCAGCGCGAGGTGAACCTGATCGCGGTGCTGAGCAATTACGTCGCGGTCGCCATCCTCGAGTCGCAGCGCCGCGAGCTGGCCCGGGAGAACATGACCCTGCGCGGCCGGCTGCTCGGGACCGCCAACGATCACGGCATCGTGACGCGCAGCCGAGAATTGCTGGAGATCCTCTCGCTCCTCGAGCGCGTGGGGCCCAGCGACGCGACGATCCTGATCGAGGGAGAAACCGGGAGCGGCAAGGGCCTCCTGGCCCGGGCCCTCCACGCCTCCAGCAATCGCGCGACAAAGCCCCTGATCCAGGTCAACTGCGCGGCGCTTCCCGAGCCGCTGCTCGAATCCGAGCTTTTCGGCCACGTGCAGGGCGCTTTCACCGGGGCCGTGCGCGAAAAATCGGGACTTTTCGTCGAGGCGAACGGGGGGACCCTCTTCCTGGACGAGGTGGACAAGACGACCATCACGATCCAGGGCAAGCTCCTTCAAGTGTTGGACAACCGCGAGGTCCGTCCCGTCGGCGGGAACAAGTCCACGAAGGTCGATGTGCGGGTGCTCTGCGCGACCAACGTCAATCTGAAGGCCAGAATCGCCAAGGGTGAGTTCCTCGAGGATCTGTACTACCGGCTCAACGATATCTGCTTCCGGGTGCCGCCGCTGCGCGACCGCCCCGAGGACATTCCGCTTCTCGTGGACCATTACAGCCGGAGATTCGCCTCCGAGATGGGGAAGGAGATCCACGGGGTCGAGCCCGAGATGCTTCGCCTGTTCGCCGAGCTCCCCTGGCGCGGGAACGTGCGCGAGCTGGAGAAAGTCGTGAAGCGGATGGTGGTGCTGGCGAACGAAGGAGAGGCCCTCTCGCTACGGCTGGTGCCGCGCGAGCTTCTCCGGGTGGAAGAAGAAACGAACGGCGATGCCCCCGCGACCCTCAAGGCTGAGGTGGCCAAGGTCGAGCGGAAGCTCATCGGGCAGGCCCTCGAGCGTAGCAACTGGAACAAGCTGAAGGCTGCCCGCGAACTCTCCCTCAGCTATCCGACCCTGCTCCAGAAGATCAAGCTCTACCAGCTCGATCGCCGCCTCGGAATTCGGCAAAGGTCTTAAGTTT
>JAYWED010000041.1:0-48739 GCA_043779525.1 Candidatus Eiseniibacteriota bacterium | reverse complement strand
GCGAAGTAGTAGGTCTTGTTGTTGATCAGGGGCCCGCCCCGGAATGCGTCCTGGGTGATGTCGAGCTGGAACCTGAGACCCTCGTTCGGCCCCTTGATGATCTGCAGGCGCTCGATCGCTCCCACCTGCGAGTTGAAAATGTCGGTGTAGAGGTTGTCGAACCCGTTGGCCAGGTCGAACGTGGCGATGACCTTGGCGTCGCTGAACCCTCCCTGGGACGGGAGCTGCCAGACCCGGTAGCCCTCGAAGACGAAGTCCTGACCCAGGACTGCGTTCGCGGAGTGAGTGCCGACGGCCTTCTGATCCCAGACCAGCCGCACGGCCTTGTTCAGCTCCTGGACGTACACCTTGGGGGCGGGTGGGGGCGCCGGGATATCGAAGTTCAGGTCGAAGACGATCTGGGCCTGGTCGTCCTTGTTCTTGAGGTCCGTGATCGACTGGAGGCGGTCGGTGCCCTGCCCCACGATGATCGCGATCGTGATCTCCTGGGAATCCCCGGGCGCCATGCTGAAAGGTCCGGTCGAGAGCTGCAGTCTCCTGTCGGCCGGACTGGAATCCAGCCATCCCGTGTTCGTGACCGGATCGCCCGGAACCTGAAAGCGGGTGGGCCGGAGCGTCACCGGGTCGATGATCGGAGTGCCGTTCGCGTTCAGCCCTTTCATGTAGTTGTAGGTCTCGCCCGAGCTGCCCGGATCCGTCCCGTTGATGTACTTGTTGAACGAGGTCATCCCGAGCGTGTCGAAGACGCCCGGCGTTCCGGACGGGATGATCGGACCCCGGAAGAAGTCGTAGCCGACCGCGGGGGGCGTGCCGCCGTAGGTCTGGTCCGAGTTGGTGGCGTTGTAGACGTAGCCCAGGCTTCGCGTGGTGTCGCACCCGACCAGGTCGTCCGTGAATCCACCCAGGTCCGGGTCGCTCCACGCGGAGACGTACATGCTGTCGAGCTGGTTCCCACCCTTGTTGATCATCTTGAACCGGACGAAGATGATGTTTCCAAGGGCCCCCGACCGATTGAACGCGAACGTGCTCTGCTGGATCTCGACGCCGAGCGGGGCCGTGGATCCGGCACGGTTGGTGTGGGTGCTCGGATCGGCGTCGTTGTACACGCTCCAGATCATCGCGTCGCCCAGGAGCGCGGGCCTTCCGAGCGAATCCACCGGAGCCCCCTGATTCACGGGCCAGTTCAGATAGTCCGAGCTCGTCGTGTTGCCGCGGACGATCTTGTAGTTCCGGAACCGGCCATTGTCAGGCTGAAAGGTTCTGCCCGCCATCGGACCCGGCGTGAATTCCTGCGAGTACTCCCCTACCGCGATCCGGACCTGGCCATTGACCTTGGCGCCGATCCAGGGGCCGGCCGCAAAGACCGCCGTCTTGGTCGAGCCCTTGGGGTAGATCAGCCCGGCGTTGCCGGTCACCAGGTCGTAGGAGAAGGAGCCATGGTTGGTCACGATCATGTCGAGATTGTTGGCGTCCATATGCGTCGAGTTGTCTATGGTTGCCGCGGCCCGGTGCGGCGCCCAGCGGCTGAGCTTCACCCCTGGTTTCACCGCCGCCGCCGCATCCGAGGCCGCAAGCGTGAGAATCAGGCCTGCCACCCCGAGCCAGCGCAGAAATCG
Source organism: Candidatus Eiseniibacteriota bacterium (assembly GCA_043779525.1). Lineage (GTDB taxonomy): Bacteria > Eisenbacteria > RBG-16-71-46 > SZUA-252 > SZUA-252 > WS-7. Next base: position 47,123 of record JAYWED010000041.1, on the reverse strand, counting down.
CATCGTGTGCTCCCCCCTTCCGTTCGTCTCACTTGGCCCAAGCTTCGCGATGAACTTCTGCATGGCCTAGAAAGTCACCTTGGCTCCGAACCGGACCAGCCGGCCGGAATCGTGCAGCGCGGGACTCCGCTCGGCCAGCGAGTACCGCCGCTGCGCGTCCGCCGTGCTGTAGGTCGCCTGACCCTCGTCGGTGTTCAGGAAGTTGGTCGACTCGGCGCTTCCCGTGCCCGTGTACACGGTCCGAATATTGTCGCGGTTGAAGACGTTGAGCACCCAGACGTAGACATCCAGGTTCTGGCCACCGAGATCGATCCCCTTGTTGGCCTTCAGGTCCAGCTGGACCGTCCACGGCCCGTAGCGCGAGTTGACCGGTCCGATCGGCTGCGATGCCACGTTTGCCAGCGTGACCTCGTTGTAGATCGTGGTCGGGGTATAGGGGACCCCGCTGCCCGCGTTCAGAAGGACGTTGATCCCGGTATTCTCGAGGAGCTGGTTGCCGTGCCAGGCCGGGCCTTCGCCCTTCGCCAGCCGGTAGTCGAGGTTCCACGAGAACTTGTGCCGCTGGTCGAAGGCGAGCGGCGTCGCGATCTTCGGGACCTCGCTCGCGGTCCAGGCGATGTTCCGCTGCGACTGCGACACCGAGCCGGTTCCCGTTGCCCAGGAGAGACTGTAGGAGCCGGTCATGGAGACGTGTCCCACGCGCCGGAGCGTGTACGAGAGATCCAGCCCCTTGATGGTGGCGAAGTCGCGGTTCCGGTAGGAGGAGAAGGCGTTCGGGGACGAGGGGATGTTCGTGATCTCCACGAGATCCTTCACGTCCTTGTAGTAGGCGGCCGCCTCGATCCTCGAGCGCTCGGTCGGCGTGTGCGCGATTCCGATCTCGTACGCGGTCGTCCGCTCGGGCCTCAGATTGGGATTCCCGAATCCGACGAAATATCCGCCCGTGCGAACCTTGTGCTCCAGGAAGGCATAGCTCACGTAGAGATCTTGAAGGTTGGGCTGCTGGAAGAATTTCCCGTAGTTCACGTGTACGAGCGTCCGGTCGCTCACCGGGAATCCCACGCCGAGGCGCGGACTCAAGCGTCGGTAGACTTTGGACGCTTGCAGGTCTTGTGGATCGAGCTGGGTAGCTAGATTCGTGGAATCACCCGAGTCGGACTGGAGCGGGCTCGTCTCGCTCCGGAGCGCCTGCGTGGAGGGCGTGAGGTAATCGAACCGAAGCCCCCCGTTCACCACGAGCCCCAACTGCTCGTACTTTCCCTGGGCATAGAGCGAGGCCACCTTGGGATGCTTGGGCCCGTCCAGCCCGCCGCTGATCTGGTTCCCGAACGGGTCGTACCCATAACGATCCACGTCGAGCGTGTTCTTGGGAAGAAGGACCCCGGAACTGTCCTCGTAGAGCTGGGTCGGGAAGTAGTGGTCGTAATAGCGCAGCGTGTGCCGCTGGTAATCGCCTCCAAACTTGAGCTGAAGCGAGGTCGAGACCTGGTTCGCGTAGTCCGCGGCCACACCGTAGTACGAGGAGTTCCGATGGAGGAAATCGTCGAAGACGTGCGCACCGGACGGATTGTCCGCCCCGTACCAGAAGAGAGCCTCTTTCGAATTGTAGGTCGGGTCCGCCGCGCCCTGCGGGAACGCGTACTTCTTGAGATTGTCGAAGAACAGGCCGTCCCCGCGGATCCGATCCGTCAGGAAATAATTCGCCTTCACTTCGTAATACGAACGCGTGCTCAGGCTGTGATTCCAGGTTCCGTACATCGAATAGTTCTTGTCCCGGAACCGCGGAGCGTGGTCCAGGTCGAATCGGTAGGTATTCTGGTACTGCTTCCACTTGTCCTGGTTGAACGTCCCGCCCAGCTTGAGGGACATGAGCGGAGCCGGCTTCCAGGAGAGCTTGCCGACACCCGACCAGGTCTTGCTCTCGTTCGCAGGAAGAACGCCGTTCGAGAAGAGTCCGGGCTGCGAGGGATCGGACACCTTATCGGTGATGATGCTCGGCCTGCGGTCCTCGGTATCCTTGCGCTCGCCGGCGGCGTAGAAGGTGAGCTGCTTCAAGCTGGGCGCCAGCGGCCCTCCCAGAGAAGCGTTGAAGTTCTTGTACCCGCGGCTGCTCTTCATGATGTCGCCGTAGATCCCCTCGGCGGATCCGAAGTACTTCTCGCCCCCATCCTTGGTCACGAGATTGACCACGCCCGAGTTGATCCGGCCGTACTCGGCATTGAATCCGCCGGTCTGGACCACGATCTCCGAGATGGCGTCGCCGTTGATAGCCGTCGTCGAAACGCCGGTGAGCGGATCCTGCTGCGAGAAGCCGTCCACGTAGTAGGCGACCTCGTTCGGCCGGCCTCCGCGGACGATCAGCGTGTTGTTGTTCTGGGCTTCGTTATCGATGTTCAGCTTGAAGTTCACGACGCCCGACTGCTGAGCCACCGCGTCCTGGTACCCGCGCAGCGGCTGGTGCTTGAGATCGTCGCCCGAGAGGAACTTCGTGGATCCGGTCGCGTCCTTCTGGATCAGCGGACGCTCTCCCCGGATGACCACTTCGGGCACGTTCGTCAACACGGTGGACTCGACGCTGAAGTCGAGCTTGGTGTTGAAATCGGGCACGATCTCGACGCTCTGACGGAGCTGAGAGACGTATCCCAGAAGCGAGACCCGGACCGAGTACCGGCCCGCGGGGAGGTTCAGGATGACATAGTTCCCCTGAGCGTCCGTGACCGCTCCTCGCTTCAACTCCGGAACCGCGATGCTGGCCAGGGAGATCGGCTCTCCGGTCTTGGCGTCGTGCACGACGCCGGAGAGCTGCCCTGTGGTGCCCGCTGACGCGGTCCCGAACATGAAAACGGCGCTCGCCATCACGATGGCTGCGCCCAAGACCAGCTTGCCCCGAGGTCGAAGAAACATGGTTCGCCTCCTCTGTGGATCCGCCGTATCGCCAAACCGAGGGTCTTCTGTCCCTGAATTGATCGGATCTCAGCCCGTCGATCTCGATCTCTGTCGGACCCCCCAAGGGTCCGGCTTCCGTCTTTCTAGCCCGTGCCCTGGATGGGCGCCCCTCACCTGGCCATCGAGGAATCTCTAAGTACCGGCTATGTCGTATTCCACCCCCTAGCTCTGCTTGACAAGGAAAGGCTACGATCCTGAACGCCAGGGTCGCAACGCGTTGCACGGATATGAAATTATCCCTGTATCGAATCATGTCAACACTTTTTCGGGAAAAAACGGGGCCACCCGTTCTTCCGAGTGGCCCCTGGTGCTTCCTGGCGGCTCCGAAGAGCCGCGATGTGCCGCGCCGGCTTTCTAGAAGTGGTACGTGGCCGAGGCGCGGGTGAACGGGGTCGACCGATCGCCCGAGAGAATGTAGCCGCCCGAGAGCGGGAACTTCTCGTTGAGCGTCATGTCGACGTCGAGATTGTTCCACCGGATGCCGGTGCCGAGGTTGAAATTGAACGTGGAGGTCCGCGTCTTGTCGATCGTCGTCGTATTGGGCGGCCCGAATGCGACGTCCTCGGTGCGATCGCTGACGAGCGTGCGGTTCGCGCCGATGCGGACCTTGAGCCAGCGGGTGGCGTCGGTCTCGATGGCGGCGAACACGGTCGGGATCGCCGTGGTCTTTTCCGTCAATTCCTGCGTTTCGCCCGTGACGATGGCGGCATCCGACCGCGTGAAATGGTGCTTTGCCTGCGCGACCGACACGCCCCAGAGAAGAAGGTTGTTGTCGTTCACGCGCATGTTGTCGGAAATCCCCACTCCATACTGGCGGTACGTCTCCTTGGCGGAGCGCGAAGCGCCTGCCGTTCCACCGAAGTTGTCGACGCGCCAGCCGAGATCGTCGTTGACGTACCAGGCTGCGGGAACCCACACGTGCCGGTCGCCCTGATTCATGAACATGCGTGCGTTGACCGCATAGGAAGCCGAGCCGTCATCCTGCCAGCGCTCGTTTCCGGCCGCGGTCGAGCTGCGATCCAACGAGTACTTGCGGTAGGTTACCGCACCCTCGAAGCGGTTGTCGTTGCTCATGTGGAGCGTGATGGCCGGCGTGACGCCGAACGTATTGAGCTCGATACCACCGCCGACGATCTGATCGGCGTCGACGACGCCGAAGGGATACGGAGCGAAACCGGCGAGGTTGTCAATGCCCCGAGACTTGATCAAGGCGGCTCCAGGTGTCGTCGATTCCTCGGCGTTCGAATTCGTGATGTCCAGGCGCACGGCGAAATCCAGCTTGCTGAAAGCCTTGCCCCAGATCGCGTCAAGCTGCTCGTTGTTCAGATTGCCCGAGGTGTTGAAGCTGTTCAGGGCGCTCTGCTTCATCTGGAAGGCGACCGAGCCGAAGCGCGGGAAGTTACGGATGACCGTGAAGCTCTGCTCGGAGGACGTGACGGAGCTCGGGAGGAATGTCCCCGTGTCCGAAAGTCCGGTGGGATTGTTCCCCAACTCGGCCAGAACGAGGTTGTTTTGACGCACGACCGATGCCGGGTAGTAATAGATGTTCACGTAGTCATCGGTGAACTGGCTGAGCGTCGGGACCGCGAGCGACATACCCTCGACGCGGGACAACGACGCCTGGCTCTCGCCCGCGGTGAGGGCGACGACAGCGGCCAGACTCAAGACTGCCATCAGCTTGCGCTGAAACATCTGCTATAGCCTCCTTTGAAAGGTGACCCCGAGTTACGCCAGGGTCTTTTGCCCGGACTCCTGCAATTCAATTCGAATCAGGTCCGTGCATCGGGAGAGCGTCACGTGCGGAAGGTCGTCGCTGCCCCACCCCCTTTCGGTTTGGTCTCTCAAGAACTTCAGTGACCAACCAGAATCCCTGCCCAACCCAGTCCCATGAGGGCATCAAAAATTTCGGCGCACCGTAGCTTTACTAGCGTAGGCTGTCAATTCAAATTTATGACTTCAGCGGGTAATCGGCTGTACTCCAGCGGCTTGGGGGCTAGGGTCCCGCCGGCACGGAAACCTGATCGTACCTTCCGAACCCGTCGCGATCCACGAAGACAAACGTTCTCCGGTCCCGGTAGTAATACCAGATCTCTTCGGGCGGCCGGTCGAAGTTGAACGGGTTCCGAACGACCTCGTCAGGACGGCCAAAGACGATGTAAATGCGTCCCATGTCGGTCCTCCAGCCGGGCCCGCCGGTCGCAAAATGCTGGTTTGCGTATTGGACGCGCTGATAGAAGGCGTCGCGCGCCTCGTTATCCGGAGTCTCCGGGGTGGGATCCCGCCGCTTCCAGAACGCGTCCCAGAAGGCCTTACGCGCGTCTTCCCCCTGGAGCTTTCCGATCTCGCCCATCTCCTGCTGCGTAGCCACGTAGCGGAGCACCTCGACCGACTGGGTGGACGCGAACCCCATCGTCGCGCGCGACTGATCCACGTCGAAGCTTTTGTCCCGCCGGATCGCGGTGGTCTTCTCCTTGGAGCCCGGCTTCGGAGGAACATTGATCGCGACGGTCAGACGATAGGGCCCGGCGCCCAAGCCGGCGAGCCGGGGCCTGATCAGGAACGAGGTGCGAGCCGGGTGCCGCGCGACGGTGCTGTCCCCGCTCGCGATCTGCTCCCCGGTCTCGCTGGCCACCTTGTAGAAGATGCGGTAGGTCGCGTCCGCCACCGGCTCGGCCCTCCGGTCGAAGATCTCGCCGCTCGCGGCAAAGGAGGTGATGTTGTCGCCGTACCGGCGCGAAGGGTTCGGTGTGAATCCCGGATCCGGCCCTCCGGGGGCCGGCTCGACCGTTCCGAGCGTGATGTCGGAGAACCACACGAGACCCGGCGGAGCCGAAGGCACCTCGATCGGCACGGCGGTCCTGGAGGTGCGCTCCGCCACCAGATCCGTGACCGCCACGTCCACCCGGTACTTCGCGGGAGGAAGCTGGAAGTCCAGGTGGTCCGCGATGTCCTCCCCGCGCTGGCGGGTCTCGCCGTAGCTCGCGGCGCGAAGCTCGCGCGTATAGGTGTCTCCGGTGACCTGCCGATCGCCCTTCTCACGGAAGAAGATCACGCGCACCTCGTAGGCCGCGCGGTAGCCCGCCGGCGGCGTGCGCTCGAACAGAAGCTCGCTCCGGCTCATGCGGTAGTCCAGCCGGACCGTGGGCTGGCCCGTCTCGCCGAGCTGGAGGGTGGCGTCCACCGAGAAGCGCGGGCGATCCGGGCTCGTTCCAGGTGCGGGCGCCTCGGGCTGCATGGGGGAACCCGGATTCTGGTACTGCGACCTCGCGACCCCACTTGCCAGGCACAACAAGGCAAGGACGAGCGCGGCAACGGGCGCCCTCGGGCTAGCGAAGGAGAATGATCTGGCGAGCATCGTCGATTCCGGGTCCCGTCAGCTTCACAAAGTAGACGCCGTCCGTCAGGAGACGTCCGCGGTCGTCCTTGCCGTCCCACGCCAGCGATCCGAACCCCCCTCCCGCCGGCGTGACGCCCGCGACGTGGCGCACCAGGCGTCCGCTTGGATCGTAGACGCGGAGGTCGATCGATTTTCCTCCATCGACCGGGAGCACGCGATAGGGAATCTGGAGCGCCTGGCCGTTCCGAGGCCGATACGGGTTGGGATACGCGCGGCCCAGTCCCGCGTTGGAGCCTGTGTAAATCGACCCCTCCGCGACTTTGAGAGACGAGCCGTCCGGGAAGAAGGCCTCGAGGCGATATCGGTACGTAGCCGCCGCCTGGACGCCGTCGTCGACCGCGGACCGGACCGATAGTCCGAGGAGCGAATCGTTCACCCGGATTCCAGCCGCGACCGCGAGCCCCGAGGAGGCGGCGCCGGAATCCCGGTAGATGTTCCACCCGATCGCGCCCGCCGGGAGCGGGCTCAACCAGGCGATCAGAACCCGCGGCAAGAACGAGCCCGGATCGATGGAGAGGGCCAGCTTGGGGTCGGTCGCGACGATGGCGCTCGCGCGGTAGCGCTCCAGCCCGAAGCTCTCGGCGATGAGCAGCGTGTCTCCGACCCAGGCCGCATCGCGCGAGAACCCGGGAACCTGGATCTCGCCACGAACCAACGGCGAGGACGGAACGCGGAGATCGATGGCGAGCGCGCCGCCGTCGCCGAGCAGCGCGATCGCGGTTTGCCCCGCCTGCGTGACGCCGAAGACCGGGGGCGAGGGAACCGTTGCGACCAGCGTGGGGAGAAGCGGGTCGGTCACGTCGGCGATCTGAACGCCGGAGCCGGTCGCCACGAGAAGGCTCGTTCCGGCGAGATCCAGGTCCGTGGCGGCCGATCCGCTGGGGATTCCGATCACGGCCGGCGCATCGGGATTTCCGAAGCCGACCGAGAGGAGGCCAAGCTGGTCGTCCGCGACGAACAGGACCGTATCGCGAGCCGCCAGCGCGCGCGGATCCGGGACGGAAAGATACGGCAGGCTCCCGCGGGCGACGGGTGAGGCCGGGTTCCTCACGTCGAGGAACGTGATTCCCGCCGAGCCCCCGCCGCGACGCCCGACCACCGCGAGTGAGGAGTCGATCGACGAGACCGTCACCGTGATCCCCGGGAGCAGGAGGCCTCCGGTGGCCGCCGGCGCGGCAGGATTGGTGACATCCACGACCGCGATCCCGGCCGTGCCGGTGGCGAGATAGACGAGATGGCGGGCGGGGTCGAGCGCTAAGTCGTAGGCGCGGGCGTTCCCCGAAAGGGGCGTCGCGCCCACGAGCGAGGTGTCGGGCGAGCCGGCGCGATAGATGCGGAGCCCGCCGGTGTAGTCCGCGACGTAGGCTAAGCCCGCGTCGTAGATCACCCGCCGGACGCGTCCCGTGCCTGTGGTCGTGGTCCGCCCCGGCTGTGCGGGCTGGGCCACGTCGCGAACCTCGATCAGGCTCGCCGCCACTTCGTCAGGCTCGCCGGGCGGAGCCTGGTCCTGCTCGGAGATCACGGCAAAGCCGCCCACGAGCGAGACATGGAACGCGCCAATCGCGGTCAGCCGGTCCACCTCGGAGATCAGCGTCTTTCCCTTGGAGCCGCTCCGGGTGAGCTGCGCGAAGCTCTGGGCCTGGCCCACGGCGACGACCGAGGAGGAATCCGCGGCGACCTCGCGCACGAATTGACCCGAGCTGACCGGGACCGCGGGGGAGGCGAGCCGGGTCTCCGTGTCGAATGGGAGAACGCCGTCGTTCCCCACCGCGACGAACGCGATGGCGTCGGGCCATACGAGGTCCTGGACCTGAAATCCGTTCGCCTGGAATTCCCAGAGCGACTCGGGAAGGGACCCCGCCCTGACGCGATAGAGGGTCAGGAACATGCGGAGCGTCGGAACGGACCGTGCGCTCAGCACCAGGAACGAATCGGCGCGCGCGCGCGCGCGGAGAACGGTGCGCCCATCCGTGTATTCGCGCGACCCGATGAGATCCAGGAGGCCGGGCGCCCGCTCGTGGAAGAAAAAGAGAGAAGCGTCGGTCGCGGCCGCGAGCGTCGCGCTTGCCGGCGCGAAGGCCCCGTGACGGATCACGCCCAGATGATCGTGGTTTCCGATCGCGACCAGGTTCGTGGAGTCCGAGGCGTCCACCGCCACGATGCCTCGGTCGCCGGCGAAGAGATAAGCGGTGCGGCCCGTCCACGCCACCTCGTCCACGATCCCCGCCGTGCGGAAGGAACCGAACAGCGTGTCGGAGGCGGAGCCGCTCCCGCGAAACTCGACACCGGTCCGGGTGGGCACGAGGTAGGTGCCTCCGGGCGCGGCCACGCTGACGGGGACGGCCCGACCGTATCGCGCCGAGATCGAAGAGGGCTGAAGGCGCGCGGCGATGATCTCGCTCGCGCCGCGCACGTCGCGCGGCGGGGCGAGAAGGCAACCCACGAGTAGGAGGATGTCGGGGATGCGCGAGGATCCAAAGGAGCGGGCCATCTGCCTCGACGCTACCATGCGGCCCCTAACCGCCTCAAGGGGCGTTCTTTCCGCTTGTCGCGGCCTGCCGACAAGTACTATAGACTGCCTCTCCATGCTCTCGTGTTCTAACCCCTAGCCCGTGGGAATCTTGGAACAGGTCCTCGCGCCGATCACGGCGTTCATCCTCTCGGTCATCTCGACGTGGGGATACGCGGGTGTCGTTCTTTGCATGACGATCGAGAGCGCGTGCGTTCCGCTCCCCAGCGAGATCATCATGCCATTCTCGGGTTATCTCGTGACCACGGGACGGTTCACGCTCTGGGGGGTGGCGCTCGCGGGCGCCGTCGGAAACGTCTTCGGGTCGTGGATCGGATACGGCCTCGGCGCGGCCGGCGGAAGACCCCTCGCCGAGCGGCTCTCGCGCTGGCGCATCATCCGCGTCAGCGAATACGACCGGGCCTCGGGCTGGCTCCAGCGTCATGGCCTACAAGTGGCGTTCTGGACGAGGCTCCTGCCGATCGTGCGCACCTTCATCTCCTTCCCCGCGGGCGCCGCGCGCGTGCCGCTGGGGCGGTTCACCCTCTACACGTTCCTGGGCTCGTTCCTCTGGTCGCTGGGGCTCGCCTGGATCGGAGCGGCGCTGGGCGAGCACTGGGAATCCATCCGCTCGTTCGCGAGGGGATTCGATCTCGTCATCGCGGTGGCACTCCTCGCGCTCTTTCTCTTCTGGCTCAGGTCCCATCTCAAGTCCGCGTAACGTAAAGAGCCGGTCCACGTTGACGGTTCCCGGCGAGGATGGTAGTCTGGTCGTCCTTCTGGGGGATCGTCCAGTGGTAGGACACGTGGCTCTGGACCACGGTACAGGGGTTCGAATCCTCTTCCCCCAGCCAATTTCACAATCGATATCCCCCTTCGGATTTTGGCCGGCGCTATCGTCTAGGGGTCAGGACGGGTGGTTCTCAGCCATCAAACCGGGGTTCGAATCCCCGTAGCGCTACCATTTTTTCATGCCGGAATGTGGCCGCCTCACGCTCGCGTGAAAGGAGCGCCGTTCATGCCGTTCCGATCCTCTTCCCACCCTCGTCCGTCACTCGTCCATGGCGCACTCCTCCTGATGGCGGGGGTACTCGCCTCGCTTTTCCTGCCCCCCGCCCTCTGGGCCGGCTCGGGCGAGAGCATGTGGCGCGGCGCGCCGCGGGGAGCGTCGGGAAAGGTGCCCTCGAACGTGGAGTGGATCGATTCGCTGGGCGGCTTCACGCAGTACCGCCTGAAATCGAACGGTATGACGATCCTCCTGAAGCGCAACGGCGCCGCTCCGGTCATCACCTTCGAGGTCGTCTACCACGTGGGATCGCGGAACGAGGCTCCCGGGAACACGGGCTCCGCACACCTGCTGGAGCACCTCCTGTTCAACAAGAGCACCCAGAACTTCGGACGCGCGCTGGGGCACAAGACCTTCCAGGAGCTTCTGTTCGCCGCCGGCTGCGACTACTCCTCCACCAACATGACCACCTGGTACGACCGGATGAACGGCTACTCGACCCTTCCGGCCGATAAACTCGAGCTGGCCATGAAGATCGAGGCGGACCGGCTTGGACGCGCGCTGATCCTCGACAAGGAGCGCCAGCCGGAGATGAGCGTGGTCCGGAACGAGTATGAGATCGGGGAGAACAATCCCTCGGTCGCGCTCTACAAGGCGGTGGTCGGGTCGGCCATCATGGCGCACCCCTATCACTGGGACACGATCGGGTATCGCTCGGACATCGAGGGCGTCTCGACGGAAAAGCTGAAGGAGCACTACAAGGACTTCTTCTGGCCGGACAACGCGGAAGGGATCCTGGTCGGCGACTTCGATCCGGACACGGCCCTCCGCATGTTCGACCACGAGTTCGGTTCCTTCAAGCGCTCCCCGAAGCCGGTTCCGGCCGTGATCACGGTCGAGCCGCCACAGGAGGGAGAGCGACGCGCCGTCGTGCGCCGCCCCGGACAGGTCGGCCTTGTCGAGATCGGGTACATGCGGCCGAACTCGCTCCATCCGGATTTCGTCCCGCTCGACGTGCTCGCCACCATTCTCGGATCGGGAATCAACTCGCGCCTGTACCAGGCGCTGGTCGAGAAGGGGCTCGCCACCGACGCGAGCGCGAACAACTACACGCTGCGCGACCCCTTCCCCATCCTGTTCGACGCGACCGTGGCGCCCGGCGTGAGTCATCAGAAGGTGGAGGACGCGATGAAGGCCGCGCTCTACGAGGTCGCACGAAACGGCGTGACTTCCGAGGAGCTGGCACGCGCCAAGAATCAGCTCGAGGTCTCCGTGATCCGCGGGCGCGACGGCACGTATGAGCTGACCTCCAGCCTGGGCGAGGCGGTCGCCTCGGCGAACTGGAAGTGGTTCGTGCGGTACGTGGACACGATGAGGCTCGTGACGACGGCGGACGTCCAGCGGGTCGCGGCGACCTACCTCATCCCCGACCACGCCACGGTGGGCTGGTTCGTACCCGTGAAGGCGGACGAGAAGAAGCCCCAGAAGGCCGCGGGCGCCGGGGGCTCGGTGGAGACTTCGGCGTCGAGCGGCCATGCCGCCTCGGAGCCGGCGCACGCGACGTTCGCGCAGCGCACCCTTCACCGGGTGCTCGGCAACGGGATCACGCTCGATGTGCTCGCCAATCACGCGGTGCCGACCGTCGCGGTGCACGGGATCGTGCTCGCAGGCCGCATGTACGACCCGCCGGGAGAGCCCGCCGTTCCGGCTCTCACGGCGATGATGCTCGAGCGCGGCACCGCGACGCGCGACAAGCGGACGATCGCGGCGCGCCTCGACGGAGTGGGCGCGCAGCTCAGGATATCCAGCGACGTGTACGGCGCCACGATTCAGGGCTCCGGCCTGTCGCGCGACTTGGGCCTCCTTCTCTCGATCCTCGCGGACGAGATGAAGAATCCCGCGTTCGCCGATTCCGAGCTGAAGAAGGCCAAGGCCGAGATGAAGACCGACGTCCTCCGCGCCTTCGACGACACGCGCCAGCGCGCGTTCGACCGCCTCACCCAGAACGCGTTCGCATCGGGACATCCGTTTCACGCGCCCTCCAAGGAGGAGATGCTGGGCAGTCTCGAAGCCGCCCGGCCGACCGACCTGCGCGCTTTTCACAGGAGTCGCTACGTGGGCTCCTCCCTCTACCTCGCGATCGTCGGCGACGTGGATCCGGAGCGGATCGCCACGGTCGTGGATTCCCTGCTGGGCGGTGTTCCGAAGGGCTCCCTGCCGGCGATGGATCTCCCCCGCGCCGGATCCGGAACGCCCGTGCACGAGGCGGTGGCGCTCAAGGGCAAGGCCAACATGGACCTCATGTTCGGAGCGGCCAGCGGCCTGAGGCGCAAGGACCCAGACTACGAAGCCTGTCTCGTGGCGAACGCGGCCTTGGGACAAAGCTCCCTCTCCTCGCGGCTCGGGAAGCGCGTGCGCGACACCGAAGGGCTCACCTATTCCATCTATTCGCGGTTCACGATGACCGATTTTCTGGACGGCGTCTGGCTGGCCGACATCGCGGTCGCGCCCAGCAATCTCGGAAAGGCCATGAAGTCGGCGCGCGAGGTGATCGAGGATTACTGCAAGAACGGGATCACCGAGGAAGAGGTCGCGACCCAGAAGAGCTTCTTCGCCGGCAACTACCAGGTCCAGCTCGCCACCAACGCGGGGATCGCTCAGTCGCTCGCCGTCGCCGAGAAGTTTGGCTACGGGCCCGCGTACCTGGACGAGTTCCCGGATCGCGTGCGCCGCGTCACGCGCGAGCAGGTGAACGCCGCGATCAAGGCACACCTCGATCCCACGAAGCTGAGCGTCATCGTCGCAGGGGATCTGGAGAAGTTTCCGGAGTAGCGCGGGGTGTCAGCGGTCGTGACCGCCCCGCCCCCTACCGCACCAGCGTCATCGCCCTCGTCTGGACCGCCTTCCCGACCACCAGGCGATAGAAGTACCGCCCGCTCGCCACGGTCCGGCCGCGGTCGTTCCGCCCGTTCCAGCGCGCGCGGTAGATCCCCGGCGGCTCGGCCGCGTCGACGAGCGTGCGTACCAGGCGTCCCGAGGCATCGAACACCCGCAGCGACACGCGCCCGCCCGGACCCGCGTCGTACGGGATCACGGTTTCGGGATTGAAGGGGTTGGGACGGTTCTGATCGAGCCGCGCCACCCTTGGCGCCGCGGCTCCCTCGACCGCGGTGATCGCGGGCGTCGAGAGCGGGTCGGCTGGATTGGACCCCAGCGCCAGTTCCCAGCGGTCCCGATACCCGTCCCGGTCCCGGTCGATGGCCATGCGCATCCCGGACCCCGGCGGCACGCCGACGTACGTGATCTCCCCGCCGTTCGCCGCCCAGGAGCGGAGCGTATCCGTGGAAAGGGTACCCTCCGGGTTGAAATCGCTGATGAACGTGTGGCCCGGTTGGTAGAGGAACCCTTTCATGACGCCGCCGATCCTTCCATGCGCGACGAGATCGCAGTTCCCGAGATCGGCCTGGGTGTAGAGGGAATCGAGGAGCGACATCGTGCCGGGCGCGTTCTTGTTCGCGCCGTCGACGGTCAGTTCCCTTCCCACCGAAGGCGCAAGCCCGGTGTCGAACGAGAGCAGGAACGCCTGGATCTCGTAGCGCGCCGTCGTGTCCGGAAACTGGAAGACCGGTGCGCGGAGGAAATCGACCAGGTTGTCCACGGAGCCATCGTGGAGGAACCCGAACCCGCGTTTCTGCGGGCCGGTGGCCAGCGTGAATCCCGTCTTCTGGTACATGTTCCGGAGCTGGGGCACCTTGAAGTCCTGGCTCTCCTGCAGCAGCACGCTCGGGATGATCGTGCGATTGGTCCCCGTGGGCAGCGCGTGGCAGAAGGCGCAGGGCTGCCCGCCGTCGTGGGGCCGCGATTCGAATTCCACGCGCCCCGAATCGGCGAGCGCGGGAAAGGTCCGGTTCAGCCGTTCGTTCGGATTGGGCGGATAGACGACGGTCATGATGAAGTCGTTGTACTTCTGCATGTCGGCGGTCGAGAGCGAATCCGGCGCACCCATCAGGCTCACGAACGCGGGATTGAATCGGGTGAAATCCAGGCGGTCGGCGCGCCAGTGGAAGGGTGCTACGTCGGAGAGCCCGCGCAAGGACTGGGTCGTCATCGGCCCCTTCATCGGATGCACCTGGCGTCCGGTGAGCTGGAGGCTGGGGGCCATCTGGCCCTTAGGATTGCCCAGGTCCCAGGAGATATTGTCGAAGTTCCCGCCGATGTGGCAGCTGGCGCAGGCCAGGTCGCCGTGCGCGGAGACGCTCGCGTTGTAGAGGAAGCTCCTCCCGATGCGCACCTCCGGAGGGCTGGGATCGAACCGGAGCGCCACCTCTCCGACCTTGCTCCCGGTGTCGAGATTCAGGATTGCGATCGAGTTCGTGAACCGGTTCAGCGCGAAGAGCTGATGGCGCGCGGCGTCGAGCGCGAGCCCCGTCGGTCCGCGAGGCTCGTCGGGCAGGATCCCGGGGATCGAGGGAGTTCCCGACGTGGCGATCCGGTTCGTCACGTTCCCCGCGAGATCCAGCACCCCCACCTTGCTCGAGCCCATCGCCGCCACGTAGGCCTTCCCCGCCGCGGAATTCACGACGATGTCGATCGGCGCCCCGAGACTCAGGTCCCGCTCCGATTGCGGGCCCGGGGTCACGGCGTAATTGATGTGGCTGTTCAGGTGGGCCGGCGTGACGGCCCCCGCTCCCCCGAAGGCGACCAGGGTCACCTGATCCTTGTCGAATCGGCCGCTCAGGTTCGGCTCGAAGCGCGTGCGGTTGGCGGCGTCGGTGTTCGTGACGTAGAGCGTTCCCGTCGCGGGATCGACGGCGATGTTGAAATTGTTGGTGCCCACACCGGAGACATTGCTGACCGCGCCGCTTGCCGCGTCGATCACCGCGACGTCAACGTCCGGAAGGGTGAAACCTGCCGGGATCCCGGCGTCCCAGATCTTGGGTGTCGGAAGTCCGTCGTCCACCCAGTGGGCGCCGTTCCACTGGACGATGACGCCCACGGCGGGTGGCGCCGGCAGATTCGAATCTTTCGCAGGATTCGGCGGCGAGGGTCCCCCGAGCGCGGTCACGGTCTGGGCGTTGACGATCGTCGTCTTGTTCCCCGCTTCGAGGACGGTGACGTAGACCTGCGACCCTCCGGCGCCGACCGCGAGCGCGTGGGGGTGGCGGCCGAAGATGGGGACGGGAGCCATCGCGGGCGCCAGCGTCGCGGGATCGAAGACCTTCACCTGGTCCTCCCCGCTCACGCACACGAACGCCCTCAGCGGGCTGCCCGCGAACGCGACGTCCGTAGGCTCGTCGCCGACACGCAGGGTAGCGCTTACCCTCATCGACCGGAGGTCCACGATACTCACGTCGTCGGAGACTTGGTTCACCACCCACGCGGTGCTGTCGTTTTGCGCGCGCACCGAGACCGGCTCCAGCCCCACCGGCACTTCGCCCAGCGTGTCGAGCGTGCCGGCGCCGATCGCAAAGACCTCGAGCCGCGCGTCGGGTGTGTTCAGCGCGAGGAGCCGCGTTCCGTCCGGAGTGATCGCCAGGGGATGTACCTGGAGCGACTCGAAATTCCGGAAGTCGGGCGTGGTGTTGGTCGAGGAGCGCGACACGTGCGGGCGGAGCCCCGCGAGGAGTACCAAGGCGAGGACCGGAACGGCGATGAAGATCCAGGGGGCGCGACGGGCAAACACCAGTCCGGTTCGCTCTGCGGGCACGGGGAACTGACCTCCAGAGAAACAGATAGGCGAAAATTGCGAGCCCGGGTACGCCGTGCTAAACCACTATTATACCATAGCTTCTGGTATTTTGCAATGCTTGGCGGCGCGCTCGACTTGGTCCGGGTCATCGTGCCTCAGGAGATGGGCCTCGTAAGCCGTTTCGAGCACCGAGCGCATCTCCGAGCGATAGCGGTCTCGGCTGAAGAGGAGCGCCTGCCGCCGGAGCGCCGCGGGGTCGAACCGCCGGCGCGTGACCTCCTGCATCGCCTCGGTGAGCGCTGCCTCGCTGGACTCGCGGAAGAGGACGCCGGTGTCCGGCGTCACGGTCTCCAGCGCCCCGCCCTTCGCCAGCGCCACGACGGGGCGGCCGCAGGCGAGTGCCTCGAGCGGCGCGATCCCGAAATCCTCCTCGTGCGCCTGAATCAGCGCGCGGCATCCGCGGTAGGCATCGCGGAGCGCCTCCCTCGAGACCCACTCCTCGAAACGCACGGTCGGCCCCGCGATCGAGCGAAGCCGCTTCAAGTCGGGGCCCGATCCGATGACGCGGAGCTTGGCGCCCAGGCGGTTCGCCGCGCGGATCGTCAAGTCCACGCCCTTGTAGGGCACGAGCGCGGAGACGGTGAGAAAGGGCGCGTCCTCGGCGGCGGAGCCGCCGTCGCCCGCGGCTCCCACCCGCGCGCCCGCGGCCGGCCCGGGTGTGAAGAACTCGGTATCCACCGGCGGATACACGACGAGCGCGGGACGCCGGTAGTGCTTCCGGATCCGGTCCCGGATATTGAATGAGTTCCCGATGAAGAGGTCCACCCGGTCGGAGCTGACCTTGTCCCAGAGCCGGAACCGATGCGCGATGGGTGGTCCTACGAGGCGCTGCAGGAAACCCGCGCGGCTCGGTGCGAAATACTCGGAGGCCAGATCCCAGAAATAGCGCACCGGCGTGTTGCAGTAACACACGTGGAGCGTGTCGGCGCGTGTGATCACGCCCTTGGCCGCGCAGTGGCTGATGGAGACCACCAGGTCGTAGGCGCTCAGGTCGAAGGACTCGATCGCTTTCGGGTAGGAGGCGATGTGCCAGCGGTAGCGGCTCCGTCCGAACGGAAGCTTCGCGATCCACGATTCGTGGATGGGATGCGACTCGATCGTGGGCGAAAGGCGCCCCTTCCAGTGCACGAGCGTATAGATGGGCGCGCGCGGAAACATCTCGCAGAGGATTTCCAGGCACTTCTCGCCGCCCCGCATGCCGGTGAGCCAGTCGTGCACCAGCGCGACGCGCAACGAATCGAGCGAGCGCGGAGGAGGTGCCGGGGCCGGCGCGCTCACGACGTCGGGGCTGGGGATTCGGCTTCGAGGCGGTCCGCGGCGCGGCGCAGGCGCTCCACGGTCCGCTCGCGGCCCAGGAGCAGAATGACGTCGAAGATTCCGGGGCTCACTTTCTTCCCGGTCAGCGCGATCCGCGCGGGCATGATGACCTCGCCCGCCTTGACCGCTTCGGAGGCCGCGACGCCGCGTGTCGCCTTCTCGATGGGGTCGTGCTCGAACGGCTGGACCTCGGCGAGGGCCGTGGCCAGCTTCTTCATCCGCGCGGCGGCGAGGGGCTTCGCGAGGAGCTCCGCCCAGGGTGCGGCCTCCGGCTCGACCCGGTCCACGTAGAGGTATCCCGCGTACTCGAGGAATTGCCTCGGCCGCTTCAGGCGATCCCCCACGGCCTCCACGGCGCGCTCGAGAAAGGCGCGGTCGCGCAGGGCCGCTTCGGGCAGCGCGCCCGATTCGCGGAGATGCGCCTCCACCATGTCCGCGCGAACCGTGAGCGGAAGCGCGCGGAAGTACTCCCCGTTCATCCAGTCCAGCTTCTCGTAGTTGAAGATCGCGGGATTCTTGGAAACCCGGTCGAGCGTGAACACCTCCGCCAGCTCGTCCATCGTGAACATCTCGCGCTCGCCGTCGAACGCCCAGCCCAGGAGCGCCAGGAAGTTCACCATCGCCTGAGGCAGGATGCCGTCGTCGCGGAACGCGGTGACCGACACCGCGCCATGACGCTTGGAGAGCCGCGTGCCGTCCGGGCCGAGGATCATGGGAAGGTGGCCGAACTTGGGGGGGGTGAGGCCGAGGGCTTCGTACATCCGGATCTGGCGCGGCGTGTTCGAGATGTGATCGTCCCCGCGCAGCACGTGCGTGATCTGCATGGCGGCGTCGTCCACGACGGCAGCGAAATTGTACGTCGGGTGCCGGTCGGTGCGCATGATGACGAGATCGTCCAGCGTGGCGTTCTGGAACGTGACCGTTCCACGCACCTCATCGTCCCATGAGGTCTCGCCGGCGGGCATGAAGAACCGGAGCGCGAAGGGCTCCCCCTTCGCTGCGCGCGCCTCGGAATCCTCTTTCGAAAGCCGGTGACAGGTGCGGTCGTACTTGGGAGGCTCGCCGCGGGCGAGCGTTTCCTCGCGACGCTTCTTCAGCTCCTCGGGGTCGCAGAAGCAGCGGTAGGCCGTGCCCGCGGCCAGGAGACGCAGCGCCGCCTCCATGTAGCCTTGGAGCCGCTGGCTCTGGAAATAGTGGCCATGCGGGCCGCCCACCTCGGGGCCCTCGTCCCAGCGGAGACCGAGCCACCGGAGTCCCTCCAGGATTCCGCCGAGGGCCTCCTCCACGTTCCGCTCCTGATCGGTGTCCTCGATCCGGAGCACGAACGTTCCGCCGTGGTTGCGCGCGAAGAGGTAATTGAAGAGCGCGGTCCGCGCGCCCCCGACGTGGAGATATCCGGTCGGGCTCGGCGCGAAGCGCACGCGTACCTGCGAAGCCATGCGGCAGTCCTTTCGATATCGGGATGAAGCGGCTCGGACGTTGCAACGCTCAGCGCAGCAGCGCCATCTTCTTCCGGAACGTATGGGAACCGATCGCGGCGCGGTAGAAGTAGACGCCCGAAGAGACCTCCCTGCCGTCGCGTCCGCGACCGTCCCACCGGACCTCATAATACCCGGGATCGAGGGTCCGCGAAACCGGCGTCGCGAGAAGGCGGCCCTGGACGTCGAAGATCTGGATCAGGACCCGCTGCGGGCCGTTTCCCGCGACCGCGTAGGAGATCGTCGTGACGGGGTTGAACGGGTTTGGCCGGTTCTGCGCGAGCGATGGAATGCGCGGCGTTACAGGGGGCGCCGGGGGTCCGGGTTCCGGAGGCGGATCGACCGACGTGAGCACCGGGAACGTGGCGTATCCGGTCCTCCAGTTGTCGTGATGGAACATGGGCCACGCCATACCCGCCGGGAGAAACGCGCCGGGATAGCGCCACGCGTGCACGGCCCGATCCCACCCCGCGAGCACGATATCGGTCGCGCCGTCCTTATCCAGGTCCCAGACCGCGGGCGTGCCGCGCGCTTCCGCGCCGATCTCGATCGGGAATCCGCTCACGGACGTGCCGTTCATGTGGAAGGCGTAGAGCCTCCGGTCCTCCGCCCCGATCAGGATCTCGAGCGTGCCATCGCCGTCAAGATCCGCGACCGCGGGCGAGGCCTCCGTGGCCGCTCCACCCAGGGTCAGGCTCGAGAACCCGGGCAACACGTTCCCGAGCGGATCCCATGCCATGACGCGCCCGTCGGTGCCGCAGGCGATGACGTCGAGACGCGGGTCGCCGACCGAGGCGAGCAGGGGTGCCAGCGCCGGTGAGGGCACGCGTCCATTTCCGGGCGTCAGCTCGAGCGGGCGCGGCCATCCGGGCGCTCTCTGGCCCGATGCCGTGAGGACGTAGACGCTGTCGTTCGCGCAGGCGAAGGCCACCTCCAGGCCGCCCCCGGGAATCACGCTGCCGATTGCGGGCGAGGAGCTGGCGAGGCCGCCGAACGCAGCGTCCCATACCACCGACGAGTCGGCGTGGATCGCGTAGACGTGGCCCGCCGAGGTTCCGAAGATGATCTCGCGCACGCCGTCGCCGTTTAAGTCCGCGATGGCCGGAGAGGAGATCACGGTTCCCTGAGGCGCGAAGAGCACGCCGCTGACGCCGCGCACCGGCGTGCCGTTCGCGTGCCATGCATAGAGCCTGTTCGTGTTCGAGCCCACCACGATGTCGGGCGCGCCATCGCCGTCGATGTCCCCCACGGCGGGCGTGGACCAGAATGGCGCGTCCCCTTTGCGGGGCCACCCGGGCAGCATGACGCCGTTCGCGTGCCAGACCGCCACGGTCGAGTCGTTCCACGAGGCCGCGATGATCTCGGGAATGCCGTCTCCATCCAGGTCGGCCGCGGCGGGTGAGGAAGGGATGTGGTGAAGCGCCGTGCTGAAGATGCCGGTCGTTGCCGGGTTGGAGTCGCCGTCGTGCCAGTCGGTGCCGTCCGGGCGGAAGACGTAGAGAAAATCCGCCCCGACCAGGATCTCCGGGCGCGAATCGCCGTCCAGATCCGAAAGGCACACCGAGGAGGAAGTCGCCTCGCCCAGCGGCTCGGGCCAGCCGACCAGAGAGGGAGGGCTGGTGCTCACGACGAGCGCCGCGGAGAGCGGGCCTTCGTTCCCTCCGGAATCCACCGCCGCGGCCGCGTACCGGTACCGGGTGAGCGGCGGAAGGCCGGCGTCCTGGTACGAGGAGACCCGCCTAACGGGAATCGCGGTGAACAGGACGAGCGGACTCCCGTCATCCAGCGCGCGATAGATGCGATATCCGGAGACGTCGGCCGAGGCCACGGGATCCCAGGCGATCGTGACGCCGTCCGCTCCCGGAATCTCGGTCCTGAGATTCAGCGGCGCCGCGGGCGCCGTGTGATCCACAGCGAACGTCCACGAATGAAAATACGCGTCGTCGATCCGGACGTCGAAGAGACGGCCGGCCGGCAACACGCTTCCGGCCTGGACGCGCAGCCCGAGGCTCGTTCCGGCGGCGCCCGGAATCACGTCTCCGATGGTCGCCGTGGAATCGAGGATCGTAATACCCGCCGGATTCCGGACATGGACCGAGAGCCCGCGGCCCCGGCCGTCTCCCTCGTTCGCCACGGTGAAGCGGTAGCGCACGGTTTCGTTGGGATCGAGAGATCCGCTTCCGTTTCCTCCCGCCGCGGGGCTGTCGTCGAATCCGTTGGAGGCCAGGAGAATTCTCGCCCCCGCCACCGCGATGGGAATGTCGATCGTGTCGGCCCGCGAAGCATCCCGCGCGATGAGCCGGAGCCTCTCCGCCCTGGCGGTCCCGGGGATCGCGAGGGCGCGAACCCGGAGGCTGTCGGGCAGCGTCGCCTGGGCGCCGGCTGCCAGCGCGGAGAGAACGGCTGTCGGTTGCGCCACCGTGAGCCCCGCCGTGAGCGCGGAGAGCGTGATCGTGACCGGTCCTGCCGAGGCGCCGGTTCCGGCGTTCTTCACCGCGCCTTGAAGCGCGAACGCCTCACCCGCGTCGGCTGAGCCATCGCCGTCTCCCGCGATCGAGTCGCGCACGCCGAAGCCGAGCAGCGCGAAATGGGCGGCCGCGTCGGACGTGACGGTGAGGGAATCGAGGAACGGAAGGCTTCCGGGCGCCGTGACCGTGAAGGAGAACTTCCCGGTCGTACCTGGATGGAACGGCAGCGTGGCGTGCCCCGCCGCGTCCGTGTAGCCGGCGCGGTATTCCTCCCCCGCTTTCCACGCGACCACGAGCGCCGAGTCGACCGGGGCGCCCGAGGCGAGCACGGTCACGGCGAAGCTCGAGGCGCTCAGGGGGACGGTCGCAGGCCTCGTCACCGTGAGCGACACCGGGGCGCATCGCCAGATCGGAATCGCCGGATCGCCCAGGAGGATGGTCTCGAAATAGCCCCACCGCTCCTGCGTCTCGCTCCGCGCCGCCGGCACGAGTGACGCGCGCGCGTTCTCGACGGCCTCGCCGAGCGTCGTGGCCGGGCCTCGCTCGAGCAGATCGGTGAGGCGGGTCGAGAGCGTGTAGCTCACGCCGGGCCAGGAGTCGCGTGTCGAACCCAGGTACGCGAACGCGCCGCCCGATGGGTCGCGCACGACTTCCTCGGCGACGCATTCGTAATCCACGGCGGCCGAGGCGCAATTGGATGCGATCCAGAGTCCGATCGAGTCGCCGTTGGTCAGGGTCCCCAGCTCGGGCATCGTGATGATCTCGTTTCCGATCGATAGCTGGGACCGCGCCCCGTGACCGATGTGGTGCACGATGCCGTAGCCGCGCCCGAGCGCTGCCAGCGCCACCGCCTTCGTGAGCGGCTGGCTCCCCGGATAGCGTGTGACGTTCTCGTAGTAGCGATCGACCGTGGCGCAGGAGGGCGCCCGCACCTTGAGCGATTCTCCCTGCACCCCCCCGTCCACGGACACAATCTGCCCCGGCTGCCAGGTCGTCGGAAAGAGCACCTCGGCCAGGATCAGCTCCTTCGTGAGCGGCGCCGCGATCGGGCTCGTCGCGTAGCGGAGCGCCTTCGCGACCAGGACCTGCGCCTGCGCGCGCGTTCCGGCGCTGAGCCTCCCGACGGCGATATCGGGATTCATGTCCAGACTGTCCGCCACCTCGCCGTAGATTCCGTTCCCGTTCCCGTCCCAGGTTCCGTCGAGATCCGAATAGTAGGCGTCGCTCGGGATGTCGGTCGTCTCCGAGAAGTTGACCCGCACGTAGCGCATCGGGATCGCGTCGTGATCGCCCGCGAGCACGGCCCAGCGCGCGCCCCAGAGATCGTGCGCGGCCTTGATGAAGCTGCGAACGGCTTGCGCGAGATCGTTCGAGCGCGGATCCCCCGCCCGGACCGTCGAAAGATTCCGGACCACGGTCGCGATCCCGATGCGGGTCTGGTAGTCGGCGAGCTTCTGATAGAGATCGGCCAGGGAGTCGGGCGCGAGGATGACGCAATCGACAGGCGAGCCCAGTCCCGAAGGCTGAACCGTGGGCAGGAACACTGCCGCGCGGAGCGGATCGGGCGGGGCGCGATGCGCTCTGGCGAGAAGCTGGGCAGCCGCGGGCTGTGCTGTGAGGGCCGCGGTCCCAGCCAGGATCACGAGGGGCAGGAGGTTCCGGGCGCGCTTCCGAAGAAACGCGAAGCGATTGGCGTAACGTGCTATGGACAAATTGGTTGGCGCCTCGGCGACGTCTTGGGACGAACGGCTTTCTACATTATACGCCTTCCCCCTCGCCCAGGCAACGCGGCAGCGACGCGCTGGCGGGACTGATCCACAACGCGCCAATCGATTGCATAGAGCGAATAGAAGAACCCACCCGGACGCGTGATGCCGAGATTCTCGATCCGGCGCGCGAAGAGAAACCGATAGGGCGTCGGCTGGTCCATCGAGGCGGCAAGCCTCGCTTCGACCGGATGGCGGTCGATGAGATAGTCTGGACGTCCCGCCGCCTCGAAAAGACTCTGCGTCACCACCCGGTCGTACCCTTCGCGCACGAGGATCGGAGCCATCGCCGGGGTGACCAAGCCGTAGAGATCCAGCACGTGGCGCTCCGAGTAGTATCCGAACGCTCCGATGTCGGCCACGGCGAAGGACGCGTCCGGGGGCGTCTTGTCGCGCGCCCAGATTCCGAGCGAGACGAGCGCCGATCGCAATCCCCGCGTGTGCGCCCGGGTGCTGGGCGCGCTCACGAGCGCGGTGAAGATCCCATTCTGGACCGCGAACGCGGCGAGAAAGATCGCGAGCGCGGCTCCATACCGCTTCGGGAAGCTGGTCGCGACCACCCAGCGGAAGGAGGCCATGCCGAGCAGGAGCACGCACGGGGCGGCCGGCACGAGATAGCGGGACACGACCTGCACGCCCTCAAGCGCGAAGGAGAGCACGAGCAGAGCGGGCCAGGCGACGCATGCGAGCCAGAAGAAGCGCCGCCCTCT
Organism: Candidatus Eiseniibacteriota bacterium; assembly: GCA_043779525.1. Taxonomy (GTDB): domain Bacteria; phylum Eisenbacteria; class RBG-16-71-46; order SZUA-252; family SZUA-252; genus WS-7. The sequence continues at coordinate 23,777 of JAYWED010000041.1, read as the reverse complement.
CGCGACCGGGAGCGCGTTGGACCGATTGCCGAAAGCGAGCACGAGCACGAAGAGCGCGACGGGAAGCGCGTCGGCCGCCAGCTCGACCTGGAACACCGAGTGGAAGGCGGCCACCATGAGTCCAGGCTTTAGCGTGGAGCCCGCCTTGGCCGCGGCCGTGTTCGGGACGACCGTGTGGAACCATCGCCACGCGGCCACGAGCCAGGGCAGGATGACGAGCGCGAATCCCGCGCAGAGCTCGAGCGCGCGCCGGAGACGACGCTCCGCGCCCATCCCGACCGCGACGAGCGCGATCGCGGCGAGGAGGTGGCATTCCGGGCGCGCCAGCGCCGCAAGCCCCAGGGCAAGCCCGGTTGTCCACGCCGAGCGGCCTCGGACCAGAACGCCCGCGAGCCCCAGGATCGCGAGGGCCACGAACGCGGCCGCGAGCGGCGTCTCCATGGCCGAGACCGCCCACCGGACCGCCCACGCCTGCACTGCCATGAGGACGCCCAGGCCCAGCGACGTCCGGTCGTCCCAGCCCAGCCTCTTCCCCAGGAGCACCAAGGTCGCGATGGCCACGAGGTGAAAGAGGAGGCCGTACGCCTTCGCCACCCAGGCGATCGCCGGCATGAGGGAGGCTTGGGCGGGCGCTAGGGCTGCGATCGGCAGGAGCTTCCCGGCCAGCGCGAGCAGCAGCACCCAGAGCGGGCTGGTGGCTCCGTACGTCGGCTCGCCGGCGTTGAAGGAGAAACCTCTCCCCTGGACCAGGTGCTTCGCGAACTGGAAATGGATGAACGAGTCGTCGGTGAGGTAGCCGAGGAACGGCAGAAGCGCCGCGGCGGCGGCGATGAGAAGCAGGATGAAGAGCGCGCGCGATCGCGCGGTCACGTCCGGCTCACGCTCGTCCGAGCCAGCGCCGCACGAGCTCCACCACCGCCGCGGGCGTGAAGCCGAAACGCTCGGCGAGAACCGAATCCGGCGCCGAGGCGCCGAACCGGGTCATGCCGATCCGCAGGCAATCCTGGCCCAGGAGCTCGCACCATGGCTCCGTCCGCGCGACTTCGATTACGACGCGCCGCGAGCCCATCGGCACGACTTGGTCGCGATAGTCTCGAGGCTGCGCGCGGAACGCCTCCACGCACGGCATCGACACCACGCGCGCGCGCACACCCGCCGCGACGAGCCCCTTTCGCGCGTCGCGCGCCAGCGGCACCTCCGACCCGGTGGCGACCAGGACCACGTCCGGCGAGCCTCCGTCCGCTTCCTCCAGCACGTAGCCTCCGCGCCAGATCTCGCGCCGGTCGAAGGACGCGGCCCGCTCCACGGGCCGGAGCTTCTGGCGTGTGAGGACGAGCGCGGTGGGGGCGGCGTCGCGCCGGATCGCGCGCGCCCAGGCCATCGCGGTCTCGAGCCCGTCGGCGGGCCGCCAGACCTCCAGCCCGGGTATGAGCCGCAGCGACGGGATCTGCTCGATCGATTGGTGGGTCGGACCGTCCTCCCCGAGGAAGACGCTGTCGTGCGTGAAGACGTAGATGACGCGAATGCCCATGAGGGCGGCGAGTCGGATGGTGGGCCGCATGTAGTCCGAGAAGATGAGGAACGTTCCGAGAAAGGGGATGAAGGAGCCATAGAGCGACATGCCGTTTCCGATGCCGCCCATCGCGTGCTCCCGCACGCCGAAGTGGAGGACACGCCCCCCGTAGTTCACGGGGGCCCCGCACAAGAGCCCCGCGGGCGCCACGTCGCCGCCACCCTTGATTCCGGTGTGGGTCGAAGGATCGAGATCCGCGGAGCCGCCGACCAGGGATGGAATCGCCTTGGCCGCTGCCTGGATCACGCTCCCCGAGTGGCTTCGTGTCGCGGCTTCCTGCGAGGGCGCCGCGGCCGCGAGAAGATCCTCGAGGTTCTCCGGAACGCGGCAGGTGAAGTAGGAGTCCCACAGCGCGGCCCCTTCCGGATCATTGCTACGAAACGCGGCATAGCGGGCGTCCCAGTCCGCCCGCTCCTTCCGCTTCTCCTCGGCCAGCGCCTGGAAATGCGCGCGGACCTCGGGCGGAACGAGGAAGGATGGAGCGAGCGGCCATCCCGCGCCCTCCTTCGTTGCTTTCAGCTCTTCGGGGCCGAGCGGCTCGCCGTGCGCCTTCGCGGTGCCCTGTTTCGTGGGCGCGCCCTTGGCGATCACGGTTCGGGCCAGGATCAGGGAGGGCCTGGTCTCGTCCCCCACCGCGCGGAAGAGCGCCTGATCCACCTCGTCGCGGTCGTTGCCATCCACCAGCTCCACGCCCCACCCGTACGCCTCGAACCGTCGCCCCACGTCCTCGCAGAACGCGAGGCCCGTCGGACCCTCGATCGAGATGCGGTTGTCGTCGTAGAGATAGGTGAGATTCCCCAGACCCCAATGTCCCGCGAGCGATGCGGCCTCTGAGGAGATTCCTTCCATGAGGTCCCCGTCGCTGACGATGCCGAAAACGCGATGGTTCAGGAGATCGGCGTGGCGCCCGAGCCGCGATTGCATCATCCGCTGCGCGAGCGCCATGCCGACGCCGTTGGCAAACCCCTGGCCCAAGGGACCGGTCGTCACCTCGACGCCAGGCGTGTGGCCATACTCCGGATGGCCGGGAGTCTTGCTGCCCCACTGGCGGAATTGCTGGATGTCTTCGATCGAGAGGTCGAAGCCGAAGAGATGCAGGAGCGAGTAGAGAAGCATCGAGCCGTGGCCGGCCGAGAGCACGAAGCGGTCCCGGTTCGGCCACCTGGGGTCGAGCGGATCGAAGTGGAGATACTTCGACCAGAGCACGTAGGCCATGTCGGCCTGCCCCATGGGCGCGCCCGGATGCCCGGATTTCGCCTTCTCGACCGCGTCGGCCGAAAGAAATTTGATCGTATTGACGGAAAGCTGCGCCAGATCGACCGAAGTGGTGGGCATGAACCCCTCGCCGGCTCGATTTTCAGGAACCGGGACGCTCCCGGTCCAGTGTTACTATAAACTGCGATCGCTGTTCGTAGCTACAACCCAGGCCACCGGAGACCGTCCATGCCATCGAGGCTTCGCCGCGCGATCCCATTCCTGCTCGCTTCGCTCGCTGTTGCCGCGCTCGCGCTCCACGGGTGCGCCACCAATCCCGCCACCGGCAAGCGCCAGATCTCGTTCGTCAGCACCAGCCAGGAAGCGCAGATGGGCCGCGAATCCGACCCGGCGGTCATCGAGCAGTACGGCCTGTACGGCGATTCAACCGTCGGCCATTACGTCGACTCGGTCGGGCAAAGATTGGCTTCGGTCTCGGAGCTGCCCAGGCTCGGGTGGCACTTCCGCCTTCTCGATTCGCCGGTGGTCAACGCCTTCGCGATCCCGGGCGGCTACATCTACGTCACGCGCGGGATCCTCGCCTACTTGAATTCGGAGGCCCAGCTCGCGGGCGTTCTGGGACACGAGATCGGCCACGTCACCGCGCGTCACAGCGCCCAGCAGATCACGCGCTCGCAGATTGCCGGAGTGGGACTCCTGGCGAGCGCCGTCTTCGTCGGCGCGCTCCGTCCCTACACGGGCCTGGCATCGCAAGGGCTGGGGCTCCTCTTCCTGAAATACAGCCGCGACAACGAGAGCCAGGCGGACGAGCTGGGCGTCGGCTACGCCACGAGAGCGGGCTACGATCCGCGCGTGATCCCCTCGACCTACTCCATGTTGAAGCGCGTGGGAGAGCGTCAGGGCGACAACCTTCCCGGCTTTCTCTCCACGCACCCCGACCCGGGCGATCGCGAGATCCGCACGTCGGAGCTGGCGCAGGCGGCGGTCGCGGGTGGACGCCGGGACCTCCGGATCGACGCCGCGCGCTATCGCTCGCGGATCGAGGGGCTCGTGTACGGAGACGACCCCCGGGCGGGCTACTTCGTCGGAAACCGCTTCTATCATCCGGACCTCGGGATCGAGATGATCTTCCCGGACGGATGGAAGAACGCCAATCAGCCCAGCTCGGTCGTGTCGGCGAGTCAATCGGCCGGTGGCCAGATGGAGCTGACGCTCCAGCGGTCGAAGGATCCCGCCGCCACGCCGGAGCGCTTCGTCCAGTCGCTACTCGAGGAGAAGAAAATCCAGGACGCATCGGGAAAGACCGAGAGCTTCCGCGATTTCCCGGCCTGGATCGGAACCGTCGTCACCGGCGGCGAGGGCGGTCATCAGACGCTGATGGCAGGATTCGTGCGGTACAAGCCCGGGCAGTTCTTGCAGGTATTGGGGCAGAGCCACAGCCTGGGGGACGTCGCCTCCGAGCAGATCTTAGCCTCGATCCGCAGCATCGCCATGCTTCGCGATCCGGCGCGCGCCAACGTGAGCCCCGATCAGGTTCGCGTCGTGATCGTGGATCGCGCCGGCACGTTTTCGGACATCGTGGGGCGGATGGGGCCGCAAGCGCTGAGCCTCGAGGAGACGGCGATCCTGAACAATCTTCGCGCGACGGCCATGGTCGAGGCCGGCACGCCTCTCAAGATCGTCCGCAAGGGCCGCCACCCCGAGCCGCATCGGTGAACGCGGGGGGTATCGCCGCTACCCACCGTGTCCCGAGACCCAACCTCCAAGCCGTAGCAGCCCCGCTCCCGCCAGGGCCAGCGCGCCATCCTTGGGCACGCGCCCCAGCAGCACCGCCAGCGCGAAGCGGCTCGCCCGGACCCCGATCATTCCCGAGACGAAACAGATCGCGTCGGCGGGCGTGAACGGCAGGAGAAAGAGCGGGACGAGCGCGATCCAGCGCCTTCCCCCCACCAGAGCCTGAGCCCTGGCCACCGCGCGCTCGCCCATCCAGCGCCGGAGCAGAGGCAGTCCCGCGCGGCGGCCGATGGCAAACGCCGCGGCCGATCCGAGAACGGTGCCCACCACCGCGATCAGCGCGCCGAGGACCGGGCCGTAGAGAATTCCCGCCAGAATCGGCATGAACACGCCCGGGATCGGAGCGATGACGATCTGCGCGATCTGGAGTCCGAGCAGGATAAGAGGGCCCCACGCGCCTCCGCCTCGGATGAGGCCCTCCAGGCGCGGGCGGGAGAGGAGCGGCGCCGCGAGGATCACGATGGCCGCGATCGCGGCCATTCCCGCCAGGATCAGCGCCGCGAGGATCCAGGAAAATCGACGCTCGGAGGACGGGCGAGACATGGCCGCAGACTGTACCCTCGCGCGCGAAGGGCCGGAAGGGTATTCTCCCGGCATGGACGACCCATTCGGCGCTCGCTCCGTTCTCACGGTCGGCGACCGGCGCTACGAAATCTTCCGGCTGGAGACGCTCTCCAAGGCCGGTATCCCGGTGGATCGCCTTCCCTATTCGATTCGCGTCCTCCTCGAGAACCTGCTCCGCACGATGGACGGCAAGGTGGTCACCGCGGAGGACGTGGAGGCGGTGGCGCGCTGGAACCCCGCGGCGCCCCCGAGCCGCGAGATCGCGTTCTCCCCGAGCCGCGTTCTTCTACAAGATTTCACGGGCGTTCCGGCCGTGGTGGACCTGGCCGCGATGCGGGACGCGATGGCCGAGCTTGGCGGCGATGCCAGGCGGATCAATCCGCTGCAGCCGGCCGAGCTGGTCATCGACCACTCGGTCCAGGTGGACGAGTACGGCTCCCGCGCGGCGCTCCTCATCAACGCCGCGAAGGAATTCGAGAGGAATCGCGAGCGGTACCTCTTTCTCCGCTGGGGCCAGCGCGCCTTCCAGAACTTCAGCGTCGTGCCTCCCGCCACCGGCATCGTGCACCAGGTGAATCTCGAATACCTGGCGCGCGTGGTGTTCGCGGGAGATGGCGACCTGCCGCAGGCGTATCCCGACACGCTCATCGGCACCGACTCCCACACGACGATGATCAACGGTCTGGGCGTTCTCGGATGGGGCGTCGGCGGCATCGAGGCGGAAGCCGCGATGCTGGGACAGCCGGTCTCGATGCTCCTGCCCCAGGTGGTCGGGTTCCGCATGACGGGCTCCCTGCCGGAGGGATCCACCGCGACCGACCTCGTGCTCACGGTGACCGAGATGCTGCGGAAGAAGGGAGTGGTGGGAAGGTTCGTGGAATTCTACGGGCCGGGCCTCGCCACGCTCCCCGTCGCGGACCGCGCGACCATCGCGAACATGTCGCCGGAATACGGCGCCACGTGCGGGATGTTCCCGATCGACCGGGAGACCCTGCGCTATCTCGAATTCACCGGGCGCGCCCCCGAGCACGTGCGCCTCATCGAGGCCTACGCCAGGGAACAGGGCCTCTTCCATTCCCCCGACACGCCCGAGGCGGTCTACTCGGACACGCTCGCGCTCGACCTGGGCGTGGTCGAGCCCAGCCTCGCCGGGCCCCGCAGGCCACAGGATCGCGTCCGGCTCCGCGACGCGAAGAAGAACTTCGCGGAGGCGCTCCCCACCATGCGCGCCCCGCAGGCCGCGCCCGTTCCCGCCGGGCGTCCCCTCGAGCAGTGGGAGGGTGAAGGCGGAGACGGCGCGATCGCGCACGCGACCGCGGCGCTGCCGCACGTCACGCTGGGCGGCGAGACCTTCCCGTTACAGGATGGAGCGGTGGTGATCGCCGCGATCACGAGCTGCACGAACACGTCGAATCCCTCCGTCATGGTGGGCGCCGGCCTCGTCGCCAAGCGCGCGGTCGAGCGCGGGCTCAAGACGAAGCCGTGGGTCAAGACCAGCCTCGCGCCCGGGTCCAAGGTGGTCACCGAATACCTGCTGCGCGCCGGCCTCACGACCCATCTCGAAGCGCTCGGATTTCATACGGTGGGATACGGGTGCACGACCTGCATCGGCAACAGCGGTCCGCTCCCCGCTCCCATCTCCAAGGCGATCGAGGAGCGGGACCTGGTCGTGGCCGCGGTGCTGAGCGGCAACCGCAATTTCGAAGGCCGGATCCACCCCGAGGTGCGCGCGAACTATCTCGCCTCGCCGCCTCTCGTCGTCGCGTACGCGCTTCTGGGGCGCATGGACGTCGACATCACCACCGAGCCTCTGGGCCAGGGCAAGGACGGCGCTCCGGTCTACCTCCGCGATCTCTGGCCGACGCAGCAGGAGATCGACCGCACGATCCAGCACGCCGTCAAGTCCGAGACGTTCCGCGACAGCTATCGCGACGTCTACACCGGGGACGAGACGTGGCGCAACCTCCCCGTACCCGAGGGAGACCGCTACGCCTGGGACGCCGCGTCGACGTACGTCAAGCGTCCTCCCTATTTCGACGACATGCCCGCCGCGCCTCCGCCGGTGACGGACGTGACCGGCGCGCGCGTGCTGGCGTTCTTCGGGGACAGCGTGACCACCGACCACATCTCTCCCGCGGGCTCGATCAAGAAGGACAGCCCCGCGGGCCGCTACCTGATCGAGCACGGAGTCCAGCCCCTGGACTTCAATTCCTACGGGTCGCGCCGCGGTAACCACGAGGTCATGGTGCGCGGCACGTTCGCGAACGTCCGCATCCGGAACAAGATGGTGCCCGGCGTGGAGGGAGGCTTCACACGACACGTGCCGGACGGGGAGCAGATGCCCATCTATGACGCCGCGATGCGCTATGTAGAGGACGGCGTCCCGACGATTGTGATCGCCGGGAAGGAGTACGGCTCGGGCTCTTCCCGCGACTGGGCCGCGAAAGGGCCCAAGCTCCTGGGGGTCCGCGCCGTGCTGGCCGAGAGCTTCGAGCGCATCCACCGGAGCAACCTGATCGGAATGGGCATCCTGCCGCTCCAGTTCGAGCCGGGACAGAACGCCGAGTCGCTCGGAATCGCGGGCACCGAGGCGTTCGAGATCGAGGGGATCGCCGCCGCCGCGAAGCCCGAAGCCGATCGCGCGAAGACCGTCGCCGTCCGTGCCGACGCGAAGAGCTTCCGCGCCATCGTCCGCCTCGATACGCCACAAGAAGTGCGCTACTACGAGAACGGCGGCATTCTCACCTTCGTTCTCCGCCGCCTGCTCCGCCCCCCGGGCGCTCGTTGAAATCGGCGGGGCTCGTGTGAATCAGTCCATCGATTTCATCGGACACCCGGGAATCGCCCTGCTCCGCCTTCTGGTCGCGGGCCTCCTGGGCGGCCTGATCGGGATGGAGCGCGAGCGAGCCGCTCACGCCGGCCGCGAGGAGATGTTCGCGGGCGTGCGGACTTTCCCCCTCTTCGCGCTCCTGGGCGCGAGCCTCACCGTGGTAACGGGGGAGATGGGAGCCGCGGTCGTCGCGGGCTTTCTCGCGGTGGCCGCCCTCGCCGTGGTGTCCTACTGGCGCAAGAGCTCGGCCGAACGCGTGGGCACAACCACCGAGAGCGCGGCGCTCGCCACCTACTGGGTCGGCGCCATAGCGGGCGCCGGAGCGCTCGTTCTTGCGGCGGCACTGGGCATCGCGATCGCAGTCCTTCTCGCCGCCAAGGAGCGGCTCGAGGCCTTCCCGCAGGCGATGACCCGCGAGGAGCTGCGCGCGACCCTCACACTCGCGGTGCTGGCGGCGGTCGTCCTGCCGCTTCTTCCCGACCAGGGCTACGGACCGTGGGGCGTCTGGAATCCGCGAAGGCTCTGGATCGTCGTCGTGCTGGTTTGCGGGCTTTCGTTCGCCGCGTTCCTCGCGGTCCGCTTCTGGGGCGCGCGCAGGGGCGTCTATCTGAGCGGGATCCTTGGCGGACTCGCCTCCAGCACCGCGCTCACCGTCTCTCTCGCCTCGCAATCGCGGACCGCCCAGGCGGGAGGCACGGCGCTCGCTGTGGGCGCGGGCTTGGCCTCGACCGTCATGCTGATCCGGGTCGCGGTCCTGGCCGCGATCGCCGGCCCCGCGGTCCTGCCTCGTCTCGCTCCGTTTCTCGGCCTCGCGGCGGCGGGCGGCGCCCTCGCCATTGCGATTCTCCTCCGCCGGGCGAGGGCCACCCCGACCCATGAATCGGGAATCAGCAATCCGTTTCGCCTCGTGGAGGCATTGCGCTTCGGGGCCGTCTTCGCGCTCGTGCTCCTGGCGGTCGAGGCCGCGCGGCACTATCTCGGGAGCTGGGGCATCGCGGCGGCCTCGCTCCTGGCGGGGCTGGTGGACGTGGACGCGATCACCCTGAGCCTTTCCGGCATGAGCGCGCGCGGAATGCCGCTGGAAACCGCGGCGGGCGGAATCGCGATCGCGGTTCTGGCCAATACCGCCGCAAAGGCGGGCTATGCCGCCTGGCGCGGCTCGGCCGAGTACCGGAGGGGCGTGGCGGTGATCCTCGGCGCCTCGTTCGCGGCGGGGCTCATCGCGTTCTTCGCGCTGGTCCGTCCCTGATCGCGCGAAACCGGGGATCCCTGGGCTAGGCCCGGAGCGCGCTCCGCAGCGCCCGCTCGAGGTCCTCGTGGGCGAAGCGGTAGCCGATGGAAGAGAGTCTCCCGGGGGCGACGCACGCGCTCGCGAGGAGCGCCTCGTCCGCCATCTCGCCGAAGAGGAGCCTCAATGCAGGACCCGGCGTCGGCAGGAACGCGGGGCGGCTCAGGACCCGGCCCAGGGTTCGGGCGAAATCTCGATTCCGGACCGGAACGGGCGAGACCACGTTGAGCTGGCCCGCCACATCCTCCCGCTCGAGCGCCATCTCGATCACGTGCAGAACGTCCGGGAGCGCGACCCAGCTCATCCATTGCTTCCCGGTTCCGAGCGGGCCCCCGATGCCGGCCTTGAAAACCGGAAGAAGTTTCGCGAGGATGCCCCCGGCGCGATCCAGCACCACACCCAAGCGCGTGACGACCACCCTCGCGCCCACGCCGCGCGCCGACTGGGCAGCTTCTTCCCAGGCGAGGCACAATCCGGCGAGAAAGCCGGCGCCGGGAGCGCTCTCCTCGGTGAGGACCTCTTCGCCGCGATCGCCGTAGATTCCGACCGCCGATCCGCTCACGAGCGCCCGAGGCACGGGCCTCCCCTCTCTCATGCGCCCCACGAGAAACCGCGTGGCGGCCACGCGGCTCTCGGTCAGGCGGCGCTTTCGCTCGGGCGTCCATCTCCCGCCCGCCAGATTCTCTCCCGCCAGGTTCACGACCGCGTCCACTCCGGTGAGCGCATTCCCGTCGAACTCACCGCGCTCGGGATCCCAGTGGTAGACCGGGGGCGCGCCGCCGGGCGCCGACGGGCGCCGGCTCAGGAGCGAAACGCGGTGTCCGTTGTGGATCAAGTGGCGTGTGAGGGCGGATCCGAGGAATCCGGTGCCCCCGGCGATCAGGACGTTCACGCCGCGGCGGTCGTCTGAGGAGCCGCGACCTGGTCGAGCGCGACACCCGAGCCCGGCTCGTCCGGTGGGGGCGCTCCGTGGATCTCCTGGAGCGAGGACACCGTGACCGTGTGCTTGCGAAGCGCCCGGATCGCCTGGACGGTGGCGGCCGCCGCGGTCAGCGTCGTGACGCAGAGCACCCCATGGAGCGTCGCGTTCGTCCGGATCGGCCCGTCGTCGTAGAAGGACTCGCGCCCCAGGGGCGTGTTGATGATGAGATGGATCCCGCCGCTCTTGATCCGGTCCACGACGTTGGGCCTGCCCTCGTTCACCTTGAACACGCGCTCCGCCGGAACCCCCTGCGCTTCCAGGAACTCGGCGGTGCCCCGGGTGGCGATGATCTGAAAGCCGGTCTCGTGAAGCGCGCGCGCGTGCGGGAGGACGCCTCCCTTGTCGTGATCGTTCACGCTGATGAACACCGTTCCCTCGGTCGGGATCGTGTTCCCCGCGGCGGCCTGGGCCTTGGCGAAGGCGATCCCGAAATCCTCGGAGATCCCCATCACCTCGCCCGTGGACTTCATCTCGGGGCCGAGGAGGATATCGCTTCCGGGAAACTTCATGAACGGGAACACGGGAGTCTTGATGAAGAACCGGCTCACCGTGAGATCCGAAACCACGCCCTGCTCCTGCAACGTCCGCCCCGCCATGATCCGCGCCGCGACCTTGGCCAGAGGCACACCGGTCGCCTTGCTCACGAACGGCACCGTGCGCGAGGCCCGGGGGTTCACCTCGAGCACGTACACGGTCTCGTTCTGGATGGCGAACTGGACGTTCATGAGGCCACGGACCCCGAGGGCCAGGCCCAGGCGGCGGGTCATCTCCCGGATCGTGTCCAGGTGTCGCTCCGCGATCTTGTAGGGCGGAAGCACGGCGGAGGAATCCCCGCTGTGGATCCCGGCTTCCTCGATGTGCTCCATGATCCCGCCGATCACAACGCGCTCGCCGTCCCCGACCGCGTCCACGTCGATCTCGAACGCGTCCTCGAGGAACCGGTCGATCAAGACCGGATGCTCGGGCGAGGCGCTCACGGCCTCGCGGACGTAGCCCTCGAGACGCGCTTCGTCGTAGACGATCGCCATGGCGCGCCCGCCGAGGACGTAGGAGGGGCGCACGAGCACGGGGTAGCCGATGCGCGCGGCCACGGCCTTCGCCTCCGCGAGCGAGACGGCGGTTCCGCTCGCGGGCTGTGGAATGCCGAGGCTCACGAGGAGCGCGCTGAATCGCCGCCGATCCTCGGCCAGGTCGATCGCGTCCGGGCTCGTGCCCAGGATGCGCACGCCGGCCCGATGAAGCGGGAGCGCCAGCTTGAGCGGCGTCTGGCCGCCGAACTGGATCACGACACCCTCGGGCCGTTCCAGCTCGACCACGTTCATGACATCCTCGAAGGTGAGCGGCTCGAAGTAGAGCCGATCCGAGGTGTCGTAATCGGTAGAGACGGTCTCGGGGTTGCAGTTCACCATGATCGTCTCGAAGCCGGCCTCCTGGAACGCGAAGGACCCGTGACAGCAGCAGTAGTCGAACTCGATTCCCTGGCCGATCCGATTGGGCCCCGAGCCCAGGATCATGACCTTGCGCCGCGCGGTAGGCTCCGCTTCGCACTCCTGCTCGTAGGTCGAGTAGAGGTAGGGCGTGTGCGACTCGAATTCTCCGGCGCAGGTATCCACGCGTTTGTACACGGGGAGGATTCCCGCAGCCTTGCGCCGGGAGCGGACCGCCGCCTCTCCCACGCCGGTCAGCTGGCCCAGGCGCGAATCGGAGAATCCCATCCGCTTCGCCTCGCGCAGTGTTTCATCCTCGATGCCGGGACCGATCGTTCGCTCCAGTTCCACGATCTGTCGGATCTGGTCCAGGAACCAGGGGTCGATGCCCGTCATCTGGTGGACCTTGGCTTCGGTCCATCCCAGGTCCAGCGCGCGCTTCACGTAGAAGATGCGGTCCGGATCGGGCGTCAGGAGCTTTTCGTGGATGCGCGCGTCGTCCAGGTCCTCGCGCGAGAATCCGCTGGCCCCGATCTCGAGACCGCGGAGCCCTTTCTGCAGCGCCTCCTTGAACGTCCGTCCGATGGCCATCACCTCGCCCACGGACTTCATCTGCGTGCCCAGGCTGCGATTCGCGTCGCGGAACTTCTCGAACGCCCACCGAGGAATCTTCACGACGACGTAATCGATCGCGGGCTCGAACGAGGCGGGCGTCACGCGCGTGATGTCGTTCTGGATCTCGTCCAGGCTGTAGCCGATGGCGAGAAGCGCCGCGATCTTCGCGATCGGGAATCCCGTCGCCTTGCTCGCCAGCGCCGAGGACCGGGAGACGCGCGGGTTCATTTCGATCACGACCATGCGCCCGGTCTTGGGATCGACCGCGAACTGGATGTTGGAGCCCCCGGTCTCCACGCCGACCTCGCGAATGACGCGCCGCGCCGCGTTCCGCATCGCCTGGTATTCCCGGTCGGTGAGGGTCTGGGCCGGCGCCACCGTCACCGAGTCGCCGGTGTGGATGCCCATGGGATCGAAGTTCTCGATCGAGCAGATCACGACGAAGTTGTCCGCGTGGTCGCGCATGACTTCCAGCTCGTATTCCTTCCACCCCAGCACCGATTCCTCGACCAGGATCTCGTGGACCGGCGAGAGATCCAGCCCGCGCGCCACGATCTCCTCGAACTCGTCCTTGTTGTAGGCGATGCCGCCGCCGCTGCCGCCCAGGGTGAATGAGGGCCGGATCACGGCCGGCAGGCCGGTCTGATCGAGCACCCGCAGGGCCTCGTCCACCGTCCTCGCAAACCCGCTGTGCGGAAGGTCCAGGCCGATTCGGGTCATGGCCTCCTTGAAGAGACGGCGGTCCTCTCCAACCTCGACCGCCCGCCGGCTTGCGCCGATGAGCCGGATGCCGAGGCGGTCCAGAACGCCCCGGCGCGAGAGGTCCACGGCCAGGTTGAGCGCGGTCTGTCCGCCCACCGTTGGGAGCACGGCGTCGGGCCGCTCGCGAATCAGGATCTTCTCCACGATATCCGGCGTGAGCGGCTCGACGTAGGTGCGGTCCGCGTATTCGGGGTCGGTCATGATGGTCGCGGGATTGGAGTTCACGAGCGAGACGCGGATGCCCTCGCGACGCAGGACCTTGATCGCCTGCGTGCCGGAATAGTCGAACTCGCAGGCCTGGCCGATCACGATCGGCCCCGATCCGATGACGAGCACCGAGCGGATCGAGGGATCTTTCGGCATCCGCTAGGTCCCGGCCGGCACTTCCGCCGGACGCTCCGCGGGGTGCGGGGGTCGGTCCGCATCCGCTTGCATTAGATTCAGAAAGTGGGTGAAGAGATAGTGGCTATCATGCGGACCCGGGCTGGCTTCCGGGTGGTACTGAACGGAGAAGCTGGGAAGGTCGCGATGGCGGAACCCTTCCACGGTGCCGTCGTTCAGGTTGCGATGCGTGAGCTGGAACCGCGGATCGTCGAACAGGGACGGGTCGACCGCGAAACCGTGATTCTGCGAGGTGATCGCGACCTGCCCCGTGTCCAGGTTCTTGACCGGATGGTTCGCTCCGCGGTGTCCGAACTTGAGCTTGAAGGTCTTCCCGCCGCAGGCGAGCCCCATGATCTGGTGCCCCAGGCAGATTCCGAACGTCGGCCGGGTCCGCATCAGGTCGCGGGCGGCCTCGATGGCATAGCCGCAGGGTTCCGGATCTCCGGGCCCGTTGGACAGGAACACCCCGTCCGGCTCGAGGCGAAGGGTCTCCGCGGCCGAAGTGGTCGCGGGCACGACGGTGACGTCGCAGCCCGAGGCCGCGAGCATCCGAAGAATGTTCTGCTTCATCCCGAAATCGTACGCGACCACGTGAAAGGGCCGCGACCGTGAGGCGCGTCCGTCGGTGGCGGGCCTCGCGGTGGCGGCGAACCGGTAAGGCTTAGCGCACGTCACCTCTCGCGCGAGATCGAGGCCCACCATGCTGCGCGACGCGCGGGCGCGGTCCACGAGGGTGTCTCCGTCGTCCACGAGCGCCGAGATCACGCCGCGCTTGGCGCCGTGGATGCGCAGATGCCGGGTCAGCGCGCGTGTGTCGATGTCGCTGATGCCCACCACCGAGGCTTCTTGCAGGTAATGGTTCAAGTCTCCGCCCGCGCGCCAGGACGAGACCACCGTGGACAGCTCGCGCACGACGAAGCCCGCGATCTGGGGCCGCCGCGACTCCACGTCTTCCAGATTCACGCCGTAGTTCCCGATGTGGGGGTACGTCATGGTGACGATCTGGCCCGCGTAGGAGGGATCGGTGAGGACTTCCTGGTAACCGCAGAGACCGGTGTTGAAGACGACTTCCCCTTCGGTCTCCCCGAGCATTCCAAACGAAAAGCCCCGGAATAAAGTGCCGTCTTCCAGGGCCAGGACGGCCCTCGGTCTCCGTTGAGGGATCGGAGTGGCGACGCTGGGGCTCACGAAAGCCGAACCTAACACATCGGAGGTCAGCGCCTCCACTCCGGTGTCGGCGGGGCCGTCGATTTATGGAGCCGGCCGCTCTACCGGGCGAGACTGGGCGCCGCGGCTCGGCGGGGCTCTTGTCGCGGGTCGAACTCGTCCACCTGGATCGCGTCGTCGCGGGCCTTCTCCGCGTCCCGGATCCGCTTCAGGTCGGCCGCGTCGATGACGCCGGCTAAGACCGCGCGCTCCGGCAAGGTGTCCTCGGGCTCCCGCGTCAGCTTCCCGGCGCGAACCGCGGTCTTGACCGCCTGCGTCGCGGGCGCCGCGGCCATCACCTTGTCGAGCGCGGCCTCGAGGCGCCCCAGACCGGGATCGTCCGGGGGCGGCACGTAGATGTCGCGCGTCAGGCGCAAGCGTTCCTCGCGGTCGTCCAGGAGCGCCCGCGCCACCTTCGCGCCCAGCGCGTCGCTCGGAGGCGCCGCGTGGGCGCCGAGCGGGAAGATCACAGCGCCCACGAGCGCCGCGGCGCCTCGATCGGGCAGGTTCTCGAGCACGCCGACGAGCGCCGTCTCGATCTCGTGGAGCGACGTCTCGCATCCCCACTTCAAGAACGGCAGATCCGCATCCGGTTTTCCGTCGTCCCAGAACTTCTTCACGGTCGCGGAGCCAAGGTAAAGCCACGCGAGGGCATCGGCGAGCCGGCCGCTGATCTTCTCCCGGCGCTTGAGCTGGCCGCCGAGCGTCGCCATGGCCACGTCGGAAACCAGCGCGAACGCCGCGCTCAGGCCGCTGAATCGCGCGAGATACCGGCCGGCCGCTCCCGGCACGCCCCGGGGGCGCGCGAAGCGCGATCCGGTGAGCGCGTGGCCGAGGCAGCGCAGCGTGTTCGACGCCATGAATCCCATGTGACCAAAGAACGCGCGGTCGAACTTCACGAGGTCCCCCGCCGCCACCGCCTCCATCTCGCTCCGGACGTAGGGATGGCAGCGGATCGCGCCCTGACCGAAGATGATCAGCGTACGCGTGAGGATGTTGGCTCCCTCGACCGTGATCCCGATCGGAACCGCGGTGTAGGCATGCGCGAGCACGTTCCGCGGCCCCTTGGAGATCGCGGCGCCCGCCTGGATGTCCATCGCGGCATTGACGACGGTGCGCATGCCCTCGGTCATGTAGGCCTTCATGATCGCGGACACGACCGCGGGCTTCTCGCCTGCGTCCACCGCGCCCGCGGTCAGCACGCGCGCGCCCGACATGAGGTAGGTCATCCCGCCGATCCGGGCGAGCGGCTCCTCGATCCCCTCGAAGCGCCCGATCGGAAGATCGAACTGCTCGCGCACCGTGGCGTACGCCCCCATGGCTCGCGAGCAGAGCTGCGCGGCTCCCGTGGCGAGGCCCGGCAGCGAGATGCCGCGGCCCGCGGCCAGGTTCGCCATGAGCATCTCCCACCCCTGCCCCGCGCGCTCCTTCCCTCCGATGATGGAGTCGAGCGGAACGAAGACGTCCCGCCCGTACGTCGGTCCGTTCAGGAACGGCACGCCCAGAGGATCGTGGCGATTCCCGATCTCGATGCCGGGCAAGTCCGGCGGGATGAGCGCCAGGGTGATGCCCAGGTCTTCCTTGTCGCCCAGGAGGCGGTCGGGATCGTAGAGGCGAAACGCCAGCCCGATCAGGGTCGTGACCGGCCCGAGCGTGATGTAGCGCTTCCGCCAGTTGAGCCGCATGCCCAGCACGTCCCGTCCGCGGTACTGGCCGCGGCACACGACCCCGCGGCTCCGGGTCGAGGCGGCGTCGCTTCCCGCTTCGGGACCGGTGAGCGCGAAGCAGGGTATTTCCTCGCCGGTCGCAAGCCGCGGCAGGAAGTGGCGTTTCTGCTCGTCGGTCCCGTAATGGAGGAGCAGCTCGGCGGGTCCGAGCGAGTTCGGCACCATCACCGTCACGGCGGCGGCAACGCTCCGGCTGGAGATCTTGGTCACGACGGCCGAATTCGCGATCGCCGAGAACCCGAGCCCGCCGTATTCCTCGGGAATGATCATCCCGAAGAATTTCTTCTCCTTGATGAAGCGCCAGACCTCGGGCGGAAGGTCCTGGTCCTGTTCCACCTTCCATTCCTCGACCATGCCGCACAGCTCCTCGACGGGACCGTCGAGGAACGCGCGCTCGCGAGCGCTCAGGGGCTTGCGCTGGAAGTCGAGGAGCTTCTTCCAGTCGGGCCTGCCGGAGAAGAGGTCGCCGTCCCACCAGACGGTGCCCGCCTCGAGCGCGATCCGCTCCGTGTCGCCCATGCGCGGGAGCGCCCGGGCCATCGCCTTCATGATGGAGGGCGTGATGGCGCGCCGGCGGACCGCCGGGATCAGAAGCACGGCGGCCAGGATGAGCGCGAGCGTCAGGACGACGGAAACGACGGTCATTTCGGGAATTCCTCCTCAGGCCGGAGTCGAGGTCAGGACCAACCTAGACCGTTCGACCCACCACGACAAGGATACCGAAGTAGGTCACGGTCTGCGACCGCGGATCAGGACCGCGATGCCGCCCAGGCGCTCCTCGACGGATATATCGGCAAACCCGGTCTCCTTCATCAGCGCCGCGAGAGCGCGCTGGCCCGGGTAGGCCCGGAGGGACTCCACGATGTGCGCGTACGTGCCGGGACGTCCGTGGAGCGCGAGTCCCCAGAAAGCGCCGGCCGCCAGGAGGTAGCCCAGCGCGAGCGAACGGTAGGCGGGTGATGCGGGAAGCCCGAAATCCAGGCTCAGGAAGCGCCCGCCCGGACGCAGCAGGCTGAAGACCCCGTTCAGGAACGCGCGAAGATCGGGAGGATAGCGAAGGCCGTACCCGATGGTGACGGCGTCGAAGGAGCCTTCGGCGAAGGGAAGCCGGCTCAGGTCGCCACGAAGGAATCGGATGCTCTCGGACCCGGCGCACTTCCGGCGAGCGAGGGCGAGCATCTCGGCACTCCGGTCGAGGCCGATGACGGCGCCGCGGTGTCCTGCTCGGCGCATGAGCAGCGGGATCGCTGCGGTTCCCGTCGCTAAGTCCAGGATCCGCGCGGCCGGATCCGCCCCGTGCGCCTCCTCGGCCAGCCGCTTCTTCCAGCGCGCGTCCTGGCCGAAGGAGAGCGCGCGCGTGAGCGTGTCATAGCGGGGCGCGACACGCCGGAAAATGGCCTCCGCGTACCGGGCCCGTTTGTCCGGATCCTCGGGCCAGGGATGGAGCCAGGACGTCAGACCGCGAACCAGTAGGCACTCGGGAACACGGAGGCGCCCGCATAAGCGATTGCAACTACAGCGGATAGCAAAATAATGGCAGACGCAAGGTAAAGGGAAGCCTGATTCGAACCGATATTGGGTGGTAGTCGGAACGGCATGAGTCCCTCTCGTCGACCGGACCGGCGTGCCCAGACTTGGATGGATCAACAGGGGTTAGAGTTTACGGGAGGCGCCATTGTGAATGGCGGACATTGAATGGACAAGCATGAAAAGGGCGTCGAGATCGATCCCTACCGCGCGGACCTGCCGCTCACGAAATGGGGCGGCAAGTACGGAGGCGATCAAAAACGGCTGCCGAAGGTGGTGCAGAAGCTCGTCCTCCGCCGGCCCCTCACGCCGGAAGAAAAGGCGGAGCTCCTGTGGCGCTTCTACGAGCTGGATCAAGGCGGGCGAGCGCGACGCGGCCTGATCGCGGTCTTGATGGTGATGTTCCTCTGCGCCGTCTGCGTCGCCTCATACCTGGTCTGCACGCACCAGATCCCCATGCTGGCAGCGCTTGCGCCTCCGCGGTGAGTTGGCTACATTCCGCTGAGTTCGACGGTCGGCCATGCTGCAGAGCTTCTCCGATCCCCAGGAGCCACGACATGAAACCGCGCATCGCCCTGCTCTCCCTGCTGCTGATCGCCGCGTCCGTCGCATCCGCGTTCGCCAAGCCGATCGAGATCGGGTTCGGCGGAGGCGCCACCGTCCCCGTGGGCCACACGAAAGACGCGTTCAAGACCGGGTGGCATGGCACCGGGATCATCAACCTCAATGTGCCGATGCTGCCCGTCGGCCTCAGCGGCTCCTTCACGTACCACCATTTCTCGCTGGAACAGCCTTCCGCGGGGCTGGGCTCTGGGGGTAGCGGCCGCATCCTTGCCGGCATGGCGAACGCGACGATCGGACTTCCCATCCCCGGACCGATCAAGCCTTACATCACGGCCGGCATCGGTGAGTTCAACATCAAGGCCGACCCGGACTCCACGGGCGGGGCGGTGACGAAGTCCACGACCAAGTTCGGAATCAACGGCGGCGCGGGGCTCAGGATCTCGATTCCCGGGACGGGGATTCATGCCTTCGTCGAGGGAAAGGTCGAGAACATCTACACCGACCAGGGCGTGAACAGCGCGGTCGTGAACAACTTCAAGACGCAGATCATCCCGGTGACGTTCGGGATTTTCCTCTAGTTCGCGGGGGTTCCGCCGGGCTGTTTTCGGATCACGGTCCGGATGTCGCGCGTCCATCCCTCGGCGTCCTCGGGCGGCTCGAAGGACCAGACTTCCCCGGAGCGGCCGCTACCTGCGTGGATCAGGACGCGCGTGCCGCGGCGGCGCACGTCGTAGAAGCGGCGCGAGCGTCCCGTGATCTCGATGCCGATCTTCCCGTTCTTGTGAATCAACACGGTTCGCGGGGTGACCAGGATCGAGGCGACGCGGTTCTCGCGACGATCCTCCCGCCGGTATCCGTGCTCGCGCGTGTAGTGGAACACGATGTTGTCAGCGCGGCGGGTAATCCCCTCCTGCTGAAACCTAGCCTCCTGCTCGGGCGTGAGCTTGCTCGTGTCCTGGGCACACTGGGTTCCCGCGAGAAGGCATACCAACACCGCGGCGGCGGATGCGATCCAACGGCGTGAAAGGGGCTGATTCATGGCAAGGAGTATTACCACGACCGTCCGCCCGATGACAGCCTCCGACGCCGGGCAGGTTGCGGCGCTGGCGGGAGAATTGGGCTATCCCTCGACCCCCGAGCAGATCGGGGCCCGCTTCCGGACCATCGAGGAAAATCCCGACTCGCGCGTGTTCGTGGCCACCGATGCCGAGGGCTTAGTCCTGGGCTGGGTGCACGTATTCGGGCTCCATCTCATGGAGTCCGAGGGGGCGGCCGAGGTAGGCGGCCTCGTGGTGGACTCCCGCGCCCGCGGCCGCGGCATCGGGCGGAGCCTCATGGCCGCCGCCGAAGCATGGGCGCTCCAGCGGGGTCATACCCGTGTGACCCTTCGCTCGAACACGATCCGCACCGAGACCCACCGCTTCTATCAGGGCCTTGGCTACACCATCGTGAAGTCGCAGCACAAATTCCAGAAACCCATCGGTCGAGAGGAGGACCCTTCTTGAGATTCTTCCAGGCGCGTTCGATCGCGCTCCCCGTTCTGGTTCTTACCGCCCTGATCGCGAATCCTGCCTTCGAACGCGCCGACGTCGCCTCGGCCCAGGCGATGATCGAGCACACGCGCGCCGTGGGCCGGGCGACCACGAGCGCCCCGCGCCCCGCGCGGCGGTCGAGGCCCGCGGTCGCCCCGCCCTTCTTCGCAGGCCGCCCCAGCGCCGGAACGTTCCGCGCGCAATCCGAGATGGAGCTGACGCAGGCGCAGGGCGCGATCGACCGCATGCTTGCGGTCAGGGGTCCCCGCACCCTCCAGAACACGGTGCTGGTCTTCAACGAAGCCATGACCCACGGCGAGAACGTGGCCTACCAGGCGCATCTCCTCGAGGCGGTCCATCCGGACTCGGCGTTCCGCTTCCAGGCGGAATCGATCTCGCAGGCTGCGAACAAGTTCCTCGATGACCTGAGCCTGAACCGGGAGGTCTACGACGCTCTGGTGAGCGTGGACATCTCGAAGACGGATGCCGCGACGCAATATTTCATGATGCGCACGCTGCGCGATTTTCGCCGCGCGGGCGTGGACA
Source organism: Candidatus Eiseniibacteriota bacterium (assembly GCA_043779525.1). Taxonomy (GTDB): domain Bacteria; phylum Eisenbacteria; class RBG-16-71-46; order SZUA-252; family SZUA-252; genus WS-7. The sequence goes on along the minus strand of JAYWED010000041.1, from coordinate 3,241 downwards.
AGGACGAACCGACGCGGAGGGGCATCGCGGCCATCTACGCGGAGCTGGTGAAGGCGGGCCAGGACTTCGACCGCAACATCCGAACGGACTCCCGCAAGATCCAGGTGAGCGCCGCCGACCTGGACGGCATGCCCGAGGATTTCCTGAAGGCGCATCAACCGGGATCCGACGGCAAGGTGACCCTCAGCATCGAGACCCCGGACTACGCGCCGATCATCCGCTACGCCAAGCGCGGCGACGTGCGGGAGAGACTGATGCACGAGACGATGAACCGGGCGTACCCGGCCAACATCGCCGTCCTCGATTCCCTGCTGGCCAAGCGCTACCGGGTGGCGAGGATCCTGGGCTATGACACCTGGGCCGACTACATCCTGGAAGACAAGATGATCGGGACCACGAAGAACGCGTCCGATTTCATCGCGCGCTTGAACGACACGACCCTGAAGCGCGCCCAGGAGGAGTACGCGGCGTATCTCAAGCGAAAGCAGGAGGACGACCCCTCGGCTAGGATGGTGAACCGATGGGAGGTCTCCTACTACGGCCGCCTCATCCGGAAACGCGACTTCGATTTCGACCCCCAGGAGGTCCGCCCCTATTTCCCCTTCGACGAGGTGAAGCAGGGCGTGCTGGACGTCACGTCGAAGATGTTCGGGATCACGTACAAGCGGATCGCGAACGCGCCCGTGTGGGACGCGTCGGTCGAGGCATACGAGGTCTACGAGGGCCCGAAGCTCATCGGCCGTTTCTATTTCGATCTTCATCCACGGCCCGGGAAGTACAACCATGCGGCGAAATTCACCATCCGCCAGGGCGTGAAGGGGCTCCAGCTCCCCGAGCACGCGCTCGTCTGCAACTTCCCCGGCGGGAAACCGGGCGACCCCGGGCTCATGGAGCACACCGACGTGCAGACCTTCTTCCACGAGTTCGGGCATCTGCTCCACGCGATCTTCGGCGGGCAGGGGCAGTGGGAGCCGGTGGCGGGCACCGCGACCGAGCGTGACTTCGTGGAGGCCCCGTCCCAGATGCTGGAGGAGTGGGTGTGGGACCCGAGAGTGCTCCAGACCTTCGCGAAGCACTACAAGACCGGCCAGCCCATCCCGGCCGAGCTGGTGGAGAAGATGCGCCGCGCCGATGCCTTCGGCCGCGCGCTCTCGACGGCCACCCAGGCGTTCTACTCGGCGGTGTCGCTGCATATCTACGACAAGCCGCCGGATCAGGTGGTGACCGACCGGGTGGTCGCGGACCTGGAGCCTCGCTTTTCGCCGGTTCCGCCCATGCCGGACTCGCACATGCAGACCTCGTTCGGCCATCTGGACGGCTATTCGGCCTACTACTACACGTACATGTGGTCGCTCGTGATCTCCAAGGACATGTTCAGCGCGTTCGACAAGTCAAACCTCTTGGATCCGGTGATCGCGACGCGCTATCGCGACATCGTGCTCGCCCCCGGCGGCACGCGGCCGGCCCGGGACATGGTCCACGATTTTCTTGGCCGCGATTACGACTTCCGGCAGTTCGACGCGTGGCTGGCCGGGAAGGACTAGCGCACCTTGGTTGAGACCGGCCGGCGGCGGGAGGACATGGCCACGTCCTCCTGCGTCCCGCCGTCCCCTTCGACGGCGATCACGGTCCCGTCCCGCGTGAGCACGACGATGCGATGGGCCGTGGACGTGGGGACGAACGTCCCGTCGTCGAAGGACCAGGAGAGGCTCATCTCCGCGACGTAGACGTCCGCGATGAGGCTGTCGCCGAGATAATAGTGGTCGCGGGGTTTGATCGTAGCCTTGTAGGAGAAATCCGACCAGGCGAGGCCCTGGGCCGCCGTCTCCCGAAAGTTGTGAGCCCGGAAATGCTCCGTGAGCTTCGTGTAGTAGGCGATCGCTCCCCCGGTGATCGCGTACGGCACGCGCCCCACACCGACGCCGTCGTACCACCAGAGCGGCGAGCGCGAGGAGTCCGATCCCATTTCGGTTTCCATCTCGATGGCGCGGTCGATCAGGCGCTGACGGGGGGGATACGTGGATTCGGCAATGCCGAGGAGCCTCTCGCCGGTGGAGTCCGCATAGCTGCGATGGATGGCGAGTGTGAAATCTCCGTCCGCGAGGACCCGATCCGCGGGCCGGGCCGCGGCCGCCTGCGCTGGGTCGATGAAGTAGCCGGCTTTTCGAGGGGGCGCTGGCGTGGCGGGCCCGGGCGCGGCGAACATCAGCGCGGTGAGAAAGGATGCGGCGAGGACGCGGATGGCGCGGTTGGAGGCGCTCACGCACCGATTGTCATCCCGAAGCCGCCGGAATGCCAGGGCCGGTTTTCCGGCGCTCAGTACCCCTTCTCGATGACGGTGAAGTCGGCGACCGGGTCGGTGTCGGTGGTGGCGAGCCCGTATTCCCCGGGCTGGAGCGACTTGGTGGGCCTCAGCTCCCAGAGACCCTGCGCGATCTCAATTACCTCGAGATCGACCGACTTCGAGAAGAACACGCCGTTTCGCACCCGCTCGATCGTGGTGCTCCGGACGCTGTCGTTCGCCTCGAACTGGGCCAGCTGGATCCGGACCGCCGTCCCATGGTCCCCCGCGATGCGGAACCGCGGCTTGGGATTGGCGAGCACAACCTCGCTCGTCGTCCCTGCGAGCACGACGTAGGTCTTGGGTCCATCGAGCTTCGACTTGAGGGTGGCGGTGGCCGTGCCGGCCACCGTCGCTCCGGCGCCCGTCACGTAGATGCCGTGCGGCGAGAGGGGGACCCACGCTTCCCCGTTGAAGAACGTGATCTCCGGGGGCGGGGGCGGCGCCGGAAGGGCGTCGTCGGCCGGCTCTGCCGGGAGCGGAGCTGCGAAGGCGAGAAGCGTCACGAACGCGATGGCACCGAGGGCACGATTCATACGGAAATGATCGGCATCCAGCCCAAATGACTTGAGCCGGAAGTCAGAGTGCCCGGGGCAGGGCTCGAACCTGCATGGGGTTGCCCCCAGGGGATTTTAAGTTGTTTCAATGGGGCATGTCAGGGCACCTTGGGTCACGTCGGGGCACGTTAGAACACCGTGAAACGACGGGGGGTTAGCCCTCCTCGAGGCGCAAGGCGCGCGGCTTCACAAACATTCCCATGCGGATACGCTCCAACTACAATCCCGCTACATTCGCCAAACACTCCCGGGACAGTCCCGCGACTATGCGGGATTGGGATAGTCCCACAGTCCCACTCCCCTTAAGGAAAAAGGAGGTGGGAGTATCCGTGGAGGGGAGGGA
>JAYWED010000040.1:0-18320 GCA_043779525.1 Candidatus Eiseniibacteriota bacterium | reverse complement strand
CGCGTTCACAAGGGCCGGCTGGACGAACTCGAACCGGCGCAACTGCTCGACCTGCAACTCGTGCTTCGCCACATGCTGGGCATTCTCGAAACTCGCATGAGCCCGGATGGCTTCAACGTCGGACTGAACCTCGGCAAGGTCGCGGGGGCCGGGTTGCCTGGGCACCTGCACTGGCACATCGTGCCGCGCTGGGACGGCGACACGAACTTCATGCCGGTGACGGCGAACGCCAAGGTCCTGCCGGAATCCCTCGACCGGACGTATGGGCGCGTGGCCAAGGCACTCGCCGGGACCGAGCCGCGGACCAAGGCGCGCGCGCGGCGATAACGAGGAACGGCCGTGCCCAAGAAATCGCGCAACGAGTCGCCGGTTCTCGACTGGACGTTGGGACTCTCGTTCCTCTTGATCGCGGCGTTCGCGGTCTCGGCGGCGGTGCGGGTCGGGCCGCAGGCGGCGGTGAAGCCGAAGCAGCCCATCCGCATCCAGCTCTGGAATGGCAGCGGGCGCTCGGGAGTGGCGGCGGAGTTGGCGTCGTATCTACGCGACGGCGGATTCGACGTGCTGGAGGTCGCGAACGCGGATCGCTCGGATTACCTGGCGACCCTGGTCGTGAATCGCACGCAGAATTCGGAGGCGGCGCAGGTGGTCGCGCAGTACCTGGGGACGAGCCACGTGATCCAGCAGGCGGGCGCCCAGGAAATGATCGACGTCACGGTCATCGTGGGCCGTGACGCGCGGCGGTGGACGCAGCCGCACTAACCGGAACGGAGCCCGGCGGCCAAGCGGGCTCGGAGAGGCGACGGAAGAAAGCCATGTTCAACATCGGACCGCAAGAAATGTTCATCCTGTTCCTGATCATCATCCTGCTCTTCGGCGCGAAGCGCATTCCGGAGATCGGCAGGTCGATCGGAAGAGGAATCCAGGAGTTCAAGAAGGGGATGCGCGACGTCGAGGCGGAGATCAACGCGCCCGACAAGGCCGAGCCGCCCAAGGCGCACACGCTCGAGGAGCCCAAGAAGCAGGCGTAGGGCGTTCGCCTCTCCCGGACGGCCTTGAGTCGGATCTCTCACCCCCAGAGGGGCGCCAGGATCGCCGCGCATGCTTCGAGGCAGCGCTGGTCTTCCTGGCTGAAGGCGTCGGGGATGTCGCTCTCGACGCCGAGCAATCCAAGGACTCCGCCGCCCGCCCGACCCTGGACCGGGACCACGAGCTTGGATCGCGTCGTGCTGAGCGCGGGGCCGCTCCAGGCCACGACGCCGGTTTCCACGACGCCGCCCGCTCCGGTCCCGACCGCGCCGGCTTCGCCCTCCGCGGCGACATCGTAGATCCCGACCCGGCGGTAGCCGCCTGCTTCGCGGATCGCGGCCGAGATCCGTCTCGCCTTCCCGACCCGATCGCCGGATATGGCCAGGATCTCCCGCACGCGCCTGAGGATGGGGGCGGACTCAGGCATGAGGCGCCGCGCCCGCCCTTCTATACCTCGAAGTAGTTCTCCCGGTAGTCTTCGATCTTGGCCTTCTTCCGGACTTCCAGCAGCCAATCGGAGAAGCGGGTCTGCCGACGATCGTTCAGGATGGCGTTCCGGATGTCGGATTGCATCTTCCGGAATTCCTCCTCGGTGGGCTTTGCGTGCTCGAGCACGAATCCGACCACGGCGTTCCAGTTTCCGGTCAGCGCCTTGCTCCACGTGCCCGTGGGCGTGCTGAATAGAGCGCCCACGATCTTCGGCTCGGCGCTGAGGGTGCCCAGGTATCCGTTCCTCGTCACCTCGGTCGCGATTCCGGTGACCCCGTGGAAGCGGCGCGCGACCTCGTCCTGGTTCGCGCCGGGAATGAGCGCGGCCCGAGCCTGTGTGGCGGCATCGGTGGCCCGCGCGAGCTGCAGGGAGTGGACCAGGCGCTCGCGCGCGAACACGCGAGCCTGGGTCAGAGGACGAAGTCCGGAGGGCTGGCGCTCGAGGATCTCGTAGAGGTACCAGCCGTTCTCGGTCGGGATCGGGTGTGATATCGAGCCGACCTTCGCCTGGAAGCACCAGGTCTCCATCTCCGGGAAGCGCTTGAAGACCTCGTTGTTGCTCTTGCCCTCGCGGAAGAACTGGCTCTCCTGGGTCGCGTATCCGGCTTTGAGCGCGGCCTTCGCGAGCCCGCCCTTGCGGGCCTCCGCGACCATCGCCGAAACCGCCCTTCGCGCGTCGCGGATGGCGTCGGCGCCCGGCTCGACCCGGAATGCGATCTCATGATAGCGGACCATCATTTGTTTCGTTTTCGGATCCATCCACCGCTTGTCGAGCTTGAGAAGATGGACCGAGCGCTCTTCCCGAATCACGTCCGAGAGCTGTCCCGGCTGGATGGTCTTGAGCGCCTCCTGAAACCTAGGACGGATCTGGGAATACTGTATGTCCGGGTTCTCGCCTCCGCGGACGTTGGAGCCGGCCTCCGAATAGGTTCGCGCGTACTTGGCGAAGGAGTCGGGCTGGGCGGCGATCTGTTCCCGGATGCCGAGCATCCTCTCGCGGGCGACGGCGAAGTCCGCGTCCTTCGGCCGTCGGGGAATCAAGCTCACCTGAAGCTTCACTTCGGGCGGGCCCGTGAACTCCTCCGGATGCGACTTGTAGTAGGTCTCGATGTCCGCGCCGCCGATCCTCGATGTGTCCACGACGAAGCTGTCCGCGACGAACGCGATATAGCGGATCTTGAGCTTCTCGTTGAGCAGCTGGAACCGCTCCCGGACGTCCCCCTCCGAGACCTTGGCCGTCGAGACGATTTCCTGCTGGAGCTTCTGCTGAGGCAGAGTCTCGGCCACGTACGCCTCGACCTGAGTCCACGGCACCTGGGAGTTGGGGTTGTCCAGCTCGGCCAGGTACTTCCGGTAGTCGAACTGTCCGTTCGTCTGGAACCCGGGGGCGGCGGTGACGAATTGCGGTGGAGCGTACCGGATGGCGATCTTGATCTCCGCGGGGGACGCGACGATCCGGCGGCGCCGGACTTCCTGGCCGACGAGCCGCGACTGGACCATGTTCTCCCAGGCCTGCTCCCGGATGTAGCTGTCCTCCCCCTCTTTCAGCTCATGAGTCTGCCGGTACTGATTCACGATGTTCTGATACATGCCCATGAACTCTTCATAGCGGATCGGCTCGCCGTTGATCTTGGCGATCACTCCCGCCGGACCGGCTGCGTTCGGCGGATTGAGCACGCCGCCGAGCTGGAGAACTCCGAAACCGACGAGGAAAATGATCGCGGTGAGCCAGATGATCACCTTCATGTTGTCGCGCATCGACTGCATCATGGTGTGCGGACCTCGGTGGGAAAAGCGTACGAAACAGGGGCGGCGCCCCGCGGGCGCCGCGAGAATCCACGATCGGCATGAGGATATCGCGCCCGATCCGAATCCGCAAGAGAGGGCCTCCGGAGCGCATTAGGGGTTGACGGGACGTGGAAGCCGATGCAACGTCAACGGATGACGTCTTGAACCGGGAGGGTCCGCGATGCCACGCGCAGAAGCGCCCGGCGCGGAACGGGAGCTTCTACTTCACATCCTCGACGCGCTCGACACGGGGCTCCTCGCCCTGGACGAGGACCGCTGCGTCGTCGCGATCAACGACACGCTCGCCAAGGGCTGGGGCGTGGACCGCTCGGAGATCGAGGGACTGCCGCTCGCCGAGGTCTTCAAGTCCGACGTCGAGCGCTGGTATCTGCCCGAACGCGCCGGCCGAGGTGAGTCCGGGCGCGGGACGCGGGAGATCCGCGGATCGATCGCCGACCGCGAGGTCCTCATGCGCTACAGCGTGCGCGCCCTGGGGGACACCGGCGGGGTCGTGGTCCGGGTCGAGGACTTGGTCGACGCGGATTCCGAGGAGGAAGTGTTCCGGAACACGGAACGGCTCATCTCCCTGGGTGAGCTCTCCGCGCGGGTGGCGCACGAGATCCGCAATCCCCTCACCGGCGTGCGAACCACCGTCCAGTTCGTGACCTCGAAGCTGCGCGCGGGGGACTCCCGGCGCGACGACCTGAACGATGTGCTCAAGGAGCTGGACCGGATCGAGCAGATCATCACCGACCTCCTCCTCTTCGCCCGGCCGCAGGCGCCCCGGCCCGTTCCCACCGATGTCCGGGAGGTCCTGGACAAGGTCCTCGACAATCTCGCCGCGCGCTGCCGCGATGCCTCGGTGGAGGTCGCCCGGGACTTCGACGAGGAGCTGCCGCATGTCCTCATCGATCCGGACATGGCGCAGCAGGTCTTTCTCAACCTCGGCATCAACGCGCTGCAGGCGATGCCCGAAGGCGGGCTCCTCAAAGTCGGGACCGGCCTCAGGCGGACGCGTTCCAAGAAGTCCTACGTGGACGTGGTGGTGGCCGACAGCGGCTCCGGAATCCCCGAGGAGGTGAAGGAGAAGATCTTCGATCCCTTCTTCACAACCCGGTCCATGGGAACGGGGCTCGGGCTTTCGATCTCACTCCAGATCGCGCGTGAGCACGGGGGAAACCTGACGGCCCGGAACAGCGCGCAGGGTGGAGCGGTCTTCAAGTTCAGCCTGCCCGCGCTCGTGGTGGCTGAAGTTGAAGAGACCAAGGGAGTGACGGCGTGAAGCTGCGAATCCGGATCGCGGACGACGAAGAACTGATCCGCAAATCGCTCGTGAAGCTCCTGAGCGCCGAGGGTTACGACGTGGACGCCGTGGGCTCCGCCGCCGAGGTGCTGGAGTCCGTCCGCAACGACCCTCCACAAGTCTTGATCCTGGACCTCCGGCTCCCCGACGGCAGCGGGCTGGACCTCCTGCCGCGGCTGAAGAGCATCGAGCCGGCGCTCAAGGTCGTCGTGATCACCGCTTTCGGGGACCTTCCCACCGCGGTCCAGGCCATGCGGCAGGGTGCGACCGACTTCATCAAGAAGCCCTATGAGATGCACGAGATGGTGCTCGCGATCGAGCGCCTCAAGGCAGGGATCGCGCGCGAGAATCAGCTCGACGCCTTCCGGCGCGGGGAGCTGGAATCCTTCCTCAAGACCAAGATCGTGGGCGAGGCGCCCGCGATGCGGAAGATCTGGGATCTGGTCGCCAAGGTCTCGAAGAGCGAGGCCACGACCGTCCTGATCGAGGGGGAGAGCGGCACCGGGAAGGATCTGGTCGCCCGCGCGATCCATTTCGAGAGCGGCCGGCGGGAGTCTCCCTTCCTGGCGCTGAACTGCTCCTCCTTCCAGGAGCAGCTTCTCGAGAACGAGCTCTTTGGCCATGAGCGCGGCGCCTTCACCGACGCCCGCGAGCCCAAGCGCGGCCTCGTGGAGCTCGCCGACCAGGGCACCCTGTTCCTGGACGAGATCGCGGACCTCCCCGCGGCGACCCAAGCCAAGTTCCTCCGATTCATCGAGGACAGAACGTTTAAAAGGGTCGGCGGCGCAGCCGACCTGAGCGTGGACATTAGGATCGTTGCCGCCACCAACCGCGACCTGGACGGGACCGTGAAGGACGGGCGCTTCCGCCAGGATCTCTACTACCGGCTCAAGGTCGTATCGATCCTCCTACCGCCGCTCCGCGAGAGGGCGGAGGACGTGCAGCTTTTGACCCGCCACTTCCTCGCCTACTACAACGAGAAGTTCCGGAAGCGCTTCACGTCCATCGCTCCCGAGGTCGAGGAGATCCTCCGCGGATATCGCTGGCCGGGAAACGTGCGCGAGCTGCGGAACCTGATCGAGCGGATCGTCCTTCTCGAGGACGACGAGACGCTGCGCGAGGATCATCTGCCGGCCGAGATGGTGGCCCAGGTGGAATCCGTTCCCCGCGTCCTGCGCGACGCGCTCAGCGCGCGCGGAGAGGGGGAAGGCGAGATGCCCACGCTCTCCGAGGTGGAGCAGGAGCACATCCTCAAGGTGCTGGACTTCACCGAAGGGAATCGATCGCGCGCGTCGCGCATCCTCGGAATCTCGCGGCAGAGCTTGATCGAGCGGATCAAGCGGATCGCCGCGTCGCGTGGAACGCTCGCGCAGGACGATTCGATCCGCACGCGACTGCTTCGCTAGAACAATCCTCGGCAAACACACGCCACACCTGTTGCGTTTCTTGGGATGTCGTCTTTCTACACATCGCATCGCGTTTTGCTCCGTTCACGAGAGAGAATCGATTCGCGCGACATCGAAACGATCGAATCGCTGTCTATTCCCATGACACCTCGCTGAATCGCGATTCGAATCTCCTCCGCATCGATTCTTCTCGAAGAAACATTTCTAAACGATCGCACGCGCACGCGATGCGATGACGCGTCGTCCTCAGCGGCGCATTGCGTCCCTCTTGGCCCACTTCCTGCTTTCTATATCTGATCGATGGGACCGCATCGGTGCATCAGGGGAGGTGTTGATTGGCCAAGTCCGTCCTCATCGTGGACGACGAGAAGCTGCTGGTACGCACACTCTCCAACGCGCTGAAGGAGGCTGGGTATCGGATCACGGTCGCGGGATCGGCGGAGCAAGCGGACAAGCATGTGTTCGGGCAGCCGCCCTTCGATCTGATCCTTCTCGACAATCGCCTCCCGAACGAAAGCGGCATGGACGTCGTGAAGCGGGTGCGGGACCGGGCGGTTCGATCGAAGGTGATCTTAATGACCGCCTACGAGACCCCGGACGTGAAGGCGGAAGCGAAACGGCTCAAGGTGGAGTTGTACTTGAGAAAACCATTCGACCTGACGGCCTTGCTGGAAGAAATCCACGGCCTGATCGGAAATGGAGAGGGCAAGCTGGCCGGGTGAACCGGAAACAATTCCAAACTGGGGGGAGGTGATTTCACAATGCCGGCGAAGAAGAAGGCAGGAAAGAAGAAGGCCGCCAAGAAGAAGTAAGAAGCTCTGGATTGGGCACGTCCTCAGGGCCGTCCGGGTTCTCCCGGGCGGCCCTTCGTGTCTCCGGCCAGTTTGACAGAAGCGCTGAGCGCTGCGAAGATCGGGTGGTGCCCCCTCCCGAGAAGGAAGAGGCGGGGTTCGTCCGGCTTCACGGCGCCCGCCAGAACAACCTCAAGAACATCGACGTTGCATTCCCTCGCGCGGCGTTCACGGTCGTCACCGGCGTCAGCGGCTCGGGGAAATCCTCCCTCGCGTTCGACACCATCTACGCCGAAGGCCAGCGTCGCTACGTGGAGTGCGTCTCCACCTACGCGAAGCAATTCCTGGAGCGGTTGCCGCGGCCCGACTACGACCGGATCGAAGGCCTAGCCCCGGCGCTCGCCATCCGGCAGGGCGCGGCGGCGCAAACCGGGCGCTCGACGGTCGGCACCGTCACCGAGGTGGCCGACCATCTGAGGCTCCTGCTTGCCCGGGTGGGGGAGACGATCTGCGGCCAGTGCGGCACCAAGGTTCCGAGGCACAGTGTGGACTCGGTGCTCGAAGCGATCCTGGGCCGGGGTCCGGCCGAGGTGACGATCCGCTTCGATCTTCCGGCGCACACGGGCGAGAAGCCCAAGGACCTCTGGGCCCGGGCCCTCGCGCGCGGATTCGTCCGGGCCCGCCCGGCGGGGAGCACGGGCGGGTGGAATCGTCTCGACGAGCCCATGCCCAAGGGCGCGAAGGCGTCCATCCAGGTCTACGTGGACCGGATCGCCCCCCAGCCTTCGAACCGGATGCGGCTCCGCGAGAGTCTGGAGATCGCGTGGCGCGAAGGCCACGGCCGCCTCTTCGTCGAGCAGGCGAACGGCGAGACCCTCCGCTACCACGACGGCCGGACGTGCGAGCGCTGCGGCCGCGAGTTCCCGGAGCCTCTGCCTCAGCTCTTCTCCTTCAACAGCCCCTACGGCGCCTGCCCCGAGTGCCGGGGTTTCGGCAACATCCTGACCTTCACGCTGCGCCGCGTCGTGCCCGACCCGGGGATGACGCTATTGGAAGGTGCGCTCGATCCCTGGGCCCATTCCTGGCGCGCGCACTTCATGCCGAAGCTGAAGGCCGCCTCCGAGCGGTTCGGGATCCCGATGGACAAGCCGTTCCGGTCGCTCTCCAAGGAGCATCAGAAGATCCTTCTCGAGGGAGCGTCCGGATTCCGGGGTGTCTTCCCCTTTCTGGAACGGCTCCGCCAGAAGTCATACAAGTCGGGCGCGCGGTTCCTCGTGAAGCACTACCAGGAACCCGTCCTCTGCGAGCGGTGCGGCGGGAACCGCCTCAAGCCGGAGGCGCTCGAGGTCTTCGTCGGCGGCAAGAACATCGCGGACCTTCTGGGGATGACCGTCGGCGAGCTGCGCGGATTTCTCTCGGCGCTCGGGCTGGACCCCACCCGCGAGACGATTGCCGCCACCATCCTGTCCGAGCTGCGAGCACGCCTGGAATACCTGGGTGAGACGGGGTTGGACTACCTCACGCTGGACCGTCCCTCCAAGACGCTCTCGGGCGGAGAGGCACAGCGTATCGAGCTGGCCAACGCGCTCGGCGGGAGCCTGAGCCACGCGCTCTACGTGCTCGACGAGCCGACCGTGGGCCTTCATCCGCGCGACACCGAACGGCTGATCCGGGTCCTGCGCCGCCTCCAGTCCCGGAAGAACACCCTCCTCATCGTGGAGCACGATCCCGACGTGATCCAATCCGCAGACTGGGTGATCGAGATGGGGCCGGGAGCGGGCGAGCGCGGCGGACGCGTGCTCTACCAGGGACCACGCGAGCGGTGGCCGGGACGCGATCTGGCCTCCGCCGAGTGGGCCGACGCGGTCGCGGATCATGGGCCCGCCGCCTACGGCCGCGGGAAGAAGGCTGCCTGGATCGAGATCTCGGGGGCGGCCGAGCACAACTTGAAAGGGGTCGACGTGAGGATCCCCGCGGGCGCGATCGTCGGCGTCTGCGGCGTCTCCGGGTCCGGAAAGTCGACCCTCGTCGAGGACATCCTCTGGCGCGCGGCGGCGCGCGTCTTCGGCCAGGACGCTCCCGAGCCGGGAGTGCACCGCTCCATCGCCGGTCTCGATCTCTTCGATCGCGTCGCCCTGGTGGATCAGACGCCGGTCATGCGCTCCTTCCGATCGAACCCCGTGACCTACGTGAAGGCGTTCGACCGGATCCGCGAGCGCTACGCCCGGACGCCGCTGGCCCGTCAGCGTCGATACACGCCGGGGACCTTCTCGTTCAACGTGAAGGGTGGCCGGTGCGAGCGCTGCGAGGGCGCGGGGGTGGACCGGGTGGAGATGTACTTCCTGGCCGATCTCTGGGTCCCGTGCGAGTCGTGCGGTGGAAAGCGGTACCGTCCGGAGGTTCTCGAGATCAAGGTTCACGGGCTCTCCCTGGATCAACTGCTCGAAAAGACGGTCGAGGAGACGCTCGCGGTCTTCCAGGGGGAGACCGAGATCCAGGAGCCGCTCTGGGTCCTGGAACGGGTGGGGCTCGCATATCTCAAATTGGGGCAGCCCCTCTCGACCTTGAGCGGGGGAGAGATCCAGCGGCTCAAGCTCGCGCGCGAGCTCTCCGACCGGACCCAAGCCGCGACGCTCTTCCTTCTCGATGAGCCCACGGTCGGCCTCCACCGCAAGGACGTCCTCGTGCTTCTCCGCGTGCTCCGCGAGCTGAAGCGGCGCGGCTCGACCGTCGTTCTGGTGGAGCACAACCTGGACCTGCTCGCCGCCTGCGATTATCTGATCGAGCTGGGTCCGGACGGGGGTTCCGCCGGCGGGTATCTCATGGCGGAGGGAACGCCCGAGGACCTGGCGCGGAACGAGTCCTCGCTGACCGGCCGCTACCTCAGGAAGATCGCCGCCTGCGCGTAGTCGAAGGGGCGATGGCTGGGGATCGAGATCCGGCCGCGGACGAGGAAACCGACGCGCGAGCTCAGGAGCGCCTCGAATCCAGCATAGGCGTGAGTCTTGACGTACACATGGGCCTTGTACCGCGTGCGGTTCAGGTCTTGTAATGAGGCAGCCTGGACGACGGTGTGGACACTGGGCCCGAACTCCACGAGCGGTCGAAGCCGCCAGGACTCCCGGTAGCTGAAAGACGGACGCATGAGGATGTAGAGTGCGAGGGCGCCTTCGGTAAGCTGATCTTTCGAGCCCGCGCTCAATTCCGCCATGAGGCTGTTCTCGAACACGGGCCCCTGGCCCAGAAATCTGCGATAGCCGAAGGTCCCCACAGCGTCGAAGAACCCGCGCACCACGCCTCCGCCCAGCTCGAAGCGATCCCGCTCCTCGCCGGTGCGCCGCAGCGTCGAGGTCACGCGCGGTGTAGCGCTCGAGTCCGGTTGTGCGCGCGCAGCGGCCGGGGCGCAGCAGGCGAGCACGAGGACAAAGAGAAGCCCGATCGCGCGTTCCTTCACGGGAGCGTCACGTCGCTCGAGGAGAGGAATGTCTCGCCGGCCTTCATGTAGACCCGGTAATCCCCGCCCGGCACGCGGGCGCCCTGCGAGTCGGTCAGATCCCAGTCGACCGGCGGCGTCCGGAAGCCCCCGATCGTCGCGGGCTCGGCGTCGTTCAGGAGCACCTTGATCAGAGCGCCGTGCGCGTCGAAGACCATGATACGGACGTCGGCCGGGCTGGGCAGGAAGAACGAGATCGAATAGGAGGCCGGCGTATTCGTGCCTGGCTGGTTGATGAGGCCCGCGCAGACCTGGATCTCGCTCCCGCCCGCCCCGAACTTGCCGCAATCGGCCCACGAGGTTCTCTGGGAACCGGGGAAGAACGCGAGCGGAGCATCGACGTTTTCGGCCGAGCAGCCGGCAAGGGCTGCCGCGGCACAGAGAAACGCCAGAACACGCAGAAGCAAACGCGCTCCGATCCGGCTGCGGTACATGGAAACGGGAATGGGGCCGCTTATATGGTGGCGGCCGTGGAGAGAGCTGGGGGACGGTTCATGGCGCCGCTTGGGTCAGACTCTCCCTGAAACAATGGGAGGAAGTTCCCCGCGCATCCACGTGATACGCACTATAAAACCTCGCAAGAAACGACCCGCTGGATAGATTAGGTCCAATGTGCGGATTGGGCACGAGGCGGCAGGGAACTCCGCTCGGGTAGAATCTAGGTACACGCCCCAAGGCTGTCAACATCTTTTATAGCATACCGGCGCGGAAAACGCTCCTCTTCGTCCCCGAATCCCCGGAATTGTTCCGGGTTGCCGACCGGCACCGGACGTGGTAACTTTCGATGTTTGTCTCTACTGAAAGCGTTTCAATAGAAGGGAAGCACCTCCGGCGTGTTCGACGAGCTGACCACAAAACTGACCGGGGTATTCCGGAAGTTGACCGGCCGCGGCAAGTTGAGCGAGCCCGAGGTCCGGGACGCCGTCCGGGAGATCCGGAGGGTTCTCCTCGAGGCTGACGTGAACCTCGCGGTGGCGCGGGACTTCTGTAAACGCGTGGAAGAGCGCGCGGTTGGAGCGGAGTTGCTCCAGAGCGTGGCGCCCGGCCAGCAGGTCGTCAAGATCGTGTTCGACGAGCTGGTCTCGATGCTGGGTGGCGGAGCCGCCGGAGGGATGCAGTTCCCCTCCAATCGCGCGGCCATCGTGCTCATGGCGGGGCTCCAGGGCTCCGGAAAGACCACGAGCGCGGCGAAGCTCGCGCGGTTCTGGAAGGGCCGCGGCAAGCGCGTTCTCCTGGCCGCGCTCGACCTGCGCCGTCCGGCGGCGATCGACCAGCTCGAAGTCCTGGGAAAGGCCATCGACGCGCCGGTGCATCTGGACCGCGCCGAGAAGGATCCGGTGGCGCTCGCGGCGAAGGCGCGCGCGCGCGCGGACCGGGAAGGCTTCGATCTCCTGATCGCGGATACCGCGGGCCGGCTCCACGTGGACGAGGATCTGATGGCCGAGGTTGCGCGCGTTCACGCGGCGTTAGAGCCGAGCGAGACCCTGCTCGTGCTCGACGGGATGACGGGCCAGGACGCCGTGCAGATCGCGGAAGCGTTCACGAAGCGGCTGCGCGTGACCGGATTCTTCCTGACCAAGATGGATGGGGACGCGCGCGGAGGAGCGGCGCTGTCGCTCCGGGCCGTGGCGGGAGCGCCGATCCGGTACCTGGGGACAGGCGAGAAGGTGGACGCCCTGGAGGCCTTCCACGCCGACCGGCTCGCGTCGCGCATTCTGGGCATGGGCGACGTGCTGACCCTCGTGGAGCGCGCGCAGGATCGCCTGGATCACACGAAGGCCGAGGCGCTGGAGAAGAAGCTCCGGAAGGACCGCTTCACGCTCGAGGACTTTCTCGGGCAGCTCCAGGAAATGAAGAAACTCGGTCCGCTGGACGAGCTTCTGAAGATGCTCCCCGGCGTCAAGCTCCCGGCGGGGGCGGCGGTCAACGAGCAGGAGCTTCGCAGGACCGAGGCGATCATCCAGTCGATGACACGTGGGGAGCGGAACCAGCCGCAGATCATCGACGGCAGCCGCCGCAAGCGGATCGCGCGCGGCAGCGGCACCACGGTGCAGGATGTGAACAAGACGCTCCGGCAGTTCGAGCAGGCGAGAGAGATGTTGAAGCGATTCGGCGGAAAGCGCGGACGGCTCCCGACGGGAATGCCGTAAGCGCGCGATCGCCCGACGCACCACCCACGGAGGAGCACGGGAATGTCTGTCGTCATTCGCATGAAGCGGGCGGGCGCGAAGAAGCGTCCGTTCTACCGCGTCGTCGTCGCCGATTCCAGATTCGCGCGCGATGGCCGCTACATCGAGCAGTTGGGGTATTACGATCCGCTGACCGATCCGGCCAAGTTCCAGATCGACGCCGTCAAGTTCGAGCAGTGGATCCGGAAGGGCGCCAAGCCGTCGGAGTCGGTCGAGGTCATGATGGCGAAGCACGCGCCGTCGGCGTTGCGTCCCGCGCCGCTGCCGAGGCTCATGCCGGTCGAGACCGAGGCACATGCGGCCGGCGCGGCGCCCAAGGCCCCGAAGGCGAAGAAGGTGAAGAAGGCGAAAGCCAAGGCCGCCAAGACGGCGCGCAAGCCGAGGACCGTCACGAAGGCCAGCCAGAAGAAAGCGAAGACCAAGGCGAAGACCAAGGCGAAGGCCAAGGCCCGGAAGGCGAGCGGCGTGGCGAAGCCCAGCAGAACCAAGAAGGCGAAGAAGTCCAAGAAATGAGCGATCCAGCGAAGCTAAAATCCTTCGTCGAATTCTGCGCCCGGAATCTGGTGGACCAGCCGGAACTGGTCCACGTGGACGAACGGGTCACCGGGCAGACGGCTGTCTACACGCTGCGGGTCGGGCCCACGGACTTGGGGAAGGTGATCGGCCGGGAGGGGAAGACCGCGCACGCGCTGCGCACGCTCCTGTCCGCGGCCGCTGCCGCGGCGGACCGCCGGGCCGTGCTCGAGATTGCCGACTGACGATCCGGAAGAGCCCATCCTGGTGGGCTCGATCGCGCGGGCACACGGGCTCGCCGGCGAGGTGGTCGTGGACGTCTGGAGCGAGGCACCCGAGCGCTTCCAGCCCGGACGCGCCGTGACGGCGCGGCTGCCGGGCGGAGTCGCGCGCGAGGTGACGGTGGAGACCGCGCGTCCGTTCGGCGAGCGGCTCCTGGTCCGCTTCGTCGGGGTGGGCTCGCGGACCCAGGCGGAGGCGCTGCGTGGGGCCGACCTCACGGTAGCGAGACGCGACGTGGCTCCGCCGCCGGAAGGCGCGCACTATCGCTTTGAGCTGGTGGGGCTTCGCGTCCGCACGCGCGATGGATCCCATCTGGGAACCGTCGCGGACGTGTTCGCGACCGGCAGCAACGACGTGATCGTGGTCCGGGGCGAGCGGGGCGAGATCCTGCTTCCGTATCTCGCGAGCGTGGTTCTCGCGATCGACGCGGAGCGCCGCGAGATCACGGTGGAAATTCCGCCGGGACTGAACGAGTAGCCAGGGCGAAGGCATGCGCTTCTGGATCCTGACTTTGAACCCCGGGTTCTTCCGGGGCGCGACGGACGAGGGCATGATCCGGATCGCGCGCCAGAAGGGGCTCCTCGAGGTGTCGGTGGTGGCGATCCGGGATTTCACGAACGACCGGTACGGCACCACGGACGACTACCCCTATGGGGGCGGCGCGGGCATGGTGATGAAGGCCGAGCCGATCCTGCGCGCGAACGAGAGCGTGCGCCGGGACTCCGAGGCGGGAGCGGGCGGTGCGCCCGGTGCGGGCGGGCGCCCGCGAGTGCTCATCACCACGCCGCAGGGGAAGCCGTTCACGCAGGCCTGGGCGAGAGAGCTGGCCCTGGAGCGCGAGATCGCGGTGCTCTGTGGGCGCTACAAGGGGATCGACGAACGCGTGATCCCGCTCCTGGGCGCCGAGGAGATCTCGATCGGCGATTACGTGCTGTCGGGAGGAGAGCCGGCAGCCATCGTGATTCTGGACGCGCTGGCGCGCCTCATTCCGGGCGTGCTGGGGGACGCGGAGTCGGCGGAGGCGGATTCCTTTTCCGAGCCGCTCCTGGACGCTCCCGTGTACACTCGCCCCGAGGACGTATCGGGACAGCGCGTCCCCGAGGTTCTCCTGAGCGGCGATCACGAGCGGATCCGCGTGTGGAAACGCCGCGAAGCATTGCGCCGCACGTGGCGCAGACGTCCCGACCTGCTCCTCGGTCGCGCGCTCTGCAAGGAAGACGAAAAGCTTCTGGATGAAATAAAGAAAGAGGAGGGACGATGAGCACGGTCGAGCGGTTCGAGAATCGGTTCAAGACGGACCGGAAGATGGAGTTCGGTCCGGGCGACACGATCAAGGTCCACGTGCGGGTGATCGAGGGAGAGAAGGAGCGCTCCCAGATTTTCCAGGGCGTGGTGACCAACATCCGGGGAAGCGGCATCCGCCAGAGCTTCACGGTTCGGAAGGTGTCGGGCGGCGTGGGCGTCGAGCGCACGTTCCCGCTCCATTCTCCGGCGGTTTCGAAGATCGACCTGGCCCGCAAGGGGAAGGTCCGCAGGGCGAAGCTCTTCTACTTGAGAGGAAAGCGGGGCAAGTCGGCGAAAGTCGGCGAGCGCGAAAAGCTGAATCCCGAGACCACCTAGACCGGCCCGCCGAACGATGGCGCGTCGAGGTCTCGCCCGCTTCGATGACGACTACCGCACCCGCTGGGGCGACCTCCTGGGAGGGGTCGACGAGGCGGGGCGCGGGCCGCTGGCCGGCCCCGTCGTCGCGGCGTGCGTGGTTCTCCGGCCCGGGACCAGGCTGCCGGGCGTGCGCGACTCGAAGGTGCTCACGGCCGCCGAGCGGAACGAGGCGCTCGAGTGGATAAGGAAGCGCGCGGTCGCTACCGGCGTCGGGGTGGGAAGCGTGATGGAGGTGGACGCCTTCAACATCCGCATGGCTTCGCTCCTGGCCATGCGACGGGCCATCGAAGCCCTGGGGATGACGCCCCAGGGCTTTCTCGTTGATGGCATGGACGCCTTGGTCTGCGGCGCCCCCTGCGAAGCGGTCGTGGACGGCGACGCCAAGAGCCTCGCGGTCGCTGCGGCGTCCATCCTCGCGAAGGTGACGCGCGACGCGATGATGGACGAGCAGGCGCTTTCCTATCCTCTGTACGGATTCGACCACAACAAGGGCTACGGAACGCCGGAGCACTGCGAAGCGCTCAGGCTTCACGGCCCCTGCGATATTCACCGGAAGAGCTTTCGCCCCGTCCGGGAGCTCCTATTCGTTCAGGAGGTGTTCGAAGGATTCTGAGGCGCGGCCGACCCCGCGGGCCGCTTGCTTCCAAGGGGGACGGGATGTGGCGGGAACGGGCGGCACGGTGCGGCGAGCGGATCGCCGCGGAATTCCTGATGCTCCGCGGCATGGAAGTGGTGGACCGGAACGTGCGCGTCGGACGCGGTGAGATCGACCTCGTCGCGCGCGACCGGGACCAGGTGGTGTTCATCGAGGTGAAGTTTCGCGCCGCGGGCGGCAAGGCGACGCCGTTCGACGCGGTGGGCATGAAGAAACGCGAGGACGTGGCGAAGGCCGCGGCCGGCTATCTCTCGCGCCGCGGGCTCCTCGACCGGTCCGTGCGCTTCGACGTGGTCGGGATCACGTGGAGGGCCGATGGGGAGGAACTCCTCGTCCAGCACGTACCCAATGCCTACCCGGGAGGGCGAAGGCAGTTCTTCTGAGCCGCGGCCGCTCGAGCGCGACCAGGCGGGCCCGCGCCTTCCCGCGACCGGCAAGCGGATCCTGATCCTCCACGTCCGCGCGGGCGTGGGGCACGAGCGGGCGGCCCGCGCCGTCGAATCGGCGCTGCGCGCGCTCGATCCCTCCTGCGAGCCGATCGTCCGCGACGCCCTCGAATTCTCCTCGCCGCTCCTCCGGCGCTTCTACGCTTCCTCCTACAACCGCCTCGTGGACCGCGTGCCGCGGGCCTGGGGCTTCTTCTACCGCCAGGCGGAGCGCATCCCGGCGATGGGATTCCGCCAGCGCATGCGCTCGAATCTGCTCGCGGCCGGATGCCGCGACTTCGCCGCCGCCACGCTCCGCTTCCGCGCGGACGCCGTCCTCTGCACCCAGTTTCTCCCCGTCGAGGTCTTTGCGTTCCTGCGCGTGCGCGGCGCGGTTTCTATTCCGGTGTACTGCGCGGTGACGGATTACGCGATCCACCCGATCTGGGTCTATCCGGGCATCGATCGATACTTCGTCGCCGCCGAAGCCGCGGCGGAGCAGCTGCGCGCGACCGGGATCGTTGCGGCCGATCGGATCGAGGTGACCGGCGTGCCGATCGACCCTCAGTTCGCCACCGGCGTCGGGAGGGACGCGGCGCGGCGCGAGCTGGGCCTCGATCCGGACCCGGCGAGGCTCACGCTCCTTCTCATGGGAGGCGGATTCGGCTGGGGGCCCATGGAGGCCATGGTGGACGCGGTGCTCAGGCTGCCCGATTCGGTGCAGGCGCTCATCCTCGCCGGGCGAAACGAGGACCTGCGACGGCGCCTCGCGCGCAAGGTGCAAGGACACGAGCGCCGGCTTCAGATCTATGGCTTCACGGACCGCGTGCATCTCTTTCTCGAGGCGTCGGATCTCCTCGTGGGCAAGGCCGGAGGGCTCACCTCGAGCGAGGCGATGGCGAGAGGGGTTCCGATCGTCGCGGTGCGTCCGATCCCGGGGCAGGAAGAGCGGAACTGCGATTACCTTCAAGAATCCGGAGCCGCGGTGCGCATTCACGACCTCTTCGAGCTTCAATACCGGCTGACGCACTTCCTCTACAACCGCGCGGACCTCGACCGCATGAAGGCGAACGCGCGCGCGATCGGCCGCCCGGACTCCTCGTTCAGGGTCGCGGAGTCGATCCTGAGCCGATTGACACCCCCCAGGGCCAGTGCTACCATGTCTTGATGTCGAAAACTGCCGCAAATGACGTTGCTGCACAAGGATCGGCGGAAGCGGACGAGAGCCGGGAGACGCGGCAAGGCGTCCTCCTCGTCATCACCGGTCCCGGCAAGGGTAAGACCACGTCGGCCTTCGGCTGCGCCCTCCGCGCGCACGGCCACGGCTTCAAGATCGCCATCGTGCAATTCATGAAGGGGCGGATCTACGGAGAGCTGGAAACGCTCCGCTCCCTTTCCCGGGTCGAGGTGTGGCAGTACGGTCGCGTGGCCTTCGTGGATCCCAAGAATCCGGATCCCCGAGACCGCGAGCTGGCGCGGCAGGGGTTGGACAAGGCGTGGGAGATCGTGCGCGGCGGAGCGCACGACCTCCTGATCCTGGACGAGATCAACGTCGTCGCCGACTTCGGGCTGGTGCCGGTCGAGGAAGTATTGGAGCTGGCCAGGGCGCGCCCGAAATGGATGGACATGATCTGGACCGGCCGCAGCGCGCCCGCGGCGATGGTGGATCTGGCGGATACGGTGAGCGAGGTGCGCGAGATCAAGCATCACTACCGGAAGGGGATCGAATCGCGCGCCGGGATGGAATACTGACGCTGGCGCAGGAGCTCCTCTCGGGAGACGCGCGCTCGTTGGCCCGGGCCATGAGCCTGGTCGAGAACGGCGCGCCCGAAGCGGAAGCGCTTCTGGACCGGATTTACGGCGCGAAGCCGCCGGCGCCCCGCGTGGGAATCACGGGACCGCCCGGCGCGGGAAAGAGCACCCTGGTCGCCGAGTACGCGCTCCTGCTTCGCCGGGAGGGCCGGCGCGTGGGCGTGGTCGCGGTGGATCCGACGAGCCCCTTCACGGGAGGTGCGATCCTGGGAGACCGCGTCCGGATGAGCGAGCTCTCCACGGATCCCGGCGTCTTCATCCGGAGCATGGCCACGCGGGGGAGCCTGGGCGGTCTCGCCGGGCGGACGGAAGAGTTGTGCGAGCTTCTCTCGGGCTGGGGGAGCGACGTGACGCTGATCGAGACGGTAGGGGTGGGGCAGTCCGAGCTGGACGTGGCCCAGGCCGCCGACACGACGCTCGTGGTGCTCACGCCCGAATCGGGGGACGCCATCCAGTCCCTGAAGGCGGGGCTGATGGAGATCGCCG
>JAYWED010000039.1:0-135725 GCA_043779525.1 Candidatus Eiseniibacteriota bacterium | reverse complement strand
TGGTGCGACCCCGCAGAATCGAACTGCGGACACCCGCATTTTCAGTGCGGTGCTCTACCAACTGAGCTAGGGTCGCGCCGGACGGGAACCTTACCATGCGGTGCTGCCATGGTCAACGCTCAGGCGAGGCGGCGGCGCCGATCGGTGCGCACATCGCGGCGGTCCGGCTTTCTCCTGCGGTCGTCGTTCTCGCGGGTCGGCAGATAGATCGTGACGATGCTGCTCCAGTCCCCTTCGCTGCGAGCCCGGATCTCCCCTCCGTGCTCCCGTACGATCTGATAGGCCATGGCCAGCCCCACTCCGGCCCCGTAACGGCGCGACGTGGTGAACGGAACGAAGAGACGCTCCAGCACCTCCCCGGCCACCTTGGGCCCATCGTGGGCGATCTCGGCCTGCACCGCGCCCTGCGCCGCGCGCGTCTCCACGCGCACGCGCCCGCCGCTCGGCACCGAATGAAGCGCGTAGCTGAGCACGTTCACGAGCACCTGGCGCATCTTCTCGTTGTCGAGGAGGAGCGTGGGCACCTCGGGCGAGAGCCGTTTCAAGAGCCGCACGCGCCGGCGGACCAGATCCTCCGCCTGCGACTGCAGCACGTCCTGCACCAGCGCGTTCAGGTTCTCGAGCTTGAGCCGGGGCTTCGTCATCTGCGCCAGCGCCACCTGCTCGCTCAGGACCCGCTCCAGACGCTCGGTCTCCCGGAGGATGATCTCGAGATACTCTCGGTTCGGGTCCTTCTCCGAGAGAGACTTCAGCACGCGCTTCGCGAATCCTGTGATGGCCGCGACCGGATTCCTTACGTCCTGCGCCACCTGCACTCCGCGCTCGCCCACGACCGCGAGCTTCTCAGCATGGCGGAGCTGCGCTTCGACCTCGTGAAGGCGCCGGTCCTTGACACGCAGCGTCTCCTCCTGGGAGAAGCGCGTGTCCGAGAGCGAGGCGATGGCCGTGATCAGCTCCGCGACGCGCGCGTCCTCGGAATCGAAGCACACGGGATCTTCATGGGTTCCGCCCGACTTGTTGAAGACGACCAGCACGCCCGAGACCTTCTCTCCACTGTGAATCGGCGCGGCCAGCAGGCAGCGCCAGTCCTCGGGCAGCGACCCCGAAAAGCGAGGGTCCTCGCCGACGCTGTCGGCCAGGATGGGCTTCGGATCGGCCTCGAACCACTGCGCGAACCAGGCTCCCAGCTTCGAGAGGTCCTGAGTCGAGCCCGCGTCGACCGCGTGCACGTGCGCGAGATCCAGCGCTCCGTTTTCCACCAGAGCCCACGCGACTCCGCCCGCGGCCTGCGAGGATTGGAGGAGCGCCTTCAATGCCTGCTCCGCGCGCACGTCCGGGCGCGAGGGCTGCGCGGCCTCGCGGCTGAACTCGATCGCCGAGCGCACGGCGACTCCCCTGCGGCGCACGACGTCGAGCACGGTGTTCCCCTCGAAGGCGATCCCGGCCTGCGCCGTGATCGCGCTCAGAAGCTCGATCTGGTCCGCGGTCCAGCCGGAATACCCCGCCGCCTGCGAGACGACGAGGACGCCCAGCACCTTCTCCCGTCCGAAGACCGGAAGAACGGCGACCGGTCCTTCCGGCAAGGACTCGACCAAGCGCTCGGGAAGCCTGAGCTCGCGCTGCGGGCTCTGGACCGTCGACGCCCTGCCGTCGAAGACGGCGTCCGCCAGGAGATCGCGGTCCGCCTCCAGCGGGAGGCGCGCTTCGCGCAGGCGCGCGAAGACGTCGCCGTCGAACCCTCCCTCGGACTCGAAGCTGTCGAGGTCGTGCGGGATGCGCGCCGGCCCATCGGGGTCGCTCCGGTCGGCCCGGCGAAAGGTGTCCATGAGCTCCAGCGCCGATCCTTCCGACACGATCCGGAACAGGAGCGCCGTGTCCACCTCGCGCGCGAAGGCGCCGCCGATCGCCGCGAGCAGAAGACGCGCGATCCGCTCGTGCGTGAGCGCCACGTGCATGAGCGGAATGGATCGGAAGAGGAAGCCGGCGCTGCGATAGCGCTCCTCCTCGTCCTCCAGCCCGTCCTCGTGCTCGAGACGCAGAGCCCTGGCTTCTTCCTCGAGGAGATGGAACAGGAGCGCCGCTGTCTTCGCGATCCCCGGCTGTGCCTCGGATTGCGCGCCGATTTCCTCGGCCGCGCCCTGGAGGCGCGAGCAGTGGACGCAATCGGTGGCGAAACGGGTCTCGAAATCGGGCCGCGCCTCGAACGGACATGGACGCGGCTCCATGTAGCAAGCGCCCTCGGCGATGCGTTCCAGCCCCTGCGCCTTGCGTTCGGCATACCGCTTCCAGGCGATGACGATCTGCTCTTCGACCCGCACCGGCCCCGCCCGCTTCGCTCCCATTGCCCGTCCTCCGAGATGTGATCCAAAGCCTTTCGGCGCACGCCGTCCTATCCCATTGATTTAGCGGCACGAAAGGCGATATCTTGAGACCGGTTTGCGGATGTAACTATTTGGGAAAAGGAGGATTACAGATGGAGAACAAAGGCCAGGGCCAGCCCCCGTCCATCAACATGGAGTTGGGCGAGAAGGAAGCGGAGGGGATCTACTCGAACTTCGTGGTGATCAGCCACTCGCTATCGGAGTTCGTGCTCGACTTCGCCCGGATCCTGCCGGGGAGCCCGAAAAGCAAGGTGTTCGCCCGAGTTGTCATGACGCCGCCGAACGTGCGGTCCCTGCTGACGGCCCTCGAGACGAACGTGAAGAAGTACGAGGATCAGTTCGGGAAGATCAAGACCTTCGACATGCCCGCCAAGGACATCGGGTTCACGACCTAGGCGGCGGCGTCTTCCAGCGGCGATGGAGCCAGTACCAGTGATCGGGCCGGCGGCGAATGCCTGCTTCGATCGTTTCGTTGATCACCCGCGTGAGGCGCTCGACCTCGCGGGATTCTTCCGCCTCGGGGTCGGGCGAGAGCACCGCGAGGACTTGCGAGCGGAACCTCCCTCCGGGCCGGCGCTCGATCAGCCCGACCGCGATCGGGCAGCGCGCGCGGTACGCCAGCCGCGCCGGACCGGTATGCGTGGAGGCAGGGCGGCCGAAGAAGGGAACGTGGATTCCCACCCGCCTCGCGTCCTGGTCGGGAAGCATGCCGAGGAAGGCTCCCGCGCGGAGCGCCTTGAGCGCCCCCCGCATGCCGTACCCGATCTTGACGGCCGGGATGCCCAGACCCTCGCGGATCCCGTCGAAATACGCGTCGCTTCCCTCGTTGGATTGTGGAGGAAGCAGGTATTGCATCGGCGCTCCAACCGCCCGCATCGAGGCGCCGAGAAGCTCCCAGTTGCCATAGTGCGCCGTGAGCACCACCGCTCCCTTGCCCGTGCGCGCCCACTCCATCACCGGATCGAAGCCGACCATCTCCACGCGGGCAAGGATTCCCCTGTGCCCCAGCCGCGGCAGAGCCAGGAACTCCAGAAACGACCGCCCGAGCTGGGCGAAGGCGCGCCGGGCGATCTCGCTCGCGGGAACGCCTTCGACGTCGGGACCCAGCGCGCGCGTGATGTTCTCGATGGCGATGCGGCGGCGGCGGCCCATGAGATGGAAGGCGAGCAGGCCGACACCGGCGCCGAGCGCGCTCGTCCATTCGAAGGGCAGCGTCCGCGCGGCGAGCCCGATCGAGCGGAGAGCAAGGACCTCTAGTTTCTGGCGGAGCGGACGAAGCGGCGAGCGGCCCACGGCTAGGGTGCGCGGCGGGTCCGTCGCGCGAGCCCGCCCGGCGCGCGACGCGCGAACCCGCCCAGCTCGAGCGCCAAGAGCGCGACCCCCAGCTCCGATGCGCTGAGCCGGGCGGCGGCGGCAAGATCATCGAGCGAGCGCGGATGGTCGCGCAGCGCGCCGTAGAGCGCCGCTTCGTGCGGCGGGAGACGGCCGGCGACGTCCTCCGCGACGCGCACCCGCCCCGCCTGCTTCGCAGGAGCCGCCGCGCGCGGCGTTGGCTCGCCGCCGGACAGCGCCCGGGTGTCGTCGCGCGACCGGGAGTCGTCCCGCGCGGAAAGCAGATCCATCACGTCCTCCGCGTTCCGCGTCAGCGTCGCCTTCCCCGCGCGGATCATGGCGTGGGGCGCTTCTCCCAGAGGCTCGCGCGAGTCCCAGGGTAAGGCGCCGACCGGCCTGCCCAGGCGAAGCGCCTCTTCCGCAGTGATCAGCGATCCGCTGCCGAACCGGCCCTGCACGACGATCACGGCATCGGCGATGGCGGCGAGGAGACGGTTGCGGCTGGCGAAGGTGCCGGGTGAGGGGGAGGCGCCGGGGCGAATCTCGCTCATGAGCCCGAGGGATCGCGCGAGGTCGAGCTGGAGGGAGGCGTGCTCGCGGGGGTAGGCTTCGTCCACCGAGGTGCCGAGCACGGCGCCGCTCGGTCCGCCGGCCAGGAGCGCGCCCTGGTGGGCCGCGGCGTCGATGCCGCGCGCGAGTCCGCTCACGACAGCGATGCCCCGCTCGCTGAGCACGCGCGCCAGAGCGCGCGCGACGTCGATGCCGTCCTCCGTCGCGTCCCGCGCTCCCACGATCGCGACGCATGGACCCGGGTGATTCCAGGGCCCAACGAGGTACACCGGATCGGGCGGAGCCTTGAGATCCCCCAATCCGCGGGGGTAATCCTTTTCGGAAGGCCGGAGCGTCCGAACCTCAGGCTCCACTTTGAACCCGCTTCTCCCCACGACCACCGCCCCGCGAAGTGCTGCCGCGCGCTCAGCGCGCCGCCTGTTTCGCGTCGCCCTCTCCGCCGACGACGTCCTTCCACGCGAGGTTGTCTCCGCCGGCATCGGACGATCCCGCATCGGAGGCGGGAGCCGCGTCCTCCATCTGGCGCAGAACCTGCCCGGCGGCTTCCGAATCACGCTCCAGCAGACCGTCGAGCGCGAACCGGCGCGCCTTCTCCGGGAGCCCGTCGAACGCCGCCGCAAGCTCCCTCGTGGCCAGCTCGTTCCGGCAGAGGAGCAAGAGCGCGTCCCAGACCGCGTCGCGAACCGTCCGGTTGGGATCGTTCAGCATCCCGACGAGCGGTGCCGCGGCCTTCGGGTTTCCCATCCTGCCGAGCGCCGCCACCGCCGACGCCCTCGTGTACCAGAGACCGGAGCCCAGGTAATGCACGAGCGGCTCGAGAACCGGCTCGCCCATCGTGGCCAGCACGCGGGCCGCCTGGTCCCGCAGGAACCAGCTTTCTTGCTGTAGAACGTCCAGGAGCACTTCGACGGAATCCTCGGTGGGGTTCTGCGCGAGCTGCGTGATCCAACCGAGTTTCTCCTCCGGATCCCTGTGCCTCAACTCTTCCCAGAGCCGCGCGACATCCTTAGCTACCATGGTTCTCGCTCCTTCGTTCCGGCGACTCCCTGGTCGCCGCCGACCCGACTCTTTGCCGGCTTCTCTGCTCCGGCCCCGGTCAACACGTCCCAGATGACGGTCAGGAGATGCTCCATTCCCGCCCCCGTGACGCCCGAGATCCACCCCCCCCAATGCGCACCCTCGAGCGGAAACGGCGGCCCGCCGGGCGACTCCGCGCCCAAGAGATCCGAGCGGCTCATCGCGATGACGGTGGGCTTTCTCGTTAAATCCTCGCTGTACTCTCTTAGTTCCCGATTCAATTTCTCCACGTCTCCAGCGGGGTCCTCCGACGCGCTGTCGATGAGCATGAGAACCGTCCGCGTCCTCTGGATGTGGCGGAGAAACTCGTGACCCAAACCCTTGCCCTGGTGCGCACCCTCGATCAGCCCGGGCAGATCCGCCATGACGAAGCTCTGCTCCTCGCGCACGCGCACGAGCCCCAGATGCGGCTCGAGCGTCGTGAACGGGTAATCCGCGATCTTCGGTCGCGCCGCGCTCACGCGCGAGAGCAGCGTGGATTTTCCGACGTTCGGGAACCCCACGATGCCCACGTCCGCGATGAGCCTGAGCTCCAGCAGGAGCCTGCGCTCCTCCCCGTCGCGTCCCGGCTCCGCCTTCCGAGGGGCCTGGCGCGTCGGCGAGGCGAAGCGCGCGTTCCCGCGTCCCCCGCGGCCGCCGCGGGCGGCCACGAACGTCGCGGCAGGCTCCACGAGATCGGCGAGAAGAGAGCCCGATTCCGCGTCCAGGACCAGGGTCCCCGGGGGCACCTTGACCACGAGATCCTCCCCGGAGCGCCCGCTCTTCCTGTTTCCCGAGCCGTGCGCCCCCGAGGGCGCCTCGAACCGCGCGCGAAACTGGAAGTCGAGGAGCGTTCGCAGGTGTTCGTTCACCACGAGGATCACGCTTCCCCCATCCCCTCCGTCCCCTCCGTCGGGGCCCCCTTTGGGCACGTACTTCTCGCGCCGGAAGCTCACCACTCCCGATCCTCCGCGTCCCGCGAGGACGTCGATCGTCGCCCGATCGGCGATCATGGGTGCCGGCCTCTCAGGCCAGCGCGGCGATCACCGCGTCCGCGGCCGCCTGGGTCCCGACAGCGCTCGGATCGTCGCGCATCCTCTTCATGTCGTAGGTGACCGACGTGCCCTCGCGGATCACGCGAGACACCGCGCGCTCCAGCCGGTCGGCCGCCTGGCTCTCTCCCAGATGTCGGAGCATGAGCATTCCGCTCAGGATCATTCCGAACGGGTTCACCTTGTCCTTGCCGGCGTAGCGCGGCGCGCTCCCGTGGGTCGGCTCGAAAAGCGCGGCGGTGTCGCCGATG
Source organism: Candidatus Eiseniibacteriota bacterium (assembly GCA_043779525.1). Classification (GTDB taxonomy): domain Bacteria; phylum Eisenbacteria; class RBG-16-71-46; order SZUA-252; family SZUA-252; genus WS-7. Next base: position 129,083 of record JAYWED010000039.1, on the reverse strand, counting down.
TTCGCCCCGGGAGCGACGCCGAGCCCGCCGATCAGGCCCGCCGCCAGGTCCGACAGGATGTCACCGTATAGATTGGGGAGCACGAGCACGTCGTAGTTCTCCGGCGTCTGGACCAGCTGCATACACATGTTGTCGACGATCCGGTCCTCGAATTCCAGGTCGGGCGCTTCCTTCGCCGTCTTGCGCGCGACCTCCAGAAAGAGCCCGTCGGAAAATTTCATGATGTTGGCCTTGTGGACCGCGGTCACCTTCCGCCGCCGGTTCAGCTTCGCGTACTTCAAGGCGTACCGCACGACGCGCTCCGTGGCCGAGACGCTGATCGGCTTGATCGAGATTCCCGCGTCCTCGGGGATCTCGCGATTGGCCTCGGTATGAACCAGCTCGCGCAGGGCGGCCGCCCCCTTGCTCCCGCGCTCGAACTCGATTCCCGAGTAGAGGTCCTCGGTGTTCTCCCGGACGATCACGAGATCGATGCTGTCGTAGCGGGACCGCACACCGGGGTAGGTCTTGCAGGGACGGACGCACGCGTAGAGATCCAGCTCTTTCCGGAGCGCGACGTTCACGCTACGGAAACCGGTGCCGACCGGAGTGGTGATGGGACCCTTGAGGCCGACCTTCGTGCCGCGGAGCGATTCGAGAACGCGCGCCGGGAGCGGAGTTCCTTCTTTCTGGTACACGTCGATGCCCGCCTCCTGCACGTCCCAGGAAAAGGACACTCCCGTTGCTTCGAGCACGCGGCGAGTGGCTCTCGCGATCTCGGGCCCGGTCCCGTCGCCCGGAATCAGCGTCACCTGATGCGACATCGATCCCCTTTCGATCTCAGCTTAGCTTTTAAGCGTAACCCAATGATTTCACGTGAAATGCGCGCTTCCGACCGAGGAGATGGAGGGACCGGCTTCTGGAAATTGACGGGAAGCCGCACGCGCGTCGCGAAGCTAACAAAAGCGGAGGAAGTGAGTCAAAGAAAAAGCGTTAGGAGCCGGAGTCGCTTTCCTTTTTCTTGCCTGTGCCCTTGGATTCACCCTTTGGTTTAGCAGGTTCCCCGGACTCCTTGCGCTTTTGTTCCTTATAGGAATTGGAGCGATAGTCCGTGGCATAGAATCCTGTGCCCTTGAACACGATTCCCGCGCCTCCGCTGACAAGGCGACGGATTTTTCCGCGGCACTTCGGGCATCGTTTCCGGTGCGGCTCGGTCATCGACTGGAACACGTCGAACCGGTGGCTGCATTTGTCGCATTCGTATTCGTACGTCGGCATCGGCGCCCTCCTCTTACATTCGATCCAGCGCGGCCTCGAGACGGTTCAGGCCTTCTTCGATGTCGTTGTCGCCGATGGCGTAGGAAAGACGCAGATGTCCCTCCATGCCGAAGGCGGATCCCGGAACGCAGACGATCCGGGCCTCGTCGATCAGAAAATCGCTCAGGCCCGCGGAGTCGGTCACGCCGTTTCGCGCGGCGCGGATCCGCTCGCTCAGGTCCGGGAACGCGTAGAAGGCGCCCTCGGGGGGCGCCAATGTGACGCCTCTCATGCCGCTCAACCGCTTCACGATGAAATCGCGGCGGCGCGCGAAGCAATCCCGCATGGCGCGGATCGATTCCCTCGGGCCCGTGAACGCCCGGAGGGCCGCGTACTGGGACACCGAAGCGGGATTGGAGGTCGACTGACCCTGGAGCCGCTCCATGCCCTCGGCCAGGTCCGCGGGCGCGGCCGCGAATCCGATCCTCCAGCCGGTCATCGCCCAGGTCTTGGAGACGCCGCCGATCACGATCGTCCGGTCGCGCAGCTCGGGGCTGAGCGAGGCGATGCTCACGTGGCGCGCGCCACCGAAGACGAGCTGCTCGTAGATCTCGTCCGAGAGAACGTAGAGTCCGTGACGGCTCACGACCTCGCCGATCGCGATCAGCTCCTCGCGCGAGTACACGGCTCCGGAGGGATTGTTGGGACTGTTGAGGACGAGCACCTTCGAGCGCTTCGTGATGGCGCGCTCCAGATCCTCCGGTCCGATCTTCATGCTCCCGCGCTTCGAGGACACGAAGACCGGATCGCCGCCCACGAGGCGCACCAGCTCGGGAAACGTCACCCAGTACGGCACCGGGCAGAGAACCTCGTCCCCGGGCTCGACCAGGGTAAGGAACGCATTCCAGATCGCATGCTTCGCGCCATTGGAGACCACGATCTGGCCCGGCTTGTACGTGAGCCCGTTCTCGCGTCTCAGATTCTCGGCGATGGCGGCGCGCAGCTCCGGCACGCCGCCGACGGCGGTGTAGCGCGTGTGGCCGGCGCGGATCGCCTGGATGCCCGCCTCCCGTACGTCCTCCGGCGTGTCGAAGTCCGGCTCGCCCGCAGCGAAGGAGATGACCGAATGCCCCTGCGCCCGGAGCTCGCGCGCGCGGGCGCCGAGCGCCAGGGTCTCGGAGGGCCTGAGGGCCTGGACGCGCGCCGAGACTCGCGACGGCTTCATTTCTTCATCCCGACGCGCTTCCGCAGCAGAGGCGCGACGCTCGGAGGCACCAGCCCCTCGATCGCGCCGCCGTAGCGGGCGATCTCCTTGACGAGCGAGGCGTTCACGTACGTGTACGTCTCGCTGGGCATGAGAAACACGGTCTCGATCTCGTCGGACAGCCGTCGATTCATGAGCGCCATCTGAAATTCGTACTCGAAGTCCGAGATGAAGCGAAGCCCCCGCACGAGCACGGGGATCTTGCGCTCCTTGGCGAAATCCACGAGCAGCCCCGCGAAGGGCTCGACCGCGATCCGATCGAGCGCGGAGGTGGCCTCGCGGATCATCGCGACCCGCTCCTCCTGGCTGAACACCACGCCCTTTTCCATCCGCTCCGCCACGGCCACCGTGAGATGATCGAACATGCGGAGCGCCCGCTGCATCAGGTCCAGGTGCCCGTTCGTCACCGGATCGAACGTCCCGGCGAACACCGCGCGTTTCATGCGTCTCCCCTTCCCTCACGCCTCGCGTCTGAAGAAGCGCGGTAGAACGTGACCGTGGTCTCGGAATACGTGCGTTCCGTCGCGAGCCTGAGCCCGGGCGGCGCCTCAGCCTCCGTACCCTTCCGGCGTTCGTATACCACAAGCCCGCCCCCTTCGGGCCAGGCGAATTGTCCCAGACGCGTGAGCCAGCGCGCGCCCTGGTCTCCGGCGTACGGAGGATCCAGGAACACGAGGTCGAAGGGCCCGCCGGCCGAGGCGGGCATTTCGATGAGCGAGAGATCCGCCTCGTCCACGCTCCCGCGCTCCGCGAGGCCCAGCCGAGCCAGGTTCTCGCGCAGCGCGCGCGCCGTGTCCCGGTTGCCCTCGACGAACCGCGCCTCCCGGGCGCCGCGGCTCAGCGCCTCCATCCCGAGCGCGCCCGTTCCCGCGTAGAGGTCGAGAACGCGCGCATCCGCCACCACCGCCGGGCCCAGCACGTCGAAGATCGCCTCGCGCGTTCGGTCCGACGTCGGCCGGACCCCGCGCGCGGGGACCTCGATCTTCCGGCCGCGCAGCGTCCCGCCTATGATGCGGACGAATCCCATCGCGGCCCGGAACGGGTGAACTCCCTCGCGATCCGCTCGGCGACCGCCTCGGGAGCCTGGCCGGCCGTTTCCACGACGGCGTTCGCCGCCTCGGCGTACGCCCGGCCGCGCTGCTTCAGAAGGCTCCCGAGCCTCTCCTCGATCGGACCGCCATCCAGAAGCGGACGCTCGTCTGAGCCTGTGGTCCGGAGACGCGCCGCGGCGGTGAACGGATCCACCGCGAGCCAGACGACCCGCGCCCCCGCGCGCAGGAGATCCCGATTGGCCGCGCGTCCCAGGACCCCGCCTCCGCACGCCACGACCGCCTGCTCGGCGCCGGCCAGGGCCTCCGCCAGCGCGAGGGATTCCAGATCCCGGAACCGCTCCTCGCCTTCGGCGAAGATCGCCGGGATGCCGCGACCCGCGAGCCGCTCGATCTCGCGGTCCAGATCCACGCTCGAGCACCGGAGCCGCCGCGCCAAGAGCGGCGCCACGGTGCTCTTCCCCGCGCCGGGAAGTCCGATCAGGGCGACGTGCTGGACCAGGGGCTCACCTCGGCGGCCAATGAAAACGGGGTCCTTCGTTCGAAGGACCCCGCAGTATAACCCGGGCGCGTTGCCCGCGAAAGGCAACCCCGCTCAGCTTCTCACTTGGACGCCGTCGTCTCTCCGAGAATCTTGGGCGTGACGAAGATCAAGAGCTCGCGCTTGGACTTGGTCGTCGAGTTGGAGCGGAAGAGATTTCCCAGGAGCGGTATGTCCATGAGGACCGGAATGCCGCGCTTGGTCGAGGTCTCGTTGCTCCGGATGAGTCCGCCGATCACCGCGGTCTCGCCGTCGTTCACCATGACGCGCGTGTCGGCCATGGTGGTGTTGATGATGATGCCGCCCTGCACCGTCGACTGCGAGGCGAGATCCGAGACCTCCGGATGCACGTCCATCGTGATCCGGTTTCCGGTGTTGATGTGCGGCGTCACGCTGAGCTTGATCCCGATCGTGGTGAGCTGGGTGACCGCGTTCCCCGCGAAGTCCTGGACGATGAGCGGAATCTGCTGTCCCACCACGACCGACGCCTCACGGTTGTTCACCGTCGTGATGCGCGGGTTCGAGATGATGTTCGCCTTGTTCTGTGTCTCGAGCGCCTGGAGCGTCGCCTCGATCGTTCCGAACTGCTTGATGGTCCCGAGCTTGACCGAACCGGCCGGGTTGCCGACATCGGCGGCCTTGATGTCGATGTTCTCGGAGACTCCGGCGTCGAAGACATCCAGGTTGTGCACGCTCCAATCGATGCCCAGCGCGCGGGTGGCCGAGACGTCCACGTCCACGAGACGCGCCACGATCTCGACCTGCGGCGTCCGCGTGTCGAGGTTTCGCACCATGGCGTCCACCTGGTCGAGCTTGTCGGAGATGTCGGTCACGATGAGGGAATTGGACCGGTCGTCCACCTCGATGTGCCCGCGCTTGGTCAGGGTCTTCTCGACCGACTTGGCCATTTCCTTCGAGTTCGCGTAGTTGACCGACAGGATCCGGGTCTCGAGCGGGAGCAGCTCCTCCTGGCTGCGCTCGGCGGAGCGGCGCTCCAGCTCTTCCTTGCGGAGCGTATCCAGATTGGAGATGACGATCGTCTGCCCGGTCTCGACCATGCCGAGGCCCTGCGACTTGAGCACGATGTCCAGCGCGTGCCGCCACGGCACGTTGCGGAGCCTGAGGGTCACCTGACCCTTGACCTCCTTGCTCGCGACGATGTTCTTGCCGCTGAACTCGGCCAGGCTGCGGAGCACCGTCTGGATGTCGGCGCCCTGGACGTCGAGCGACATCCGGCGTCCGTCGGTCGGCTGCATCCGGTCGTAATCGTTGGCGTCCGCTTCCTTGGCAGCCGGCGCCGCGGGCGTGTCGACCGCCAGAACCAGGTTGTTGCCCACGCTGCTCAGCGCGTAGGAGGAGGGCTGCGAGAGATCCACGACGATGCGCGTTCCGGCTTCCTTGCCCCAGCCCGTCTCGGTCGCGCGCACCGCCTTGACCGAGGAGCCCTCACGCCCCGACCAGGCGCGCTCGCTGAAGCTGAGCTGCGTTCCCGGGCAGTCCACGACGATCCGGTCCGGCGACTCGAGGGTGAAATCGTGATAATTGAGTGGAACGTCCCCTTCGATGACGACCTGCGTCGCGGAACCCGCTTCTTTCATCGAGACGCTCTTGACGGTTGCCGCGAACGCCGATGACGCGGTCAGAAGAAGCGCCGCCGTCAGCGCCGCGACGCGGCCGCACGAGCGGCCCTTACGCGCGAAGCTAGTTTCGAGTCGCATTCTTGTCACCCTCTTTGGTTTGCAGGCGGATCGACAGCGTTTGGGACTCGCCGAACGCGGTCTGCACCACCTGCAGCTCGCTCTTGCTGATCCCCGAGATATATCCGTTCAGAACAGGGTCTCCGACCCGAAGCACGTACCCGTGTCCGCGGCTGTCTTCGACCAGCGCGAACTTGTCCGCAGACCCCCACATGATGCCCACCAGATGGATGTCCCCCACGTCGACGAGGGCGCCGTCGGCCGAATGGTTCTGGAACTTGCCGTCCAGCAGCGACTGGAACGGATCGCGGCGGCCGCCTCCGATGTACTCGTAATGCTCGCGAGCGAAGAGAACGCTGGCGTCCACCGACTTCGGAGTCTCGGCCGCGACGCCAGCGCCGATGACTGCCGCCGGACCCGGCGCGGTCGTTACGGCCGCGGCCGAGGAGGATGACGCGACCGCGGACGGAGCCGTCGCGACTACGGACGGAGCCGCCGCGACGCCGGAGGGAGCGGGGACGTCGCCCGGGGCCAGGATCGCGGGAGCCGGGGACGTGGAGACGGCACCGGGCGCGGGGACCGTGAGGCTCGTCAGGAACTCGGGCGGAGCCGACGGACCATACTGCACGTCGGTACGGGCCCAGGTCGGAGCCGGGGGTCCATAGGTCACAAGCTTTGGCGCGATGCGCGGCAGAGCCTGCGACGCCGGCGAGGTCGCCGGCGTCGGCAGCACGGGAGTCGGAGGCTCCTGCCGCCGGAGCAGCACGATGCCGCCCGCGATCGCGAGCCCGACCAGAGCCAGGAGAAGAATTCCGAGACGGCTCTGGAAGAACTTACTTTGTGACAGCGCCAGACTGCTTGGCAGATTCATTGGGAGTCCCCTCGGCCAGCGTGTACGCGGTCGCGACGAAATCCGCCTGCACGGTTTCGTCGAGGTCGCCCTTGTCAAATCCCTTTAACTTGAGCTGCGAGACGTTCACCAACCGGCTCAGATCCGAGATCTCGCCCAGGAACGATCCCGCGCGATGGAACCCTCCGGTCACGGAAACCTGGACCGGATTCTCGGTGAAGTACGTGGACGGCTTCGGGTCGCCCGGCTTGAAGAGGACGAAGTGCACGCCCGACTCCTGCCCGGCGATGGTCACCTTGCGAAGAAGACTCGCGACCTCCTTCTGGGAGGGCAGAAGTTCCTGCGCCACCGTCCAGCGCTGGTTCAGGAGCTCGAACTCCTTCTTGAGCTCGGGCAGCCGGTTCACGAGCTGCTGCGCCTTGGTGAGCTCGCTCATCTTATTGGTGTAGTCCTCTTTCAAAGTCGCGATCTTCTTCGATTGCGCCGGATAGTTGAACGGCACGTAGTCGGCGATCACGTAGAAGTAGACCAGGACGCCGATACCGGCTCCGATCATGATCAGCTTCTGGGTCTTTGGATCCTTGAGGTCCATCTTCCTCCCCCGCGGTCGGCCCGGCCTACAAGGTCATCAACGCGGTGACTTTGAACTTCACCACGTTGCGTTGATCGATCTGGCCCTTCTCCGCGATGAGCAAATCCACGCTTCCGTAGAGGGGGCTCGCTTCCAGTCGGGTCATGAAATCGGCGACGAGGAGGTTCGAAAAAGTCACGCCTTCGATCTGAACCTTGTTGCCCGTCTCCTCGTAGCTCGTCAGCCAGAGATGGTCCGGCACGCATCGGCTCAGCTCATCGACGAGCATCACGCGCTGGAGCCGCGTCTTGTCCAGATCCTGGATCACGTTCAGCCGGCGCTGCAGCTCCTCGCGCTTCTGGGTCAGCTCCTGGATCGTCTGGATCTGCGGCCGAAGCTTCTCCGATTCCTGCTCCGCCCGAGCGATATCCGCTTTCAGACGCCCGACCTGGAGCGTCTGGAAGACCGAGACCGCCCCGAAGAGCGCGATCACCAGGAGGAGCACCAGGACCGGCATGAGCGATCCGATCTTCGGCATCTGGATGGATCGCCGGGTCTGGCGTTCCTCACGGGGCAGCAGGTTGATGCGAATCATGGATTGGATCCCCCCTATCGAAGCGCGAGCCCGATTGCGACCGTGAGCGCGGGGGCCACGTTCTCCACCGACTCACCGTTGAACAGGCTCTCGTCGTACGCCAACTTCTGAAGCGGGTTCACGACCTCCACCGGCACCTGATGTCTCGAATTCAGGAATTCCCGCAGCCCGGGCACGCGCGCCGAGCCTCCCGAGAGCAGAATCCGGTCCACCCGCTCCGTCTCTCCCGATGACTTGAGATACGCGATCGCCCGGTCCAGCTGCACCGAAAGGTCCTCGCACGCCGCCTGGATGATCGGGGCGACGTCGATCGACGAGTCGCCGCGGCCGCGGAGCGCAGCCAGCGCGTCCGGCTGGCTCACGTTGTACCGACGCTGGATTCCCTCGACGAAGGCGTTGCTCCCCACGGAGAGGTCCTTCGTGAAGTGCGGCACCTGGTCCTCGACGATGTTGACGTTCGTGATCTCGGCTCCGATGTTCACGAGCGCGACGACCTCGTCCGGTCTCAGGTCGTAGTTGGCTTCGACGCAGTTCTGGATGGCAAAGGAGTCCACGTCGATGATCACGGGGGTCAGCCCCGCCTCGCGGATGATCTCCGCGTGGTTCCGGATCATGTCCTTCTTCGCGGCGACCAGGAGGACCTGCATCTTCTTCTGGTCCACGTTCGGATTGATGATCTGAAAATCGAGCGAGACGTCGTTGATGTCGTAGGGAACGTGCTGCTCGGCCTCCCACTGGATCGCTTCCTTCGCGTCTTCCTCGCTCAGGCGATCCATGAGGATCTTCTTCACGATCACCGCGCGGCCCGATACGGCCGTCACGACGATGCGGTTGCGGATCTGGCGGGACTCGATGAGATTGGAGATCGCCTCCTGTACCAGCTGGCGGTCCATGATCTCTCCGTCCACGATGGCTTCGGAGAGAGGCTCCGAAATTCCGAAGTTGATCAGACGGTCACCGGAGCGGTCGTGCGCGATCTCGACGACCTTGATCGAGCTGGATCCGATGTCGAGCCCTACCGTGCTCTTTTTCTTACCGAACATGATCCGCCCCGCTTAGGTTGTGAATTGGTTGGCGCGATCCGCGTTCACGTTGCATCGGCTCGCGTGGACCACTTCGAGCAAGTTCCATGCCACGGACCGCTTACCCTGCAATGTAAGCTGTTTACACATAACGTCTTACGCGTCCCCTCCCGCCCTCACGCGCTTTGCCCTGCGGAGGGGTCTTCGCGTTGCAACCCGCACGAGCGGCCATCCCTGAGCCGTCTTTCCAGCCGACGGCGCAAAGCGCGCCGGTCTGTTTCGAGCTTCATCCGGGCGACGCGACGAGGGTGACGTTGACCCCACGCCGGCCGCTTGCTATACGTTGCGCCCATGCTTCGAAGCGTCCGGGGTGCCGCCTGGGTCGCCGCCCTGGCTTCGCTCTGGGTGTACGCGCTCACGCTCTCCCCCACAGTCGCATGGATGAATCTCGGGGAGGACTCGGGCGACTTGCTCGCGGCCTCCGCGACACTCGGCATTCCTCATCCGACCGGCTACCCCCTCTTCGTCCTGCTTGGCCGCCTGGCCACGTTCCTGCCTCTCGGAACAATCGCGTTCCGGATCAACCTGATCGCGGCGCTCGCGGCCGCGGCGAGCGTCTACTTCCTCGCGCGTCTCGCGTACGCCCTCGCCCCCGATGGAGCCCGCGGCGCCGGAGGAGCGTTCTGCGCCGCGGCGTGCGCCCTTCTCTATGCGTTCTCTCGCGGCGCCTGGAGTCAGAGCGTGCTCGCCGAGGTCTACACGCTGAACGCCGCGTTCCTGGGCGCGATCCTCTGGCTCCTGGTCGAGGCCGAGCGCGAGATGAATCTCCGGCGCCTCCTGCTCGCGGCGTATCTCTTTGGCCTCGGGCTCACGAACCACCTGCTCCTGCTTGCCGTTTCGCCCGCCCTGCTCGCAGTGGCGTGGCGGTTCGCCCGCTCCCATAAGATCGGCCTCATGGGGGCGGTTCTTTTGCCCGTTCTCATGTTCTGGGGATGGACCCTGGACCTCTACCTGCCGGTCCGGGCCTCCTTGAACCCCGAGTTCTCCTGGGGATCCCCCTCGAGCCCCGGGCAGCTGTGGTGGGTCCTGACCGGGGCGCAATACGCTCGTAACTTCTTCAGCAGGGACCTGGTCGCGGCCGTCCGGCATCTCGTTCCCGGACGCTGGGGGCTGGATTTCGGCTGGGGACTCCTGATCCTGGGAGCGGGGATCCTGGCCGCGGCGCTGCGGCCCCCGCGCGGCGGGACCGCAGTGTGGCTCGCGCTCCTCGCCTCCCTGGCGCTCCTTTCGGTCTACGCGATCGGCGACGACGTGGGCTACTGGATGCCGGCGGGTCTCGTGGCGGCCGCCCTGGCGGGAGCCGGGTGGGTTTCGCTCTGGGAGCGCGCGAAGCCGCTGCCGCCCGTGCGCGCCGCGCTCGCGGGACTCCTTCTGGCGGGCGCGATCCTCGGGCTCGTCTCGAACTGGCGGAAGGTGGATGCGTCGGGCGACCTCGCCCCCTACATCTACGCGGAGCACAATCTCTCGGCGGTCGAGCCGAACGCGCTCATCGTGAGCGAGTACGACGGCCGCACGTTCGCGCTCTGGTTCTACAAGGCGACCGACTTCGCGAAGAGCCGTCCGGGACTGGTGGTCGCGTACAAGTATCTCCTCGTCTGGCCGTGGTACCTGCACCATCTGGCCCGCGTCTATCCATCGCTCGCGGTGCCAAGCTACCCGGGGGATCTCGACCTCATGATGAACCGGCTCATCGCGCGCAACATCCGGAGGCGCCCGGTCTATCTCACGCGCGAGGATCCCGCGCTCATGTCCCTGTTCCGCACCGAGCGCGTGGGCGACGCGCAGGCACCCCTCTATCGCGTCCGTGAGGTAGCGCCCGCCCCGTGATCGCCCGTATCGCCGGATTCGCGCGGCGGAGGCCGCTGATCCTGATCGGCCTCTTCTCCGTAGCGTGGCTCTCCTACCAGATCGGCCGCATGCTCCGCGTCGAGCGCCTGATCACGGGGGGCGAGCTCTGCCTGCCGCTCGACGACAGCTTCATCTACCTCCAGTACGCGCGAGCCATCGCGCAGGGGCACCCGTTCGTCTACACGCCCGGAAACGCGGCCACGACCGGGGCCACCAGCCTCCTCTGGCCCTTTCTCCTTCTGCCACCGCACCTGACCCGGCTCGGCCCCACCTTCGCGATCGGGTGGGCGCTCGGCCTCGGCGCCCTGGCGCTTCTCGTGAGCGCGCTCTTCATCGCGCGGCTCGGGCGCTCGCTCGCCGGAACGCTCGGGATGTTGCTCGCTCTGGCGCTTTTCCTCGCCAGCCCGCACCTCCTGTGGGGCTACATGAGCGGCATGGAGATCGGGCTCTACGCCTCGGTCCTCCTCGCGACCGTCTGGGTCTACTTGAGCGAGCGCGAGGAGGCGCGCTTCCAGCGGCTGCGCTGGCTTGTCTTCCTGCTTGCGGCCTCGAGGCCGGAGGGCGCGGTGCTGAGCGCGGTGCTCGGGCTCGCGATGGCGGCGGACCGGTGGCGCGCCGCGCGAAGCGGAGCGCTTCCGCGCTTCTGGAGCATGTCGCTCGCGCTTCCCTTCGTGGCGGCGGCGCTTCCCTTCCTGATCAACCTCGCGCTCTCGGGATCGATCGAATCCACCAGCTCTCAGGCCAAATCGATCCTCGCCGAGCCGCACGCGGATATCCGGCAGCGGTTCCTCGTGGATTCACCGAAGGTCTGGATCGCGATCGTCAAGAGCTACCTCTCCTGGCTCGAGCTGCTGGAGAACGGTGTCATGGTTCCGCGGTACTGGATCCCGACCGCCCTGGCGGCCGGCCTCTTCGCCCTTTTCTCCTTCGTGCCCCGCCGGCGTTCATGGTCGGACGGACGCGTGTTGTTTCTTCTCTTTCCCGCGGCGGTTCTCGTGGACTCGCTTCCGGTCGCCTGGTCGGTCCATTTCTATCGCTACCAGCAGGGGTTCTACCCGGTCGTGCTCGCCCTGCTGGCAGCCGGGATCGCCCGCGCCGCGACTCTCGCGTGGACCCGGCTTCCCCGCGCCCTGGGCGCCCCCGTGGCGGCGCTCGCGGTGGCCGGCCCGCTCGTGGCCTGGTCTCCGATCCCGACCACCCTCTACGACCGCGTGATCCAGTTCTATGGGCACAACTGCGAGAACATCCTCCATCAGCAGGTGAAAACGGGACGCTGGGTCGCGCGGAACCTGCCCGAGAAGGCGGTGGTGGGGATGAACGACGCGGGCGCGATCGCCTACTACGGAAATCGCGAGACCGTGGACATGATCGGACTGACGACGGAAGGCTTCGCCAAGGCGTACCGTTCCGGAATCGGCTGCATGTTCGAGAAGCTGAGGAGGCTGCCGCCGGCTCGGCGGCCTACCTACTTCGCCATTTACCCCGAGTGGTTCCCGTATCTGCAATCGAGCGGAGTCCTGGGCCCCGAGATCTTCCGCGCGCATCTGGGCTACAACACGATCTGCGGCGAAGACGACCAGGTGGCCTATCCCGCTGACTGGATCAATGTCGCGCCGGCGGACTCGGTCGTGGAATCCCATCCCGAAATCGCGGGAAAGACGCTTCACGACTCCATCGACTTAGCCTGGCTCGACGACGAGCGACGGCACAACTGGAGACCCCTCGGGTACGAGTACGATGACAAGCGATCGGAGTGGCGAAGCCGCCCCTCGGTGCTTCTCCGGGACATCCTGCGCCAGTACGTGTACGCCGATCGCCCGACGAGGCCGGTCACGGATGCGGGAAGGAAGGTATTCGGGTGGGAGCGATTCCGGGCTGACCTGGCGCCCGGAAAGGACGCCGTGGTGATCATGCGCACGGACGCCTGGTATCCGAACCGGCTCACGGTGAAGGTGGACGGGGCGAGGGCCGGTGTCTGGGCGATCGCGCGCGCGGAGACGGCTTGGGTGGAGCCGTCGTTCGTGATCCCGGGAAGGCTGATCGCCCGGGGGCGACCCTGGCTCGAGATCCGAAGGGAGGATCCGAAGGACGGCGGTGATTACACGCCGTTCCACTACTGGATCTACCAGTAAGCTCTGTTAGGGGCAGCCCCTCACTTCATCTTACTGATCGATCCAGGATGAGATCTTGTAGCGCGTGAGCGAGTAGAGCTGGTTGATCATCGCGCTCGAGTACATGACCTTGACGTTGCCGGCCACGTTCGTGGTGCCGCTGAGCGTGCCCTGCACCATCATGCCGCCCACGATGTTCTTCGCGTTACCGCCGCCCTGGATGTCCACGTTTCCCAGGACGATGATGATCCCGTTGTAGTTGACTGTGCCACCCAGGTGGAAGTCGCCGTCCACGATCAGGACCCCGGCGCCGCTTCCGTTGCCGGTGATGGTGAGATCACCCGCGACGTGGACCACCTTCAGGCTCGCCATGGTTCCCCAGGTCGACATGTCCGGATTGGACGTGGCGCCCAGATAGTTGACGTCAGCGATCTGGGCCCATGACGCCGCGATCGCCGGCAGGTCCAGGTTCAAGGAAGACGTCCGGACGCTGGGATCGGCGCCCGAGCCTTGGACGTTGTCCACTTGCTGGGCCGTGAGCGCGCTCGCGATCGGGGCCGCGTTGTTCGGCGACGAGATGCCGGGCAACGTCGCGGCGCCCGTGAGGGTGTCGTACGGCGCCGTGGGCGCATGGTCGTGGCCGTCGATGTAGAATGCGTTGCCGTTGAAGTTCATGTTCCCTTCAGTGTAGACCGAACCGGGCACGGGCGGCAGCGGCCACTTGATCGCCTCGACCGTCACCGTCTTCGCCCCGACTCCCCTCCGCCCGGCCGACGTCACGATCAGCTCCGGAACGCCTCGGACCAGATTCTCGACCGGCGGCGTGACCGGATTGTTGTCGGCGTCGCCGAAGAGGAGGACCTGATTCGCGCCGTTCCGCTTGTACCGCACCTTGACCCAGGGATAATCCAGCTTGCTCGAGAGCGCGAGCGTGGACTGCTTCGACCCGGTCTCGGGGTAGCGCTCGCCAGCCTCATCGATCGCACCATCCAGGTCGTTGTCCAGTCCATCCGTCAGGGTCGCGTTGTACTGGGGATCCAGCCCGGAATTTCCCGGATCGTTCACGATGTACTTGCCCCAGCCGGGCGAGGTGGTTCCGACCGCCTCTCCGATGTAGGCCGCGGAGCTCGCATCGGACATGCGAAGGAGCACCTCGCTGATGCCGGCTTCGGCGTTCGCGAACGCCTGAGCCGAGGTCATCTGGTTGCCGGCGATCTGCTTGTCGCCCTTCGTCACGGCCACGTAGGAGATGCCGAGGGCCGTGAGCAGGAAGAGGATGAGGAGCGCGACGATCATCGCGTTGCCCCTGTCCCCACGGCGCGTCTTCTGTCGAGAATCGATACCCATGACAATCACCCCTTTGAAGAAGCCATCCCTGGATCAGCGTTCCCTCCACCAGGCGAGCGAATAGGGCGCGAGCGACTGCGCCGCGTTGATCGCCTGGGACGAGTAATACACATCCGCGGAGCCACTCACCCTGGCTCCGCTCACCATGGTGCCCTGGAAGAGGAGACCGCCGGCGATGTGGGCAAGGTCAGCGGGCCCGCCGCCCCCGAGGGACACGTCTCCCATGCAGATGACGATTCCCGTGTACTGGGATGCACCACCCATGTCCAGGTTCCCGTTCACGATCAGGATCCCCCCTCCGGTCCAGCCTCCGGTGGTCGAAAGGTTTCCGTTGACCACGGTTATTTTCGGATTCGTGTAGCTGCCGTAGGAGGGTGACGAGCCGCTGAAGCTCTGCGCTCCGTTGAACGAGTAATCGGCCATCGGGACGAGCCTGCTCCAGAGGGCGTTGAAGTCGTATCTAAACGGAGACTGCTGCACGCTGGCGTCCCCTCCGGTGCCCGACACGTTATCCATTTGATTCGCCGTCAGGGGTACGTCCGTCACGGGTCCACGAGTCAGGATTCCCGGCGTGGAGGCGGCTCCCGTCAGCGTGTCATAAGGAGCTGTGGCGGCGTGGTCGTGTCCGTCGATGTAGAACGCGTTTCCATTCATGTTGAGCGGGCCGCCGGCCCAGATCGCGCTCTCCACCTGGACGATCGGGAAGCGGACGGCTTCCGCCTCGAGCGTCTTGTCGGCGTTGCCGGTCCGCCCTCGCGCCGTGATGCGAAGCTCGGGCGCGCCCACGACGAAATTCTCGGTGGGCGGCGTGGCCGGATTGTTGTCGGCGTCGCCGAACCGCACGAGCTGGCCGCCCTGAGTCTTGAACTCGACCCGCACGTAGGGATACCGGAGCGCGCTCGCGTTGATGGTCTGCTTCGTCAGGACCTCCGGGTATTTCTCGTTCGGCTCGTCGACGAGCCCGTTCTGGTTGTTGTCCATGCCGTCCGTGGCGAGCGCGGCCCGACCTGGATCGAGCGCGCTCCCGCCGGTCGCGAGCACGATGTAGCGCCCCCAACCGGCGGCCGGAGCGCCCGCGGGGCCGATGTAGCTCAGAGACTCGGCAGGGAACGCCATCCGATGGAGTCCTTCGGTGATGCCGGCCTCGGCCACGTAGAGTGCCTGGGACGCGGTCATGCTGTTCCCCGCGATCTGCTTCTCCGACTTGGTCACCGCGACGTACGCGACGCCGGCGGTCGTGAGCACGAGCAGAACGAGAAGCGCGACCACCATGGCGTTGCCCCGATCCCCCCTTCGGTCGCCTCTCTGCCCCGCGAAACCCGAGGTCTCGCCGTTCACGATGCGCATGGCATGCGTCTCCTTCATGGTTATGGTACCGTCGAGGAATACGGGTTCAGGTAGATCACGATGTCGCCGGTGCTCGCGCCGGTCGACGTGCCCGCGACGATGTCCGGAACGGGATCCTGATCCAGATGGTCCTGGGAGCACTCCAGCCTCCCGATCGCGAGCGCGTTCACGGAGCCACCGGCGTTCGCGTCCGCCCAGCTCTGGACCGCCGGGATCACGTTGCCCGCGGCGGCCGAGGGGTTGCAGAAGAAGGCCTGAACCGCCGGAGGCGTTCCACCGCCCGCGCCGGCCGTGCCCACCACGATGTCGTTGTTCGTGCTGTTGTACACGAGCGAGCCGAGCGCCAGCGCGGTCGCCGGGCCCAGGGTGGCGATGTCGTCCTGCTTCGTGAGCGCGCCGACGGAGGTCCCGTTGTTGTGCCAGAACTCGGCTTTACCGGTGTTGCTGCCGGTGCGGATCGCGGTCACGACGTCGGGCCGGTCGTCGCTGTCCATCTTCGCCGCGCCCACGGCATACACCGAGCCTCCGACGGCCGTCGTGTAGACGGTCGTGAGGCGCAGGTTCGAGCCGACCTGATTGCTGAAGAAGATATCCACGCTGCCCTGGGTATCCGCGGTGTTCCGCTTCGTGCCCGCCACGATATCCAGCCACCCGTCGCCGTTCATGTCGGCGATCGCGACGCCACGCACCTCCCCGCTCGCCGAATACACGTCGAGGGAGGCGGAGTGGCTGAAGCTGCCCGTCCCGTCGCCCCACCACACGCCGATCCTGCCGGTGTTGGAGCCGGTTTTCTGGCCGAGAACCACGTCCGGAAAACCGTCACGATTGATGTCGCCCACGGCGACGCCGTTCACCTCGCCGGTGCCGGGGCTGTCGTAAAAGGACGCGTTCGGTGTGGTCGGGGAGCCCACGACCCCCACCTTGCCGGGAACCTCGCCGACGCCACCGAAGGCCTGGTTTTTCCAGACCTGCATGCGGCCGGTGTTGGTGCCGGTGACGACTCCGGCGATGAGGTCCTTCGCGGCCGCGGTCGAATTGTCCACGTTCGCCGCCGCCAGCGAGGCCACGTCATAGGAGGCGTTGCCGAGGTAGCTCTGCGTGGATCTGAAATAGACGCCGGAGTACTTTCCAGGCTGCCCGTTCCACCACACGCGGATGTTCGCGACCCCGCTCGCCTTGGTCCCGACCACGATGTCGAGGTCGTGCTGGCCGTCCGTGGTCGTCGCCGAGCCTTCCTGCGAATCATTCTCGTTCAAGTCGGCGACCACCATAGAAAGAATACGGTCGGTCGAGAGATGGATCGGGGGCTGGCTGGGGGGAAGCCCCGTGCCGGTCCCGGTGCCAGTCCCGGACCCCGTCCCGGTGCCGGTGCCCGTGCCGGTGCCCGTGCCGGTGCCCGTGCCGGTGCCCGTGCCCGTTCCGGTACCCGTGGCCCCGGTGTTGGCCGCGTAAGTCACGTTCGCGGTCGCGAGGAACGGGAAGTTGCGCGGCTCGACCGAGGTCGCGACGTTCACGCGGTCGTAGCTGCCGTTCTCGAGATTCTTCTGCTTCGTCTCCGTGACCATGTTCACGAGCACGGTCTGAACGCTGCTCGATACCCCCGGGGCCGGCGGCTTGCCCAGGTCGGCGTTGCTGACCGTCCTGCCGAAGAACACGCCGGCCGCGTCGTTGGCCGTGCCCGTCTTGAGCTCCAGCGCGGTCCCCGCGGCGTTCCGGTAGGAGAAGATCGGTACGTTCTTGGTCGTCACGTTGTCGGCGGTTCGCTGCGTGAGTCCGTAGGCCACGATCTCGCCGTGACCCGAGGTCGGCGCCGGAATCGAATCGCCTGAGGTCCCGACCACGCGCCGGAGCACGAAGTCGTAGGGGTTCGAGCTCGCCGCCACGATCGGATCGCTCGTGTTGGAATCCAGGAAGTAGGTGATGACCTCTCCCATGTCGATCGTACGGTTCCCGTTCAAGTCCAGCGCGAACGTCACGCGATACTGGGAGCCCACGACAATGGACGGCTGGGTGGCGGGATCGACCCCGTAACCCGCCGAGCGAAGCTCGCGCGCGACCAGGTCCACGCCGCTTCGCGCGTTCTGGGTCGCCTCCGCCAGCTCGATCCCGACCTGCTGGGACTTCTCGCCGCGGACGTAGATCGAATAGATCGAGCCGATCACGACACTGAAGAGGACCAGCGCGACCATCATCTCGACCAAGGTGAAGCCTGTCTGGTGTTGCCTGCGTTCCATGCTCACGGATGCACCTCGTTTGGAGGGCTGTTCCCTGCCCGGACTACCGCGTTACGTAACTCACCAGCTGCGCCGTCTGGGTCCCGTGCGAATCCGTCCAGCGGGACGTGACGTCGATCTTCTTGCACCCTGCCATCGGAATCGAATCGGTCACCACCCAGGTGCGGGTGAACACCGACGTCGTGTCGCTGAAGGTGCCGGGAGTGAGCGCGGCATAGCTCGTGCCCTTCAGATCCTCGAGCTTGACCTGGGCGGCCATGAGACCCGACGTGAGCACGCGGCTCTGTGTCACGCCGCGCGTCCCGGCCGGGATCATGGAGGCCACGGCGAGGATTCCGACCGCGAGAAACGTCAAGGCAAAGACCACCTCGATCAAGCTGAACCCGCCTGCGTCCGCGTGGCGGGCATGATGCGCGCGCTCGTTCATGAGGGCCCTCACTGGACGGTCACCATGCCGGTCGGCCGCACGATCGAGAGCGACCGCGTGTAGCCGTCCGAATTGGTGAAGAGACAGGTGCCGGATTGGCTCGCGCTTCCGTTCGGAAAGAACGTCGTCGTCACCGAGCCGAATGGGTTCGTCGACGAATTGGAGATCGTGATCCAGGCAGCGTAGAGGGTTGGATCCTTACGTTGCTCGGTCACATCCTTCACGCCATTGTTGTTGTCGTCGTCGTACCAGCCGAAGCCCTGGACCGTGTTGTCCCAGGTGAGGACATAATTGTTGTTCTCTGTGATCGCGCGCTGGCGCACGACACGGATCATCGTCGCCGTCTGCTGCACCTGGCCGTTCAGATCCACGCTCCGTAGAAACTTGTTGAGTCCGGGAAGCGCGACCGCGGTCATGATGCCGAAGATCACCAGCCCCACCATCAGCTCGGTGAGCGAGAAGCCGGCTTGGCGCACGTGACGCATTCCCGTTTTCGAGCGGGAAACAAACATGATCTTTCCCTCCTGACCCGTGACCATCATCCGGACTCCATGTAAGGCAAGGGATATGCCAGCGCTCAAGTGGCGCTCCGGCCCCCGTCTACGCCGAGCCAGGCGCTCTGACGCGCGGCTTTCAACAGCTCGTTGGTTGAATCGAGCCACCGGGGCGAAGAAGCCCTACTCCGTTCTCCATGCAAGTTGCATGTGGGTCAGGGCAGGAATGATCGGTACAGGCGGAAGAGCGAATCCCCGAAGAGACAGAGCGCGATGGCGGCAGGCGCGAGGAATGTTCCGAACGGGATCGCCGTGCGCCGGGAGCCCTTGCCGCGCGCGATGAGGAGAACTCCGAAGACCGACCCTGCGAGCGACGCCAGGAAGATGGCGCCGAAGACGCCTCCAACGCCGAGGAAGGCGCCCATCATCGCCGCGAGCTTCACGTCCCCGCCGCCCATGCCGGGCACTCCGGTCGCGCGCTCGTAGAGCGCGCCCACGAGCCAGAGGCTGACTCCGCCGCAGAGCGCGCCCAGAAGCGCGCCCGCGATTCCGGGCGGTGAGAAGAGGCTCGCCGCAAGACCCAATCCCACGCCCGGGATTGTCACCACGTCCGGAATGGTCTGGGTGTCGAGGTCGATCCATGCGATCGCGAGGAGCGACAGAAGAAACGCCGCCTGGGGAACCAGGAGGACGGGGCTCTCCACGCGCCGTGCGAGTAGCAACAGGAGGAGGCCCGAAAGTAGCTCCACGATCGGATAACGCCAGGAGATGACTCGCTTGCACTTGCGACAGCGGCCGCGGAGCAGAATGTAGGAGAGGATCGGAATGTTGTCCCAAGGTTGGATTCTCGCCTTGCAGCGCGGGCAGCGAGAGGGCGGCCTCACGATGGACTCTCCGCGCGGGAGACGAGCGATCACGACGTTGAGAAAGCTGCCGAGGACGAGCCCCAGCAGAAACGCCACCACCTGGACGAAAACCTTAGATTCCATCACATCGCCCCAAGCCGTTTGAGCTCGCGTCGCGCCACATCCTGCATGTACTGATTGCCGCTCGCGAACACCTCTTTCCATAACAGGACCGCCATGCCCGCGTTGCCCGATCGCTCGCTCGCGAACGCCGCGAAGCGCTCGGCATACGGCTCGTGTCCCGGCATCCGGCTCGCCCACGTGAAGTATCGCGCCGCGGAGGCGTAGTCGTGACGGCATACGTACTGGAGGAACCCGGCCTCGAACGCCAGGCGCCAGTTCTCCGGATTGGCGCGCATGCCACGGTCCAGGAGCGCCAGGCCGCGATCGGGCTGCTTCATCTCCTGCGCCATCACGAACGCTCCGAAGACGTACGGCTGGATGAACGCCGGGTCCAGCTCGGTCACGACGTCCATCACATGGCCGATGAGGTCGAACTTCTGATCCGTAAGCCGATGCTCCCCGTAGTACTGGATTCCTCGAAGCCACGCGATGTCGGCGGCCACCGTCTCGTATCCCAACGACGCCTGCCGCACCATGAAGCCGGACGGATAATAGAGAAGCTCCTGCTCGCGGATCGTGCCGAGCCGCGGCCGCGTGACGACGTCGATCCGGGCCGCGGCGGCCACCAGAAGCGCCGCGAACGCGAGGCCCAGGACGAGTCCACGGTCCACACGCGCCGTCAACGGAACTCCCGACGGCGGAACACGGTCCCCGCGAAGACCATGAGGCCGCCGATGTAGAGAGCGCCGTAGGCGAGGGCGAACAGCATCCGCTCCGGCTCCACCCCGATACCCTGCACGGCGAGTCCCCTGGCGTTGAAGACGCTCAGATGAGGAAGCGTCCAGTATACCGCCTCGGTGATCGTCCGGACCAAAGCCGGCGCGCCGTTGGAGGCGAAGTACCGGATATCCTCCGCGAAATTCCCCACGACCACCGCGGAGATGCCGAAGAACGCCGTCAGCGTCGGCGTCGTGAACGAGGAGAACAGGACGACCACCGCGGTCACGATCCCCAGCTCGATCGCGCTGAGTCCCACGGCGCCCGCGATCGCCCAGGGAGTGTCGCCGTAGGCGACGGTCACGACCAGGGCGAGGATCGCCGCCATCGCGACCAGCAGCGAAGCGGTGGTGAGCCAGAGTCCCAGAAACTTTCCGATGAGGAACTCCTCGCGCCGGATCGGCTTGGCGAGGATCGAATAGATGGTGCGCCGTTCCAGCTCCTTGTGGAGAAGGCTCGATCCGAGAAAGACCGCGAGCAGGGTCGCGAGCATCGTCGAACCGGCCAGCCCGAAGTCGATGACGACCCTGCGTCCCTCGCCCAGGGCGAGCGGCGCGAGCGCCTGCGACCCGGTCACGAGCGCGAACCCGAACAGGCCCAGCACGAGCATCAGCCGCTCGCGCACAGCTTCGCGCACCGTGTTGCGCGCGATGGCGAGGATCCGCCTCATGGCGCGACCATTCCGGCGCCGACGGCCTTCGGCATCGAATCCTTCTCGATGGCGCGGACGAAATGCTCCTCCAGGCTCGGCCTTCGCGGCTCCACGGAATGGATGAAGACCCCGTCCTTGGTGAACGCGTGAAGCATCTTCTGCAACGCCCCTCCCTCGCGGACGCGAATGACCCAGCACGGCCCCACCGGCTCCACCCGGTTCCCCTCGGAGCGAAGTCGCTCGGCGGCCGGTTCCGTGAGCGCCTCGACCGTGACCTCCCATTCGAGCACGCCGGAGGCGAGGAGGCCCTTGACCTCCCCCAGCTCGAGGACGCGTCCCCGGTGGATGATGGCCACGCGGTCACACAGGGTCTCCGTCTCGGCCAGGACGTGGGAGCTCATGAGAACGGACACGCCGCGGCTGCGTTCCTCGCGAAGAATCTGCTTCACGTCCGCGCGTCCGATCGGGTCCAGGCCCGACATCGGCTCATCGAGGATCAACACATCCGGCTCGTTGAGGAGCGCCTGACAGAGGCCCAGCCGTTGCGTCATGCCTTTCGAGAACTTGCGAAGCGGCTTCCCGGCGGCGCCCTCGAGACCAAGGCGTCCCAGGAGATGATCCGCGCGCCGGCGCGCCGTGCTCGAGGCGAGATCGAACAGCGAGCCGACGAGCGCCAGGTATTCGCGCGCGGTGAGGTGATCGTAGAAACAGGGATTCTCCGGAAGGTACCCGAGCCTCGTTCGCGCCGCGCGGTCTTCCGGCGCGCGGCCGAAGATCCGGACCGTGCCGCCGGTGGGCCGGGTCAGGCCGAGCATCATCTTGATCGTCGTGGTCTTCCCCGCGCCGTTGGGGCCGAGAAGGCCGAAGATCTCGCCGCGAAGCAGCGAGAGCGAAATCCCCTCGACCGCGGTGAAAGGCTTCAGCGTCATCGGGTCGCGATAGACCTTCGATACGGCGCTCAGCTCGAGGACGGGAAGCGGCGCCACCTCGTGCATGGCAGATCGGGGGCCCTGATCGGCCCCCCATGGCTGGCTTCCGCGCGAATCTCCCCGCTCCCGGCTCATGCCTAACGCTCGCCCCCTGGATTGCCCTCGGTCGAATCCGAATCGTGCGACCGCAAGTCGCGTGCCACCCGAGGTACCGGTGTTGCGCGCGTCCAGGAGGCAGGAACGGGCCATAAAACAAGAGGGCGGCAGTCGCGATGGTCCGCGATCTGCCGCCCGGTACTTAGTCGGCGATTAACCGTTGGTCAACGTCAAGCTGAGAAGAGCCGACTTGCCATAGCCCTTGATCGTATAACCGGTCGTCACGGCCGGGTTCGCGCCGAAGATGCCCTGCGCGGCCGGGTCGGCGCCCCACGTCGCGGCGCTGTTCGCGCCCGTGAACGGATTCTTGGGCCAGGCGCCGCTCGGGAAGTTCGCCAGCACCGCGGCGTTGTCCGCGGCCACCGGATACGTGCCCGTGTTCTTTACCGCGAAGTCTTCGATCGCGAGCTGGAAGCTGTGCATGTTCGCCTTCACGCTGGCTTCGCGAGCGCGGTCCTGCATCGCGATGAAGTTCGGAATCGCGATCGCTGCGAGAATCCCGATGATCACAACCACGATCATCAGCTCGATCAGGGTGAAGCCCTTCTGATTGCGAAGCATAAATCCTCCCGTTTGTTGACTGCGTGAATTAGCCATTCGTCAGCGTCAAGCTGAGAAGGGCTGTCTTGCCATAACCCTTGATGGTGTAGCCAGTCGTCGCGGCCGGATTGGCGCCGATGATGCCGGAAGCCGCCGGATCCGCAGCCCACGTCCAGGCGTCGTTCGCGCCCGAGAAGGGGTTCTTCGGATAGTTGCCGCCCGGCATGTTCGCCTTCACCGCGGCGTCATCCGCAGCTACCGGATAGGTACCCGTGTTCTTCACGGCGAAGTCTTCCACCGCCAGCTGGAAGCTATGCATATTCGCCTTCACGCTGGCTTCGCGTGCGCGGTCCTGCATGGCGATGAAGTTCGGTATGGCGATCGCTGCGAGAATCCCGATGATCACAACCACGATCATCAGCTCGATCAGCGTGAAGCCCTTCGAATTCCTCATTATGTTGCACCTCCTCTCGGGTCCCGTCTCCCTGACGTGATCAGCATCCTTCGTATCCACGCACACGTGTCAAAGCAACGTACATGCCAGGACTCGCGGGACACTCCGATGCCGCGGCGCCGCTTGGAGTTCCGCGCGACCCTAGCTGAGGCCGTGACACTGGAAGCGCGGGTTTCGAGCAGGATGCATGACGGGGTACCGCCATTCTGCATATTGCATGATCCAATGCACCGCCGGTCAATTTGCGAGCACCCTCACTCCGCCAGGAGCGCCGCGCCTTCCTTGAGCAGGCCGTAGGAGATGAGCTTGCGGTACAAGGTGGAAGGGTTGATCCCGAGGATCTCCGACGCGCGCTTCTTCTGGCCGCCGGTGTGGTGCAGCACTTTCAGGATGTACTCGCGCTCCAATTCCTCGAGCGTGAGGTTCGGGTTGTCGATCACGAGGCTTCCCCGGCCCTTGCTGCCCTGGACGACGCGCTCCGGAAGATCCTCCGGTGTGATGACCCCGTCGTCGGTCAGGATGACCGCCCGCTCGATCACGTTCTCCAGCTCGCGGACGTTCCCGGGCCAGTCGTAGGCCATCAGGCAATCCCGCGCCTCCTTGGAGATCGTCTTGATCTCCTTCTGGCCCGCTAGCTTCTTCAGGAAGTGGTCCACCATCTCCTCGATGTCTTCCTTTCGCTCGCGGAGCGAGGGAAGCCGGATCTGGATGACGTTCAGGCGGTAGAAGAGATCGGCGCGGAAACGGCCCTCGGCGACCCCGCGCTCTAAGTCCGCGTTGGTCGCCGCGATGAGACGGACGTCGATCTTGCGGGGTTTCGTCCCGCCGACCGGGATGATCTCGCGTTCTTGTAATGCGCGGAGGAGCTTCACCTGCGTGGCGGGCAGGGTCTCCCCCACCTCGTCGAGGAAGAAGGACCCGCCGCCGGCAACCGCGAGCAGACCCTCCTGATCGCGCACCGCGCCCGTGAAGGAGCCCTTCACGTGGCCGAAGAGGTTGCTCTCGAGGAGGTCCTTGGGCAGGGCCCCGCAGTTGATCGAGACGAACGGCCCGTCGGCTCGCTTGCTCATGTAGTGGATCCGCTTGGCGATGAGCTCCTTGCCGGTTCCGCTGTCTCCCACGATGAGGATGGTGGAATCCGAGTCCGCGACCTTCTCGACCAGCTTCAGCACTTTCTGGATCTGCTCGCTGTGCCCGATAATTTCCTTGGCGTCGTCGGTCCGCTTGAGCTGCCTCTTTAGATATACGTTCTCCGACTGCACGCGCCGCATCGCGATGGCGTTCTTGATGACCAGCCGGATCTCGTCGTTCTTGGCGCTCTTCTCGAGATACTGATACGCGCCCCGGTTCAGCGCCTCGATGGCGGACTTCTGCGACGCGAAGGCCGTGCGGATCACCACCGGGATGCTCGGGTCCATCTTCTTGATCCCGGAGAGGACGCCTAAGCCGTCGATCTCCCCCGGCATCTTGATGTCCGTCACCACGACGTCGAAGTTCTCTTCTTCCGCCTTCTCCAGGGCATCGCGGCCGGACGTGGCCACGTGCACCTCATATCCCTCCTTGGAGAGAAGGATCGAGAGAAACTGGACCATGCTTTCTTCGTCATCCACGACCAGTATCTTTTCGCCGCTCACCTGATCTACCTCGCTCGATTCAGGGTTACGCCGCGTGGGCGACGGTCTTTGCCGTGCTCGTGACCAGCGGGACCCATACCCGCATGGTGGTTCCCGCTCCGAGACGGCTCTCAACCTCCAATGCGCCTCCATGGCGCTCCACGATCCGGTTGGCGATCGCAAGTCCAAGCCCGGTGCCGCCTCGCTTCGTGGAGTAGAACGGCTCGAAAATCAGATCGACCTCCGGCGCCGCGATTCCGATTCCATTGTCCTGCACCTCGACGCAGACCCAGGAGCGCGCGTTCCCGGCTCCCATTCCGGACCGCTCCCGGCGGGACACGATCCGTAGCTCCACCTTTCCCTCTGCTTCGACCGCCTCGAGGGCGTTCAGGACCAGGTTCATGAGAACCTGCCTCATCTGCTCGGAATCCACGTGCACGGAGATGTTCTCGCCCGAGGCGATGAACGACAGTTGTTTCCCCTCCGCGTCCGGGTGGCGCTCGGCGACGTCGACCAGATCCCGGAGCAGCTCCGCGAGATCCAGGGTTTCGCACTTGAGCGGACGCTCGCGCGCGTAGTCGAGCAGCTCGCGTATGAAGTTGTCGAGACGCTCCGATTCGCGCACGATGAGCTCCAGCAGCCTCGCGTTCTCTCCCTTGACCTTGAGCTCCCTCTGCAACACCTCCACCGACCCGCTGATCGGGTTCAGGCAGTTGCGGATCTCGTGCGCGATGCCGGCGGACAGCTCCCCGATGGCCGCCAGCGTCTCCCGTCGCCGGATCCGATCTTCGAGCGCCCGAACCTCGGAGAGGTCCTGGAACAGGCCGATCACCCCCCGCCTCTTGCCGTCCGGATCGCGCAGGAGACTGGTCGAGAGGCCGAGCGGCATCCGTGTGCCGTCCGGCTTCGCGATCGTGATCTCGGCCCGGTTCGACTGCGCCCCGCGCTCCAGCGCCTCGCGCATGCGCTCGGTGAATTCCTTGAGGCTCGGCCCGAACGCGTCGACGTACGGCCTTCCCCGGATCGCGTCCACCGCGCATCCCGAAATCTCCGAGGCCGCGCGGTTCCAGTGGCGCACGATCCCATCGGCATCAACCGTCACAAGGCCGCTCGACATGTTTTCCAAGATGCTCTCCGTATCGAACAGTGCCCTGTTCAGCTCCGCGCGCGCCGTCTCCAGCGCCCGGCTGCCCTCCTTGAGGCGCCTCCCCAGATATCCGCCGATCACACCGACGATGAAGAGGAGCGGCACGTAGAGCAGCATCCGCAACAGCATCGCGGCGTTTCCCAGCCCCTGCGTGAGGCCGTAGGGCGTCGTGGGCATGAGGCCCTGCACCCCCGCCAGGTAGAAACCGGCGTACGCCATCGACGACAGCGCCGCGAGAAGCACCCCCCCGCGGATCGAGAGGAACACGCCCCCGAGCAGCGGGGAGAGCAGGTACAGCGGCACGAACTGGCTCTCCGCCCCGCCCGTGAAGAACACGAGGTACGATGTCGTGGCCACGTCCACCAGGAACTGGGTGGCCAGCAGATTTCGTGAGTCCCCGCCGGTCTTCAGAACGCGGTGGTAGGCGAGTGCCAGCAGCAGCACCGTGAACAGCAGAAACCCGAACGGAAACTGGCGATCGATCCCCAGCGTGCTTCCCGAGAAGACCAGCGCCATCACCGTGACGAGCACGAGAAGCGCGACGCGTCCCAGGATCACCGCCTGGACCGCGAGGCCGAGGTGGGGATCCCGCTCGACCCCGGCTACCAGGCGGCTCGAAGTCATCGGACCCTATTTGCCTCCCGCGACCACGTTGATCAGCTTGAACATCGGCAAGTACATCGCGATGACCATGCCGCCCACGATCGATCCCATGACCACGATCATGATCGGCTCGATCAACGAGGTGAGCGAATCCACCGCCGTGTCCACTTCGTCGTCGTAGAAGTCCGCGATGCGCGTGAGCATATCGTCGAGCGCGCCCGTCTCCTCGCCCACGGAGATCATCTGCACCACCATCTGAGGGAACACGGTGGACTGACGGAGCGGCGCGGCAATCGTCTCTCCCTCCCGGATGCTCGCCCGGGCGGCCATGATCGCGTTCTGGACGACGCGGTTACCCGCGGTCCGGGCCGTGATCTCGAGCCCGTTCAGGATCGGGACGCCCGACGAGATGAGGGTCGCCAGCGTGCGCGTGAAACGCGCCACGGCGCCCTTCCTCAAGACGTCTCCAAGGACCGGCACCCGCAAGAGGATGGTGTCGATCTGGAGGTGGCCCTTCTCCGTGATGTAGTAGCGCTGCAGTCCGACCACGGTGGCGACACCCGTGCCGATCATCGCCCACCAGTACGAGCGCAGGAACGAGCTCAACCCCATGACGATCTTGGTGGGAAGCGGCAGCTCGGCGCCGAAGCCGCTGAACATGCGGGCAAACGTGGGGATGATGAAGATGAGCATGAAGGACGTCGCGAGCACCGCGACCGAGAGCACGACGGCCGGATAGACCATCGCTCCCTTGATCTTCCGCTTCAGCGCCTCCGCTTTCTCGATGTAGGTCGCGAGACGCTGGAGGATGTTGTCCAGAATACCGCCCGCTTCCCCTGCCTCGACCATGTTCACGAAGAGCTCGTCGAAGACCTTGGCATGCTCTTTTTTGCCAAGCGCCTCGGCGAGGGTCGTCCCGGCCTCCACGTCGCGCATGACCTGCGCGATGACGCCGCGGAAGCTCTCCTGCTCGGTCTGCTTGGAGAGAATGTCGAGGCATTGCACGAGAGGAAGACCCGCGTTGATCATCGTCGCGAACTGGCGCGTGAAAATGGCGAGGTCGCGCGTCGAGACGCCGCCCCCGAACTTCGGCAGCCCCATCTTCATGTCCGCCTTCTTCTCCCGGACGGACGAGATGATGATCCTGCGCTTGCGAAGCGCCGAGAGCGCCTCTTCCTGGCTGTCCAGGGTCAGCTCGCCGGTCTGGATCTCCCCGCCGATCGTGCGACCCTTCCATGTGTATACGGGCACCGCGTTCCCCCTTCTTCAGCGCCGTCTAGGCGGCGACGTGGACCCCCACCTTTTCCAGCATCTGCTCCAGCTCCTTCACGTCGGAGCTGCGTCCGAGCGCCTCGTCCAGCGAAATCAGCTTCCCGATGTAGGCCTGGAAGAGCGCCTGGTTCATGGTCTGCATCCCATGCTTCGTGCCCGCCTGCATCAAGCTGTAGATCTGATGCGTCTTCCGCTCGCGGATGACGGCGCGCACCGCCGGCGTGCAGATCAGAACCTCGGCCACCATGACGCGCCCGGGACCCTTCGCCTTGGGAATGAGCTGCTGCGTGACGACGCCCTCGAGAACGAACGCGAGCTGAGACAACACCTGCTGCTGCTGGCCGGTCGGAAACGCGTCCACGATCCGGTTGATCGATTCGTAGGCGGAGTTGGTGTGCAGGGTCGCGAGCACCAGATGGCCTGTCTCCGCGATCGTCAACGCGGCCGACATCGTCTCGAGATCCCGCATTTCCCCGATCAGAATCACGTCCGGATCCTGCCGCAGCACGTACTTGAGCGCCGTCGCGAAGGTCGTCGTATCGGCGTTGATCTCGCGCTGGTGGACGATGCACTTCTTGTGGTGATGGACGTATTCGATCGGGTCTTCGATCGTGATGATGTGACCCGCGCGGTTCGTATTGATGAGATCGATCATGGTGGCGAGCGTCGTCGACTTTCCGCTGCCGGTCGGCCCCGTGACCAGCACCAGCCCCTTCTGCTTGGCGGTGAAGTCCCGGATGATCTTGGAGAGTCCGAGCTGCTCGAAGGAGAGGATCTCGTAGGGGATCTGGCGTATTGCCATGGACGTGACGCCGCGCTGCAAGTACACGTTGGCGCGAAACCGGCTCAGTCCCGGAACGCCGAAGGAGAGGTCCAGCTCCTTGGTGGTCTCGAACCGCTTGCGCTGCTCTTCCGTCAGGACGCTGTACGCGAGCTGCTGAGTTAGATCTGGCGTGAGGGGCGGATGCTGCATGGGCGTGATGGAGCCGTCGACTCTCACTTGCGGCGGAACGCCCGCGGATATATGCAGATCCGAGGCCCTCAACTTGATCATTTCGTCCAACAGCTGGCGCAGCGAAACCATGAGATTCCTCCGTGACGGCTCAGTGGTCGGCAGCGGTCTCCTTCAACACCTCTTCGGCCGTCGTAATCCCCTTCTTTAACTTGATTAAGGCGTCCATGCGCAGGGTCAGCATTCCGTCGGCCACAGCCGACTTCTTGATATTCGCCGTCGAAGAGCGGTCGAGGATCTGGTCCCGTATCTTCGGCGAGACCGGGAACACCTCGTAGACGCCGCTCCGGCCCTTGTATCCGGTGTTGTTGCAGTCCACGCAGCCCTTGCCCTCGAAGAAGCCGCCTTGCTTCACGTCCTGCTCCGTGAGTCCCAGCTCCCGCACCACTTCGGGGTGCAGCTTGATCTCGTTCTTGCACGACTGGCAGACCTTCCGGAGGAGCCGCTGTGCGCAGATCAGGTTCACGGACGAGGCGACCAGGAAGGGCTCGATGCCCATGTCGACAATTCGGTTGATGGTGCTCGGGGCGTCGTTGGTGTGAAGAGTCGAGAGCACGAGATGCCCGGTCAACGCGGCCTTGATCGCGATCGCGGCGGTCTCGAGATCGCGAATTTCTCCCACCATGATGATGTTCGGGTCCTGGCGCAGGAAGGCCTTGAGCGCGGCGGCGAAGGTGAGCCCGACCTCCTCATGGATCAGCACCTGATTGACTCCCTCGAGGTTGTACTCGACGGGGTCCTCCGCGGTCATGATGTTCGTCTCGGGAACGTTGATCTTCGAGAGCGCCGAGTAGAGGGTGGTCGTCTTGCCGCTTCCGGTCGGCCCGGTCACCAGCACCATGCCGTAGGGCTGCGCGACGGCGTGCGTGAAGTCGGCGAGCGCCTGCTCCTGGAACCCGAGCTTGTTCAGATCGATGTTCAGGTTGCCCTTGTCCAGGATTCGCATCACGACCTTCTCCCCGTAGATCGTCGGGAGACTCGAGACGCGCAGGTCGATCGTGCGTCCGAGGAGCCGCAGCTTGATGCGCCCGTCCTGGGGGACGCGGCGCTCGGCGATATCGAGCTCGGCCATGATCTTGAGACGCGAGATCATCGCCGCCTTCATGCGGAAGGGGGGCGCCATCATTTCATACAGGGTTCCGTCGATCCGGAAGCGAACGCGGAGGGATTTCTCGTAGGGCTCGATGTGGATGTCGCTCGATCCCTTGCGCACCGCATCGGTGATGAGCGAGTTCACCAGCTTGACGACCGGGGCCTGCTCGGCCTCCCCGATCAGGTTGACGTCGGGTGTCTCGTCCTCCTCCTCGATGACCTCGATATCGTCTTCCATCCCCTTCATCACGTTCTCGAAGGACGCCACCGAGTCGTAGGCCTTGTCGATGGCTTTCTTGATGGCCGCCTCCGGCGCGACGACAGGCTGCACCTCGAAGCCGGTGATGAACTTGATGTCGTCGATCGCGAAGATATTGCTCGGGTTGGCCATGGCCACGGTGAGCCGGCGCCCGCTCCGCGAGAGGGGGACGATCTGGAATTTGTTCGCGACGTCCCCCGGAATCAGCTTGGTGACCGTCGGATCGGGCACGAAATTGCCGAGGTCGACGCTGGGGACCGAGTAGAGCTCCGAGAGGAACTTCGTCAGGTGGTCTTCGGTGATGGCGCCGAGCTTCACCAGCGCCTGCGTGATGCTCCCACCCCCGGTCTTGGTCTGCTGCTGCGCCTTCTGAAGCGCGTCCGGGGCGATGAGCTTGGCTTCCAGCAGTTTCAGGCCGACATTTTCCTGCTGCACGGTCGCTGTCCCCTACGTGTCTTGAGTCGTTGAATTGTGGTGGGGTCCCGCGCTTGGGGCACGGGACGGGCGGCAAGGACTTCCGCAAGTCCGGTGCCAGGAAGGGCGCGGGTGGGCGAATCGGAGGAAACGCGCGGAGATCAAAGGGATTGCGGGAACGAATGGAGGCTCTTCGCAACTTGCCGGGCGTGCGTGAGGCACGCGCCGGTGCAAAATGCATCGGTCAAAAGCCAGCCAGCGAATCGCCTCCGGCCGTGCCCGAAAAGGAGAGGAAACCGCGGATCCGAGCCAGGGTCTTCGGGCCGATTCCGCGGACGCGCAGCAGCGCTTCGGGAGAAGCGTACGGACCGTGGCGGTCCCGCTCGGCGACGATGCGCCCCGCGAGCGCGGGCCCGATTCCCGGCAGACGCGTCAGCTCGGCCACGCCCGCGCGATTCGGATCCATGCGCCCGACCGGGACTGCTCGAGGAATCCTCGGCGTCCGCACCAACCCGCGCGCGGGCGTGCCCGGATCGATCCTCCCGGAATCGGCGCCGGGCGGCGAGATCGCCCGTTCACGGATGCTCGCGTCGCGCGCCGCGAGCCCCTGAACGATCTCCTGGAAGCTCTCCTCGTGGCCTCGCCGCCACTCGCGGAATGCCTGCCCGATCAGAAGCGCCGCGATCACGAAGACGACGCCGGCGCGCATCTCCCTTCCCCACATTCCCGTGCTCCCGAAAACTCAGTCCAAGAGGTTCCACGCGACGCCGGCTTGAAAGGCGCGCCCCGGCGAAGGAGCGCCGGCGGGCGCGGTGGGATCCCAGATCGCGCTCCCCGGCCGCGCGTCGAACACGTCCCTCAACCGGGCGAAGATTCCCGCGGGACCGAAATCGGCCGAGAGGGTTCCATCCCACGTCACCTGGGCGGCCTCGCGGATGAGGCCGCGCCTCGGCCCGCGCGCGTGCGACTCGACGCCGAACCGGAGCGGAAGGTCCCCGTGAAAGAGGACCACGCCCAGATCCACCCCTAGGTCGAGCGCCCTGCGCGGGGGGGAGCCGCTCTGCGGCGACAGGGAGTCGGGACCTCCGCGCACCCATCCCACGCCGCGCGAGTGGATCGCACCGCGCCGAAATTCCCAGCCGATCCCGACATGGGAGAGCCAGCCCGACCCGCGTTCGACCGCGGTCGAGGAGACCCGATAGAAACCCCCGGTGGTGTCCACGGCCACGTCCCATCCGAAATCGTGTGTCACGCGCCGATAGGAGCCGGTCAGCTCGAGATCCAGTCCGCGGATCGGGGTCGCGCCCAGCGAGGCCAGGGCGCCCGTGAGCCGCCGGGGACGGAGGGCGGGGTTTCCCGAGCGGGCGATCTCGGTCACCACGAAATCAACGGGGGACCCGAACGTGTGGAGCGTGGCCGGCGTGAGGAGGTCCACCCAGGATGGGCGCTCGTGCGCGGACTCCAGGTCGATCCGGCCGCGCGTCCCCGCCGCGCTCCCCCAGATCGAGCCTCTCGCGTCCCAGAATCCCGGCTGCGCTTCGCGAACATCGTACGCGGCATCGATCCCGACGCCGGTCGAGGCTCCGAGCGCATAGCGGCTTCCGAGATGGACGCGGGCATCCCCCCGACGCGGCGTAAACGCGGGGAGTGAATCCGCGCGATACACGATCTTCCGCGATGCGGCCTCGACGGCTCCGATCCACGTCATCGCCGAGGACGGACGCCAGGAGACGGCTCCCTCCGCCGAGACCGTGGGAAATTCCCACCGTTCGCGCGAGTCCGGCACCGGAGAGAGATCCACGTCTTGGGAGAGCACCCAGGTCTCCTTGGCGGAGCCGAGGCGAACCCGCCAGCGATCGCTGGATCGAGCGCCCTCTCGCGCCGCGTTGACGGCCACGTGCCGCGTGTCCCACTCGCTCGAACCCCCGACGGAGTCCCGGATCGTCCGCTCGTAGAGGAGTCCCTCGAGATCGAGCCGATGCGCCGCGACGCGGCCCAGCTCGGCGCGGAGCGCGTAGCGCTGCGACAGCGTCCGATCCAGGGGCGCCCAGCCGTTTGCCTGGTTTCGGGTGTACGAGGCGTAGAGCGCGCGGCGGAAGGTCGTGGTCTGGAACCGCGCGCCCGTGAGCTGAGCGTCTCCGCTCCCCTTGCGATAGACCAGGGTCGTGCGCGTGACGGCTCTCGACGTGTCGCCAGCCACGGGCCGGAACGCTGGTCCTCTCGGCACCGGGCGCGCAAGCTCCTCTCCCGGACCGCGGAACGCCCCGGGATCGGAGAAGACCTCGATCGAATCCACGTCGAGCATCTCGGCGGCATCGGCGCGGGAATCGCTGAGAGCGAAGGCGAGCCATGGGGCGCCCCAGCCCAGCGTGTATGAGCCGATGAGCTGCTCGTCGGTAGAGCGTTCCGCCGCGTGAATCCATCCGTCCAGCCGGATGGGGCTGCCGGCATCGGGAACCGCGAGCGAACCCTGGGTCGGACCGAAGAGCGGGAGCGCGCCCAGCAAGACCGGACGGCGGAGGCGCAGTGCCTCCTCCAGGGAAGCCACGCCCAGCTTGCGCTCCACGGTCATGTCGATCGGCCGGCGGGCGGTGGCCTGTGTCGTGTCGAGCGAGCTCGCGGCACGGATGGCACTCGCGGGCGGCCCCTGGACGCGCGAGCTGTCCCCGGGCGCGACCGCGCATTCCACGAGGCACGGAGTGACGAGCGCCAAGGCGGCGGCAAGAGCAGCGGCCAGGCGCCCTGCGTCTTCAGCCCGCATGCCGGGCCGCCATCGGATGCTGCCTCAGCCACGGGATCGCGAGCCTTCCGACGAGCGCGAAGATCACGAGATTGGACGCAGCATGCTGGAGGGCGGGAAGGGCCCCGAGCGCGATCGCGACGGCGAGCGAGCCGAAGGCGATCCCCTGCGCGAGGTTCGTGAGGGTGTCATAGAGCAGGGTCGCGAAGAGGCCGCACACGAGGAGAACGGCCAGCCTAGCGCGGCGCGCTCCGGCGGACTCCGCGGCCCGCAGAAGCCATGGCCCGGCAAGACCGCCCAGCGCCCCGATCAGAGCCGCCGCCACGACCTGGGCCACCAGGATCCAGGGATGGGGCGGGCCATAGGGATTCGCGACGCTGAAGACGAGCCGCGCCACGCCCCCGATCCAAAGCCCCCAAGCTGGCCCCGAGAGAAGTCCAGACAAGAACACCGCCACGGTGAACAGCTCCACGAAGAAGAGATAGGGGAACAGGAGCAGCTTCGCGTAACCGCACGCGATCGAAAACGCGATGAGGGAGGAGCTCAGAACGATGGTTCGCATCGGGAGGAGGCGCGGAAACGTTACCAGAGGGGGGGAGGACGCGCAACCTCGCGCTGCGCGTCGCCGTGAGAAGCCGGCGCCCTCATCACCCAACGGATGGCGCCGAATGTGCCGGGGGGGGGCTCGGCCTGGCGGGTTACCCTCGCGAGCGGACGGGGCGGCGCGCCTTGAGCGCTGCGTCCAGCGGATCCAGGATCTCATCGGGAACCGCCACGCTCCCGATCACGATGCTGGGCGTGCGCTCCCCGTGATAATCGGTTCCGCCCGTCATGAGCAGCCCGTGAAGATGCGCGTAACCGCGATAACGCTCCACGGCCACGGCGTCGTGCTTCGAATGCCAGACCTCGATTCCGTCCAGCCCGCGCCGCGCCCAGGAGGGAATCAGATGGTCCCGGTTGAGGGTGCCGGGATGCGCCAGAATCGTGACGCCTCCGGCATCGCGCACGATCGACGAGGACTCCTCGAGCGTGACGCGCGGCTTCGGCACGTAGGCGGGCGCGTGGTGGCCCAGGTAACGCTGAAACGCCTCGTTGAAGGTCTCGACGTGGCCCCCGCGAAGAAGCGCCTCGGCGAGGTGGGGCCTCCCCAGAGCGCCTCCGCTCGCGATCTCTTCGACCTCTTCGAGCGAGATACGGATTCCGAGCCCCTTCAAGCGAGAGAGGATCTTGCGCGCCCGCTCGCGCCGCCCTTCGCGGTAGCGTTGCACGGCCGCGGTCAAGGCCGCGTCCGACGGGTCGAAGCCGTAGGCAAGGAGATGAACGTCCATTCCCTCCTCGGCGACGGAGAGCTCGACTCCGGCGATGAGGCGGATTCCGTCGAGCTTCGCGCAGTCCGCCGCCGCGGGCAATCCGTCCAGGGTGTCGTGGTCGGTGAGCGAAAACACCTCCACGCCGTTCGCGGCGGCCATGCGCGCCACCTCTTCCGGCGCGAAGGATCCATCCGAGGCGTTGGAATGCATGTGCAGATCGATTCGCCCCATGCTCAGGCCTTATCTTCCGCGCTCGCAAGACGTTGCTTCAATTCCTTCACCTTACTCGCCACCTTGAGGAAGTCCACGTTCAGGAGATACACCTCTTCGAAGTGCTGGAGCGCCTGATCCAGGTTGCCGAGCCGCTCGTTCGCCACAGCCAGATTGTAGCGGATGCTGATCGTCTCCTCGGGACCGTATCCCGGCAGCTCCAGCGCGCGGCTCAGCTCGCGCGCGGCGGAAGCCGGCTCGTTCTTCTCCAGGAAGCAGAGCGCGATCATCTCGAGGCATTTCACCTCCATCGGGCCCCCCTTCGACGCCACCTGGAACTCGCCGATGGCCTCGTCGTAGAGCCCCATCTCCATGTAGGCCATGCCCAGATCGTAATGGCTCTCGTGGTCCTCGCCCGAAATCCGCGCGCTCACGCCGGCTTTGAACTCGTCGATGATCTCCTCGAGATCGATGAGCGCGTCTCCGGGAAGGGGCTGATCTTCGCGAACGCGGACGCTCGCGGCCGGACGATCGTCGGGAAGCGAATCCAGATCGATGGGCCCGCTTCCCGGATGGGCGCCGTTCAGCAGCGTGTCGAGGCGCTTCACGCGCCCGCGCGCGCGGTCGTTCGACGGGTCCAGCTCGATGCACCGCATGTACTCCGCGCGAGAAAGATCCCACTCGTCGTGCGCGAGATAGACCTCGGCGAGATCGAAACGGGCCCGCGCCTCCGCGGGACGATCGCCGGCCCGCTCGGTCAGATCCACCAGACGGCGGAGCGCGGCTTCGTGTGTCGGATCGACGCCCAGAAGGGCCGAGAGAAGCTCGCGCGCCCGGCCCGGATCGCCGCGGAAGAAGGCGAGCTCGCTGGCCTTCCAGTACTCCTCCGCGGCCAGGTCCTTGTTCCCCGCCTGAAGGTACGTGCGCGCCAGCTCCTCGTGCTCGGGCTCGTGGGCGGTCTCCGAAGCGGACGCGGCCGGAGCGGACGCGGCGGGAGCGGACGCGGCCGGAGCCGCGCTCTCTTCCATCGCCGCAGCCTCGGACTCGGCCTGTGCCGCCATCTCGTGCTCGATCGCGCGGGACGAGGGCTCGAAGCCGGAGTCGGCGGGCGCCGTGGGCGGGACGAATACGGCGGGCTGCGCGGGAGCCGCGGCGCCCTCAGGCTCGAGGACCGAGGGAGTGTCCTGCGCCTGGGTCGCGAGGGAGGCCCGCGCCTGATCGGCGGCGGCCCTGTCGGCGGCCGCGACCGGGCCCTGTGCGCTGACGGGGGCGGCGTTGGGCGAACTGAGAAGCGACGGCGCGAGCGTGGAGACGCGCTCCCGGATGGATTCCGCCTCGTCGAGACGCCCCAGAAGCCTCGCGCGCTCAGCGCGTCTCAGGAGCTCGCGGCCTCCTCGCTCGGGCTGGTCGGCGCGAAGAGCGATCTCGACGTACTTCTCCGACAGGTCGAAGTTGTCGGCCGAGAGTTTGAGCACCTCGTCCAGCACGTCGAGGGCCGGATCGTGGTCCTGCCTCCGGATGGAGCCCTCGGCGAACTCGAGATAGTGGATCTGCGCGTCGCCGTACAGCCCTTCCTTGGCGTACAGCTCCCCGAGGGTCCGATGAATGGCCAGGTCTTCCTTGGAGATTCTCAAGATTTTCTTGCAGACCGCGATGGCGTTCTTGAACAGCTCGGTCTTCGCGTATTCCTCGATGGCCTGACGGTACCGTCGTACCGCCTCCTGCATCGAGCCGCGCTTCGCCAGGAGATCCGCCACGACAATGAAGTCGTAGGGATCCCGATCCCCGCTGTCGAAGAGCTTCTCGTATTCGGCAATGGCGCCGTTCACGTCGCCCTTCTGGACGAGCTGTTGTGCCTTTTTCTTGATCGCGACGCTACGATCCACGTA
This sequence comes from Candidatus Eiseniibacteriota bacterium, assembly GCA_043779525.1. GTDB lineage: Bacteria > Eisenbacteria > RBG-16-71-46 > SZUA-252 > SZUA-252 > WS-7. Next base: position 92,353 of record JAYWED010000039.1, on the reverse strand, counting down.
GAGCCTCGTTCCCGATCGCGAGAGATTCGACGCTCATGCCGCCCGCATCCGCCGGTCGACCTGAGAGACGCACGACGCGTGCAGCTCCTTCGCGCGCTCGAGCGCGCTCTCGACCCGCGCTTCGTAGTCCGTTCGCTCGTCCGCGGGCAAGTCGCCCAGGTTGATCCTGACGTTCAATGCCGCTCCTTCCGCGCCGCCCCGCGCCAGCCATGCCGCCACGCCGGCGTCGCTCACCGCGTTCGCGTTCCCGTGGGTCGCGACCGTGAGCGCCGCCTCGAGCGCGCGCACGCAGGCCTCGACGGTATGGAGCGGGACCCGCGTCGCGTTCCGGGCCGCTTCGACCAGGGACCGCTCCCGCAGCGCCACCTCTTCCGGAGTGCGCTGCGACAGCCGGGACGCGCCGCGGAAGCTCTCGTAGGCCCGGGCGTCTTCCTGCACCAGGTCGAACAGCTCACGCCTGAGCGTCTCGGTCTGGGCCTCGGTCTCGCGCATGAGCGCTTCCTGCTCCGCGTATTTCTGCTTCCCGATCGTGAGGCGCGCGACCATCGTCGCGAGTGCCGAGGCGAGCGATCCGGCGAGGGCCGACACGCTGCCGCCGCCCGGCGTCGGAGCCGCCGACGCCACCTCTTCCAGGAACTCCGCCGCGCTCTGCTCCGTGGCGCCGATGCGCCGGGCGAGGCGGTTCTCGAGGATCTGATCGCGCGAGAAGTTCTCGATCTTCAAGTGGTGCTCCGCCACGTCGATCAGCGCGTCCTGGCACACGAGCCCGACGACCTCGCTCCCCACGATCGGAACGCCGTAACGGTCCGCCTCGTCCCGGATCAGCGCGAAGACACGCTGGATGGGCGTCCCCCACGTGTTCACGAGGTTCATCGAGATCTGGACGATGCCGCGCTCCTTGAGCTCGAACCCGAGCGCCTTCACATAGCGAAGCCCGCCGGTCTGGAACCGGATCGCCTTGGCAATCCTCTTCGCGATCTCGACGTCCTTCGTGCCGAGGTTGACGTTGAACGCGAGCAGGGGCATCCGCGCGCCGACCGCGACCGCGCCCGCGCTGGCGTGGATCGCCGCCGGCCCGAAATCGGGGGCCCGGTCGGGGTTCGTCCCGATCTCACGGGACAGTCCCTCGAACTCTCCGCGCCGCACGTCGGCCAGATTCTGCCGGGCGGGACGCGTCGCCGCCGCCTCGTAGAGATAGACCGGAACGCCCAGCTCCGAGCCGATTCTCTGGCCCGCGAGTCGCGCGAGCTCGACGCACCGCTCCAGCTTGGTCTCCCCGATCGGAACGAACGGCAGAACGTCGGTCGCTCCCATCCGGGGATGCTCTCCCCGATGGCGGCGCAGATCGATCAGCTCCGTGGCCTTCCGAACACCCTTCAGCGCCGCCTCCAGCACAGCTTCAGCCTCCCCGACAAAGGTGATGACGCACCGGTTGTGGTCGGCGTTCATTTCCTGGTCCAAGAGCCGGACGGACCGATCGCTGGAAATTTCGGCAACGATGGCCCTAACTACAGATAAATTTCTGCCCTCACTGAAGTTGGGGACGCACTCCACCAGGTCGCTCATGCCCTCTCCTTGCCGGGATCGAAGTTCAATCTGGAGACTGAATCGTGATGCCACACAACGTATTGCCAGTAACTTGCGGGTCCATTTTCACGCGCAACCGGAAGGGCCGCCGCGATCCATCGCCACCACTCCCCGTTTCACGACCACCCTGACGTGCTCCTCGGCGTAGTGATACGGGATGTGGCGGAAATCGTCGGCGTCGTAGATCGCGAGATCAGCCTGATGCCCCGGCTGGATGCGCCCCAGCCTGGCCCCTTCCCCCACCGCGCACGCCGCGTTGGCGGTGGCCGCCATCCAGGCTTCGGCCGGCGACAGCTTCATCTGGGTCACCGCGAGGGTCATGGCCATCGCCATCGACGAGGACATCGTGCTCCCTGGATTGAAATCGGTGGCCAGCGCGATGGGGAGTCCCATCTCCACCATGACCCGCGCACGCGCGTACGGAAGACCCAGCGTGAACGCGGTTCCGGGCAGGAGCACCGCGATCACGCCCGCCTCGGCCATCGCGCGGAGCCCCTCCGGTGAGGCATGGAGGAGGTGGTCGGCGGAGACCGCATGCAGCTCCGCTGCGAGCGCCGCCGCGCCCACGTCGGCCAGCTCGTCCGCGTGGAGCTTGATCCCCAGGCCGCACTCGCGCCCGCGGATCAGGATGCGGCGCGACTCTTCGACGGTGAACACGCCGCGGTCGCAGAAGACGTCCTGGTACCGGGCGAGACGCTCCCCGGCGATCGCGGGGATCATGGTCTCGATCAGGAGCGCCACGTAGTCCTCGCGCCGGTCGCGGTGCTCGTCCGGAACCTCGTGGGCGCCGAGAAACGTGGGAATGACCTCGACCGGAGAAGTGGCGGCAGCGCGCTTCAGGGCGCGAAGCTGCTTCCGCTCCTCCTCGAGCGATAGCCCGTACCCGCTCTTGGCCTCGACCGTGGTCGTCCCTTGCGCGAGGAGGCGGGCGAGGCGCTTCGTGACCGAGGCGGCGAGCGACTCCTCGGAGGCCGCGCGCAGATGGCGCGCGCTCGCACGGATGCCGCCGCCCCGCTCGGCAATGGCGGCGTAGCTCTCGCCGCGCGCCCGGGCGTCGAACTCCATCTCGCGCGTGCCCGCGAAGGGGAGGTGGGTGTGGGCATCCACGAAGCCGGGGGCGACCAGGAGCCCGCGCGCGTCCAGGACCGAGGCCGCTTCCGACTCGGGGTAGCGCGCCAGGACGTCGGAGGTCCGTCCAACCGCCTCGACCTTGCCTCCCGCGCAGGCCACGCCGGCGTCCTGGATCAGGACGGGCCGGTCGAGATCCGCCCCGAGGAGCGGGCCGTCACCCTCGGGCGCGGTGATGAGCTGGGCCGCCGAGACGACCAGAAGGTCGCACCTCAATGGCGGTCGAGCCTCATGGATCCCGGCGGGATCACGTATCGGTGGGAATGGGGAGCTTGTGCTTGCGCGCCACGGCGCGCGCTTCCGAATAGCCTGCGTCGACGTGACGCCAGATCCCCGTCGCGGGATCGTTCGTCAGGACGCGCCGGAGCCGCGCGAGGCCCGCCGGCGTGCCGTCCGCCACCATCACCATCCCCGCGTGAATCGAATTCCCGATCCCCACGCCACCGCCGTGATGCACGGAAACCCAGGATGCGCCGGAAACCGCGTTCAGGAGCGCGTTCAGGATGGGCCAATCGGCGATGGCGTCGCTGCCGTCCTTCATGCCCTCGGTCTCGCGATAAGGAGACGCGACCGATCCACAGTCCAGGTGGTCGCGTCCGATCACGATGGGCGCCTCCACCAGGCCGCGCTCGACGAGCCGGTGGAGCGCCTCTCCGAACCGCTCGCGCTCTCCCATCCCGAGCCAGCAGATGCGCGCGGGAAGGCCCTGGAACTGAACGCGCTCCTTGGCGAGACGGATCCAGCGCTGAAGCGGCTCGTTGTCCGGGAAGAGCTCCAGCACCGCGCGGTCGGTCGCCGCGATATCGGCTGGATTCCCCGAAAGGGCGACCCAGCGGAAGGGCCCCTTCCCTTCGCAGAAGAGAGGCCGGATGAAGGCCGGGACGAATCCCGGAATGTCGAACGCGTTCAAGATTCCGGCCCGCACCGCCTGGCCCCGGATGTTGTTCCCGTAATCGAACGTGATCGAGCCTAAGCTCTTGAAGCGAAGCATCGCGCTCACGTGGACGCCCATCGACTCGATGGAGCGGCGCGCGTACTCCTTGGGGTCCGAGCGTCGCAGCGACGCGGCGTCCGCGAGCGAGAGACCCGCGGGGACGTACCCGTTCAGCTCGTCGTGCGCCGAGGTCTGGTCCGTGACCAGGTCCGGGCGCGCGCCGAGCCGAGCCAGCTCGGGAAGCGCCTCGGCGGCGTTCGCGACGAGCCCGATCGAGACCGCCTCCCCTTTCGACACCGCCTCCTCCACCCAGCGGAGCGCCTCCGTGAGCGACGCCGTGCTCTTGTCCAGATAGCGGGTCTCCACGCGGCGGCGAACGCGCTCGGGATCCACCTCGACCGCGAGGCACACGCCCTCGTTCATGGTGACGGCGAGCGGCTGCGCGCCGCCCATGCCGCCGAGCCCGGCCGTGAGCGTCCAGCGGCCGCGGAGCGAGCCGCCGAAGTGCTGCCGCGCCGCTTCGGCGAAGGTCTCGTACGTTCCCTGCAAGATTCCCTGCGTCCCGATGTAGATCCACGAGCCGGCCGTCATCTGGCCGTACATCGTGAGCCCCTTCGCCTCGAGCCGCCGGAACTCGTCCCAGTTCGCCCACGCGGGCACGAGGAGCGAGTTCGCGATCAGGACGCGCGGCGCGTCGGGATGCGTCTTCGCGATTCCGACCGGCTTCCCCGACTGCACGAGGAGTGTTTCATCGCTCTCGAGGGAGCGGAGGGAGCGGACGATCGCGTGGTAGGCGCCCCAGCTTCGCGCGGCTTTTCCCGTGCCCCCGTAAACGACCAGGTCCTGCCAGCGCTCGGCGACGGCCGGATCCAGGTTGTTCATCAGCATCCGGAGCGCCGCCTCCTGGTGCCAGCCCTTGCACGAGCGGTTGGCCCCGCGAGGCGCGCGCACTTCTTCGAGCGGCGGGGTCCCGGCCATCACGTCGGAGCGGGCCATCAGAAGGGCTCCACCTCTGCCAAGTCGGCCGCTTCGCCGGATGCGATCCACTCGTCAAGCAAGGCCAGATCCTGATCCTGACGCCGGTCCTCGGTGAGCGGAGGCACGATCTCGCGCAAACCGGCCAGGGCGCGCTCCAGACGCTCGCCCGAGCGCAGGGGGCGCAGAAGGTGGATGCCCTGGGCCGCGCAGAGCAGCTCCGCGGCCACGATCCGGCGCACATTGCGAACCAGAGTCAGCGCTTTCACCGCGGCGTGCATCCCCATGCTCACGTGATCCTCCTGTCCCGCGGAGGTCGGAATGGAATCGACGCTCGCGGGCTGCGCGAGCATGCGGTTCTCGGAAACCAGCGCCGCCTGGAGGTACTGGACGATCATGAGCCCGCTCTGCAGGCCGGCATCCTGGATCAGGAACGGCGGCAAGCCGCTCTTCGCGCCGTCGAGAAGGAGAAAGGTGCGCCGCTCGGAGATCGATCCGACCTCGGCCATGCCGATCGCGAGGAAATCCAGGGTCTGCGCCATGGGCTCGCCGTGGAAATTCCCGGCCGAGATCACCTCGCCGGTGTCGGCGAAGCAGAGCGGATTGTCGGTCACGCTGTTCACCTCGATCAGGAGCGTCTCGCGCGCGCGCCGATAGGCCTCGATGGAGGCGCCCAGCACCTGAGGCGCGCAGCGCAGCGAGTAGGGATCCTGCACCTTGCCGCAGTCCCGATGCGAGGCCGCGATCCCGCTCTCGCGGAGAAGGCCCCAGAGGGCCGCCGCAGAGTCCCGCTGCCCCGGATGGGGCCGGATGGCGTGCACGCGCGGATCGAAGGGCTTGTGACTCCCGCGGGCCGCCTCGACCGAGAGCGCGCAGGCCAGATGCGCGGCGCGGAGCACCTCGGCCGCCTCGATCATCGCGACCGCTCCGACCGAGGTCATGCCCTGCGTGCCGTTGATGAGCGCCAGCCCTTCCTTGGCCTGGAGCGAGAGCGGGGCCATGCCGTTCCCGCGCATCAGATCAGCCGTCCGGGTGACGCGCCCCTCGACCAGGACGTCCCCTTCTCCGATCAGCCCCAGCGCGAGATGCGCGAGCGGGATCAGGTCTCCGCTCGCGCCCAGCGAGCCGCGGCTCGGAACGATGGGCAGGATCTCCGCCTCGATCATGCGCACGATGTGCTCGAGGAGCGAGAGCCGGACTCCGCTGTGGCCGAGCGCCAGCGAGTGCGCGCGGAGCGCGAGCATGAGGCGCACCACGCACGGCTCAAGCGCAGGCCCGAAGCCCGATGCGTGGCTCCGGAGCAGGTTGAGCTGCAGATGCTCCAGATCCTGATCCGAGACCCGGACCGACTTGAGCTGTCCGAATCCCGTGTTGACGCCGTAGACCGTGCTTCCCTGCTTCAGCACGCGCTCGATCAGCGCGCGGGCGGGAGCGAGACGCCCCGGGACCTCGGGCGAGAGCGACACGCGCGCTCCCGCCGCGATCGCGCGGAGATCCTCGAGCCGAAGGGGCGACCCTCCGATGGAGACCCTTCCCTTCGCGGCGGTCTTCACCGTCAGGCTCGGCACGCCACCTCCTCGCGCGAGAACCAGCCGTCGATCGCCTCGAGGAGCTCCGAGGAGGACGCGGTGACAAAGGGCGGCGCGGGGAGCGTGGACGCGAAGCGTTTCCCGTACGAGGATCGTTTCATGCGCGGATCCGCGACGATGACAGCGCCGCGATCCTTCGCCGTGCGGATGAGCCGGCCGATTCCCTGGCGGAACCGGAGTATCGCCTCCGGGAGCGCCAGATCGCGGAACGGGTCCCCTCCCAGCGCCACGATCTCCTCGGATCGCGCCATGAGGAGCGGATCCGTCGGCACCCCGAACGGGAGACGCGCGATCAGAAGCACCTCGAGAGAGGCGCCCGGAAAATCCACACCCTCCCAGAAGGAAGCCGCGCCGAGGAGGACTGTGCCCGAGGAGGCGCGAAACTCGGCAGCGAGAGGCGCCGCGGCTTCTCCCGGGCACTGCCGGAGGAGCGGGATTCCCTCCCGCGCCAGGGGGCCCGCGCAGCGCTCCGCCACCTGGTCCAGCATCTGGTAGGACGTGAGGAGCACGAGCATGTTCCGCTGGAGCCGGGTCGCTAGCGAGACGATGAGGTCGGCCAGTCGGCCCGCGTACCCGGGATCGTTCGGCGCGCTCCCGTCCCAAACCGCCGAGAACACCTGGCGCTCGAGCGGAAAGGGAGAGGGCAGGATCGCCGTCTGCACTCCGCTGTCGGCGAGACCGATCGCGTGAAGGAGCGGCTCGAAATCATCCCCGACGGCGAGTGTCGCAGAGGTGAGAAGCACCCGGTCGCAAACGGAGAAGAGGGTCGCGCGTAGAGCGGCCCCCACCCGCACCGGGCGGCGGTTCAGTCTCGGGGCTCCCCGGTCGTCCCGATCGACGAAGAAGGCGCATCCTTTCTCCTCGAGCGCGACGACGGAGCGAAGGGCGCGCTCGGCCTCGATCCAGGCGAGCGACCGGGCACGAACTTCCTCGAGGGCATCGATCCCTTCGGGCTTGAGCGCGGCCGCGCCCTCCGCCTCGGCGGCCAGCGCCAGATCCTCGAGCGAGCGGGAGAGCGTCCCGAGCGCCGCAAGCAGCCCGTCGAGCGCAGCCGGACTGAGCCGCGCCAGGTCCATCTCGCGCGTGATTCGCGCGGAAGCCGCGCCGTCCGGAAGACAGCGTTCGAGGTCGCGCGCCAGGGCGGACGCGTTGGCGATGACCGGAGCGATCGACGCCTCCGCGGCGCGCAGCCGCTCCGCGACGGCTTCACCGCGGCCACGCCGGAGCGAGCGCTTCACGATGCGGAGGATGCCGGTCCGCGCGTCCGTCCGTCCGGCCAGGCGCAGGAAATCGTGGTAGCCCAGCGTCACGCCCAGCTGCTCGCGAGCGACCCGCTCCACGTGGTGCGCCTCGTCCAGCACGAGCGCGCCCGCCTCGGCCAGAAGCGTGGAGCGAAGGGCCGGGTCCGAAAGCAAGAGGGCGTGGTTCACGAGCACGACGTCGGCCCGAAGCGCCTCGCGCCGCGCGCGCTTCACGAAGCAGCCGGACGCCGCGTCGCACGTGGACGTGGAGCAGACCAGGGAGTCCGACGCGATCTCCGCGAGGAACGCCGACGGAAGGAGGATCCCGAGCGCGAGGAGCTCGTCCAGCTCTCCGGTCCGGGTCCGCTCCGCCCAGCCGCGCACCTCTTCCAGGACCGATTCCTCAAGCCCTGACGGCGCGAAGAGCGCGCGCTGGTTGAGACGGCCTTCGGCGCGTCTTCGGCAGAGGTAGTTGGAGCGCCCCTTCAGCGTGACCACGCGTAGAGCCGAGCCGATCGCACGGCACGCGAGCGGGACGTCGTGACGGAAGAGCTGCTCTTGGAGGGCCTTCGTGCACGTGCTGACGACCACCGGGCCGGATCCCCGGACGCGGCGGATCAGCGCGGGAAGCAGGTAGGCGAGCGATTTCCCGATTCCGGTCGGGGCCTCGACGACGAGGGTGCCACCCGACTCGAGCGTCTCGCACCAGAGACGGGCCATTTCGCGCTGGCCGGGACGGTCTTCCCAGCCGCGCTCGCGGCGACCCAGCCGCTCGAGGGCCGAGTCCAGCAACTCGTTGAAATGTCGCGCAGTAGTCGCCATGGGTAAGGTAAGGATGTGGGTCTCAAACTACGGGACTTGGGAGGAGAAGTCAACGCGCGGCGGGTGTGATGCCTGCCTTCTTGAGCGCGGCCCTGAGGCGCGACTCGTCCCAGACCTCGATCCCGAGGGCGCGCGCCTTGTCGAGCTTCGATCCCGGATCGGCGCCGGCCACGATGGCGCTCGTCTTCGCGCTGACCGCGGACGTAACCGTGCCTCCCGCCTCCTCGATGAGACGGGCCGCGTCCTCGCGCGAGAAGCCGTCCAGCGCGCCCGTGAGCACGAATTTCTTTCCCGCTAGGGGTCCTGCCGTCGCGGCGCGTCGCGGCGCGCGCGCTTCCGGCTTCACCCCCGCTTCGCGCAGGCGCGTGATGAACTTCCTCCCCGCCCTCGACGAGAAGAATCCCGCCACGCTCGCCGCGATCTCGGGACCGATGGTATCCACCGTGAGCAGCGCGTCCTCGTCCGCTCCGGCGAGTACCTCGAGAGAGCCGAAGCTCTCGGCCAGGACCTGCGCGATGCGCGCTCCGACGTGGCGGATCCCGATCGCGTGGAGCAGACGGTCGAGCGGCGCGGTCTTGCTCCGCTCGATTCCCGCGAGAAGATTCGCCGCCGATTTCTCTCCCATCCCCTCGAGCTTGACCAGGTCCTCCGCACGAAGGTCGTACAGATCGGCCGGGTCCTTCACCAGCTCCGCGTCCGCAAGCCAATCGACCGTCTTCCACCCGAGCCCCTCGATGTCAAGCGCGCCGCGGCTCGCGTAGTGGACGATGCGGCGCCTCACCTGCGCGGGGCAGAGGAGGTTCTCGCAGCGAACGGCCGCTTCCTCGGGGTCGCGCACGAGCGGAGACGCGCAGACCGGGCACGTGGACGGCATGACGTACTTGGGCCCGCGCCGTCCGCCGCCCGGCACGACCCGCACGACCTTGGGGATGACGTCGCCCCCCTTCTCCACCACGACCCGGTCGCCGACACGGAAGTCCTTCCGCTCGATCTCGTCCTGGTTGTGGAGTGTCGCGCGCGCGACGACGGTGCCGAGGAGCATGACCGGCGTGAGATGGGCGACCGGAGTGACCACGCCGGTGCGGCCCACCTGCAACTCGATCCCGAGCAACGTGGTCTCGGCCTCGTGCGCGCCGAACTTGTACGCGATGCCCCAGCGAGGGCTCTTGGCGGTGAACCCGAGCGTCTCCTGCTCGAGGAAGGAGTTCACCTTGATCACGAGGCCGTCGGTGCCGTAGGGAAGCTTCTCGCGCTTCCCCTCCCACCGCTCGCAGACGCGCCGAAGCTCCGCGAACCCCGTCGCGGGCGCGTTGTCGGGATTGACGCGGAGCCCGAGCCGCTTCATCCAGTCCAGCGCCATGAGCTGTGTCCGGAGCCCGTGGAGATCGGGGCGCACCACCGAGAAGAGAAAGATCCGGAGAGGACGCTTCGCCACTTCGGACGTATCGAGCGTCTTGAGGCTCCCGGTCGTCGCGTTCCGCGGATTCATGAACGCGTTCATTCCGGCTTCAACCCGGCGCTCGTTCATCTTCTGAAATCCCCGGCTCTCCATGTAGACCTCGCCCCGCACTTCCAGCTCGCGCGGGACGCTCCTGGTCTTGAGCCGGAGCGGGATGGAGCGGAGGGTCCGCAGATTGGCGGTAATGTCGTCCCCCTCGGTTCCGTCGCCTCGAGTGAGACCCAGCGCGAACCGTCCGTCCAGGTAGCGGAGTGCGACCGCGACACCGTCCACCTTGGGCTCCACGGCATACTCCACCTCTTCCTTCCCGAGGAGCCGCCGGACGCGCGCGTCGAACTCCTCGAGCTCCTCCAGCGAATACGTGTTGTCGAGGCTCAGCATCGGCGCGAGATGCCGCACCGTCTTGAATCCCGGCTGGAGCCCGTGGGCGACGCGCTGCGTGGGAGAATCGGGATCCCTGTATTCCGGGTGCGCCTCCTCCAACTCCGCCAGCTCGCGCAGAAGACGGTCGTACTCGAGGTCGGAGATATCGGGCTCCCCCGCGACGTAGTAGAGATGGTCGTGGCGCTCGATCTCACGGCGCAGGCTCTGGATCTTCCGTAGAACGGTCTGGCTCACCAGTCGGTCGTGTAGCGAAGGTGGAGTTTGCTCTCCCGCAGAGGCGCGCCGGGGGACAAGCCCAGCTCGATACCCACGGTCCCCGCGCGGATGGGGCTTCTCAGGCCCGCACCGTATCCGAAGTCCCAGCCCGCGCTCAACTCCGTTCGGGCGAGCGAGGAGCCCAGATCGGGAAGCCCGCGCGCGCTCCCGGCTTCGACCGGGACCGAAAGCGCGTGCCTCGCACCGTCCACGAAGAGAAATACGCGGCCGCCTCGAGGGCCCGTGATCCAGCGGTGCTCCAGGGTCATCGCCACGATCCGGTCCCCCGCGAATTCCCGATCGCGGTGCCCGCGCAGCCCCTCGGAGCCGCCCAGGAACCGTAGCTCCTCCGCGGGGAGCGCCTCACCCCCCAGGCTGACGCGCTCGGCGCGCATGGCCGCGTAGAGAGCGCGGTTTCTCCCCGTGGCCCGCGCCGCCTCCCACCCGATCGACCCGCTCAGAATGTTCCGCGTGGCCCGCGGGTACCCTGGATAGGATTCGCTGCGCCGGCCCGCCTCGCCCGTGGCCGAGAGCGAGAACCCGCGCACCGGATTCTCGAGTGGAAGGAGCGTTCTCCAAGCCAGGCGTCCCTGCAGGGACCACGTCGCGCTCGTGCCGCGGCCCGATCCTGTGTAGGCGCTGCCGGTGTGTTTCAGCGTCGCGCCCGCGCGGGCGTTCGTGATCGGACGCCCCGACAGCTCCAGCGACCATGTGGCCTGGGTGTAGAGCGAATCCGCGACCTGCGCCTCCAGCGAAAGCGCTCCGTCCAGCGCGGTCCCGAGGAGCGAAGGCTCGCGGTAGCGCGCCGCGTACTCCGACCGGCCCCCACCGTATCCGGCCCAGCGCGCGCCGGCCGAGCGGCCGCTTCCGCCGATGTTCCCGAGGGCCAGATCGAAGAGACCCGTGACGCCTCCGCCGTTCTGCACGCCGAGCGCGCCGTCGAAGCGGCTCAGGCGGTTCTCGACGATCGGAGCGATCACACGAGCGCGGCCGGGATCGAGCCCCGGCGCCACCTCGATCGCGCCGACCGACGCGAAGAGCTCGCTCGCCTGAAGACGGGTCCGCGCGTCCTCGAGCACCTCCGGCGTGAGCACGCGCCCCTTCGTGAGCCCCGAGATCGATCCCACGACGGCGGGACGCATGGACGCTCCGCCCAGATCGAGCGTGTCCAGCGTGACCGGCGGACCTGCATGGAGGAAGACGAACACGCGCGCCGTCGCCGAATCCGCGAGCGCCACCGAGTCGAGCGTGGCCTCCGCGCCGTATCGCCCCCGGGCCTGAGCCGCCGAGCGGAGCGCCTCCAGGCCCGCCAGGATCGACCGCGGATCCGCGCGACCTCCGTTCGCGCGCAGGAAGGCCTCCGCGCCATCCGGCACGAGGTCCTCGCCGCCACGCACGGTCGCGACCAGCCGCGAGGGCGAAGCCACGCGCATGACTTCGATCCGCGCCGCGTCCACGCTGTCCCCCGGAGATCCCGGGGAGAGCGTGAGCCTCACGGCGGAGCCGATCCTGCCCTGTGCGAGAAGCCTGTCGCGGACGCGCGCCGCGAGTGTCTGGAGATCCGAGCGGGTCCAGAGGGTATCCGCGCTCGGCGGGGCGCCCGAAGTGGCCGCGCTCGGCGCGAACGCGGCGACCAGCGAGTCCGCCCCGGGCGCGATCTCAAGCCGATAGCGCTCCTCGGCGTACGCGCTCGTGACCTCGCAGGCAAGGAGCGCGTAAAGGAGCGAGGGCAGGAGGAGCCGCATGTGCGCGGGGCGCCGCATCAGAAGTAGCTCTTGAGCTCGAAGCGGCCGGAGTAGACGCTGCCCCGCCCGGACGCCACTTGCCCGTTCCAGGTGATCCCCACCGAGACCTGGTCGCGAAGCCGGTAGTCGCCCAGCAGGTCGTAGTCGAGATGGTTCCCGAGCACCGGGGGCACGAAGGAACGCCCCTGCCGGTACAGGCCGCTCCGGCTCGTGCGGGCCCAGAGCGCCCGCCCGTCGATGCGAAGCTTCCCACCGGAGGCGCACCGCGCGGATGGCCCGGCGGCGATCGTCTGCTGGGATCCGCCGCTCGATCGGTCATGGTCCACTCTGCCGCGGCCGAGGAGCGAGAGCGACCACGTGGGACCGAGCGTCCGGGAAAGCTCGAGGTCCAGCCCGCGTCCGCGGACCCTCGATCCGAACCGGTCGCCGGTGTCGGTCCGTAATGCGCGCTCCGTCGAGCCGTCGGCGGTGGCGGACGTGGCGAGGCGAAGCCTGGCGAAGAGGGGGTTCCTCACGCGGAGCGTCGCGTCCATCCCGTCGCGCACGACACGCAGATTCTCCAGCTCCCCGGTCCGGTCACGCCGCGCTCCCACCTCGGCTCGAACGTCGTAGTGCCCCCCCGGCGGCGCGTACTCCACGCTCTGCCTCGCGTTCACGTTGCCGCGGATCGTGGCGGACTCGTCCAGGTAGTTTCGAGGGTTAAACGCGTGGCGTGGATCGCCGAGAGCGAGCGAGGAGAGGGTCTCGAGACGCAGGAACGTGCTCGCCCCCCATGCTCTCAGGAATCGAGGCTCCTTTCCGGCAGCGAATGCGCGCCCCGGATACGCATCCAGCCGAAGCTGTACGTTGGCCCGCGTCCGCGCCGCGGGGGCGCCGGTCTCCGTGACCACCTGATAATCGCCTTGGAAGCGCAGATTTCCGAACGCGTCGTAGGATCCGGTCCCCACTTCCACCGGAACCACGCGGCGGATCACCCGGGGCTCGCGGAGCTGCGTCGCGTCGAAGCGAAGCTCGGAGGTGAAGGCGGAGCCGGGCGCGCCGGCCAGAACCGCGAGCTGCGCGAGATCGCTCGCCGTGCTCCCGGCCGTATTCGCCACGCGGCGCCGCGTCCACCCCATCTCGAGGGACAGGGACGCGCGTGCGCGCGCGGAAACTCCCGCCTCCCAGGTCGCGGCGCGGGTCGGAACCAAGTCCAGGGCCGATCCACCCCGGCGGTCGACGCGCTCCCCGTAGGAGGCGCGCAGGCTGACGCGCTGCGCGGGCGCGATCCCCACGCCCGTCGACCATTCACGGCTCCGCCGCTCGGGAATGGAATCCCCTTCCTGACGCGAGATGCGCTCGTCCGCGAAATGAACCTTGGGCATCACCATCCCGCGCTGCCGCGCGAGGTCGAGGTTCCATCGCGCGCGCGAGCCCGACTCGGTGCCGAGTGTGTTCCGGGAGCCCTCCCAGCGAATCCCGCCCACCAGAGGGCCGCGCATGTCGGCCGAGAGTGCCCGGCGCTGGGAGCGCGATCCGCCGCTCAGGGCCCGCGTGCCACCCTCCCCACGCAGCGAAAGGGACGCGGCCGGGTCGTACTGGAGCGCCACCTCTCCGCGAGTCTCGCCGCCGACTCCCGCGGCCTGATTCCACCGGTCGTTCTCGAACACCGTGTCGAGGCGATCCATCGTGGTGAAGCGGCTGTCCCGCGAGCGGAACGTGCCCGACGCGCGCAGAGAGCCAAGGCCGTGGCCCAGGATCGAGAGCGGCCTTGGATCCATCTGCGCGCCGAAGCGGAGCGCGCTTCCGGCGTTGTCCCCGTCATCGAGCGAGGAGAGCGCGTTCCGGTCCAGACCCGAGCGAGCCGCCTCGGCCTCGAGATTCACCGCACCGAAAAGATGCGCCGAGCCACCGAGATCGAAGAGCCGCTGCACCGCGGGAGATGGAAGGGATCGCCCGGGCGTGTAGGAGCCGAGGGTCCGGCCCATGTAGTTGTAGAAGTGGCTCCCGTCGGCCGCGATCGTATCGGCGTAGGCCCCCCGTCCCGCGCCGACCGAAGCGAACTCGACGAGATAATCACCCCTCCCAGCGCCGAGATGGATCCAGTGCGGATTGGCCGGATCGGATTGATCCCAGGCATAGTCGCCGCTTCCCGCGCCCACATAACGCGCGCCGGAAGACGTGGCGGCCGAATCGCCCAGGCTTCCCAGCTCGCGCAGGTTTTCCGGCGTGAGCGAGGCATCGATGGGGCTCTTGGGATCGTCGCCGTCTTTCAGATAGGTCGCGTACCAGCGGCCCGACGTGGCGACGGTTCCCTGCGTGAACGCGGCGTAGAGGCTGCGGCGGAAATTCGTGCTCGACCGCTCGAAGTCGAACGCGAGGCGGCTCTCCGCCGTGATCGGATGGCGGGTCGTGAACGTGACCGTGCCGATCCCATAGTCGATCACGTAATCCTGATCGGCGCCGCGCTTCTGTTTCACGCCGTCGAGCCATACCGTCTCGGAGCCGGCCACGACGCCTGCCGGAATCACGCCGGGCACGCTGGGGATCAGCTCGTAGGGGCCTTGCTTTCCTTCCTCGCCCTTGGTCTCGATCGTGCCGCGCTGGCCCTTGGCGCTCGCCGCGGCGATGTCCCACCGGGAGCCCATCACGTGCGTTTGTCCCCGGACGCCCTGGAGCTGCCGGCTAACCCGCGCGAACTCGCCGGCGCCGCCGTCCAGGCGGAAATCCCCCATCGTCACTTCGCCCTGCGGCGATCGCACAGAGAGAAAGAGCCGGTCCAGGTCCTGAAGCTCGCGCGTGGTTCCGTCCGGCTCGAACGGCAGGGCCTGATCGCTGAGGGTCGCCGCAAGCTCGACGTCGCCGGCCACGCGGCCTCGAACGGTGAGGTCGAGCGTCTGATGAAGCGAGGCGTCGCGTCCTCGGCCCATCTCGACGCTCAGCGACTTGGAGCCCGAGAAGAGGAGCGACGCCTGCGCGCCCGCGGCCGTCCCGCCGGCGACGGTGCCCGCGCGGCGCATCCAATCATCAGCAGCGCGCGAAGACGAATCGGCGCCAGCCACGGACGCGGAGGGCGTCGCGAACACCGAGGGAGCGCGGAGCGAGAGGAGCGAGGGAGAGCGCAGGACGGGATAGTCGAAGACGAGCGTGTCGCTCGCGGGCGTTTCTCCGCCCGGGTGGACCACGTCGATCGGAAGCGCGAATGCCGGCGCATGCGGCCCGGCCAGCGCCACAACCGCCGCAAGCGCTGCGAGCCCGGCCAGAGTGGCGCGGCGAATGAAGCGGAGCAGGCGCGCGCCGATCACTCGTCCCTCCGGACCAGCGGTCTCGATTCCGGTATGAGGATCTGAATCTCGTCCCGTCCGGGGTCCGCCACCGCGATTTGACGCCGCGGGCCGATCGCGAGCGGGCCGGGCCGCCACTGGATCTTGTCGCCGCCGAGCACGCGTACGGTGATGAACAGTCCGTCGATTCCTTCCCCGAAGGCATGGATGCTCTGCGCCGCCCCGTTCGCGATGTAGAGAAAGCCCGCGCGATCCACCGCCAGATCCGAGATGGAGACGGGCGTGGCGGACGGGCTCAAGGGAATCGTCAACGAGAGCCGCCCGCTCGCGGCGAATCGGAGAAGAGCGATCCGTGCGGCATCGTAGATCCAAACATCGCCACCGGGGGAGCCGGCGACCACGGCGGGCGCCACCAGGGAGTCCTCGGGCACGAGAAAGCGCGTGGTTCGGGCGGGCTCCAGCCGGTCGTCGAGCGGCACGAGGTCTCGCGCGCGAGGCGAGAGAAGCCAGAGCTTCCCGAACCGGTCCAGAAGGATGCGGGCGCCTTGGTCGCGGGACTCCTCTGCGGCGTCGCCCTGGAACAATCTCTGGCCGAGGAATCGGCCAGCTCGGTCGAACGCCAGAAGCGCTCCGGGCCCGCGGTCCAGGACCAGAAGCGACTGATCCCGATCGACCACGATGTCGACCGGAAGCTGGAGCGAGGTCTCGTCGGAGCCGTAGCCCCCGACCTCCCAGAGGACGTGGCCGCGCGGATCCAGCTTGGTGACGCGCCGGGTCTCAGTGTCGAGCACGAGCAGATTTCCGTCGGAGTCATAGGCGAGCCGGGAAGGCCGGCGGATCCCGGCGGCCTCGAGGGCGTCGCGGTCCAGGGTCCATTCCGTGCGCAGCGTGTAGGGAGGGGCGGACGAGGCCGAGTCCGGCGGCGTCGCGGGCGCGGCCGCAAGGCACGGACCGGCCCACCCCATGAAGAGCAGGAGCGCGGAGAGGCGCGAATGGAATCTGATTCGTACGGGACCGCTCATGAGTATCCGGGGAGGAGAGACCTCGCCGCGGTCGAAGGCAGGGTGGCGCGAACGATCAGAACGTCTGTCGGAGAAGCAGCCTTCCCCCGCCGTCGGCGGTCATGTCGGTGAGAACGCGAAGTCCGCCCCGATCGATGGACGATTGTTCGTCCCTGGCGTCGCCGCGATGGAGCATCTGCGTGTCGATCGCGCTGGCGAGCCGGTTCAGGATCGCGAGGGCGAAGGAGAACTTGGCCCGATTGAAGGCGCGCGTGGAATTCTGCCGGGTGACGCGATAGCTCTCTTGCCCCGAGGCGCTCGTCCAGTTCCAGGCGCGGTTCCCCGTCGGAAGCCGTTTCGCCACGTAGGCGTCCTGCGCCGCGGGGTCGTTCGGAAACTCGTTCCGCGCGTCGCGCCGCAGCGCATCCTCGTAGGAATCGACGCCCGATCCGCTCGAGCGCGTGTAGGTTCCGACCAGTCTCCAATAGTCGTCCGACTCGGAGCCCGTTCCGACTCCGGCGTTGAGCTGCGCCTGTTCGATGTAGTTGTTTCGCCTGAGGTGCCCCGAGATCTCCCACGCCGCAAAGTTGGCCCAGATCGCCCCCTCCGAGATGAAGAACCCCGTCGCGCGGCCTTTGTGGCCCGAATATAGCTCCCCGGCGCCCGGAAGGAGCAGCGAGAGCATGAGCGCTTTCCTGGGATTGGTGGCGCCGTGCTTGCGCGCGGCGCGCTCGGACCCGGCGGCGGGCTCCAGGGGGCTCGCGGCCGGCGCTGGCGCGGATTCGATCCTTTGTGGGGGCGCTGTGATCGTCTGGCTCGAATCGGCGGCAGGCTGCGCGGCGGCCAGGAGCTGCGCCACGGAGAGATCGGCGCGGCCCAAATCCAGATCCGATCGGGCAAACGCGGGCGCGGCGGCCGCGGACGCGGCCGTCAGGTAGAGCGCGAGCGAGATGACGGTTCTAATCGAGGCGTCTCGTGACGACGAACCCGAAGGCATTGTCCCTCGAGAAGGGCTTTGTGCGCATCTTGAACCGGATCTTGGTATCACTGCCAAACGTCGCGTGAGCCTTGTTCTTCATCAGCCTCAGCACGTCCACCGCGCTCACGATGCGGTTCACGAACGCGCCCGCAACGGCGGTGTGGGCGTTCTTCAGGAAGTTATTACTGTGGGCGCGGATTCCGCGATAGAAATTCCGATTGTCCTGGGTATCCCAGCCCGACCAGTACGTGGAGATCTTTCCGATGTCTTCATAATACTGCTGCGTGTTGTGCGAGCGAAAGTACGTGATCAAGCTATCCGCGGACGGATCGTAGGTGCCGTTCGTCTGCTCCTGCGTCTTCCACGTGTTGTAATCCCAGTGCCCGTCCGCGTACGTCTCGAATTCCCGTTCCTTGGACTTGCCCCGGTCGTGATAGTAGAGGTACGCGGCCCAGGCCACACCCTCCATGCCCATGTGGACAAAGCCCCGCTTTTCTCCCGCGTAGAGATGTCCCGCCCCTGGAATGGCGAGGTTCAGGAGGAAGGCTTTGCCTATGGACTTGTGTAACATTGGGTTCACCTCGTCCGCCGCGTTGACGTTCGCGGGCGGCGCGAGAGGAGCCCTCGGGACAGCCGAAACCGAATCGGCGATGGATCGCTGCGCGAGCAGAATCTCCTGGGGCATCGCCGGGTCAAAATCGAGGGAGGACGCAGCTTGGCTGAGACGGGGATTGCACGAGAACACGGCCAGAACGGCCGACAGGGTGAACGCGAATCGTCGGGAGAGCAGTATCAGATCCTCAGAACCGGGCTGAAGCTACTTGAACTACAAGCAATTATAGCCCCGTCCACGTTACTTGACAACGGCGAATTTGCCGAAGACAACGTTCTCCGCCCCCGAGCCCTGGACTTCGATACGGACGAGATATACCCCGCTCGCCAGGTCCCGAACCGGGATTCTCACAACATTCTGCGCGGGGGATGAAGTCCCGGTCAGCCGCTGGACCTCGGTCCCCATGGGGTCCAAGACGCGGATGACCACGGATGTTGTTCCCTGCCCCAGCGTGTACGCGAGGCCTATGTCCTGGCCATGCACCGGGTTAGGGAAGAAGTAGACCGAACCGTTCTGGAGCTGGGTCGCCTGAGCGACCGCCCCCTGGAAGGTGTCCTCCAGGACCGAAGTGCGCCTGCGATTGCCCCCGAACTCGGCCCAGGGGGTACGCACGGAGACCCCGTCCCTTGAAAAGAGCGCGCTATCCGCCCTCGCGGGAAGCTGGAATGCATGAAGCGCGCCGTCGTCATCCCCGCCCACGACGAGGTGTGTCCATGCGGGCCCGGGTGGGTCCGGAAACAGATCGGCGTCGTTCATGCTGAGCAGCATCGGCGTCGAGGATGCGCCTCCCTGTATGGCGAGCGGCCATCCCGGGACGGTCTTCGCGTCGTTGTCGAGCGCGACGAGAAGCCCGTTGTCGAGCGCCACGATCGCCTCGGCGCGCCCGTCTCCGGTAACATCGGCCACGAGCGGCGAGCCCTGGCCTCCAAGCGCCTCGGGGCCGAACCGCCCGGGCATCGACACAGGCCAGCCTCGCGGCTCGATGCCGTTTCGGTTGTAACGGTGGACGCGGCCTTCCTTGTCCATCGCGAAGATCTCGGGATAGCCGTCTGCGTCCAGATCCCCGGCCGCGAGGGGGCCCCACAGAGTGCCCGCGACGTCGACCGGCCATCCGGGCAGCTCCGTTCCGTCGAGCCGGAAGCAGTGGATCTGGTCCTGCCTGGCGTCGCTCACGACCAGCTCGAGATCGCGGTTCGCGAGACGGTCCATGTCCACGCCCAGGAGATACGGATCGAAATTCGGGTCCTGGACCCGGAAGCGCGCGTCGAGGCGTCCCGGGAGTTTGCTGGCGGCGTCAACGATCCGGATCCATCCGTCCTGAAGCGCGTAGGCCACCTGGTATCCGCCCGCGCCCGTGAACCGGCCGACCGCGAGATTCCCCGAGACCGGTGACGTGACGGCGGAAGCGCCCACGCGCAGGGTGTCGGAAACCGCGTCCGTGCGCGGCGCCACCGAGACGCTGTCGGACGGAACGATCGCGAACACGCGGCCGTCGCTCGCGCCGACGATCACCTGACCGCCGGCGTCGAGCGTGGGAGCCGTCGTGGCGAGCACGGCAGGCGATCCTGCGTCCAAGGCCGGCGGCCAGCCGAAGAGAGGGTACGACGCGCCCGAATCCCGAGGCGCGGCGCGGAAGGCATAGACCCCGCCGTCCCCCGCCGTCGCGACGAGCGCCGGGTCGTGGATGGCGAGCGGGTTGCGGTGGAAGAGGCTGTCGGCGAAGAGAACCGGCCCCACGATCTTCGCCGGCAGCGCCGCGACGACGCTGCTGTCCCCCGTCGTGTAGTAGGGCTCGCCGCGCGAGGTGTAGGCCAAGATAAGGCTGTCCACGGCGGTCACGACCTGGGTCAAGCCATCGTGCCGGAGGCGCCCGTACGTGGGCTTCTCCCGGCGCAGGCTCGCGCCGGTGGAGACCGGCCAGCCGTCCACCCTCCAGTCCGCCCTCACGCTCAGGTTCATAACGAGCGCGGCCGGGCTTGCCACGTCGATCGTGACGTGGCTTTTCCCGCCGTCGTTCGTGTCGGAATTCGGTGTTGTCTCCGGCCCGAGCCGCGTGTGGTTCCCCACGAAGTATGGATCGAAGGGGCTCCCGAAAAGATAGCTCGAATTGGGATCCCCGATGTCTTCGATGCCGTCGGCTTCCATGACGCGCACGCCGCGGCGCTTCGGGTTCGAGTTGATCCCGAAGTCGGGAGGAATGTGACGCCCGTAGATCACCGAATTGTCCACGTGCCAGATCAAGACACCCTGCCCCGGAAGAAGGAAGTCGTACTCCTTGTCGCCGAGCGTATCGAGGCTGTCCGACAGGCCGGGCCCCAGGAGCACGCCGGTCGAGTCGTCACGATCCAGGAAGAGGGTGTTGTCCCCGTTGATGTCGGTCTCGCGATTCTCGATGAGGTAGAACTCCTCGCCGCCCAGGGGCACGAAGAGGGTGGTGTCGGAGATCTCGGTCGCGCGGAGCGAGGTGCTGAGCGCCCTCCCCGGATCCACGTACTGGATGTTGTCGGGCCAGAGGAGGAATTTGGACCAGGGGTCCAGGCTCGTGGGCATGATGCCGCTCGCATCCACGGTCGCCCCGGTCTTCGCGTCCGTGACCGACGTGCCGAGCAGATAGCCGGAGTCCATGTTGCTCCAGATGCCCACCCCCGGGAGCAGGGTCTCGATGTCGTAGAGGTCGAAGAGTCCCTGCGTATGTCCGAACTCGTGGGCGAGGGTGCCGTTGATCGCGGCATAGTAGCCGTCCTGGGACTCGGTCTCCGGCATGACCAGCCCGCCCCGGATGGAGACGGCGCCGCCGTTCACGGGGACCGAATCGCTCAGGTTGATCTGGAACGTCGGGAAATCCCTCGGGCTGTCCCGGTTCAGGTCTGTCTGAAAATCGGACCCGGCGTGGAAGAGCGCGACCACGTCGAATTGGCCGAAGGGAATGGAATCCGTCTGGTCCGCCGCGGTGACCGCGTCGTGGAAGAACCGCTCGGCGCTGGCGAAGGACGACTGACCGAGAGTCCAGGGTCCGTACCGCCCGGTGTCGGCGAGACGGTAGGCCGAGGAGTCCGCCTTCGGGTACACGTCGTACTCGATGACGAGATGCCCGTACGAGGCGAACTTCCAGTACCGGCGAAGCGCCTCGAGATGGGACATGAAGAACTTGCGGTCGTGGGGCGGTGGATCGATCACGATTCCGAGCGAGCGCCCGTCCCTCAGGTCGAACTTGCCGTCCGGGGTCGAGGTCTGCGAGCCGAGCGAGTCGGTGGCGAAATCAATCTTGAGCCCGAGCACGCGGAGCGTTTCGGGCGGTCCGGAAAAGAAGGCCGTGCGCTGGAGCCGTCCTTCTTTCATGGCAAGGAGCGGCTGTCGCCGGCCCGTCACGAACGGACGGCTGGACGCCTGGCCGATCCGGTGCGGGAAGGCGCGCCATCCCTCGGCCCGTCTGGCGGCGAGGGCGTTTGAGCCGGGCCTTCGGCCTGCCGAGGCAGCCGGCGGCCGCGCGGCGGAGAGGCCCCGAACCGGAGCTGCCCATACAGAAGGAGCCAGGCCCTGGATGAGGACCTGGCTCCCGAATGCTAGGACCGCCGCCGAACGGACGAGAGTTCGGGGAATCCTCACGTTTCTAGAAGTGGTAGCTCGCCGAGAAGCGGCTCACCCGGTTCAGAAACTCCGATTGGGGAACCGATGCGTAGTCGACCCGGACGCCGTGGTAGTTGAGTCCCAGTCCGTAGGTCAGATCCTTCACCGTGCCGCGTGGATCGTAGATGTAGCCGATGCGGAGCGCGAGGAGGCGGTTGAATTCGAATTCGCCGCCCGCGTTCTCGATCCAGGCGCCGTGGGGCAGCAGTGACTTGTTGACGTCGCCCACCAGAAGAACCCGGTAGGTCTCGTTCTCCATGGGGGTGACCGCAAAGCCCAGCTTCGCGTTCCGCCCGATGGGATCCGCCTGGTCGGCATCGATGTAGGAGATGCTGGGACCCAGGTTCTGGAGCACCAGGCCCACCGAGCTCTTGTACTTCGGCAGCTTGTAGAGCGCTCCGATATCGGCGCCGAACGTCGATCCCGCGCCCTTGGCGCGATCCAGCGTCTTGTCCGCGGGGGCGAGATCCACGCGCACGAACTTCAACGAAACGCCGAAGCCCATATCCTTCATGAGCTCCGTGCCGTACGCAAGCGTCGGGGCCATTTCATAGCTCGTGAACGTGCCGATCTCGTTGCCGTCGACGTCCGTGGCGATGCTGGTGCCGTAGCTCAGGTATCCGAAGCTGAAGCCGATGCCGCCCCAGCCCTCCACGTGCTGCGCGTAGGAAGTGTGTGAAAAGAAGACGTCATTGGCCAGGTCGGGCACGAGTCTCGTGTAGGTCGAGCTGGCATCGTGGCCGTTAACGAACGCGAGGCCGGCGGGGTTCCACCACACGGCGTTCGCGTCATTGGCTACCGCGACATAGGCGCGACCCATGCCGTCGGCGCGCGCCCCGGGGGCGATCAGGAGTGATTGAGCGCCTGCCTCGGCCTGGGCATGCGCGGTACCCGCGTAAGCTCCCAGGACGCAAAGCACTCCAAGGCAGCCGGCGACAAAACGACTCATCTGCAACCTCCTTAGAAAAAGATAGGGACGCGCGTGCGCCCCGGCCTAGCACACTATTTTAGCGAACTGAGGGGGCCGGGTCAAGCTTACCCCCTCCCGGGACTTATCTGGTTCTCAGAGCGCGCCCGATCGCCGAAGCCCTTTTACCGGAAGATGATTCGGCGGTGACTCTAATCAGGTACACGCCGATGGCCACATTTTCTCCCTGAGAATCTCGCCCGTCCCACGGAAGGTAGTTCTCGCCCGCGCGGCCGTCGGCAGTCAGGTCCCGCACGCGCCTTCCAGCCACCGTGAGGATGCGCACCTGGATCGCGCCGGGCTGGTTCAGGCGCGCGTGGATGTAGGTGGTCCCCTCGAACGGGTTTGGGTAGTTGAAGACCTGGGTCAGTTGCATCGGGTCGCCGGGCTGGGCGGTCGCGTGGACGTCGATCGTAAAGCTCCGCACCGCGATATTGCCGAACGTGTCCGAAGCATGGATTTCGATCGTGTGGAGCCCCTCCGTGAGCTTTGGCAGCGTGTAGACCACCGTGCCGCGCGTGAAGCTCCCCGAATCGTACGCGAAGCCCGGGGTCAGCTCCACTGGGGCCCCGCGGTCGTCGAGAATGGCGAAGATCGTGTGCGCGTTGTCCAGGCGCATGAGGTCAATGCCGCTCGAATCCTCGATCGCGAACGTGAGACGGTCCCCGGGCTTGAATGTCGAATCCTGGCCCGCCGTGTAGAGCAGCGTGATCGTCGGCGGCAGGAGGTCGTTCCGGGAGGAGGCGCCAACCCCGACCCGGATGGAATCGACGGCGAGCCCGACGCCCCGGCCTCCCGCGGCGCTGAGGAGCGCCCGGAGCTGCCCCGTCCCCCCCGCGATGCGCGCGTCGAGCGGCACCACGAAGCGCGCGGTGAACACACCCCCGACGAGCGGGACGTCGCCGCGGAAGAGTATCGGACCCGGGACGGTGTAGGTGGTTGTCCGGACAATGCTGACCGAGTCACGCTGCGTCCGGACAAAGGGCTTCCCCTGGACCTGGATTCTCGCCGTCCCGGCCGAGAGCGTGTCGGCGCTCGAGTCCGGCTGGAGGGCGTGCCCGCGGATCACGGCCACGTCGCCCCGGAGGACCGAATCGAGCGGAGCCTTTTCCCAGACGCCGCGACCCCGCGGGATGGGCGGAACGAGGCCAGGATCCCCCAGCAGCACGTACTTCCGCACCACCTGGTTCACGTGCGCGTTCTTGGCCAGCCGATACGCGGCCCCCACGGTGAGCGTGGAATCCACCCGCGGCTTCAAGGGAAAGAGCTTGTCCACGAATTCATCGTTGAGCTGGGTGCTCTCGAGGGGAAACACGAGCTCCGTGGAGGCGAGCGCCGCCGCGGCGCCTCCCGCCGGAGACTTGAGCAGAAGCTCCGCGAGGCCCTCCTGTCCCAGCGCGTCGAACTTGCCCACCGTGCAGCTGAAGAAACCGAACAGCCCGGGACGCGAGGCGTTCGTGAGGCGTCCGACATCGGAAGATCGGAAGACCTGCTCGTCCGCGAGGACCAGGTCCGAGCCGTGCCCGATGTAGTCCACGAACCAGTTGCCCCGGTTGATCCGAGCGACGAAGTCGTCCCGCGCCGCGGGCTTCGCCTGATGCAGCGTGTCCGAGAAGGCGTAGTCGTTCAGATAGACCTTGGAGCGCTCGATCGGATACGGAATGTGGAGGCGGTCCTTGCGCTCCATTTCGATGACGTGGGTGTTCCCGAGCGGATCGGGCACGTCCCGCTTCCAGGCATCGTCCGCGCAGAGGAGCGCGCGCGCCCGCCACTCGTCGAATTCGGTGGATCCCTCGTAGGTCTGGACCTTCCCACGCACGAGAGTGGATGCCTCCAGCGCCGACTTCGCGGGAAGACGCCCGATCGCGATGTCGAGGAGCAAATCGCCGGGTCCGTCCAGAAATCCATAGAAGTCGTCGGAGACGTACTGGGCGAGAAGCGACACGTCATAGTAGTTCGCGTAAGTCGGCACCAGGTCCGGCGTGGCGAAGCCAAGATAGTTCTTCGGATCCAGCGAGGCATCCCCGAACAGGCAACCGTAGGCGGGCGCGGGCGTCGTCCAGTGAAGGCGCGCGTACGCGAGGAGATTCCGGATCGCCACCGGGTCCAGATACCCAGCGCCGAACTGGGCCGCGATCCGGTCCGTGGTCGCGATTCCCACGCGAGGCGACGGATAGCCCGAAAGCGCGCCCGAGCGGTAGATGGCCAGGGACTCGGCCGCGGCCAGGAGCGACGGGTGGACCACGATCAGATAGTCGACGCCGACGGCCGGGTCGAGCAGATCCGCGATGGTATGCCCGCTCGAAGCAGGCGCGTAGCGGGCGACGGAGACGGGAGTCGCGGCGCGGGCGGCCGACACGAGGCTGTAGCGCTTGGGAGGCCCCGGGGCGAGCGAATCCTCCGCGGTCAGCGTGAATGGCGCGGCCGCGCCGGAAAAGGTCCCGTTCACGTAGCGCACCGGATTCTCGGGATCGCTCCGCTCCAGAAGCCATGCGGCGGTCGTGTCGGTGACTCCGTCCACGACGTAGTGGACCGGTCCCGCCATGGTGGAGTCCGCGGCGAACTGGAGCGTGTCGTTGATCGCCGAGAGCCGCCTCGGATAGGTCACCTCGAACCAGGCCAGCTCGCTCTGGTCGAACCGGTTCCGGTCGGTCGAATCCGGGAGCGCCGGCACCTGTACTTGGAGTGTGTCGGAGGCGTGCACCGTGAACCCCGAGGCGAGGAAGTCCCGCGGCGTGCTGAAATTCCAGGAGCCCGTCGAGACCAGGGCGCCGTTCCAGTAGAGGTTGGTGTAGTGATCGTCGCGGAACACGCCCACCGAGATTCCCCGCCCCCACATGCGCAGGAAGAGCGAGCCGGTCCCCCCAGGCTGCGCCCCCGGTAGCGTGAGCGGGAAGCCCAGGCGGGAGCCCTGCGTGAGGAGCCGGTAGAACCAGCGTTCCCATCGCGTGTTCGCCGCGAAGGAATTGAAGTCGCGCACGCGGTTCTCCTCGTAGTGGACGCGGTGGGTCACGGCCGTCACGTCGGGGGCCGGCGTGACCGGCGAAGCGGCGCGGGTGGCCATACGCTTCGGCGGCGATGGCGCGGGGAACGCTCCCCAGGTCAGCCAGAGCGACTCCACGTCGGAGCGCTGCGCCTCCTGATAATTAACCGAGCCACCACGCGCCAGGTCGAATCCGAATCCGGTCTGGCCGGTCCCGTAAAAATAGAGCCTGTCTGCTGGATTGAACGCGCCGTCCCCTTCGCCCGTTACCACGATCGCGCACTCGCGAAGCGAGTCGGGCCCGGTGTCCACGGAGACGCTCTCCGGGAGGTCTCCCGGAGTGGCGCGGAAAAGCCGGAAGGTGGCGGGGTCGATTCCCGACACGGCGACGCCCGCGCCGGCCAGGTCGGCCGCGCTCAAAGCGTACAGACCCTGCCGGATGATGCCCAGCTTGACCCAGGGGCGATCGGGTTGGACGCGAAAGGGGCCGGAGTACGCAAACGCGCGCCCCCCCGCGCCGGGAGCGAACGCCGGGGGCGCAAAGGGGCCGGACGCTTGGACGGGGGTCCAGGAGACGTCGAGCGTGATCTGATCGACCACGCTCGCCTGCCCGGTCCGCGGGTCCCAGCGCACCGGGCGGAGCGTCACCTGCGCCACGCGCTCATTCCCCGCCGACGTCGTCACGAAACTCGCGTAAGGCGTCTCCCGCTCCTCCGCGCCGGCGCGCGCTCGATACGCGGGACCCTCCAGATAGGACGCGACCCGCCTGGCATCGAGGGACAGCCAACTCTCCCGGTCCGAAACGAGGTGGGGCAATGGCTCCGGACGAAGCACCCCCAGAGAGCGCTCGCCGCCGGTCGAGGCACGGAGAGCCGGCTCGACGCCCCGAGGCACGCGAAGGAGCAACGTCAAGGATGGGAGTTGCGGCTGGCCCGCGGGCGCGTCGAGCGCCCCGCCCGGCAGGGTGATCTCGGCGAGCGGCTCGCCGAAGACGACCCCCGCTGTGACCTCGGGCTCGGGAATGCTCAGGACGACGCGGTATCCAAACGCGGTGTGCGATTCCACGCGCGCGGAAACGGAGGTGGCTAGAATGGGGCCTTCGGCACTCGCGCCGGCCGCGCCGGCCGCGCGACCCTCGCGGGGCGTCAATCCCAGGAGCGCAACGGCCAGGGGGAGAAGCGAAAGAAACCTACGAGAGATGCTCAAGCTTTGGCGGTCCGCTCGGCTTCCTCGATCAACATGACCGGAATGTCGTCGACGACGGGATAGGCGAGGCAGCAGCGGTCGCAGATCAGCCGCTCCGGCTCCTTCTGGTCGCGCAGATCCCCTTTGCACTGAGGACATACGAGTATCGCGCGTAGCTCTTCGCTGATCGGCATGTCGGTTATCCCCCCAGGGGAGCCGGCTCGTGACCGGTCTCCTCCAGATAGACCCCCATCTTGAGAAACTTCTCCAGGCGCCGGTCCAGTAGCTCCTGGGTCGGGAGGCCCAGAAGGCCCCGCACGTGCCGGATCACCGCCGACTGGATGCGCCGGGCGGTCTCCTCGGGATCACGGTGGGCTCCCCCGAGCGGCTCCGGGATCACCTCGTCGATGACATTCAGCTCCAGAAGATCGTGCGCCGTGAGCTTCAGCGCCTCGGCCGCCTGCTCGGCCCTCCCCGCGTCCTTCCAGAGGATCGCCGCGCAGCCCTCGGGCGTGATGACCGAGTAGATCGAGTTCTCGAGCATCAGCACCACGTCGCCGACCGCGATCGCCAGCGCTCCCCCGGACCCGCCCTCGCCGATCACGATCGAGACGATGGGCACCGGGAGGTGGGCCATCTCGACCAGGTTCCGGGCGATCGCCTCGGACTGGCCGCGCTCCTCCGCCCCGAGGCCGGGATAGGCCCCCGGCGTGTCCACGAAGGTCACGAGCGGACAGCCGAGCTTCGCGGCGAGCTGCATGAGGCGGAGCGCCTTCCGGTACCCTTCCGGGTTCGCCATTCCGAAATTGCGGTGGATGTTCTCCTTCGTGTCGCGGCCCTTCTGATGTCCGATCAGCACGATCGGTATGTCCTCGATCGTGGTCAGGCCCGAGATGATGGCGGGGTCGTCTCCGAAGCGCCGGTCGCCGTGCAGCTCCATGAAGCCGGGGGCCAGGATTTTCAGGTAGTCGAGCGTGTACGGGCGTCGCGGATGGCGGGCCAGCTTAACACGCTGCCAGCGCGTGAGCTTGGAATAGACGTCGCGGCGAAGCTTCTCCACTTTCCGCTCGAGCCGCTTCAGCTCCTCCTGGGCCTCGGGGTTCTCGGGGGCCGAGGCGCGAAGATCCTCGATGCGGCGCTCCAGCTCCACGATCGGCTTCTCGAAGTCGAGCCAGGTTCCGTTCATCGCATGTCTCTCCGGACGAAGACTAGAAGGGGACGGGCTCGTGGACGCCGCTCACCAGCGACACCGCGCTCTCGCCGAGACGCGTCCTCAACTCCTGAATCAACTCGCCGCTCGCGTTCACGAGCAGGCGGCGCGCGCGTATCAGCGTCTTCGCGGGCTCCGATTCGGAGCGCACGAGGAAGTATACCGGGCAGCGGCCCGGGTGGCGACTCAGCACGCTCCGGATCGCCTCCAGCGAGGCGTCCGCCGGGGCTTCCGTCAGATCGATGTGGAGGGAGCCTTCGGGGCCGCCGTCCGCCGGCGTGATGGCCCGGATGGTCTGGAAGACCAGCTTCGGGTCCTCGTCCTCCCGGACGCTCACGCGCGCGCGCGTCTCGACCACCGCGCCCTGCACCAGGGCGGCGCGGTTCTTCTCGTAGAGGTCCGCGAAGGTCACGCCCTCGACGGAGCCTTCGAAATCCTCGAGCGTCACGAAGGCCATCGGGCGGCCGTTCCGGTCGGTGATCGTCTTGATGGCCGAGACCATGCCGATGAAGCCCAGCTCGGTCCCGTCCCGCGACTCGCGGATCCGCGCGGTGTCCGCGAGCCTGCGCGCCTCGATCAGCGGACGGTAGGGCGAGAGTGGATGATCCGAGAAATAGAATCCGAGCACCTCGCGCTCCTTGCGCAGCACCTCTTGCAACGGCCAGGCCGTCACGGCCGGGAGCGGCGGCTCCAGCGCCTCGATCGCGTGCTCCGCGCCGAAGAGGGTTACCTGATCCTTGCTGGCCCCGCGCGCCAACTCTTGTGACCGGCTGAGCGCTCCGGCGACCGTCTCGAAGAGCTGCGCCCTGTCTCCGCCCAGGGAGTCGCACGCTCCGGCCAGGACCAGCGACTCGACGACTCGCTTGTTGATGGATTTCAGATCCACGCGGCGGCAGAGGTCCCAGATCGACGTGAACGGCCCGCCGGCCTCGCGCGCCGCCACGATCGCCTCGACGGAGCCCTTGCCGACGTTCTTGACGGCGGTGAGCCCGAAGCGGATCGCGCTCCCCTCGAGCGCAAAGACGGAGACGCTCCGGTTCACGTCCGGCGGGAGCACGGAGATCCCGATCCGGCGCGCCTCCTCCACGAGGGTCACGATCCGGTCGGTGTCCCCCACCTCGCTCGTGAGCGCCGCCGCCATGTAGGCTTCGGGGTGGTGCGCCTTGAGATAGGCGCATTGGTAGGAGAGCAGCGCATAGGCCGCGCTGTGCGCGCGCGGGAAGCCGTAGCCCGCGAACTTCTCGACCAGGTCGAAGATCTCCTCGGCCTTCTTCTTCGCCACCTGGTTCTTGGCGCAGCCCTCCACGAAGGTCTGCTTCATGCGCGCCATCTCTTCCGGCTTCTTCTTCCCCATCGCGCGCCGGAGGAGATCCCCCTGCGCGAGCGTGAAGCCGGCGAGGCGGTTCGCGATCTGCATGACCTGGTCCTGGTACGCGATCACCCCGAGCGTCTTCTTCAAGATCGGCTCGAGCGTCGGATGCATGTAGGTCACCTTCTGCTTCCCATGCTTCCGCTTCGCGAAGTCGTCCAGCATGCCGCTCTGGATGGGGCCCGGGCGGAAGAGGGCGTTGATGGCAATGATGTCCTCGAAGGAGTCCGGGAGCACCTTGCGGAGCAGCTCGCGCATGCCCGAGGACTCGAGCTGGAAGACCCCGATCGTCTGCGCCTTGGACAGGAGCGCGAAGGTCGCGGGGTCGTCGAGCGGGATGTCTCTCAAGACCACGGGCCCGCCCTTGTCGGGCGAGGCGAACCGGGCGGCATCCTCCAGCACGGTCAGGGTCCGAAGCCCGAGAAAATCCATCTTGAGCAGTCCGATCTTCTCGAGGGACACCATGTCGAACTGGGTGGTCACGTCGCCTTTGCTCGAGCGATAGACCGGTACGTAGTCGGTGAGCTTCCCGGGCGCGATGAGCACGCCCGCCGCATGCGTCGAGGCATGGCGGGCGAGCCCTTCGAGCGCGAGCGAGCAGCGGATGAGCTTGGCGTGCGTCGGATCCTGGATGGAGAGTGCCTTCAGCTCCGGCACGGTCTCGAGCGCGCGCGTCAGGGTCATCCCCAGCTCACCGGGAATGAGCTTGGCCACGCGGTCCTGGTCGGCGTAGCCCATGCCCAGAGCCCGTCCCACGTCGCGCACCACGGCGCGCGCGGCCATCGTCCCGAACGTGATGATCTGGCTCACGCTCTCGCGCCCGTACTTCTCGAGCACGTACTCGATTACGCGGCCGCGGTTCTCGTAATCGAAATCGATGTCGATGTCCGGCATGCTGATGCGCTCGGGGTTCAGGAAGCGCTCGAAGAGGAGATCGAACTTGAGCGGATCGATGTCGGTGATGCCCAGGACGTAGGAAACGAGGCTGCCCGCCGCCGATCCGCGGCCCGGACCCACGTGCACGCCGTTCTTCCGTGCGAACTCGATGAAGTCGCGCACGATGAGGAAATAGCGCGCGTAGCCCACCTGGCAGATGGTGTCCAGCTCGTACTGGAGGCGCTTCTCCATGTCCGCGTCGATCGCCGGGTAGCGGCGCGCAAGACCCTCGCGCGCGACCGCGCGGAGGTAGTGCTCCGCCTCCTGGAACTCGGGCGGCAGCGGAAACTCCGGAAGCTGCACGCGCTCGGTGTCGAGGGTCAGCTCGCACTTCTCCGCCACCCCGAGCGTGTTCCGGATGGCGTCCGGCGCCCCCTGGAAGAGCGCCTCCATCTCCTCCGTGGACTTCACGTAGACCTGGTCGGTGGCGAAGCGGAACCGGTCCTGGTCCTGCATCGTCTTTCCGGTCTGGATGCAGAGAAGGACCTCGTGCGCCTCGGAATCCTCACGCGCCAGGTAATGGCAGTCGTTCGTGGCGACCACCGGGATCCCCATCTCCCGGCCCAGCTCGATCAACCCCTCGGCCACGCGGCGCTCGTCGGGAATCCCATGATCCTGGATCTCGAAGTAGTAGAACTCGGGCCCGAAGAGGTCCCGGTACCAGGCGGCGGCCCGCTTCGCGCCCGCGAGGTTTCCCTCCAGCACGAGCTGCGGCAATTCGCCGCGGAGGCACGCGCTCAGGCAGAGCAGCCCCTTCGCGTGCGACGCCAATAATTCTTTGTCGATCCGCGGCTTGTAGTGGAAGCCCTCGAGATATCCGGCCGAGGAGAGCTTCATGAGATTTCGGTAGCCGTCGCGGTTTCTCGCGAGGAGGACCAAGTGGTTGTAAGCCCCCTTCCCGTCCGCGGTGCGGGTCCGGTCGTGCCTGGAGCCGTGGGCCACGTAGACTTCGCACCCGATGATGGGCTTGATGTCCGCGGCGCGCGCCGTCTCGTAGAATTCGACGGCGCCGAAGAGATTGCCGTGGTCGGTGAGCGCGAGCGAGGGCATGCCGAGCCCTTTGACGCGCTCTACGAGGCGGTCGAGACGGCAGGCGCCGTCCAGGAGCGAGTAGTCGCTATGATTGTGGAGGTGGACGAATCCAGCGCTCATGCGACGCCTCGCGCGTGGAAGGAGCCGAGGAGATTCGGACGGGGCACCACAGGCCCAGTCTACACGAGGCTTCGCCGGTCACCATCCAGGAATTCCTCTAGCTCTAGATCCCCGGCGGAGCCGGCGGATTGTCGCGGTCGAGCGGAGCCTGATCGTCAGGACCGGGCTGACCGTTGTCGGACCCGTCCAGGGGAGCGCTCTCCTCTAGCCCTTGCTCTTCCGGCCCGTAATCGTCCGGTCCTCCGGATGGCAGCACTCCCGTCGAATCTCCCTGCTCGGTCCCGAACCAGCTCGACTGGTGCAGCACCGTGCAGACCTGCCGGGGTTCGGTGGTCGGAATGAAGGACTCCCGCATCACGTGCGGGCACTCGGCTCCCGCGCGGTAGCCTGTGTCCGCGTCGATCCAGACGTCCACCACGCCGGGCGGCGCGAGGAAATCCCGCACCGGCTTTCCGCGGTGGGCGGCGGTCATGAACCTGGCCCAGATCGGCACCGCCGCCTGGGTTCCCGTGAGCCCGAGCTTCCGGTTGCGGTCGCATCCCACCCAGACGCCCGCGACGAGATCCGGCGTGTAGCCCACGAACCAGGCGTCATTCTCGTCGTCGGTCGTTCCGGTCTTCCCGGCCGCGGGGCGCGTGAAGCCGTACTCGCTCCGGATCGAAGCCGCGGTTCCGTAGATGACGGGACCCTCGAGGAGGGTGGTCGCCATGTAGGCCGTCTCGGGTCGGATCACGCGCCGCGATTCGCGCCGCGGCGTCCAGATCAGGTTGCCCCCGCGGTCCAGCACGGCGCGCACCGAGATCGGCTTCACCATCACGCCGCCGTTCGCCAGCGTGGCGTACGCGGTGGTCAGCTCCAGCGTCGTCACCTCGTTCGTGCCGAGCGCGAGCGACGGGACCTCGCGCAGCCTGCTCTCCACGCCGAGCGCGTGCGCCATCTCGATGACTTTGGGTAGCCCGACCATGAGCTCCAGCCGCACCGTCGCCACGTTGAGCGAGCGCGCGAGCGCGCGGGCGGCCGTCACGCGGCCGAAATAGGCGTTCTCGTAGTTGTGCGGCGCATAGGGTCCTTGGGACGTCGGAATGGAGTCCGGCACATCGTCCAGGAGCGTGGCCGCGGTCAGCGGCGGTCTTCGCCCGGAAAAGGGCGTGTCCAGCGCGGCGATGTAGACGAAGGGCTTGAACGCCGAGCCCGGCTGCCGGCGCGATTCCACGGCGCGATTGAAGGGGCTCAGGCGATAATCGCGCCCGCCCACCATCGCGCGGATCGCCCCGTTCTGGGGCTCGATCGCGATCATCGCGGCCTGAGCAGGGTTGCGCCCCGCCCCGGACATCGGCGATCGCGCGTCCGCTTCTCGGGCCCCGTCGCGCACGCAGCGCTCGGCCGCGTCTTCCATCCTGGGGTCCAGGGTGGTGAACACGGACAGCCCTCGGGTGCTCAGGTCCCCCTCCGAGATGTCCCTGGAGAGGACCTCTCGCACGTAGTCCACGAAGTAGGGCGCCCGGGTCAGGGGAGCCGGATTCGGCGCGAAGCGAAGCGGAATTCTTCGCGCGCGCTGGTCCTCGGCCTTCGAGATGAACCCGCACGCCACCATCTCCTCCAGCACCTCGTTGCGCCTCCCGATCGCCAGATCGGGGTCCCGGTAGGGGGACATGCGATTCGGTGACGGGATGATCCCCGCCAGGAGCGCCCCTTCCCCGAGCGTGAGCTCGTTCGCGTGCTTGTTGAAATAATAGAGGGCGGCCTCCTCCACGCCGCAGATGCTCCAGCTCCCGCGCTGCCCCAGGTAGATCTGGTTCAGATAGAACTCGAGGATCTGCTCCTTGGAGTAGCGGAACTCGATGAGGACCGCGAGAAGCGCCTCGTGGAGCTTCCGGGTGAAGGTCCTCTGGCGCGAGAGAAAGATGTTCTTCGCGAGCTGCTGGCTGATGGTGCTGCCCCCTTCGACGAGCGAGCCCGCGCGCATGTTTCGCGCGGTGGCGCGCCCGATGCCCAGCAGGTCGAGTCCCATGTGGCGAAAGAAGCGGCGATCCTCGCTCGCGACCGCGGCAAGCGCCACGTGGCGCGGAATCGCGGCAAGCGGCGTGAAGGAACGGCGCTCACGGTCCTGATCGGAGAACTGGGCCAGAAGCAAAGGGTCGATGCGGAGGAGGCCTCGCGGCGTCGGCTGCGCGAAGCCGTTCCCGATGGAGGCGACGGCCCCGTCCCGGATCTCGACTAAGGTCGGCGTCCCGGGCTCGGCGCGATCGGGGTAGACGAAGGGGCGCAAGTAGATCTCGAAAATGGACCCGCGCATCCGGTACTGCCCGGGCGCGTAGGGCTTGCCGGTGGTGTGGCGGTAACGCGCCGCGTCCAGGGCCTGGCGGAGGTCCGCAACCTCGAGCGGCATCCCGGCGCGCAACTCGAGCCAATCCGCGTAGACGTTGGTCGGGAATTTCCAACCCTGGCCGGAATAGCGATACGAGGAGAGCGCGGAGAGCCGGAACCAATCGTACCCGAGAACCGCGAAGACGAACGCGAGCACGACCAGCGCCCAGCCGATCTTGCTGCGGGACAGCGAGCCGAGCCCCCGGCGGATGCCCTCGGGAAGCCGGAGTTCCGGCATCTTCCCCGCCGGGGTGGGAATCGGATTCACGGTGGGTGAGCCTACGGCCCATCGCCCCGGTCGTCAACTCGGGGACAGTCGGGGCTGCGCCCCGCGAAGGCGGGCGCGGGGGCGCTAGCGACGCTCGGCGAAGGCGTCCTCGAGCTGGCGGAGCCGCGAGACGGAGCGGCTGTCGGCACCGCCGGCGGGCGCGCCCAGAAGGTACTCCCGGTACGCGGCCATCGTGTCTTTCTGGTCGGATCGCCGGCCGGTGATGCTCTGGATGGCCCAGAGGCAGTCGGCGTACTCGCGCTTGGCCCGCGAGCGGTCAGGCCCGATGATTTTGCCCATGAAGGATTTCCACGTCGAGCGAAGCCGCCGCAACGCGTCCACGTCGCCGCGTCCCTCGGCGGCGAGTGTCGCGAGATGGAGCCGCTCGATCGGAGACGATGCCTCGATGGTGGCTGTCTGGCTCGGTGTCTCGGCAGGCTTCTCGACCTCGGGAGGCCTGGGCGTCTCCGTCCTCCACATGGAAGAAGGCGTCCGCCGCGACGCCACTCCGGAGGCAGGCGGCGCCTGCGCGGGAGTCTTCGCGGCCCCGGGTTTCGGGACGGGCGCGCTCGATTGCGAATCCACGGCAGGCTCGGGCTTCGAAGACTCATCCGAGGGAGCGCCCTGGGTCGCCGGCGTCTCGTCGGAGGACGACTCCCGCGTCGGATCCGGCGCTTCCTGCGCCTGGCGCGGCGTCTCCTGCGCGGGGCGCGGCGTATGCTGCGCGGGGCGCGGCGTATGGATCACCGAGGTTGCCGCGTGCCCGTGGGTCTCACCTGGCGACGCTTGATCGGATGCGCGAACGGTCGTTCGCGGTGAGGGCTTCGGCTGCTCGGGCGGGAGGTGATCCTCCTGCGCTCCGGTAGGGCGCGATTCGAGCGCCGGGTTGGAAGCGACGGACGGGTCATGCGAGGTTGCGCCCTGCGGCGCGGCCGTCGCGCGCGATCCCAGCGAGAGCGGCTGCGGAGCCGTCGAGGACGTGGTGAGCCGAGGCGCGCTCGCTGGAGCTGGAGGAACCTCGTGGGAGGTCATGTCTGGAGCGGGAGAGCCCTGGTCAGGCGGGGCGCCACCGTCATCGTTCGCCGGCGGCTGCGTCGTGCCCGGATCGGGCGCCTGTTCCGGCGCGCCTTGGCCCGTCTCGCCCGTGGGAGGCCTCGCGTGAATCCCGGCCGGGCCGGCGGCGGACGATCCGCTGGACGATCCCATGTGCAACACGAACCAGGCGGAGAACGCGAGCAGCGCGGCGCCGACGATCCCGCCCGCTCCCCAGAGAATCACGCGGACGTTCGATGACTTCTTGCCCTCGGAATTCTTGCGCCGGGTGAGTGCCTCGGCCGCGAAGAAGAGACTCTCCTCCGGCGGCTTCACGTTCGGCTTGGCGTCGGTCGGCTCGAAATCCCACGAAGCGGTCTCCCCCGCCGGCTTCGCGGCGGCGGCATCCTGGGAGCGATTCTCTTCGTCCCCGGGCGTGGTCTCCGGAGCGGGAGCGGGTTCGCCGGGCGGCGTGGAATCCATGCCTGGAAAGATCGACGTGGCATCGCCTGCCCCGGCAAGCGCGACTGCCCCGAACGAACTGTCCGCGGCCCCAGGTGGATTGGCCTCCTCTCGCGGGGCGGCCGGCATCCCGGAATATGGCCCGGGTGCTTGCCCCGGTACTCCGGCCCCGGTGTTCCCCTCGGGGCCGAAGATGCGGTCGATGGTCCAGTCCTCCTGACCTACGGCGGGAGGTTTCTCCTGGGATCCGATCGCGCGCACCAGCTCGAGCTCGAGGCGGCAACCCTCGCAGATCGAGATGTGCTGCTCCGCGAGCGAGCGCTCCTGCTTCGGAAGCGATCCGGATACAAGGGCTTCCATGAGTGGCTTGACCGCGGTGCAATCCATGAAGTGGGTATCGGAACGCCATGGCGGATTCTTGAGCAGGCCCGCGGGCTAAGGCGGAACAGGGCAAAAAAGCGCGCCGCCGGTCGCGAGCGCGAATCCGGCGGCGAAGCCAATGAGACCAAATGAGTTACGCGAGAAGCGACCTTTAAGTCTAGTCGGGCAGGATCGCTGCCTCGACGGGGCACGCCTCGAGGCATGCGTTGCAGCTCACGCAGTCCTCGGCGACGACGAAGAACCAGCCGGTCCCCTTTGCGTTCTGTCCTTCCCCCTTCTTGATGCAATCCACGGGGCAGACATCCACGCAGGAACTCTCGCCCTCACATATGTCCTTCACGATCACGTATGCCATGCTGCCTCCAGCGATGAGGAAACTCTTGTGACCATGTTAACCGACCTGGAGCATTCGGTCCAGAGCCACTCGCGCCCAGCGCTTCTCGGCGTCGGGGACACGAATTGGATTCACCACCTTCCCCTCGAGCAGATTCTCGAGGACCCAGAGAAGGTTCTGCGGAGAGATCCGGTACATCGTCGCGCAGAGACAGAAATCCTTGGAGAGAATCTCGATCTTCTTGTCGCGGTGACGCTGCGCAAGCCGGTTCACGAGGTGGTATTCCGTTCCGACCGCCCAGCTGCTCCCGGCCTTCGCCTCCTCCAGCACACGTATGATGTGCTCGGTGGAGCCCACCTCGTCCGCGGCCTGGACGACCTCGTAGGGAACCTCGGGGTGCACCAGAATCCGCACGCCGGAATCCTCCGCGCGCCGTTCCCGCACGTGGCGAAGGAGAAACTTCGTGTGCACCGAGCAGCAGCCCTTCCAGAGGATGACCCGCGCGTGCTCGAGATCCCCCGGCGTAAGGCCGCCCGACTCCTTAGCGGGATCCCAGACCACCATCTCCTCGAGCGGAATCCCGAGCTGCGCGCCCGTGTTCCTGCCCAGATGCTCGTCCGGA
Source organism: Candidatus Eiseniibacteriota bacterium (assembly GCA_043779525.1). Taxonomy (GTDB): domain Bacteria; phylum Eisenbacteria; class RBG-16-71-46; order SZUA-252; family SZUA-252; genus WS-7. Next base: position 55,483 of record JAYWED010000039.1, on the reverse strand, counting down.
AAGAAAAAGATCCGCCGCTCGCGCTGAAACGCCCATTCGAAGAGCTTCCGCGCGTTCGAGGACGTGCACACGGCGCCGCCTCGCTCTCCGCAGTAGGCCTTCAGCTCGGCCGTGGAATTCATGTAGGTGACCGGAATCGAGCGGATGCCGAGACGGTCCAGCGTGGCCCCCGCCAAGAGCACGTCTTCGGTCGGGGCCATGTCGGCCATCGAGCAGCCGGCGTTCAGGTCCGGGAGGATGACCGTCTGGCCGGGCCCACGCAGAATATCGGCGCTCTCGGCCATGAAATGGACGCCGCAGAAGACGAGGAATTCCGCGTCCGTGCGCTCCGCGCCCAGACGCGCCAGCTTGAAGGAATCGCCGGTCACATCGGCGTGGGCGATGACGTCGTCCCGCTGGTAATGGTGGCCCAGGACGACCGCGCGCCGCCCCAGGGCCTCCTTGGCCGCGCGGATGCGCTCGTCGAGAACGTCATCGTCCAGGCAAAGATAGGGCTCGGGTAGGGTTCTGACGCTCATGAGCCGATCATTATTGTGATGGGAATTTCCCTGGGTCAAGGGCTTCCGGCCCGCATCTGAAGGGACAGGCCCACTGCGCGCTCGGAACAGAGCGGCGGGCGGCGCAGGGCGCAATCCCACAACGTGATAGGGGGAAGGAGCTTGACCCTGTCCCGGCTGTAGGCCAGAATGGGCCGCTTCCCCAACCCCGAACCGTTTAGATGCGGAGATCACGTTGAAGGCGACAACGAACGACTTCTCGATCCATGTGGCGACGGTGAACGGCTCGGGCAGCCAGACGGCCAACACGACCCTGCTCCGGACCATTTTCCAGATGGGCGTTCCCGTCTCCGGGAAGAACCTCTTCCCCTCGAACATCGCGGGCCTGCCCACCTGGTTCACGATCCGCGTGAGCGAGCGCGGGTATCTCGCGCGCACGCGCCACAACGCCGTGCTGGTGGCCATGAACCCCGAGACCTCGGTCGAGGACATCGGCGCCATGGAGCCCGGTTCGATCCTGATCCTGAACGAGGGCGTCCCCGCTCCGCGCATTCCCGAGGACCGGACCGTCTACAAGATCCCCTTCAACAAGCTGGTCGAACCGCTCGTGGATGACGTCAAGCTGCGGAAGCTCGTCGTGAACATGATCTACGTCGGCGTCGTGGCCCATCTTCTGGGGATCGATCTCAGGGACATCGATCAGGCCCTGAGCGCGCAGCTCGGCAAGAAGCCCAAGGCCCTCGACATGAACCGCGCGGCCGTGAAAGCCGGGGCGGACTATGCCGCGCAGAACTTGAAGCCGGCGCCCTTCCGCCTGGAGCGGAGCGACAAGACCGAGGGCAAGATCCTCATCGAGGGAAACCAGGCCGGTGCGCTGGGCGCCATGTTCGGCGGCGTGACCTTCCTCGCCTGGTACCCCATCACGCCGTCCTCCAGCCTCGCGGAATCGCTCATGGGATACCTGGACCGGTACCGCCGCGACCCTGAGACCGGAGCCGCCACGTTCGCGGTGATCCAGGCGGAGGACGAGATCGCCGCGATCGGAATGGTACTCGGCGCGTCCTGGACGGGCGCGCGGGCGATGACGACGACTTCGGGCCCGGGCCTGTCGCTCATGACCGAATTCACCGGCTTCGCCTATTACGCCGAGATCCCCGCCGTGATCTGGGACATCCAGCGCGTGGGCCCCAGCACGGGTCTCCCGACACGCACGTCCCAGGCGGATATCCTCTCGACGGTCTTCCTCTCGCACGGCGATACCAAGCACGTGGTCCTTTTCCCGGCGACGGTGGAGGACTGCTTCAACTTCGGCATGCGCGCGTTCGACCTCGCCGAGCGGCTCCAGACGCCGGTCTTCGTGCTCTCGGACCTGGATCTGGGGATGAACGTCTGGATGTCGGACCCGTTCCGCTACCCCGAGAAGGCCTGGGACCGCGGGAAGGTGCTCGACGCGGAGGCCCTCGCCAAGGTCGGTACCTTCGAACGCTACCGCGATCTCGACAAGGACGGGATTCCCTACCGCACGCTCCCGGGCACCGACCATCCCCTTGCGGGCTATTTCACGCGCGGATCGGGCCACGACGAGAAGGCCATGTACACCGAGAATGCAGAGACCTACAAGCGCGTCATGGACCGCCTCGCCACGAAATACGAAACGGCCCGCGCGCTCGTTCCCCCGCCCGTGATCGAGCGCACGCCCGGCGCGGAGATCGGCGTCCTGGGCTTCGGCTCCAGCCACTGGGGAATCATGGAGGCGCGCGACATCCTGACGGGCGAGGGCCTGAAGACGAGCTACCTGCTCCTGAAGGCCATTCCCTTCACGAGCGACGTGGAGAGCTTCATCAAGTCCTGCGACCGCGTGTACGTGGTCGAGCAAAACCGGGACGCCCAGATGGCCTCCCTGCTCCGGATGGACTATCCCGAGCTGGCCATGAAGCTCCGGTCGATCCTCCATTACGATGGCTTGTCGATCGACGCCCAATCGATCGTGGAACAGGTCCGGGAGCGGGAAGGAGTTCTGGCCCGATGACGCCCGTGGAAACCAGCGGCAAGAACCACATCGGCCTCACCGTCGCCGACTACAAGGGCGCCAAGTCCACGCTCTGCCCCGGCTGCGGCCACGACGCGATCACCGGCAGCATCATCCAGGCCGCGTTCGAGGCCGGCCTCGAGCCGCACCGGGTGGCGAAGCTCTCGGGAATCGGCTGCTCCAGCAAGACTCCGGCGTACTTTCTCAGCCGCTCGCACGGATTCAACGCGGTGCACGGACGCATGCCCTCGATCGCCACCGGGGTCTCGGTCGCGAACCGGTCGCTGACCCTGCTCGGCGTCTCCGGGGACGGCGACACGGCCTCGATCGGGCTGGGCCAGTTCCTCCACCTGGTTCGCCGCAACGTCCCGCTCCTCTACATCGTCGAGAACAACGGCGTGTACGGCCTCACCAAAGGGCAGTTCTCCGCCACGGCCGACGTCGGCAGCAAGGCGAAATCAGGCCGCGTGAACGAGTTGATGCCGATCGACGTGTGCGCGCTCGCGATCGAGCTGGGATGCGGGTTCGTGGCCCGGTCGTTCTCGGGCGATCCGAAGCAGCTTCGCCCCATCCTGAAAGCCGCGCTCAGCCATCGCGGGACGGCGGTCGTGGATGTGATCAGCCCGTGCGTCACGTTCAACAACCACGAGGGCTCGACCAAGAGCTACCTGAGCGTGAAGGAGCACGATGCGCCGCTCCACGACATCTTCTTCATTCCGCGCTTCGAGAACATCGAGGTGGATTACGCCCCCGGGGAGAGCCGCGAGGTGACCCTGCACGACGGCTCGCGCATCACGCTGAAGAAGCTGGGAGAGGATTACGATCCGGGCGACGCTCTGCACGCGCTCGAGACGATCCACCATGGCAGGCAGGAAGACAAGTTCGTGACCGGGCTCCTCTACGTGGATCCCGAGAAGGAGCCCTTCGAGCAGGATCTGCGGCTGACCGAGGCTCCGCTCGCCTCCTTGCCGCTCGAGCGCGTGCGTCCGCCCAAGGAAGTCCTCGACGAAGTCATGGCCGCCTTGATGACGGGGAAGCACTAGGCGGGCGGGCGGGTGAGAAGCGGGGGCGCCGCCTGGGAGCGTTTAGCGGCGCTTGTCCTCGGGGCCTTCGTCCTCTCCCCGGGTCTTCTGGTAGTAGACGTGGAATTTCTTCCGGAGCCGGTTCCGTTTCCATTTCTCGTACGCGCCGCCGATCCCTCCCACCTTCCAGCGCGGCAGCCGCGGCCCTCGTAGATAGAGCCACCCGAAGATCATTCCTCCCAGGTGCGCCACGTGCGCGACGCCGCTTCCGGTCGCGGAGATGCTGGACCAGAAGGTGATGAGTCCGAGGATCAGCACGAGATACTTCGCGCGGATGGGCAGCACGAAGTAGAGGAGGATGATCCGGTCGGGAAAGAGGAGCCCGTACGCCGCGAGGAGCCCGTAGATCGCGCCCGATGCGCCGATGGTGACGGTGTAGCTGCTCGGTCCGACGAGGGTCGTCATGATGGCGGCCCCGATGCCGGTGATGAAGTAGAAGCGCAGGAACTTCGGCGTTCCCCAGAGCGACTCCAGCTCCGTTCCGAACATCCAGAGGGCGAGCATGTTGAACCCGATGTGGAAGAACCCGCCGTGGAGGAACATGTAGGTGGCGAGCTGCCAGACGTAGAGGTGGTGGACCACCTCGAAGGGAACGAGTCCGAACGTGGTCTCGATCCGGACCTGGACGAGAGCGCGGACCACCGCCTGGAAGAGAAAGACCGCGACGTTCGCGATCAGGAGCGCCTTGACCGCCGGGGTGGTGGATCCGCCCAGCACGAAGGGGCGGGAGCCCCCTCGATCCCATCTCAAGGCTGCGGCTCCCGGCGCGCGACCGCCATCGCGCCCAGGTAGAGGTCCCGATCGTTCCTGGTCTCCTCGTGCGCGCGCCGGAGAAGCGCGTCCAGCTCGGTCTCGAGAGGAATCTCGCGCCGCGCCATGGCGCGCTCGGCCGTCGCCACCATCGGATCGATCCGATGCTCCTGGTACGCTCCGGGGCTTCCCCAGACGAACGAGGGCACATAGGCCGGCATCGTCTCCGTCCCGTGGAGATTGCATCCGATGCCGACCGAGGCGCCGGTCGTGAAGGAGGTGCTGATCCCGGTCTTGGTGAAATCGCCGATCTGAAGCCCGAGGAGGAGCTGTCCCGAATCCTCCCCTTTCTTCTCGAGAAAGTCCCGGGCGGAGCGATAGGTCCGCACGGGTGTGTACGTGTTCTTGAGGTCCGAGTTGTTGGTGTTCGCGCCCAGGTTCACCCACTCGCCCACGAAGGAATGCCCGAGGAAGCCGTCATGCTGCTTGTTGGCGTAGCCCTGGAACACCGTCTCGGCCACCTCTCCGCCCACGCGGCAGACCGGGCCGATGGAGGTGCCGCCGCGAATCTTCGCGCCGGCCCGGACGATCGAGCTCTCGCCGATCGCGGCGGGCCCCTCGACGTACGCGAGCGGCTCGATGGTCGCGTTCTCGCGCACGACGATCGGGCCGCCCTCCGCGTTCAGGATGGCGCCCGCCATGACGCGCGAGCCGCGGGCCACGTGGATCGCCTCGGGCTTGAGGAGATGGGCGCCCGTATCGACGGTCCCGCGCACGACCCCGCCCTCGAAGAGGTACCGCGAGTCTTGGAGAATCTGCCTCGGGCTCCAGCGGATGAGGTCCGCCCCGGAGCGCGCGAGAAAGGCCTGCACCTCGGCGGGAACCCTAACGTCCTCGAACGCGCGGTCCGGATCCCCTTCCCGCAGGTGGCGGACGACGTGCTTCACGCGCTTTCCTTGGACCTTGGCGGCGAAAAGAACTCCCTGCGCGACGTAGCTCACCTCCTGGGGAGACGCGGCCATGAAGTGGAGCACCTCGTCGTCCGTCATGCAGAGGCGCCCGTTCACGAACATCGTGTCTTCGGCGGACGGCTCGGCGACGTCGGCGTCGGGATAGATCTGGCGCGTCCATTCCTCGAGGTGCGGGCGCACGAGGAGGTGGAGCTTGGCCTCCGGAAACGCGAGCGCGAGTTTTTCCGCAAGGGTGAAAATGCCGCACCGGAGCGCGAAAACCGGGCGGAGGAGCGTGAGCGGACCGAAGGATTGGGCCTCGATATCTTCGTAGATGCAGAGATTCATCCCCGGACAGTAGAGAGTGGCCGAAGCCCCGTCAAGTCGCCTACAATGCGCCCATGTCCGTAGCGAAGACCCCCCCCACAGAGCACGATCCCTCGGTCAAAGCGCTTCGGTACCGGGAGCACCGGATCCCGCGCCGGCACCGCGTGTTCGTGAACCGGAATCTCCGCCTGTCGAAGATCCGGGCCATCGGATTCGATCTCGACCACACCTTGGCGCATTACGATCCCGTTCCCGTCGAGGAGCTGGCGTTCGATCTCACCAAGCAGAAGCTGGTGTCGACGAAGGGCTATCCCAAGGAGATCCTGGATCTCAAGTACGACCCGACCTTCGTGATCCGGGGTCTCGTGGTGGACAAGAAGCGCGGGAACCTGCTCAAGATGGACTATTTCAATTTCGTTTCGCGCGGGCACCACGGGCTGCGCGAGCTGCGCGCCGACGAGCGCGAGCGGGCCTACCGCTCCTCCCGGATTCGCCTCAGCCACGAGAACTACTCCTCGGTGGACACCCTCTTCCACCTCCCGGAGGTCTATCTCTTCCTGTGCGTCGTGGACTCTCTGGAGCGCGCGGGGCAGAAGAAGACGGACTACACCCAGGTCTACGACGACGTGCGCGAGATGATCGACGAGGCGCATCGGGACGGAAGCCTGAAGTCCGTGATCACGGCGAATCTCGACACCTACATCCGGCTCGACAACGAGATGCGCGCCGTCCTGGACGAATTCCGCCGCGGCGGGAAGAAGCTCTTCCTGCTCACGAACAGCGACTGGACCTACGCCGACGCGCTGCAGCGGCATCTGCTCGAGCGGGGGCGCGGGGCGCCCTCCCACTGGAGCGAGATCTTCGATCTCGTCGTGGTCGAGGCCAGGAAGCCTTCCTTCTTCGCCGCCAACGCCCCTCCGGAGCCGGTGCCCGAGGCGGTGGCGCTCCCCGGAGCGATCGGGATCGTCCGCGGCGCGAACGGCTCCTACCTGGAGCGCACGCTGGGCGCGAGCGGCGAGGAGATCCTCTACTTCGGCGACCACACGTACGGGGACATCCTGCTCTCGAAGAAGGCGCTGGGATGGCGGACCGCCATGCTGGTGCCCGAGCTGGACCGCGAGATTCGCGTCACCCAGGAGCACGAGAAGGAATTCGAGCGGCTCTCCCGTCTATCCGCCGAGCGGCATCACCTGGAAATAGACAAGGCGGCCCTTGGACGGGAGCTTCGGCGGCTCACGCTGGTCGTGGGAGACGACGGCGCGGATCCCGCCCGCCGCCTGGAGCTGACAGCCCGGATCGAGGCGATTCCCGGGGAGATCAAGCGCATCGAGGAGCGGGCTATCGAGGTGGATCCGGAGATCGAGGACCTGAGGCTCAAGATCGACCAGGCGTACAATCCGTTCTGGGGATCAATCTTCCGGGAAGGAAACGAGTCCAGCCGCTTCGGGCATCAACTCAAGGACTTCGCGTGCGTCTACACGAGCCGCGTCTCGAACTTCCTGCATTACCCGATGAACTACTACTTCCAGTCCCCCATGGGATACATGCCTCACGACATTTGAAGCGCCCGCTCGACCGCGTCCACGGCGAATCCGATCTGTTCCTGGGTGATCGTGAGCGGCGGCGTGAAGCAAATGACGTTGTCGTGAACGCCGCCTGGATAGGTCAGCACCCCCTGGCCGAGCAGCGCGGCCACCGTCCTCGCTGCGATTTCGGGCGCGGGCTCTCGCGATCCGCGGTCGCGCACCATCTCGATCGCGGCCATCAGGCCCTCCGCGCGCACGTCGCCGATGGCGGACGACCTCGCGGCGACGGCGCGAAGCCCCTCGGCGAACACGGCGCCCACACGCTCCACGTGCGCCCGTGTCTCCGGCGACGTGAGCCGCTCGATCGCCTTGAGCGCGCCCGCGCAGGCGAGGGGGTGCGCGTAGAAGGTGCTTGAATGAGGCGCCTCGCCCGAGGGGAGCATGTGCTTGCGCCATAACTCCATGATCTTCTTCCTCCCGAGAAGTGCCGCGACCGCCACACCTCCTCCGATCCCTTTCCCCGCAACGAGCAGATCCGGGGCCGCGGTCTCGCCGTGCCATTGCCAGGCCCACAAGGGGCCCGTGCGGCCGCCACCGGTCATCACCTCGTCGAGAATGAGCAGAAGTCCGCGCGCGCTCGCGAGCGCCCGGAGTCTCGGCAGGAAATCGGGCGGAGGCACGACGCAGCCGGAACGTCCCTGGATGGGCTCTACGATGATCGCCCCCGGCGGGTCGGGTCCCTCGAGGGCGCGATCCACGATCTTCATCCCTTCATCGAGGCAGCGGAGGTCGCAGCGGCCGCCGCACGCGCTCGCGGCCGGGCATCGATAGGGATAAGGATACGGCGCGCGAACCGCGAGGTCCGGGATCTGGGCTGCGAAGGGTTTGCCCAGGCCCGGGTAATCGGTCACCGCGAGCGCGCCGTAGGACTGGCCATGATAGGCGCCCGTGAACGCCACCACGCGCCGGCGGCCCGTCGCTATATACGCGGTCTTGAGCGCCAGCTCCACGGCCTCGGCGCCCGTGCTCGCGAGCAGCACACGGTCCAGGCCGCCGCCCAGGGAAGCCAGGCGGCGCACCAGCTTCTCCCGCCCCTCGTGAGGCATGAGGTCGCCCAACCCCTGCGTCAGCTTTCGCGACTGCGAGGATACGGCGCGCGCAATCTCGGGGGCCGCGTGACCCAGGGAGAGGACGCCGAACCCCGCCGTCAGATCCAGGTAGCGGTTTCCATCGACGTCGAGCACCACGGCGCCGCGGCCGCGCGACCAGACTACCGGGGATTCCAAAGCACCCCAGATGGCCGCCCCCTCGCTCCGGCGCAAGCGCCTGGCCGAGGATCGCGAGCGCGGCCCAGGCGGGGGTGCGACCACGCGCGGCAGCTCCGTGCCGTCGAGCTTCTCGCGCGGGGTCATCGCACGGCCGCCACGACCCCTCGCCGCGTCTCCACCCACGTCACGCCGAACAGGATCAACGCCGCGCCGACGAAGAACGCGGGCCCGAACCGCTCGCCGAACAGGAGCCACGAGAGCGCGCTGGTCAGCACCGGCTGGGCGTTCGTGGTGATCGCGACCTTAGAGGCCTCGAGCCTTCGGAGCGCGTAGAGCCAGAGCGGATAGGCGATGACCGAGGTGCCGATGGCGAGATACGCGATGCCGCCCCAGACCGGCAGCGACAGAGAATCCAGCCGCGGAATCGCCCCCGGAATCAGGGCCGCCGGCAGACTCATCGCGGTTCCGGAGATCAGCACCCAGGTCGTGAGCGTCATGGGATCGTAGCGTTTCAGGAGATCCTTCGAGCCGATCGTGTAGAGGGCCCAGGAGAACACGGCCACGAGCATCAGGAGATCGCCGCGCATGACCGACATCTCGCGCGCGAGACCGCGATCCACCAGGATCAGCGCCGCTCCCAGGAACGCGGCCACGATCCCCACGAGCTTGGCGCCTGTGTTCCCCTCGCTCAGGAACCGCCGCGCGAAAAGGAACACGACGATCGGGGTCAGCGCGTAGAGGAGCGCCGCGTGGCTCGCGGTCGACTCCGTGAGCCCGAAGAGAAAGAATCCCTGGTTCACCGGGATCACAAGAAATCCGAGCCACAGGATCTTGCGAATGTCCTGCCGCGCCACCCGCTCGCGCCGGGGCCTCAGGAACTCGAAGCACAGGAGCGCCAGCGAGGCCGCGATGAAACGCAGGAGGGCCGTCGCGAGAGGTCCGATCGCGCTCAGGGTGGCCTTCGCGATCAGGTGCGTTCCCGCCGAGAGGATCTGATTCAGGACGAGCGCGAGAACGACCCGCCGTTTCGTATCGATACGCCCCCCTCGTGAACGCCTCAGAAAAATTGGAAGCGGGAGTGTACCACGGGCGGAGCGTGCTATATGATGGGCGGCTCGGGAGGGATCGAACGACATGGACGCCGATTTTCGCAGCTACCTGCGCGGCGCGCAGGGAGAAGAGACGCAGGCGAAGGTATCGGACCCGCGATGGTCCGAGACCGACACGCTCGCGCGCCGGCTCATCGCGGGAACCCAGGCGGAGCAGGCATTGCGCCTCCTGAAGCAGGAGCCCCAGGCGAAGAAGCGGTGGGACCTCCTCCTTCTCTCGGGGCTCCTCGAGGAGGCGCTCGGCGAGCGGGCCGCCGCGATCGAGGCGCTGGAGATCGTCGGCGACAAGCTGGCCGCCGCGGGTGACCGCGAGGGGGTGCGCGCGCTTCTTCCCCGCTTCCTCGAGCCGGAGCCGGTTTCCGCCGCGGTCCGGTTCCTCCACTTCCTCTCGCGCACCGCGCCAGAGGAGGCGGAACGGATCGACCTCCTGCGCCGCGCCCTGGACATCCGGCAGAACGACCCGGATCTCCTGATGGAGCTCTCGCGAATCCTCGAGGAAAAAGGCGAGACGGACGAGGCCCGGGACTTGAGGCTCGACGCGTTCGATATCTGGCTCAAGCTGAGCCATCCGGAGGCGGTCGCCGACGAATTGCTCCGGCTCGTCGAGGAAGATCTCCCCAAAGAGCCGGGACGCGCGGGCGCCATCGTGCTCCATTTCGCGGGAGCGGTGCCCTGGGAACAATCGGAGTCGATCCTGGATCTGGCGCTCCCCGCGCTCACGCGCGCCGGCGGAGGCCTCTGGTCCTGGCAGGAGATGGACCCGATCGCCGCCCGGGCGCCTCAGTCCGCCCGGGCGCGGACCGTCCTGGCCGCGCTGCTCCGGATCGCGGTCGCGCTGGAGCCCGACCCGGACGCCATCGTCACAGGCTCCGGCATCCAGAACCCGGCCGAGCCGATCACGGCGGTCCGGACGCGGCTCCCCAGGATCCTCTCGCTTCCTCCCGGAGCCGACGTGGCCCATGCGACCTGGGGTCTGGGACGCGTCAGCTCGAACGACGGCGAGTCCGTTTCGCTCGAGTTCCCGGGACGCGCCGGCCACAAGATGTCGCTCGCGATGGCCGCGCGCTCGCTGGACCGGCTACCGCCCGATGGAATTCGAGTGCTCGCGGCGCGCGATCCCGAGCGCCTGCGCGAGATGATCGCGAAGCGCGATCCGCAGATCGTCGTCTCGGCGCTGCGCGACCTGGGCGGGGTCGCGACCCAGGCGCAGATGAAGCCGCGCATCGAGGCGGTGCTGAAGCCGGGCGAATGGTCCGCATGGTGGAAGGGAACGAAGGAGAAACTCAAGAATGATCCGAGACTGGACCTGAGCGAGGCCTATCAGCAGATGTACAAGCTCGCGTCGGAGGATCGATCGAGCGAGGTGACGCTCCCCGAGCTGAGCCCGCGCGCGGGCGAGGCGGGACTGGGGCTCGTGCGCAAGTTCCTCCGCGAGCATCCCGAACAGGAGGCGCGGTTGGCCGCGCACGCCGCGAAGGCCATCACGCGCTGGGTCGAGGACGCGAAGCTCGACCCCACGCAGCGCGCGCAGGCCCTCTACCACGCGGTCTCCTGGAGCGCCCTGCCCAAGCCGGCGGCCCGCGACGCGCTGGACAAGCTGATCGCGGAAGGGCTTTCTCCGGGCGATCTCACGCTGAGCCAGCAGCAGGACGCGCTGATCATCCTGGCCGAGGGCGGGCGCGAGGAAGAGACCTTCCTCTGGCGCGCGATCGAGAGCCGGCTTCCGCGGCTTCGGGAGAGCGGCCGCGCGCGCCTGCACACGCTGCTGGGCCCCGCGTTCGGCAAGGCGGTCCTGGACCGCCTGCAGCAGACCGCCGACGCGCCCGCTCTGGGGGCGCGTCTGATCGAGCACTTCGCGGCCAACCAGGCCGAGGACGGTGCCCCCTCCCCGGCAACGCTCCTCATGGCTGCCCTCCGGCTCCTGGAGCGCGACGGTGGCGGCGTGCCGGGCGTATCGGAGCGCCTGCTCGAGCTACTCGGGCCCGGCGGCGCCATCCGGAGCCTCCTCGAGAAACATCCCCTCGACGAGGAATCCGGCGAGCGCCTGGAGCGCACGGTGCTTCACTGGCGAGGAAGCGAGCGCAGGCTCCAGCCGGTGCTCGAATTCCTGCGCGGCGCGGGCTACGGGCACGTGACGGAAACGCACGAGGCCCGCCGCAGCGCGACCGCGCAGACGCTTCTCGAGGGAAAGAGCATCGAGGATCTGGAGACCCGCCATACCATCATGTCGCGCGCGACTTACGAGAAGCTGGAGGCCGAGTTCAAGAAGCTCAAGCTGGACTTGAAGACCGTCATCCCGGCAGCCATCGAGAAGGCCCGCCAGCTCGGCGACCTGCGCGAGAACGCCGAGTACGAGGCGGCGAAGCAGCGTCAGGCGAACGCGGCCGCGCGCGCCCAGGAGCTGATGAACGTGCTCGATCGCACGAGGCTGCTCGAGACGATCGAGGTGGACCCCACTCGCGTGGGCGTTGGCACCGAGGTCCGGCTGGAGCCCGCGGATCCCTCCGGAGGGGCCTCGCTCCAGTATTGGATCCTGGGCGAGGGGGACCATGATCTGGGGCCCGGGATTCTCTCGTACCGGGCGCCCATCTTAAAGCCGCTGCTCGGGAAAAGCGAGGGCTCCGAGGCCACGCTGGAATTCCCCGAAGGCGCGCGGGCCTACCGCATCGCGTCCATCCGAAAGCGGCTTCCCGAGTAGGTTGTTCCGGCGCCTGGCCCTGTGCGCCGGGCGCGCGAGTTCTGGTATGATTCTTCCGTCCATCCAAGCTCACACGGTACCGAACGCGAAAGGAGAGGCTCTATGGCCAAGCATCCCGTCAAGGCCCTGCCCTACGCCAATGACGCGTTGAAGGGCATCGGTGCGAAGACGATCGAGATCCATCACGACAAGCTCTACGCCGGATACGTCAACAAGCGGAACGAGATCGAGGAAGAACTGGGCAAGGTCGATCGCAGCAAGGCGAACCAGATCTACAGCCAGATGCGCGGACTGAAGCACGAGGAGACCTTCGCGGCGAACGGCCAGATCCTCCACGAGATCTACTTCAGCACGATGGGCGGCGACGGCCAGCCCGCCGGAGAAGTGTTCGACAAGCTCAAGGAAGACTTCGGCTCCTACGCGACGTGGGAGGAGGACTTCAAGGCCTCCGGCATGTGCGCGCGCGGCTGGGTCGTGCTCGCCTACGATCCCACCGATGGACGCCTGCATAATTTCATCGGCGACGCGCAGAACCAGGGCGGCGTCTGGGGAACGTTCCCGATCCTCCCCTGCGACACCTACGAGCACTCCTATTTCATCGACTACGGCAGCGATCGCAAGGCGTACCTCGAAGCCTTCATGCGCAACATCAACTGGCCCGAGGTGAACCGCCGGTACCAGGCGGCCGTGAACATGGCGCTGGCCAAGAAGTAAGCGCCGCATCATTGCAGGGCGGTGGGCGCTCGTGCATTCCGCACGAGCCGCCCGCCGGACCCTGAGTCGCGCCAGCCCGCCGTAAACTCACCCCCCACGATTCCAAGGACATAGCGGTATTCCTCGCGGCGTTGCGCCGTGGCATGTCCCTTGCTCGATGCCGCTTGGGTTTCTCTGCTTCCCTATGGACCACATGCGATTCGGGATCGCGAAGGCCAAGGAGACGTCTATGAAGTGGAATCGAGCAGTGCTGGCAGGGATGGTAATGACGGGAGTCACGGCGCTGTTCTTCATCAGCGGCTGCACGAGCACCTCGACGCGCGCCGATCTCGAAGTGACGAGCGTGAACAAGGGCGCGACCTATTACAGCGACCTGATCAACCAGGCCGATTCGCTCAAGCCGTTCACTCCCGTCGATCAGATCTCCGTGACGTTCGGGAATCACCCGCACGACGGCAGCGCGCCGTTGGCTCCGAGCGCCGGATTCGGCGAGATCGTCGTCGACCACTACCACGTGACCTACAACAACGGCATCTATAGCCCGGTGGACGGCGGCATGAATGTCGTCGTTGCCTCCGGCGGTACCACGGACGCTTCGATCACCATCAGCAATCCGTCCGAGAAGGCCGTGCTCCTCGGAACGATCACCAGCACCGTCACCGCCACCGCGAAGATCGATTTCTCGGGTTACGTTCGAACTTCCGGCAACTATGGGGACCGTGTCAACGCCACGGCCTATCTCACGGTCCAGGTGGACAACTTCGGAGATTCGAACGTCAATAAGTAACGCCTGAAACCAGAGCGATCCCGGCGGCCCGGAACCTCGTGTTCCGGGCCGTTTCGCTTGATATCCGCGCGGCGGTTCCCTACCCTTGCACGGACATGCGAGTCCCTCTGACGGGCGCCGCCGCGGGCAGGCGCCTCATCGTCAACGCCGACGATTTCGGCCTCACACCACACATCACCGACGGAGTGATCGACGCCTTCGAGCGCGGGATCCTGACGAGCGCGAGCCTCGTCGCGACCGGCCAAGCCTTCGATCGCGCCTCGCGCTACGCCGCGACCCACCCCGATCTCGACTCCGGCGCGCACCTCATGATCGTGCAGGGCGCGCCCGTCCTCCCTCCCGAGCAGGTGCCCTCGCTGGTCCACGCGGACGACAAGTTTCTCCCGGGATACGGCGAGTTCATGGCCCGCTATCTCTCGGGGGGCGTGCGGGACGAAGAGGTCGAGGCCGAGTGGTCGGCGCAGATCGCGCGTCTTCGCGGCGCCGGGGTGCGCATGACACACCTGGATTCCATCCAGCACCTGCACCTGGTGCCGGGGTTGTTTCGGATCGCGCTCCGGATCGCGCGCGCGAACGGCATCACGGCGATGCGCTTTCCACGCGTGCCCACGGTGCTGCGGAGGGCGGAGAAAGGAACGGTTCGGCGCTCGCTCGAGTTCCTGCCCCTTCGCCTGATGGAGCAGTCGAACCTACCGTACTTGAACTCGTCCGGGATCCGCACGCCCGACCGCTTCTTCGGATTCCACAGTACGGGACATCTCGATCAGAAGGCGCTGCGCTCGGTATTGTTCGGGGTGCCCCAGGGAACGAGCGAGCTGGTCTGCCATCCCGGGCGCGGCGAGCCCGATGGGTCGCCGATCGCTGCGTGGGGCTACGAGTGGCGCGAGGAACTGGAGGCGCTGACCAGCCCGGAATCGCGGCGAATCATCGAATCGCAGGGAATCGAGCTGACCACGTTCTCGGAGATGGCCGCGCTGCCCGTGGGGTGATGGCGGGTTTCACGCGGCGGTCCCTGTGACCTACCCCGCGACTTCCGCCGCGGGCGCAGACGCAGCGGATCCCGCCCCCCTCGCCACCATCGGCACGTTGACGACGCCCCGTCGCCGCTCTGCCAGGATGTACGCCCACCGTCGCGCGGAATCGATCAGGACCATTCCCACGAGCAGGATCAGGATGACGCTCAGCGCCCCGTCCGTGTAGGCGACCGTGGCGCCCTTGTCCGCGACATAGGCGGGCGAGAGATAGCGGAACGTGTTCAGGACGCCCGCGGTCATCGTGCTCACAGTGAGAAACGCGAGTGGCACGAACGTCACCAGCGCGTAGGGTGCGGGTCGCTGGCGCAGAATGAACGATGTCCCCACCGCCAGCGCGATCACCGCCAGGAGCTGGTTCGAGAATCCGAACAAGGGCCAGATGGTTTCCACGCTCCCGGTCACCGCGAGATACCCCCACGCGACGCACACGACCCCACCCACGGCGGAGACGCTGAGCCAGTTCGTGGTCGAGCCGAGAGGCGCCCACACGCTCCGCGCCACGTCCTGGAACAGGTAGCGCGCCACGCGCGTGCCGGTGTCCAACGCCGTGAGGATGAACACCGCCTCGAACATGATCGCGAAGTGGTACCAGTACGCCATCAGGCTCCCCATGCCGGGGATCTGTCGCAGGATGTTGGCCATCCCGACCGCGAGCGAGACCGCGCCACCGGTGCGTCCCTGCAGCGTCTGCTCGCCGACCAGCCGCGTCAGCTCGTGGAGCTGCGCGGGCTGGATTCCGAGCGCGGCAACCACTCTCGGCACGCCGTTGATGAGGTAGTAATCGGCGGGATGGAGCGTGGTAGCGGCGACGAGCGCCATGATCGCCACGACGCCCTCGGTGAGCATGGCGCCGGCGGCGATGAACTTGATGCTCCCCTCGTTGGGGACCATGCGCGGCGTGGTTCCCGAGCCGATCAGCGCATGGAAGCCGCTGATCGCGCCGCATGCGATCACGATGAAGCAGAATGGAAAAACCTTCATGCCCGGAAGCACCGGCCCCGTGCCATTCACGAAGGGCGTCACCGCGGGCATGAGGAGCTTGGGATGCACCACGGCGACGCCGACGACGAGCAGCAAGATCGTCCCGATCTTCATGTAGGTCGAGAGGTAGTCGCGCGGGCAGAGGAGAAGCCAGACCGGCAGCGTGGCGGCGATGAAGCCGTACACGGGGAGCATGAGGCCGAGCGTCTTCGGCCGGAACGTGAACCACGCGGCGTAGGGCGAGTGGATGAGCCACGGCCCCGCGAGCACGGCCGCGAGAATCAGCGCCACCCCGATCAGGCTCCCCTCGACCACCCGGCCTGGGCGGATCCGGTACATGTAGAGTCCGAAGAGGAGCGCGGCGGGGATGGTCATTGCCACGGTGAAGGTGCCCCACGGAGAGTTCGCGAGCGCGTTCACCACGACGATTGCGAGCCCCGCGAGGAGCAGGATTGTGATGAAGAGGATCGCCGCCGTGGCGGAGCGGTGCGCCAGCGGCCCGACCTCGCGGCGCGCGATCTCCGAGAGGGGCGCCGCCCCATGCCGGACCGATGCGAAGAGGATGATGAAGTCGTGCACCGCGCCGCCCAGCGCCGCGCCGAAAAGGATCCAGAGCGCGCCCGGCAGGTATCCGAACTGCGCGGCGAGCACAGGGCCGATCAAGGGCCCCGAGGCCGAGATCGCCGCGAAGTGGTGCCCGAAGAGCACGAACTTGTTGGTTTTGACGTAGTCGCGGCCGTCCGCCATGGTCGTGGCCGGCGTCGGCCGCGATGGATCCACGCGCGCCACTTTGCTGGCGACGAACGCGGCGTAGTACCGGTAGGCGAATGCGTAGAGGACGATCGCAGCGAGCGGCAGGACGAGCGAGTTCATGGAACGCTAGGCGCTCACGAGCCTTGCCCTACTTCCCCGAGCGAGCGCCTGCAGGGGGGGCTGTCGCGGCGCCTGTCGCGCCCTTTCCGCCCGCTCCGGGCTTTTCCTGGTGCAGTGCGACCTTGGTGATCACGATGCCCCAGGCGTCGGAGCGGTGGTAGACCGTGCCGCTCACGTCCACCTTCTTATGGATGTAGGCGATGAGCGGGTCATTGGGATTCTTGCCGGGCAGCTCGCCGGCGATGAAATAGATCCGGTCCTCGTCACGATCGTAGAGCGCGAGCGTCTGCCCCGACCTGGCGCAGTCGTACGCGCACTGGTAGTGCCCGGGCCCGATGGATTTCGAGCCGGCCTCGAGGAAGCACGCGGGGTCCATGACCTCGCCGACGATCGTCATGTACTTGCCTTCGCTCTTGGGCAGGCCCTTCTCCATCGCCATGTGGTCGTGCGCCGCCGCCTTGACCTTCACCGGCGGGCTCGGTGCGGCCGCTTCCGTGGCCTGAGGCGCGGCCGCGCCTTTGACCTGCTGGCGCGCGCCCGTGGAAACGGCGAACAGGAGCGCCGATACCACCGCTGCAATCGCGAGGGCGCGAACTGGATTCAACCGCATGATTCCTCCGACATCCCGTTACGAGTTTTCAGCGTGCCCCGGCGCCGCTACTGCGCGATGGCCGCCGTGGCACTGTAGGGCTCGACAGAGGTGACCTTGATTCCGGTCGCGCCTCCGCGCGAGTAGACCCGACCCTTCACCAGAACGATCTGGCCGACGTAGTCGATGAGACCCTTGTTCGGATCCTCGCCCGGCTTGTCGGTCGCGACCATGTAGAGCTTCTGCGTCTTGTTCTCGACGATGCCCAGCACCTGACCCGCCTTCGCGCACGCGATCGCGCACTCCTTGTGCGCCGGACCCTTCGCTCCGTTCACGATCCAGCAAGCGGGATCGACGACTTCCCCGATGATCGAGCGCGGGCCGACCGTCGCGGCCGCCGCCTCGGACTTTTTCTTGGGGGCCGTGGGCGCCTTGGCGGTGCCGGATTTCGCGGCCGGGGTGGTGGTCGTAGCGGCCCCCGCAGGCTTCGCCGGGGTGACCGCAACCGGCTTGACCGTGGTCGTCGTTACCGTGCCCTTGGGCGCGGGGGTGGCAGTCCCCTGCGCCAACGCGGCGGCGGCGATCCATAGCAAAAACGCGGCGAGCACCATGACGGCAAAGGCCTTGCGGGTCTTCATCGATTCCTCCATCCGATGGCTTGTTGCGGTGGGTAGCGCGGAGCGCTTGCCCGGCAGCCTAGCAGAGGGCCCCCCTGCCCTACAAGGCGGCCCTGCGCCCCCTACAGTCCCCGTCGCTCGATCGCGGCGTAGCAGCGGGCAAGAACCGCTTCCGCCGGCTTCCGTTGCGGGGAGTACTCGGTGTCCCCGGGCCCGCCCGCGTGCGCGTAGTCGGGATGCCATTTCCAGATGAATACCCCGTTCACGGCCGGGTGATCCGCCAGGGCGCGGAACAGCGACTCGTAGCAGCGGGCCTGGGTGTCCATCGAGAGCGTCCCCTCGAGATCCCACTCCCAGGGGCGGCTGGCCGCCGTGTCCAGGCTGTGGTATCCCACCTCGGTCATGACGATGGGCTTCGCCCAGATTCGCGAGATCTGATCCAGGTCCGCGAGCGGCCCGCTCCACCCCTCGGCCAGTTCCTCGGCGGTCGGCGCTCGGTGCTTGCTCAGCGGGTAGTAGGCCTGCACGCCGATCCAGTCGAGCGCGTCCCAGAACTGCGTCTGATGGAGATCCTCGGCCCAGTTCGCGCAGTACACGAGCGATCCGTGGTAATGGCCGCGCACGTCGGCGATGATCGAGCGCCATTCGCGCTCGCGCTTCGTGGTCCCGCCCAGCTCCGTTCCGACCGCGAGCGCCTCGGCGCCCGAGCGCTCCGCCAGGTCCGCGTAGTGGAGGATGAACGCGCGGTAGTCCGCGAACCACTTCGCCCAATCCTCCTCGCTCTTCATCGCGATCGACCCCGACCAGCCCCCGTGGGTCCAGATGTGGGGCTTCAGCAGCACGTGGATTCCGCGCTCATGCGCCCAGCGCGTGGTCTCGGCAATCCCTTCGTCGCTCTCCCCCCAGAATCCGCCCCAGGGATGCGGCCGCCCGTACGCGACGCGGATCTCAGGGATCGTCAGGCCGCGCTGCCAGCCGAACGGAGTCTGCGAGATCCAGTTCGCGCGAATCCGGCCGAGGGGATCGAGGTTGGTCGAGTCGATCCGCCCGGAGCCTTCCCAGCAGACGCCGCGAAGGAACGGCTGATGCGGGGCGGGCGTCGCCGCGACCGCGCGGTGAAAGGGCGAGTGGCTGGGCTCCGGCGGCTGGTGCGCCCGCCGTTCCATTTCCTGGGGCATGAGAACCGCGCCCGCGACCATCCCCACGAGAATGACAACCAGGGAGGCCACGAGGAGCGCGCGGCTCCGCCCGCGTCTGCTATCATCTGCGGCCTGTTTCGTACGTTCGCTCACAGGAGATTTCACCATGCCTCAGCCGTCACGCCGGAGCCAGTTGATTCCGTTTTCGCCCATTCGAACCATGTTCCGCCTCGCCGACGAGATGGAGCGCGCCGGCGGCGGCCCCGTCTTCCGGCTCCACGTCGGCGATCCCGACTTCGCGCCGCCCGACGCCGTGGTCGAGGCCACCGCGGCGGCGCTCCGCGGCGGCAAGACCCATTACGCCCCGACTGCCGGCGTCCAGGAGCTGCGCGCCGCCATCGCCGAGAAGGCGCGCGCCCGGAACGGACTCGCGGCGGGGACCGAGCAGGTCATCATCACGCCCGGCTCGACCCAGGCCCTGTTCGCCACCCTGGAAATCCTTTTCGGTCCCGGCGACGAAGTGCTGGTGCCCGAGATCTACTGGCCCAATTACGTCCAGGAAGTCCTGCTGCTCGGTGGCCGGCCCGTATTCTACCCGCTCGGCGCGGGATATCAGCCGGAATTGAGCGCTCTGCGCGGGCTGGTCGGGCCGAAGACGCGCGCCATCATGATCAACAGCCCGAGCAATCCCACGGGCGCCGTGTTCCCCGAAGCGACCCTCCGCACCATGTACGAGCTGGCCCGCGAGCACGATCTCTGGGTCCTGAGCGATGAGGCGTACGAGGACTTCGTGTTCTCCGGGGCCCATGTCTCTCCCGGGTCCTTCGAGCGCGAGCTGCCGGAGGAGAAGCGCCGCGTGTTCACGCTGTACACCTTCTCGAAGTCCTACGCGATGACGGGTCTTCGCCTGGGCTGCGTCGTCGCGCCGACGTTGTACACCGCGACGTTGCTCCGGAAGTGCCAGGAGCCCCTGGTCGCGAGCGCCGGTATGCCCATCCAGTGGGGCGCGATCGCGGCTTTAGGTGAGTCGGAGCGCGCGGGCGTCGCGAAGATGCGGGACGCCTATCGCAGGCGGCGCGATCTGGCCCTGTCGATCTTGAAGCCGGCGGGCATGGCGGACTACGTCCCCGAGGGCGCCTTCTACATCATGGCCGACGTGTCCGCGACCGGAATGACGGGCGATGAGTTCGCGGTGGCGCTCCTGCGCGAGGAACGCGTCGCCGTGGCGCCAGGTTCGGGCTTTGCCATCATGCCTCGATTCGGCGCGGACGGGCTCGTACTCGCGGAGCCGCATCCCTCGGGTGCGCCCGAATACCCGACGAATCCGAAAGCAAGCCACCGCGTGCGCATCGCGTTCTGCGTCTCGGACGAGGAGCTGGGCGAGGGGCTGCGGCGGATGGCGCGGTTCGCGGGGCGGCTTGTGGCGAAGGCGGGGGTGTGAGCTAGGGTCGGAAACGTCCCGGCATTTGTCCGGCCCTCACGCGGCCGCGCCGAACAGGGCACCGACGCCTGCCGTCAACGCCATCGCAAGGGCACCCCAGAACGTGACGCGCAGCGCCCCCGCGGCTATGGGTGCGCCTCCCACGCGCGCCGCCAGTCCGCCCAGGAACGCGAGGAAGAAGAGCGAGGCGCCGGCGACCAGGGGAATCATGCTCGACCACGGGGCAAATGCGGTGACCAGGAGCGGCAACACCGCCCCGGCGGCGAAACTGGCGGCCGACGTGACCGCGGCCTGAATCGGTCGCGCGCGCAGCGCCTCCGTGATGCCCAGCTCGTCGCGGGCGTGCGCGCCGAGCGCGTCGTGCGCCATCAGCTGCGTGGCGACCTGGTTCGCGAGCGCGCGTTCGAGACCGCGCCCGACATAGATATCCGCAAGCTCCTGATGTTCCTTGCCCGAGTCCGCTTCCAGTTCGGAGCGCTCGAGTTCCAGCTCCGCCCGTTCGGTGTCCACCTGGGAATGGACCGAGACGTACTCGCCGGCGGCCATCGACATGGCGCCTGCCACAAGCCCGGCGACCCCCGCGATCACGACGTTGCCGTGCGTCCCGTGCGCGGCGGCCACGCCGAGCACGAGGCTCGCGGTCGAGAGAATGCCGTCGTTCGCGCCCAGGACGCCCGCGCGCAGCCAGCCGATGCGACCGGTGCGGTGCTTCTCGTTGTTCGCCGGCGGCTTGCTCGCGACCTTCCCCGAGAGGACCTCAGGACTCATGCCGAGGCTCCGCCAGCGCGTGCTCGATCCGGCGATCGGGAATGAGCCACATCAGGGCGACCGCGGCGTAGATCAACCCTGAGATCCAGGGCGCCAGGAACGCCACCGCGATGGCCACGATGTAGATCACGATCGAGATCCTTCCCTTGAAGTCGCTGCCCAGAGCGACCGCCAGCGCCGAGTCGGAGCCGTGGTGGATGACGAGCGTACGGGCCAGGATGTAGTAAGCCACCGCGGCGCCGAGCAACACGAAGCCGTAGACCGCGGCAGGCCAGGTGGCGAAGTGGGTGTCGCCCATCCAGTTCGTGACGAAGGGCGTGAGCGAGAGCCAGAACAGAAGATGCAGGTTCGCCCAGAGGATGGGGCCCGTGATCGAGCGCACCGCCTGGAGGAGATGGTGATGATTGCTCCAGTAGATCCCCAGGAACACGAAGCTCATCA
Organism: Candidatus Eiseniibacteriota bacterium; assembly: GCA_043779525.1. Taxonomy (GTDB): domain Bacteria; phylum Eisenbacteria; class RBG-16-71-46; order SZUA-252; family SZUA-252; genus WS-7. The sequence continues at coordinate 33,863 of JAYWED010000039.1, read as the reverse complement.
CGTAGCTCAGGAAGACCGGGATCAAGGGGCTCAGCGCATGGACGTCCGCGCTGCGCGGCGCCCTCATCTCGAGCACCATGATCGTGATGATGACCGCGAGCACGCCATCGCTGAAGGCTTCCATGCGGTTCTTGGTCAATCGCGCCTCCTAGGCTTCGCCCGGCCTCCCCCAATCTTCCGCCACGATGGCCCAACGCTCGTGATCTTGCCAGTGTCGATTGATCTTCAAATATCGCGGCGAGTATCCCTCCTGCCGGAATCCGAGCGCCTTGACGAGGGCTCGGGAGGAGTCGTTGCCGGGCTGGATGTTCGCTTCGAGCCTGTGAAGGTCCATGTCTCCGAACGCATGGTCGATCACCTGCGCCAATCCTTCGCGCATGAGGCCGCGGCCGGAATAGGGCTCGAGGGCGAAGTAGCCGAGGTAGGCGCTCTGGAAGCAGCCGCGGACGATTTCGGTGAGGTCCACGACGCCGACGAGGGCTTTCGATTCGCGGACAAAGATGAAGAACGACGCGCTGGTCGGCGAACGCAAACGCGCAAGACGCGCCCTGAAAGCTTCCGCCGAGGCCACGGGCGCGACCCAGGGGCGATGCAGCTTCCTGCTGCGGCGGACGCCGGCGATGTACTGCGCCTGATCCCCCGCGCGCGGAGGACGGATGAGGACGGGGTCAGCCACGCCGGACTCCTCTTTGCGCTAGGACTTGGTAGGCAGCACCGGCCGCGCGAGGCTGAACACGGACTCCTTCGTGACGTGGGTGTACAGCGGGCCGCCGAGGCGCCCGATGGCGTCCAGCGCGCCGTAGTCGATCCGCCCGTTCACGAAGAGGGATTCGGCGATGTGGAAGTACACCACCTCCCCGATGACGTAATTCGCGCGCAATGGCCCACTCCCGTGCTCCACGATCCGGAAGAGGCGGCACTCCATGGCGACGGGGCTCTCCGCCACGCGCCAGGGCTTCACTCTCTTGCTCGCGACCTTCGTGAACCCGGCCTCGACGAACTCGTCCGCGTCGGGCGGGTAGTCGGCCGAGGACTGGTTCATCCTCTCGCGCAGGCTCCACGGGGCGATGTGGACGACGTATTCGCGCGTGGCGCGGACGTTGTTCAAGGTGTCCTTGTCGCGGCCGGTGCCGCTGGTCACCGGAGAAAACACCAGAGACGGAGGGTGGGCGCCGCCGGCGTTGAAGAACGAAAACGGCGCCAGATTCGGGACGCCATCTAGAGACAGCGACGAGACGAACGCGATCGGCCGGGGCACGACGCACCCGACCAGGAGCGAATACAGCGCGGCTGGATCGGTGGTGGCGGAATCGTACTCCTTGAAGTTCACCCGGTCGCGCCTTCGCCGGAAAACTTCCCTTCCGGCTCGAGCCAGGAGTATGGGTACTTGGGATCGTCGTAGGGCGTGGCGTCGGTGGTCATGTAGAGCGGATGGAAGGTGTCGAGCATGACCGCCAGCTCCTTCGTCTCCTTCGCCCCGATCGAGGCCTCAGCGGCGCCGGGATGCGGCCCGTGCGGGATCCCTGAGGGGTGCAGTGTGAAGGAGCCCACCTCGATCCCCCGCCGGCTCATGAAATTCCCGTTCACGTAGTACAGCACCTCGTCGGAATCCACGTTCGAGTGGTTGTACGGCACCGGAAGCGCGTCGGGATGGTAGTCGTACATGCGCGGCACGAACGAGCAGACCACGAAGTTCCGCCCCTCGAAGCACTGATGCGTGGGCGGCGGCATGTGGATGCGGCCGGTGATCGGCTCGAAGTCCTCGATGTTGAAGATGTAGGGATAGAGAAATCCGTCCCACCCCACGACGTCCAGCGGATGGAAATCGAATTCGTAGGCCGTGATCTGGTCGCGCGCCTTGATCCGGACCTCGTACTTGCCGCCGTCGGTGAAGGTCTCCAGGCGCTCGGGCTTCCGGATATCGCGCTCCGAAAAGGGCGCGTGCTCCAGCAATTGCCCGTATTCGTTCCGGTAGCGCTTCGGCGTCTCGATCGAAGAGGCCGCCTCGATCACGAGGTATCGCTGCGGGCCGGCGTCGGGATGGAACATGTAGCTGGTCCCGCGCGGGATCACGACGTAGTCGCCGGGCCGGTAGTGCAGCTCGCCGAAGATGGTCTGGATACGGCCGGTGCCCTCGTGGACGAAGTACATGTCGTCGCCCTGGCCGTTCCGGTAGTAGTACGACATCTTCTGGTCCGGGACCGCGATCGCCATCGAGACGTCGGCGTTGCTCAACAGCACGACCCGCCCGCTCACGGGGTCGCCGCTCTTCTTCAGCTCCTTCGTCTTGAAATGATGGTGGCGCAGCACCTGCTCTTCGGCCCGTTGGACACGGCAATCCTGGATCTTCCGGATCTCGCGCACCTGGGTCGGCATGTTGTGGTGATAGATCAGTGAAGAGCGCCCCGAGAACCCGCGCGACCCCATGAGCTGCTCCGTGTAGAGCTTCCCGTCCGGGCGGCGGAACTGCGTGTGGCGCTTGTGGGGAGTCTGTCCCAGCGTGTGGTACATGGGCATATCGTTACCTCGATCGACGGGCGCCTGGGCGGCGCGCCGTCACGCGATCTTGTTGGTGAGGGTGCCCAGGCGTTCGATCTCGAGCGTGACCTCGTCGCCTGGTTCAAGCCAGGGATGAACCTCGGTCCCAAGCTCCAGAATGCAGCCGGTCCCGACCGTGCCGGAACCGATCACGTCACCGGGGAAAAGATACACGTCCTGGGAAGCCCTCGCAATCATCTGCCCGAACGTGAAATGGAGGTCCTTCACGTTCCCGCGCGAGAGCGTGGCGCCGCTCACGCGGGCCTCCATCGCGAGATCGTAATGGTCCCCGCGCCGTTTCGGCTCCAGCTCGTCCAGGGTGACCAGAGCGGGCCCCAGCGAGGTCGCGAAATCCTTCCCCTTCGCGGGCCCGAGCCCGATCGCCATCTCCTTCCGCTGCACGTCGCGAGCGCTCCAGTCGTTCAGGATCGTGAAGCCCGCGACGACGGAGCGCCAGCGGTCGGTGGGCACGTTCTTCGCCCGCACGCCGATGACGCACGCGATCTCCAGCTCGTAGTCCAGAGCCTGGGTCCACTCGGGCCTCGGCACCACCGCGCCGTCCCCTACCAGCGAGCCCGGGTTGGTGAAGTAGAAGGCGGGAAACTCGTACCACTCGGGCGGGACTTCCAGCTTGCGCCGCGCGCGAGCGTTCCGGACGTGCGCCTCGAAGCCGTAGAAGTCGCGGATGGTTGAAGGGCGGGAGACCGGAGGGTGGAGCGTGACGCGCGCCCGCGAATGCCAGGCCGGCGCCAGGTCCGCCGCGTGCTTGGCGCCTGCGCCCAGCGTGCGCTCGAACACCGACCGCGCCACCGGGAGCCCCTGCTCCCAGTCGCTCAGGAGCCCGTCCAGGGAGCGAAGCCTTCCGTTCGCTGAATCCAGCCCGGGGGCCACGACCGAGGCGGCCGCGGCAAGCTCCAGCACCCGATCGCCCTCCATCGCGCCCAGCAGGCGCTCGGAGCCGCCGGACCGGCTGAACGACACGAGGCGCATCGCTAGAGCTGGGCTAAGCCGCGTGCCGACAGCGGGACGAGGCGCATCAGGCCCTAGAGATTTCCCCGCAACGCCTGCTCGCGCTCGATCGCCTCGAAGAGCGCCTTGAAGTTTCCCTTGCCGAAGCCGCGGCTCCCCTTCCGCTCGATCACCTCGAAGAACACGGTGGGGCGGTCCTCGACGGCGCGCGTGAAAATCTGGAGGAGGTACCCTTCCTCGTCGCGGTCCACGAGGATGCCCAGCTTCGACAGCTCGCCCTTGTCCTCGTCGATCTTGCCGACGCGTCCCTCCAGGAGCTCGTAGTAGCTGGGCGGAACGTTCACGAACTGAATGCCCGAGGCCTGGAGCCGCGAGACCGTGTTGATGATGTCGCTCGTGGCGAGGGCGATGTGCTGGACTCCCGGTCCGCGGTAGTACTCGAGGTATTCATCGATCTGAGACTTGCGCTTCCCCGCGGCCGGCTCGTTGATCGGGAACTTCACCTTGCCGCTCCCGTCGGCCATCACCTTGGACATCAATGCCGAATACTCGGTGGAGATGTCCTTGTCGTCGAAATGCTGGAACTGGCTGAATCCCATGATGTCGCGGTAGTACGCGACGAACTTGTTCATGTCTCCCAGCGCGACGTTTCCGACCACGTGGTCCACGTAGAGGAGCGGGCCCGGCTTGGGCTCCACGCCGGTTGCCTTGTAGCTCGGCAGAAACGCGCCGCGATACTTCGACCGGTCCACGAAGGAATGGATGGTGTCGCCGTAGGTCGCGACCGAGGCGCGGCGGACCTCGCCGGATTCGTCGCGCGCGGTCTTGGGCGCCTCCACGGCGCGCGCCCCGCGCTTGGTCGTCTCCGCGAACGCGCGGTCCACGTCCTCCACTTCCAGAGCGATGTCGCGCACGCCGTCCCCGTGCTTGTGCACGTGCTCCGCCATGAACCCATCGGGACCAAGCGGCGTGGAAAGCACGAAACGCACCTTCCCCTGCTGCAGGACGTAGGAGGCGCGGTCGCGCACGCCCGTCTCCAGACCCGCGTAGGCGGTGATCGCGAGGCCGAACGCATGCTGATAGAAGAATGCCGCCTGTCTCGCGTTGCCCACCCAGAACTCGAGGTGGTCGATGGAGCGGATGCTCAGGAAGTCGTCGGTCGCCGCCTTGGCGCCCGGCGCCGTCGCGATTCGATCACCCATAGAGCCCTCGCAATTTCGTGGCTTCCGCGACACGCCCGACGCCCAGCATGTAGGCGGCGGTCCGATTGTGCGTGTGGTTCTTCTCCGCGATCGCGGCCACGTCGGCGAAGGAGCGGCGCATGATCGTCTCGAGCTTCTGGTTCACCTCGTCTTCCGTCCAGAAGTAGTTCGCCAGGTCCTGGACCCACTCGAAGTAGGAGACCGTGACGCCTCCCGCGTTCGCGAGGATGTCCGGAATCAGGAACACGCCGTTCTCGTGGAGGATGGGATCCGCGTCCGGCGTCGTGGGGCCGTTGGCTGCCTCGGCCAGGATGAGCGGCTTGATGCGCGGCGCGTTCTCCTCGGTGATCTGATTTTCGAGCGCGGCGGGGACCAGGATGTCCACCTTTAGCTCGAGGAGCTCCTTGTTCCCGATGCGGTCCGTGCCCGGCGTTCCCACCACCGTGCCCGACTCGCCCTTGAATGCCTGGACGACCTTGGGATCGAGGCCGCGCGCGGAGTGGATTCCCCCGCGCGAATCGCTGACCGCCACGATCTTGGCGCCCCGCGCGTGCAGGAGGTCGTGCGCGATGGAGCCCGCGTTGCCGTACCCCTGGATCGCGACCGTCATGCCCGTAAGCTGCTTCCCGAGGTGCTTGCAGGCCTCCTCGATCGCGTAGGTGCAGCCGCGCGCGGTCGCCTCGCGGCGGCCCAGCGAGCCGCCGAGCGAGATGGGCTTCCCCGTCACGACGCCGGGCGACGCGAATCCCTGGCGCATGGTGAACGTATCCATGATCCACGCCATGACCTGCGCGTCGGTGTAGACGTCGGGAGCGGGAATGTCCTTCTCGGGCCCGATGATGATCGCGATCTCGTTCGTGTATCGGCGCGTCATGCGCTCCAGCTCGTGCAGCGACAGCGCCTTTGGATCCACCTCGATCCCGCCCTTGGCGCCGCCGTACGGCAGGTTCACGACCGCGCACTTCCACGTCATCCACGCGGCAAGCGCCTTCACCTCGTCCAGGGTCACTTGTGGGTGATAGCGGATGCCCCCCTTCGCGGGGCCGCGCGACACGTCGTGCTGCACGCGGTATCCCTGAACGACCATCCAGGAGCCGTCGTCCTTCTCGAACGGCACCGACACGATGAGGGCGCGCCGCGGCACCCGGAGCTTGAGGCGGATTCCATCCTCGAGCTTGAGCGCCTCGGCCGCGATGTCGAACTGGCGCTGGGCTACCTCGAACGGATTGGTGGTGGTCGCCGGTTTCTTCTCCATGACTACGGGCATGAGACCCTCGGGTTGTGGGTGGGACGCCGGAATTGCGGCCCCCGGCGTGATAAGGCTCCAGCATCAGCCATTTTACTCCCAGGGACGGTCACCGCAACCGGGAATCGTGGGGTCGGTGGGCGCCTCGGGGTCGAGGCGATGGGCACCTCGGGGCCGAGGCGGCGGCTACTTCGGCGCCGGGTCGAGACGCGGCTCCGTGGCCCCGATGAGACCCATCGCGTCCTCGATCTGCTGGTGCCCGAGCGTGAGCAGGAAGTTTGGATTCCGACCGTAACTCTTCGCGCCCAGGATGTAGAAATCGGGCTCGGGATTCTTGAGCGTCTCGGGCCCGTGCGCCACCTGCCCCAGACAGCCTTGCGCCGCCTCGGGATCCTTGGACTGAGCGGCGAGAATCGCGGCGGCCAACGCCATGGGGCCCTCCGAGGCATAGCAGATATGAATCTGTAATTCGCGGAAGAGCGAGAGATCGGGCCGATAGCCGACCAGCGCCAGCACGCGGTCCACTTCGATCCGCTCCTCCGCGCCGCGGGAATCCACGAGCGCGACCTCGATCGCGCCCGAGGGAAGCGGGCGGTAGGTCACGATCGTGGCGCCGGCATGGCGCCGGATCCAGGCCGCCTCGCGCGCGATCCGGGTCACCCGCTCGCTCAGGTCCCGCAACACCGGAAGCTGATCCAGCTCGGCAGCGGGCACCGGGGCGAAGCAGTCCCCGCCGCGGTCGCGATGGATCCACTCCACGTGCGGCCGCGCTCCTTCTCCGCCGGCGCGAGCCAGGTCGTCGAGATCGGCGACCACGTTCGCGACCGAGCGCCCGTCCCCGACGAGGAGGATCCGCTTCCCGGCGTAACGGCGACGGGCCTCGCCCCGCACGTCGGGGAGGTGCCGTTCGAAGCGCTCGCCCAGCGATTCCTCTCCGAGGGCGGGGAGCCCTCCGGAGCCCGTGGCGTTGGGGGTCGCGTACACCCCGCTCGCGTCGATCACGACCTCCGCGCGCTCGATGCCCGCAGGCTCGCCCTTCGCGTTCTCCATCCGGAGGAGAAACGGACGCGCGGCGCGCGCCCTCGATTGCCCCTTGGCCAGCCCCTCGCGCGCGATCGCCCCGACCCGCGCTCCCTCCCGTACCACGCCCGACATCTCCGGCAAGCGGGAGAGCGGAAGGAGATAGCGGTCGCGCAGCTCCGAGGCCGTCAGGATCTCCTCGTCGCCGGGCAGCCTGGCGCCCGCCGCGCGGAGCGCCGCGCGCCCGAGGTCCGTGGAATTCATCCGGAAGGGAGTGAAGAGGCGGACGGGGCCGTAACGGGCGAAGTGCTCCGCGACGCGTCCAGCCTCGAAGACGCGGACCTCCAAACCCTCGCGGCGGGCGCGAAGCGCAGCCTCGAGGCCGATCGGCCCCGCGCCGACGATCGCGATCGTTCTCACGGCCATGCGCTACCCCAGTCCCAGGTGCTCCAGCTCTTCCTCATCGAATCCCAGGTAGTGCCCGTACTCGTGAAGGAGCGCGATCTTCATCTCCTTCGAGACTTCCTGCCGGCTCTCTCCGGCGCGCTCGAGGTTTCTCTGGAAGAGGAGCACCACGTCGCCGTAGCCGCCTCCCCCGCCCAGCTTGTCGCCCACCGAAGTCCCGACGAAGAGTCCAAGGATCTCGGGGTTGATGGCCGGCGCGTGCTCGGCAACGGAGTGCCTGGGCTTGGGCTCCACGAGAACCGGCACCTCGAGCACGGCCTCGCGGATCACACGAGGCAAGGATGCCAGAACCTTGTCCAGGAGCGTCTTGAAATCATCGGGGCTGAGCCGGATGGGCAGCGGGAAGTTCTCGGGATCCAGCCTGTGGGCATCCGCGAACAAGACGTCGGCGTCGTCGAGCTTGCCCAGGACCTCGAGGATGGTCGCCTCAAGCTCGGCGCGCTCGGGGTCATCCTCTTCGTCCGCGGGGGGCTTGAGCGCGCGAACAGCCTTCAGGGCCTCCGCGGTCCTCCAGAGGAGGTGGAGACATTCGGCGCAACGGAGCGAGGCGCCCCAGTGCTCCGGGTCCTTCTTAAGAATCGCCTCGAAGCTCTCGAGAGCCAGCTCGTATTCGCCGTCCTCGAGCGCGACCTCGCCCTCTTCGGCGAGCACCTCGATGGGATCGGGCTCGGGGGTCACTTCACGAGGCTTTGGTGGTCCGCTCCGCGCGATCGAGCAGTTCCTGGATCTCGGTGATCGTCGGCGCGAGCTGCTTTGCCTGCGCGCGGAGAAGGTCCATGTCCCCAGTTTGGGCGTAGCGGTCCATGTCGGTGATGCACCGGCGCGCGGTGGCCACGGAGATCGCGAGGTGCTCGCGATCGAGGATATTCATAGCCGAAGACTGGCTCATCGCCGCGTCCATGGCCGCGTTCAGCTCCTTGTCGAGACCCGGGACCTTGTCCGAGTCGCCGCTCTGGATCGCGGAAGTGAGTCTGGTGTTCACGTCGTCAACCTGCGCCTTGAGGGCGGCGAAGGAGACGTGAACCGCCTTCGTGTCGCCCGCCCACTGGCATGAGGACGGGGCGAGGAGCGCGACCGAGAGCGCCGCGACCATCCATCCCGCGCCTCTCCGGAGCGGAGTCATTTCCAGAGGTACACGATGGTGAACACGAAGAGCCACACCGCGTCCACGAAGTGCCAGTACCAGGAAGCGGCCTTGAACGGGAAATGCTGCTGGGCGGTGATCTGCCCGCGAAGCACCGCGCCGTAGACCACGTTCAGGAAGATGATCCCGATGAGGACGTGGAGTCCGTGAAATCCGGTGAGCATGAAGAAGGTGGATCCGAAGATGCCGCTCTTGATGTTGAACGCCGAGCCGTTCAGGAATCCGTATTCGTAGGCCTGGCCGCAGAGGAAGATCGCGCCAAGGGAGATGGTCATGAGAAGCGCGGCGATGACGCCGTCGCGGCGGTTCTTCTCCACGGCGGCGTGTCCCAAATGGAGCGTCACGCTGCTGAAGAGGAGGATGAAGGTATTGACGGCCGGAACCAGGAGCTCGAAGCGGGGCATCCCCTCCGGGGGCCAGGTCTTCGAGTGGACGCGCGAATAGATGAGAGCGGCGAAGAACGAGGCGAAGATGGCGGCTTCCGAGGCGATGAAGAAGATCATCGCCGTCTTGAGCCGCTTCTCGGCATCGACGGCATCGCGCCCGAAGAAGCGGTCGCGGAGAAGCTCGGCCCACCACTTGCTCGCGCCGAAGATCAGGACCACGACACCGAGGAGAAGAACGCCCAGGCCCTGCTTCCAGCCGTGGATGGATGAGACGAGGCCTACGGGGATGAGCCCCGCGCCGAGCGCCGTGATGATCGGCCACCGGCTGGGCACCGGGTCATGACTGTGTACGTGAGTCGCCGCTTCCATGGAACGCCCTCGAGTCCATTTCGACCTTCGAAGCGCACTATGTTGCCCCGGGATGCCGACGCAGGCAAGGAGAATCAACGACCGCGGGCGACGGCATTTTCGAGCGGCCGATCTTTTCTGGAACGTTTCTCGAAGAATTATTTCGAGGTGTGCGCCGCGACAAGCGGCTTGCTGCTTTCCTCCGCGACGGGATTCGTCTGTTTTTCCTGCGAGGTTTCGCCCAGGCCGCCGCTCCGCCCGCCGCCCTGCGTGCCGCTCTGCACGCCGCTCCCCTCCGCCGCGGAGAATCTCGCGAGGAGCGTGTACACGGCGGGGACCAGAAGAAGCGTGAGGAAGGTGGAGAAGATGAGTCCCCCGACCACGGCGATCCCGAGGGGGCGGCGTGATTCGGCGCCAGCGCCGAACCCGATCGCGATCGGGAGAATTCCGAACACGGTGGCGAAGGAGGTCATGAGGATGGGGCGGAGCCGGATCTTCGCGGCCTCGGCCACGGCATCGGCGACCTGGAGCCCGCGCGCCCGGAGCTGGTTCGCGTATTCCACGATCAGAATCGAGTTCTTGGTCACGAGCCCGATCAGCATGATGAGCCCGATCTGCGAGAAGATGTTGAGGCTCTGACCGAACAGGAAGAGCGAGATCAAAGCGCCCACCACGGCGAGCGGCACCGACAGCAAGATGGTGAGCGGATGGATGAAGCTCTCGAACTGGGCCGCGAGCACGAGGTAGATGAAGACCACGGCGAGCAGGAAGAGGAAGTAGAGGCTGTTGCTCGACTCCTTGAACTCCTTGGATTGCCCGCCCAGCTCGTGCCGCACCGTCGCGGGAAGGTTCTCCTTGGCGATCCTGTCCAGATCGTCGAGCGCCTGGCCCAGGGACACCACCGGGATCAGGTTCGCGCTGATCGTTGCCGAGCGCACGCGGTTGTAATGCTTCAGCTCCTTCGGCGCCACGGTCTCCTTCACCTTGACCACGTTCGCAAGCTGCACCAGTCCGCTGTTACCCCGAACATAGACGTCCTCGATCACGTCCGGAGTTGCGCGTCCGGACGGCGGGACCTGCGCGATGACGTGGTACTGCTTGGTCCCCCGCTTGAAGTCCGTGACCTCGCGTCCCCCGAGCAGGGTCTCGAGCGTCGTGCCGATGTCGGTCACGGAGACTCCCAGGGCCGAGGCGCGGTCCCGGTCGATCGTGATCTCGAGCTGGGGCTTGTTCAACTTGAGATCCGTATCCAGGTTGATCAGATACGGGAACGATGCCGGCGGCTTTCCGACCGTGAGCTGGGAAGCCTTGGCCATCATCGTCCTGGTGGCCTTCTGCAGCTCTTCGTAGCTGTCCGCCTCCAGCACGTACTCGACCGGCGAGGAGGAGAATCGTCCACCGAGACTCGGCGGATTGATCACGAAGGCCAGCACGCCGGGGATCGAGAAGAGCTGCGGGAAGAGCTGCTGGACGATCTCCTGCTGCGACCGTGCCCGGTACACCGGAATCTGGATCATGGGAAGGAGCGGAAGGGGCTGCTTGGTCCAGGATTTCGGTCGCTCCCCCTTCGGCTTCAGGTTCACGAATACGAACCCGTTCGTGACCTGGCCCGGCCCGCCGAATCCCAGTCCGGTCGCGGTGAAGAGCCCGCGACGCTCCGGCAGCGGGAGCAGGATCGCCTCGATCGCGCGCATGTAGCGGTCCGTATAGGCGAGGGTTGCGCCCTCGGGAGCGATCACGATGCCGAAGGCGATGCCTCGGTCCTCGGTCGGCACCAGCTCGCGCTTGATGAAGAAGAAGGCCGCGCCCGCGACCACCATGAGGAGAAAGGCCGCGCCGATCACGCGTCCACGGTGACGCAGCGCGGCGCGGAGCACGCGATCGTAGGTGCGGTTCAGCCACTCGAAGAAGGCGTCGAACGTCCTCGAGGCCCAGCTCTCGCTGCCGCCATGGAGCGGCCGGAGCATGCGCGAGGTGAGCATCGGGGTCAGCGTGAGGGCGACAAAGCCAGAGATCAGGACCGCGACCGCCAGCGTGAGCCCGAACTCGGTGAAGAGACGGCCGACCGAGCCCTGGAGGAAGGCGACCGGGACGAACACCGCCACGAGCGAGATCGTGGTCGCCAGAATCGCGAACCCGATTTCCTTCGAGCCGTCCAGCGCGGCCTGCCGGCGCGTCTTCCCCATCTCGAGATGCCGGTACACGTTTTCCAGCATGACGATGGCGTCATCCACGACGAGTCCGATGGCCAGCACCATGGCGAGCAGGGTGAGGATGTTGATCGTGAAACCCAGGAAGTACGCCACAGCCAGGGCGCCCATGATCGATACCGGGATCGCCACCGCGGGGATCAGGGTCGCGCGGAAACTCTTCAGGAAAATGAGGATCACCAGAACCACCAGGCACATCGCGACCAGGATCGTGTGCGAGACCTCGTTGATCGATTCCTGGATGAAGGTCGAGGAGTCGTAGGCCACGTCGAGCTTCATCCCCGGAGCGATGGATTGGCGCAGCTCGGGCAGCGTCTTGATGACACCGCCGGCGACATCCAGGGTGCTCGCCTTGGACTGCTTCACGATTCCCAGCCCGACCGCCTGCTGTCCGTTCCACCGCACCGCCGTGCGCTCGTCCTCGGGTCCCACCTCCACGCGCGCGACGTCTCCCAGACGGACGACGTTGTCCCCTGTCTGCGAGATCACGATCGACGCGAATTCCTCGGGCTTGGCCAGCTCCCCGCGGGTCTGGACGGCGAACTCGCGCCCGGCCCCCTCCACGCGTCCGCCCGGGATCTCGGCGTTCTCGTCGCGGAGCGCCTTCTCGATGTCCTGGACCGTCACGCCGCGATTGGCCATCCGCTGCGGATCCAGCCAGACGCGCATGGCGTAGCGGCGCCCGCCTCCGATGAAGACGGAGCCCACGCCCGGGACGTGCTGCAGGCGCTCTTTGAGGATCAGCTCCGCGACCTCGGTCAGCTCGAGCCCATTGTGCCTGGTGCTCGATAGGGCGAGCCAGAGGATGGGCTGGGCGTTGACGTCCACCTTCGCGACGATCGGGTCGTCCGCCTCCTTGGGAAGCTGGCCCCGGACGCGCGCCACCTTGTCGCGCACGTCGTTCGCGGCCTGCTCCACGTTGCGGCTCAGCTCGAACTCGACGGTAATGCTGGAGCCCTGCTCGAGGCTGGAGGACTCGATGGTCTTCACGCCTTCGACCGTCGCGAGCTGTTCCTCGAGCACGTCGGTGATCTCGGTCTCGACGACGCTCGGACTCGCGCCGCGATAGAAGGTCGTGATCGAGACGACGGGCGGATCGATGTCGGGGTACTCACGGACCGGAAGCCGCGTGAACGCGATCACGCCGAAGAGGACGATCGTGAGACTCATCACCGTCGCGAAGACGGGACGCTGTATCGAGATTTCGCTGAGCTTCATCGAGCGGCTCCTTGCGTCATTGAGCGATTCCTCCGCCCTCGCCTCCGGGACGGCTCGCGACAGGAATCACCTTCGCCCCTTCGAAGAGCTTCTGGTGTCCCGTGCGGACCACCGTCATCCCGGGCTCGAGGCCTTTCACCACCTCCACCGCGTCGGCGAGACGGGTCCCGAGCGTGAGCGCGCTGCGGGTCACCGTGCTGTCCGTCTTCACGACGTACGCGAACGACTGGTCTCCCTCGGCGAAGATCGCCTCGCTCGGAATCGTGAGGGCGTTCTGGCGCTGGCTCAGCACGGCGGAAACGTTTGCCGACATCCCGGGGCGGAACTTCCCGCCCGGATTCCGCAGCCGCGCCACGATCCGGGCGCTGCGGGTGCCGGGATCCAGCACCGGATCCACGACGTCGATGCGGCCGCGCAGCTCGTAGCCGGCGTAGGCGGTCGTGGAGATGGTGACCTCGGCGCCCCGATGGAGGAGGCCCAGATAGCGCTCAGGCGCGGAGAAATTCACGCGCAGCTCGTCCAGCTTCGCCAGGTCGGTGATGGTCTGCCCGGCGCGGATGAAGGCGCCCGGGCTCACCCGGCGCGCGCCCAGATTCCCCGAAAAGGGGGCCGTGATGCGCGTCTTGGAGAGCTTCGATTTCGCGAGCGCGAGATTCGCGTCGGCCACCTTGAGCGAGGCGGCCGCGTCGTCCAGGTCTTGCGGAGCGCCGGCGCCCTGGTCCACGACCGCTTTGACGCGGCTGAAGGTGCTCTGGCTCTGCTCGCGCAGAGCCTCGGTCCGCGACACTTCCGCGCGAAGCTGGGCGTCGTCGAGCTGCGCGATGAGTCCGCCGCTCTGGATCCTGCTCCCTTCCTGGAACGGCAGACGCACCACGACGCCGTCGATCTCCGAGACGACCGTGATCGCCTCCGACGCCTCGATCGTTCCGACCGCCTCGAACCGGTCGGCCACGCGCCCCTGGACGACGGGGGCCGTTTCCACCGGCATCGGGGGCGGCCTGAAGCCCATCCCTCCGGGTCCTCCGGCGCCGCCCTTGCCGCATCCGGCGAGCGCCACGAGGAGCAGCAAGGAAGCCGAAAGCGTCCCCCGCCCGAATCGGGCGGTCACGGCCGATCGAACCATCATGGAGTCATTCTCCCTCTTTGTTTTTCGCCGGAGGCAATCCCGCCGACGTGAGTCGTTTCAGATCCGCGTACGCCTTGGCGGTCCGGACCAGAGCCTGGGAATAGCGCTGCTGCGCCGTGGCGAGATCCGCCGCGACCCGGGTCACCTCGAACGCCGTGCTCCTGCCGTTTCGAAATTCGATGAGCGCGATGCGCGCCTGCTCGAGCGAGGCGTTGACGCCGCTCTGAGCCGCCTCCATCCGCTTGGACGCGTGGTCCAGGTCCCGGTACACCGCCCGCACGCGCTCCTCCAGCGACCGGCGGGTCGCGATCTCGCGCTGCTCCGCCAGGTCGGCCTCGGCGCGGCGGCGCTGGTGGTCGCCCGCGCCCGCGCGAAATCCGATGGGGACACTGATGCTAAGCCCGGCGCTCCAGGTCGGGAAGTCTCGTCTCCGCACCTGCGTGAACGTGTCGCCGAAGCCGCCGTCGATGTCGACCTGGCTCAGATCGCGCCCCGTCCCCGAGAGCCCTTTCCCTCCCAGGGATCCCCTCACATCCAGCGTGGGAAGCATGTTCCAGCGGGCCCCGGCTTCGCGCGCCCTGGCGGCCGCCAGGTCCCGCTCGGCGCCGCGCAGCTCGCGGCTCTCTCGGAGCGCCTTCGCGACCAGGGCATCCTCGGGCTCGACGGAGAAGTCGCTCGGCGGCTCGTCGGTGGTCTTGAAACGGGCGGCGCCGCTAGCCGGTCGCTGCCCGGTCAGGGTGGCGAGCTGGTCGGACGTGCGGTCCAGCGTCTCTTCGTTGTCGAGGAGGGCCTGCTCTTGCTGTGTGTAGAACACACGGGCGCTCGCGACCGCGCCCGGCCCGACGAGGCCCGCGCGGGCCCGAAGCTCGGTCTCGTTCAGGAGCGCCCCCGCGCGCTCGGTGATGATCTGCTGCACGCCGAAGTCGCGGATGGCCGCGTAGAGGTCCCAGTAGGTGCGCTCCACAAGTGTGCGCGTCGCGAGCACGGCGTCTTCGTATCGGGCGCGGGCGGCTTCATAGTCGCGGGCCGCCGCCGAGCGGCCACCCCACGTTCCCGGGCCGAACCCCTTCAGAAGCGGCTGCCTCACGCTCAGGAGGCCGCTGGTGTCGTACTCCGGGTTGAGAAGCGAGAAGGTGGAGTTGCTCTCCAGCTTGGTCGCGAGAATCGAGGCGCTGAATTGGGTTCCGGTCGGCAACGTAACGCGCGCTCCGGTCGAGGCCGTGGTCTGGGTCGTGCGGACCAGGCTCGCGCCCGAAGGCAGCGAATCCCCTCCAGTGAAGGGCGACGCCGTCGGCTGATCCACGCCCGCGCGGTCGGCGTTGAGGAAAAGCTCGGGGTCGAAGGCGCCGCTCTCGTGCCGGAGCGAGCCGCGCGCCGCGTGCATCTGCGCCTCGGCCTCGCGCACCGTGGTCGCCTGGATCAGCGCCCGATTCTGCGACTCCTCCAGCGAGATGGGCACCCCCTCGATCTTCTGGATCGTGAGCGAGAGCGTGCTGTCGGGGTTCGCTTCGAGAAGATCGGCGGCTCGGACGGGCTGGACCGTGGCCATGGCGGACAGAGCGGCGGCGAGAAGCCCCGCGGCCAGCGCATGCGGAAGCTTCAGGGCGAACCTCTCCATGTGAGACATGACGCGGTCAGGCCTCCGGGTCGTTGCGCTATCGTCGCGTCGGGTAAGACGGACTTCGGCGGTATGGCGCGATCAACGGTATCGGACGGTGTTCTTCATCAACCCTGGACCGCCGCGCCGCTCGGCGACAGGACAGGAACCACCTCGAAGTCGAGCTTCTCGGTGAGCCTGAGAACCGTGATTTTGGTCGGAACGCCCACCTGTAGCTCGGTGAGCAAAAGCTGGAGGGCGTCGATTCCACCGACGGGCTGGCCGCTGAAGCCTACGATTCGATCCCCCAAACGAACGCCCGCTTTCTTTGCCGGGCCGCCCTGTTCCAGGGATACTACCAGAACCCCGCTCTCCACAGAAAGCTGGTGAAAACGAGCGACCCGGCGGGCCACGGGCACCGTCTGGCCGCCCACGCCCACGTAGCTGCGCGTCACCTTGCCGTCTCGGATGAGTCGGACCGCCACGAATTTCGCGGTGTTGATCCCGATGGCGAAACAGATCCCCTGGGCGGGCAGAATGACGGCCGTGTTGACCCCGATCACGTCCCCCCGCGAGTCCACGAGCGGGCCGCCGGAATTTCCCGGGTTCAAGGCCGCGTCGGTCTGGATGATGTTGTCGATGAGGCGGCCGGTCTGCGCGCGCAGCGATCTCCCCAGGGCGCTCACAACGCCCGCGGTGACGGTGGTCTGGAATCCGTAGGGGTTCCCGATCGCGATCGCGACCTGACCCACGCGAACCGCACCCGAGTCTCCAAGGGTGGCGGGCGTGAGCGAATCCGGACCGATGCGAACGACGGCGAGATCGGTTTCCGGATCGTCGCCGATCAGGGTCGCCTCGCGCAGCTGTCCATCCTCGAGGGTCACGCGGATGGATTCGGCGCCATGAACGACATGGCTGTTGGTGAGGATGAATCCGTCGGGGGTGAAGAGAAACCCCGACGCGCTGCCACCCTGCCCGCGAGGGTCGCGGGACTTCTGGCCGGGAGGGGCCGAATGGCGCGTCTCGATGTTCACGACCGACGGGCTGATGCGCCCCACCGCATCGACCACAGCCTGCGAGTAGGCGTCCAGAAGATTGGCGTCAACCGAATCGGGCATGGACCTTAGATTCCAAGACGATCCAACGGATTCTCGCCGGATTCTCGCCGCGTTCTCGCCGGATTCTCGCCGCGTTCCCGGTGTTCCTGTATTGTGGTGCGCGTTCTTGACTACTTCATCCCGGACCGGAGGGAATTTGGCCGAATCGACTTCGCGCGAAGCCTGGATCGCCACGGCGGGTGGGCACAAGCTCTTCACCCGGGCCTGGGGCGACGATGCGAAATCCCCGGCCGTGGGTATCGTCCACGGGCTCGGAGACCATTCGGGCCGCTGGGAGCGGGTCGGACGGGCGCTCCAGGCCAAGGGATTCGCGGCCTACGCGCTGGACCTGCCCGGGCACGGCCGCTCGGACGGCAGGCGCGGCCACGTCCGCTCGTGGGACGACTACCGTCTGGCGGTCACGCGCTGGATGGAGGTGATCCGGCGCGATGACGGCGGGCGGCGCTGGGCGCTTCTCGGACACAGCCTGGGCGGACTCATCGCGCTGGACTGGACGCAGCGGAACCCAACCCTCGTGGACGCCCTCGTGCTCTCCGCCCCGCCTTTCGAGCTATACCTCAAGCCCGACGCGATCAAGGTGCACGCCGCGAGACTGATCGGGTTCCTGTGGCCGGGCTTCACCCAGTCGAACCAGATTCCGCCCTCCTTGCTCTCCCACGATCCGGAGGTGATCCGCGCGCACCGAGCCGATCCACTCGTGCACTTCCGCATCAGCGCGCGCCTCTTTCTGGAGTTCCAGAGGATGCGCCGCGCGCTGGCCAAGGACGCCGCGTCCAATACCGTCCCCACGCTCATCGTGCAGGGCGGGGCTGACCCTGTGACCCATTGCGCGGGGTGCGCCCTGTGGGCTAAGTCCTCGAAGAACGGCCTCGTCACGTATCGGGAATACCCGGGCCTCTACCACGAGGTGCTGAACGAGCCCGTGGGGGCCGCCATCCTGGACGAGGTGATCGTCTGGCTGAACGACGCGATGGCCGCGCAGCGTCAGGTGCCGCGCCCGGACAGCAGCATCTCGACCGCTTCGGTCCACCCGCGGTAGAGCCGCTCGCGCTCGGCGCGAGCCATTCTCGGACGGAACGCCTTCCCGGACACTCGGACCGCCTGGAGATCCGACGCTTGCTTCCACCAACCCGCGCCGATCCCGGCGAGGAGCGCCGCCCCCAGCGCCGTGGTCTCGACGAGTCCCGGCCGCGCGATCGGAATGCCCAGGAGATCCGCCTGGAGCTGCATGAGGAATCCGTTCATCGAGGCGCCGCCGTCCACCCGCAGCTCGCGTACGCGAACGCCGGACTCGCGACGCATCGCCTCCACCAGATCGCGGGACTGAAACGCGATCGACTCGAGCGCCGCGCGGGCGAGATGGGCGCGCGTGACGCCGCGCGTGAGCCCGCACCAGATCCCGCGCGCCTCGGGCCGCCAGTAGGGGGCGCCGAGCCCCGCGAAGGCGGGCACCAGGATCGTCCCGCCCGCGTCCGGAACGGAGCGCGCCAGCGATTCGCTCTGGGCGGCGTCATGTAGGATTCCCATACCGTCGCGCAGCCACTGGATCGCGGCCCCCGCGATGAAGACGCTCCCCTCGAGCGCATACCGCGGCTCGCCCCGCGGGCCGCACGCGATCGTGGTGAGAAGCCCCGTGCGCGAGGGAACGCGCTTGGATCCCGTATGGAGGAGTAGGAAGCATCCCGTCCCGTACGTGTTCTTGAGTCCCCCTGTTTCCACGCACCCTTGCCCGAAGAGCGCCGCCTGCTGATCGCCCGCGATTCCCAGGATCGGGATGCCGTCCGGAAGCCCGGGAACGTCGCGCGTCGCGCCGAAATCCGAGATGGAGGGGTGCACGGCTGGGAGGAGCGACCGGGGCACGCCGAACGTGTCGAGAAGCTCGGCGTCCCAGCGGTGTCGGCCGATGTCGTAGAGCAGCGTGCGGCTGGCGTTGGTCGCGTCCGTCGCGTGGACCGCCCCGCCCGTGAGCCGCCAGAGAAGCCAGGAGTCCACCGTGCCGAACGCCAGGTCTCCGCGGCGGGCACGCGCGCGAACGCCCGAGACATTCCGGAGAATCCACTCGAGCTTGGTCGCCGAGAAATAGGGATCTAGCCTGAGCCCGGTGCGGCGCGAAATCGCTCGCTCCTTGCCCACGCGGCGAAGCGCCGCGCAGCGCTCCGCGGTGCGCCGGTCCTGCCAGACGATCGCGGGCGAGACCGGCCAGGAGGTCGCGCGATCCCAGACGAGCGTCGTCTCGCGCTGGTTCGTGAGCCCGATGGCGGCGATCGCCCCGCGTGCTCCGCCCAATCCGCGCAGCGCCGCGCGCAAGGCGCGGAGCGTGGTGTCCCAGATCTCCTCACCGCGATGCTCCACCCAGCCCGGCCGCGGGAAATGCTGCGGCAGCTCGGAGTACCCGCGAGCGCGTACGCGTCCGGCCCGGTCAAAGGCGAGCACGGTGGTGCCCGTCGTACCCTGATCGATGGCGAGAATGAATTCGCGCCGGCTCCGGGCGGAACGTCCGACCGCGCCCCTGCGCCGGCTCACGTGGGCGCCCCCACGCGCTCGAGCGCTGAGTCGATCACGTCCCGTTCGCGATCCAGCGCCTCGATCACGCGATCCAGCTCGCGCGTCCGCCCCTGCTCGTCCCAGCCTAAATGCGGAGCCATCCACTTGGAAACCTGCCCGGCCGCGCGCCGCATGGCCTCCCCGTCGAGCCAGAGGCGCGTGCGCCGCTCCAGGACGTCCCCCAAGTGACGCGCGCGCCCCGCCTGGACCGCGTGGACCACTTCCGCCTCCGTGATAGCCAGCGTCTCCGACACGCCGAGCCGCCCGGGATGCCGCGCCGCGAGCGCCGCGAGCGCCTCCGCGCGGCTCGCCACCGGCGTCTCCGCGGTCGTGCAGGGTCCCGCGCGCAGGCCGCTCACGCGCGCCGCGCGGTCCACCACGCGCTCGGCGAGACTTCGGTGCGTCGTGAACTTTCCCCCGATCAGGGTGAGCATCGTCCCCTCCACGATGATCCGGTGTTCCCGCGAATTGGTCCAGGGCAGGATGGCGCTCCCCTGCGCGAGGGACCGCAGCCCCGCGAACACGCGAACGGGCCGCGCGCTCGTGCCCGAGCCCGCGGCCGGTACCGCATGCGCCGCCTCCTCGAGAAGGTAGCGGATATCCTCCTCATTCGCCTCGATCCTGCCGGGCGGCGTGTCGTCATCCACGTCGGTGGTCCCGACCAGCGAGTACGCTCCCCACGGCAGAACGAAGAACACCCGACCGTCGCGCCGCGCGGTCAGAAGCAGCGCGCGCTCGCGGATGAGCCCCGGCATCACGACGTGGGTGCCTCGCGTTCGGCGGAGGCCCGCTCGCCGGGACGCGCGGGCAAGGGTCCGGACCTCCTCGGCCCATGGTCCCGCGGCGTTGACGACGCATCGCGCTTCGGCCGCGCCCGTCTCCCCGGTGTCCGCGTCGCGGAACCGCGCGCGCCACCCGGGTCCGCCCGGCTCCAGACCAACCAGCTCGGTATGGGTGCGCAGCGTCGCTCCCGCCCGATCCGCCGCCATCGCGATCGCGACGCAGAGGAGCGCGTCGTCCATCTGGGCGTCCCAGTATAGCGAGGCGCCCTGAAGGCCCTCGGGGCGGAGGGACGGCTCGAGGGCGAGCGCCTCGGCGGCGCCGATCGCGCGGTGATCGGCCAGCGCATGGCGCCCCGCGAGCGCCGCGTAGAGACTGAGCCCCGCGCTCACGGCGAGACGCGAGCGGCCGCGGCCGCGGTAATGAGGAATGAGGAACGGGAGCGGACGGACGAACTCGGGCGCCAAGGAGAGCAGAAGCGCCCGCTCGCGAAGCGCCTCGCGGACCAGCCGGAACTGCCCGGTTTCGAGGTAGCGGATGCCGCCGTGGATGAGCTTGGAGGAGCGGCTGCTGGTGCCGGAGGCCAGATCTCCTCGCTCGAGGAGGAGCACGCCCAGCCCGCGAAGCGCCGCGTCGCGCGCCACTGCCGCTCCCTGGATCCCGCCCCCGATGACGAGGAGATCGTAGGTCAATCCGCGTCCCTCCCCTCCCCGCGCGACAGAAACCGCTCAGGGGCGGGAGTCTAGGCGAGCGGCTGGATCATCGCCAGCGAGTTCGCTATGCTGGCCGCGCCATGAGCGAACGAAACGCGATCCAGAGCGATCGAACCACGTCGCAGGCCGACCGAACCGCGATCCAGGGAAGCTGGGCCTTGGTCACGGGTGCGACCAGCGGCTTCGGCCTCGCCATCGCGCGCGCCATCGCCGCCGAAGGCGCGCACGTCGCGATCACCGGACGCCGCGAGGACCGGTTGCTCGCCGTCGCCGAGGAAATCCGGTCCAAGCACAAGGTCGAGACACTCCCGCTCCGCTTCGACGTGCGCGACCTGGCTCAAGTTCGCTCCTCACTCGAAGGCGCGCCCGGGCTCTTGGGAAAGCTCGACATCCTGGTCAACAACGCCGGACTCGCCCTGGCCCTCGATCCGCTCCAGTCAGGGAATCCAGAAGATTGGGACCAGATGATCGACACCAACGTGAAGGGCCTTCTCTACGTCTCGCGAACAGTCCTTCCGGGCATGGTGGAGCGGGGACGCGGACACGTCGTGAACGTGGGCTCGGTCGCGGGCCACCAGACCTACGCGGGAGGCGCCGTCTACAGCGCGACCAAGTACGCGGTGCGCGCTCTGACGGACGCGCTCCGCTACGACGTCCTGGGAAAGGGCATCCGCGTCTCGAACGTGGAGCCCGGCTTGGCGGAGACGGAATTCAGCGAGGTCCGCTTCAAGGGAGATACCACGCGGGCCAAGACAGTCTACGAGGGGCTGACGGCGCTGCGTGCGGAAGACGTAGCTGATGCTGTCGTGTGGTGCGTCACGCGACCGCAACATGTGAACGTCCAGTCAGTGCTGATCATGCCGACGGATCAGGCGTCCGCACACGCCGTGAATCGAAGAAAGTAACAACGCGAGGAGCGCCAGCGATCTGCCGTATGGCGCCTTCGGAATTCTAGTGCGAATTACGAACGAATGAACTCGTCCTGGGACGAGTTGCAAGCTCGGAAGTGTCTGCAGCGTCACGATGTTACTTTCAAGTCGTGGTTCCGAAGAGCGCCGAGCTATTTCCTCCGAAGCACGTGGTACAGGTTCCCGTCCGCTCCGACCCGGGGCTCGTCCAGCGGCTTTTCTTCGAAGCGATCAAAGTACACAGCAACGAGTTCGAACTCGCTCGCGCCGATCAGACGGTCGAAATCCTCCTGCGTCCAGTAACGGAGCACGTGGGACTCCTCGAGCACGCGCTGTTCCTGGCCCCGCCACGCCACGATCCGGCATTCCTGGTAGGAGCGCCGGGCCTCGCGATCCTCGCGCGCGACGCGCCAGGTCAGCTCGGTCCGAAGGCCCGCGCGCGCGTTGGGCCAGGGACCGAATGAGGCCTGCTCGGGCGGCTCGCCGCCGTAGCTGAACTGCACGAGGTAGACGCCGCCAGGGCGAACCGCCTCGCCCACGCGCGCGAGATGCGACGCGATCGCGTCCTCTTCCAGGAGATAGCCGATCGAGTTGACCAGGTTGATCGCCGCGTCGTAACGCCCCGGCGGACGGAAGGTCGCCATGTCGCCGCGCATGACCTGCCCTCCCGCGCGCGCGAGCTTCGCCGACGCGAACGCCACCATGCCGGGGCTCAGGTCGTAGCCCAGGACCTCGTAGCCGCGCGCGGCGAGAGCGGCGAGGACGCGGCCCGTCCCGCAGGCGGGCTCCACGATCCGCCGCACGGGATCGACCACGTGCTTCCGGAGGCAGGACTCCACGAACGTCAGCTCCATCTCCAGATCCCAGCCGAAGGCGACGTCGTAGATCTCGGGGCTGTCGTAAAGGGAGGGCGAGGAAGGGTTCATATGCGTCTCAAAAATAACAAGCGGGGCGGCCGTTGAATAGCCGCCCCGCAGTACTGCCGGATGAAGTGGTTCGGGCGCTTACGCCTTGCGGACGTTTGCGGCCTGAAGGCCCTTCGGTCCACGGACGATGTCGAACTCCAAGCGCTCGCCTTCGGCAAGCGTCTTGAAGCCTTCGCCCTGGATCGCGGAGTAGTGAACGAATACGTCCTCGCCACCCTCCTGCTGGATGAAACCAAAACCCTTCGCTTCGTTGAACCACTTCACCGTTCCGTTTGCCACTTGCAAACTCCTTCTACTTACTGGGGCATCGCCCCTACACCACGCCCTGATTTCGGGCGCCTAGGCCCGGCCACCTTGGTCGGGCCTCCGGACGACGAATCGCCCAGATACAACAAAGCCGCAGACAACTTCCTCTGCGGCGCGAATTCCAAACTCGAGAGTCGGACATCAACCGCCAGGACAACTGCTTACCCATGATTATCGGCCAAAACAGGCGGGAGCACAATACAAATGTGGAGTTGCGTGTTACGCTTTACGGCTTATGAACTTGCGGACTCAGGAGTCTCCCAGGCGTCGAGCCCTCCGCCGGATGCCGATCCGGGAGCTGGGATTGAGGCTCCAGGGCTCCCCCGTGGAGCCCCTCCTTCGACGCCTCGAGCGCGAGATCGCGCGGAAGCTGAAGCTCTTCCGCCCCCAGTACTACCTCACGGACGAATGGGGTTGTCCTTCGGGTCAGCCGGTCATCGGGATCCCGTTCTATCTCGCGGATCGAGAGCTCGCGCGCATCGAGAAGGAGACGAACGATCTCGAGAGCCAGCACGAGATCATGATGTACCTGCGTCACGAGGCCGGGCACGCGTTCAACTACGCCTATCGGCTCTACCAGCGTCCCGAATGGCGTGGTACGTTCGGCGCGTATCGCAAGCGCTACAGCGACGATTACCGACCCGTTCCCTTCAGCCGCGAATACGTGCGGCACCTGCCGGGATGGTACGCGCAGAAGCATCCGGACGAAGACTTCGCCGAAACCTTTGCCGTCTGGCTCACGCCGAAATCGGACTGGCGGCTCCGCTATCGCGGATGGCCCGCCTTGAAGAAGCTCAAGCTCGTGGCGCGCATGGCGCGGGAGTGCGCCGGCCGGGATCCCCTTGTCGCGCGCGGCCGCCCGGACATCACGGCGGACCAGATGAAGATGACCGTCGGCGAGTACATCAATCTCTCCGCCGCCCGGTCGCGAGCCATGTACGGAACAGGGTTCGACCACCATCTGGAGAACATCTTCCTGGAGCACGCCTCCGCGCCGCGGAGCTCCCGTGCGGCATGGCAGATCGTCGAGGAGCATCGCGTCGCGCTCACGAACACGATCGCGACCTGGACCGGCGTGCGGCGAGCCGTGGTGCGCGAGCTGGTGGATTCCATCGCGGCCGCCACGCGCAAGCGGGGATTCCGCGGGGTCCGCGGCAAGGAGAAGGATTACCTGGTTCATCTCACGGCGTACACGACAACGCTCGCGGCGAACTATCTGACGCGGGGAAAATTCCACAAGGTCTAGAGGTGCTTCTTGGATTCCGAATCGCTTCGTATCGGCGTGCTCTATGACGAATGGGCGGAGACCAAAGAGGAAGCGGCCGAGCCCTCGGAGCAGGACGTTCCGAAGCGGAAGCGGCGAAAGGACAAGCCCGACCGCGAGGAGATCTTCGAGGTTCTCGCCAAGAGGGGCCACCAGCCCACCTACTTCTGCCTGGACGGCCGCCCCAAGACCCTGAAGGCGCTCGCGTCGGCCGAGGTCGATCTGATGTTCAACCTCACCGAGTCCTACGGCGGGGACGACACCAAGGACATCAACATCGCGGCCTATCTCGATCTTCTCGGGATTCCCTACACGGGCTCCGGCCCCACCGGCCTTCACCTGGCGCAGGACAAGGCGGTCGCCAAGCGGCTCTTCGCATTCCACAGCATCCGCACGCCGAACTTCGCCACCGTGTACCAGGGGCGGCTGCAGTGGGCGGACGATGTCCACTTCCCTGTGATTGTGAAGCCCAAGCGTGAGGACGGCTCGATCGGGATCGCGTTCAGCGCGGTAGCGGGATCGATCAAGGAGCTGATGGAGCGGATCGACGCGCTCCACGCGGATCTGAACGCGCCGGTCCTGATCGAGGAGTACATCGAGGGCCGCGAACTCTACGTGTCCGTGCTCGGGAACGATCCCCCGGTCGCGCTGCCGGTCATCGAGCTGAATCTGGATGATCTACCCGAGGGGACGCCGCGCATCGCGGGCACCGAGGTCAAGTGGGAGCGCGGGACCGCCGCCTACCGCAAGACGAAGCTTCGCTTCCCGGAGGACATCAGCGAAGGTCTGCTCGCGGAGATCCAGGACACCGCGGTGAAGGCCTGCCAGGCTCTGGAGGTCCGCGACTACGCGCGCGTGGATTTCAGGCTCAGCCCGAAGCGCCGGTACTACACGCTGGAGGTGAATCCCAACCCGTGGCTCCACTCCACCGCGGAATTCTCGCTCGCGGCAAAGCAATCCGGACGCGAGCACAGCGATCTCATCCAGGAGATCGTGGACCTGGCCCTGGCGCGGTACCGAGGAATCTCGCGAGCACGTTCTTCGTGATTTGCTCCACGTCCGGGCTCCGCCTGGACGTGCGCATCCAGGGCGTGCCCCAATCGTCCAGTCCCCAGGACCACTGCATCGTTCCGGCCGCGAACACGATCGCGCCCGAGGGAGCCGTGTAGATGGTGGATTCGGTGACGAGCTTCTTCAGCTTCAGGGGCTGCACCCAGGTCCGCGCGAGCACCGTGAGGCCCTTCGGGGAGAATCGGCCCCACGCGGCGTCGCTCGCGAAGCTTCGATCCACCTCGTAGCCCAGGAGCCCGCGCACGGAGCGCGTCCTGCCCGTCTTGACCCCGGTGCCCTCGTAGATCCAGTGGCCGCGCGACTCGGGAACAGGCGTGAAATCCCCCTCCACGTCCTCGGCGCTCATCATCATCCCGATGAGCGAAACCTCGGGGCGCGCAGGATGGAGGTTGCGGAAGCGCACGGTGAGGTCGGGATCGCGCGCGGTGTTGTAGACGGGATCCAGGTCCGCCCCTTTCGCGCAGAACAGGATCCGGTCCGGCCCTCCCGAGGTCGATGCCTCGTAGCGCACCTGCCAGTAGCACACGTTCGACGCGAACACGCCGAGATTCACGCCCGCGTTCCGGGCATGCTCGACCTGGTCCCGCATCGCGCGGCTCCAGTACTCGTCGTGCCCGACCAGGAGGAGCGCCTTCCGCCGCGCGCACAGGCCGGGATTCTCATGGACGTCGACGCTCGTGACGTAGGCCACGTCGTAGCCCTGCTTCTCGAGCCACCGGAGGAACGGATATTCCCAGCCCGCGGCCTGCGGCGCGTGGCTCACGCTCATGAATTCTCCCGCGCCCGCTCCGCGTCCCGCGGCGGCGCTCGTCGCATAGGGACGGTCGAAGGAGACCCGCGTCGCGCGTCCGCCGAAGCTGTTGAAGTCGTAGAGGCTCTTCCCTCCCCAGTTGTTGTAGGCCTGCCAGGTATTGACGGCGCACTGGAACAGAATCGGCGCGCCGTGAGGCGTTCCGCGCGGGTGCCCCTGCTCCCGCACGACGAACGGGATGAAGGACTGCTTGCCGTCGCCGGAGGCGGTGAGCCGCGCCAGGTAGACGCCGGTCACCCAGTCCAGACCGACGGGCACGCGGCAGGAGACCGGCCAGTCGCACTCGACCAGGCCGTCTTGAGCCCGGGGCTTGGGGATGGCGCGCTTTCCACCCAGCATCCCTCTGAACTCGAGCACCAGCCTGGCGCCGATGCCCCCATACCAGCCCATGCGGTAGATCTGTACCGAGAAGCGGGGCGACGAGGTGCTGACGTGAAGCCTCAGATTTTCGCCGGGCTCCACGCTCGCCGCTTCGGCGTATCCCTCGATCTCGTGGTTGATTGCCGGGTTCTGAAGCTCCCATCCCGACGTTCCCGGGCGTTCGTTTTCGAACGAAACGGGACCCGGGGAGGCGCCCGCCGAGCCCGCCAAGCCCGTCCACAGACCCATCACGAGCCCCAGACCGGCCATGGCGACTCGCCTTGACTTACGGCCCCTCTTGGCGGAACATTCCGCGCCTGATCTCAGTATTTCCATATGAAGCTCCCCACGACAGGACCATAGCCACCCACAGGAGAAAACCCATGAAACAGCCGCATCCATTTCCCGGTGGGCGCGCGAGCGCCACATTCGCCCGCTTGGCGCTCGTGCTCGCGTGCTTCGCGCTCGCTTTCGCGGCCGGCACGGCGCGCGCCGCCAGCGGGGCGAAGCCGCCTCAGGTCAAGCTGGAGGTGGAGAAGTACACGCTTCCGAACGGACTCGAAGTCATTCTCCATGAGGACCATCAGCTCCCGATCGTAGCGGTGAACATCTGGTACCACGCGGGTCCCGCCAACGAGCGGGCCGGACAGACTGGATTCGCGCACCTCTTCGAGCATCTCATGTTTCAGTCCTCCGGGCACGTTCCCGAGGATTCCTACTTCAAGTATCTCGAAGCGGCCGGCTCTTCCTTCGTGAACGGCTCCACCGATTTCGACCGCACGAACTATCTCGAGGACGTGCCCTCGAATCAGCTCGAGCTCGCGTTGTGGCTGGAGAGCGACCGGATGGGCTTCCTTCTCGACCGCCTCACGGCGGCTTCGTTCGCCAACCAGCAGGACGTGGTGCGCAACGAGCGGCGCCAGAGCGTCGAGAACGCGCCGTACGGGCTGGTCGAGGAAGAGTTGTACCACCAGCTCTTCCCCAAGACCCATCCCTATTACGCGTCGGTCATCGGCTCGCACGAGGACATCCAGAACGCGAAGGTCGGGGACGTGCGCGAGTTCTTCAAGAGCTATTACGTTCCGAACAACGCGACCCTCGTGATCGCCGGCGACATCGACAAGGTCCAGGCGAAGGCGATGGTCACGAAGTACTT
Source organism: Candidatus Eiseniibacteriota bacterium (assembly GCA_043779525.1). Classification (GTDB taxonomy): domain Bacteria; phylum Eisenbacteria; class RBG-16-71-46; order SZUA-252; family SZUA-252; genus WS-7. The sequence continues at coordinate 6,437 of JAYWED010000039.1, read as the reverse complement.
CGCCACGATCCCCCGCGGAAACCCGATCCCGCCGATCCAGGCGACCACGCCGCCGATCGCCTCCGAGCGCCGGGCGAAGGTCACGGATCAGGTGGAGCTGCCCCGCGTGTTCATGGGCTGGATCACCTCGCCCATCTTCAAGCCGGGCGACGCGGAAGCCGGGCTCGCGGCCGATATCCTCGGCGGCGGTAAGGCGAGCCGCCTCTACAAGTCGCTCGTCTACGACAAGCAGATCGCTCAGGACGTGAACGCCAGCATGCAGTCCCTCGTGCTCGGCTCGGTGTTCGAGATCGTCGCGACCGCCAAACCCGGCCATACCGCCGAGGAGCTGGAGGCCGCCATCGACACCGAGATCTCCAAGTTCGCGGCCGAGGGCCCGACCGCGACCGAGCTGGCCGCATCGCAGAATTCGACCTACTCCAGCATTCTCGGGAGCCTCGAGCGCATCGGCGGCTTCGGCGGCGTCGCCGACCGCATCAACATGTACAACCAGCACACCAAGGACCCCAACTACCTGAATCAGGACCTCGCGCGTTATGCCGGCGTCACGCAGGAGAGCCTGAAGCGGTTCGCGTCCGAGCAGCTGGCGAAGGAGCACCGCGCGGTGGTGTACGGGCTTCCGGGCACGAAGGTCATCCCGCCCGCGCCTCCGACCCCTCCCGCGCCTACCGCGACGGAAGCCGCCGTGACATCCAAGGAGCCCTGGCGCAACTCGGTCCCGGGCGCCGGCCCCACGCCGGTGGTGAAGCTCCCGATGGCGAAGCGGTTCCGCCTGCAGAACGGGCTCACGGTCCTCCTGGTCGAGTCCCACCGTCTCCCCATCGTCGCGAGCACGCTGGTGCTCCGCTCGGGGAGCGCGCAGGATCCGCAAGATCTGCCGGGCCTCTCCGGATACACGGCGAGCATGCTGGATGAAGGAACCCAGAAGCGCGACGCGCTCACGATCGCGAACGAGCTCCACGGACTGGGCGCCTCGCTGACCACGGCCTCCAGCGTCGACGGGAGCACGATCGCCTGCCGCTCGCTCAAGCAGACCGCGGGCGCGACCATCTCGCTCCTCTCGGACGTGGCGCTCCATCCGGCGTTCCCCGAGAAGGACATCGAGCGTCTCCGTGGCGAGCGTTCGACGGCGCTGCTCCAGCAGCGGGACAGCCCGAATCAGACCGCGAGCCGGATCATGTGGAGCTGCCTCTACGGCCCGGGCCATCCCTATGGCCACATCACGCTCGGAACCGCGGAAGCCATCAAGAAGATCGCGCGCGCGGACATGATGAAGTTCTATCAGGCCTACTACACGCCGCAGAACGCCGCGCTCGTGCTGGTCGGCGACCTGAGCGAATCCGAGGCCAAGAAGCTCGCGACCGACGGGCTGGGCTCGTGGTCGGGACCGCCCACGGAGACACCGCGACCGCCTCAGGGGACGATGATTTCCTCGAGAGTCGTGATCGTGGACAAGCCCGGCGCGCCGCAGACGGCGCTTCGCGTGGTGCAGCTCGGCCTCATGCGCTCCGATCCCGATTTCGAGCGGATGGATCTGGCCAACACCATCCTGGGCGGCCTCTTCTCCAGCCGCATCAACATGAATCTCCGCGAAGCCCACGGGTACACGTATGGCGCCTTCTCGGCGCTCTCCGAGAACCGGGGCCAGGGCCCGTTCCTGATCGGAACCAGCGTCCGGACCGACGTGACCGGAGCTTCCGTCGACGAGATCCTGAAGGAAGTGCACAACATGGTCGAGAAGCCGGTGACCAACGACGAGCTTCGGATGGCCAAGGAGTCGACGATCCGCACCCTGCCGGCCGCGTTCCAGAGCACCGGCAGCACGGCGGGAACCATCGCGACGCTCTATCTCTACGATCTGCCGCCCGACTACTACCAGACGCTCCCCGGCCGGATCGCCTTGATCACGGCTCCGGACGTGCAGGCGGTGGCGAAGAAATACCTCGCGCCCGATCGCATGCTGGTCATCGCGGTGGGCGATCGCACCAAGATCGCGCCGCAGATCACGAAGCTCAATCTGGGCGCCGTGGCGTACAGGGATCTCGATGGGAAGGAAGTACCCGCGGCGGCGACGAACTAGCGCACGGCTGAAGGCTGGAATGAGCGAGGGGCCGGTCCCGCGAGGGATCGGCCCCTTGTGCTTTGGCGGTGCGGGCGCCGCTGCGAGCGCGCGCTATTCCGGAGTCGGCGTCGTGGGCCGGAGCCCCTTCCGCGCCAGATAATCCTCGACGAAGAGCAGGTTCTCTCCCGCGCGGTGAACGTGCTTGAGCAGCATGTCCATGCTCGAGACTTCCTCGAGCTGCTCGTTCACGAACCACTGCAAGAAGCTATGCGAGGTGTGGTCGTTTTCCTTGCCCGCCAGGTCGACCAGCTCGTTGATCTGTTTCGTGACCGCAACCTCCCAGTCCAGCGAGAGCTTCACGGCATCCTCGGCGCTCGCGAAACGCGACTTGGGCGCCGGGATCGCGGGAATCTCGGGCAGTCCGCCCGCGTCCAGGACGTAATTCACGAATTTCATCGCGTGCTCGCGCTCTTCCATCGCCTGCTTGTTGAAGTGCCTGCTCAGCTCTGGAAGGCTCTCGTTTCCGAAATACGCGGCGATCGCCACGTATTGCAAGAACGCGCCGAATTCGTTCCCGATCTGCTTGTTGATCGCCGCGACCATTTTGTCGCTGATCAGCATGTCGCAACCTCCCTCACGTTCGGACTCCCATTCTCATAGGGTGAAGAACGCGGGAGTGTAGCACATGCCGGCGTCCGCGCTCAGTACCGCGGCAACACCGCGACGAAATCCTTGGCTTCCTGCGGCAGCCGTGGCTCCTGGTTCGCGAAGAGGACCGCTTGCGAGCGCACCGGGTGGCCGTAGTAGATCTGGTTCGCGTCATTCGAGACCCTGAGCGATGCGCCCTCGAGCGAGATTCCCGCGAAGAGGCCCTTCGACTTGGCGTAGGAATAAATCTCCGCGTTCATGTGAAGATCGGTGGCCGCCTCGCCGCTCCGGCCAATGGGCCCGGCCGCGACGCTCGCGTTCCCTCCGAGGGTGAATTTGCTCCTCTCCACGAGCGAGTGCGCCCCCTTCTCCGTCATGAAGAACAGGACCAGATCGGTCTTCTGCGCCCCGATCTGAAGCCCCCAGCTCCCACCCTTCAGCGAGACGAAGATCGGCGCCGACCAGCCGCCGCTGTTATTCCGGCAGCTCATGACGCCGCTTCCCCAGCGCGCGCCGAATCCGAAAGCGCCCTTTACCATCCCGGGAATGACGACCACGCACTTGGCTTTCTGCATCAGCTCCTGAGGCACGCTGCGGTCCTTTGATGTCGTCAGCTCCTGGAACACCTGCTTCGCATTGATGAGACGCTCGGAGTACTTGCCCGGCTCACCCTGTTCACCCTTCGCGCCCGCTACCGAAGGCGCGCCAATGATGGCCGCAACGACGAACGCCGCGAGTCCCGACCATCCAGCAAATCGCTTCATTCCATCCTCCTCGGATTGAGACTTATCAAGTCGCGTGCCCACCTGATGCGAGCGCGCGAGGCCGCCGGGTCGGAACCTCCATGCCGCGATGCTCGGGGCTGCCGTCCCCGCGGCGGCTCCACACCATTATAGGGTCGCACCGAGGCTGCGGGGCCGCGCACGGGGCCAGCGCCCAGAACCGCGTAGTTTCACTGGAGACCCGGACCAGGGATGGCAACGGCCTCGTGTTCGAGAAGCTCCTCGATGGCTTTCTCGATCTTCTTCGGGCTTGCTGAAGGGGCCCTTCGGCGCTCTGAGTTGCCTATGGCTTTGAATTCTTGAGGGCGCGAAACCTCGACACCACCCAAGTCCTCCAGGCCAAGCGGTATTCCCCCGCCCTCGAAGGCGGAGCACCTCGGGTCACGTAGGTGGTCACGCTAGAATCGTCGAGTGAGAAGATCTGAACCTTCCCCCTCAGGACTCCTGGAGGATCGTCGTACTGGGAACCCGCAAGCACGAAGCGTTTGGGCGAGAGCCACACGCCCCAGTGAAACTTGCAGTCGGTTCCACAAAACTCAAACTGATTCGAAACTCCCTGCAGCAGATCAAGTAGAAGCGGCGCGGAGTCGGGCTCGCCGCTGATATCTATTTCTCCGGCGTCCTGCTCGATAATCAGGTACGAGTCGAAAATGAGGTTGTATCGGCCGTCGGGCGAGCTGGCGGTGAGGATCTGGAAGGTAGCTTTCTTCTCCTCGGACGGCGGATACATCGCCTTCAGGGGCTGCACGTAACCCCGAAAGGCGGGGGCAACTCCCACGCGAATCAGTGAATCAGGCCTGAACTCAGGCATCGCCTGTCGCCACATCACGACCCAAGGCTCAATCCTGGGGGCGATCGCGAGGATCAGCGAATCGCTCGCCCCGACGGGCACTTCCTCAATCTGGGACGGTTCGAGCCGGGTGCTGTCCACCTGCACGATGCGGGTTGAATCAGCGCGCCCCGACGTAGAGGCGTCCACGCGGGATTCGCGCTTCGCGCATCCCTCGGTTGCCATCACGACGAGCGCGGCAAAGACTGCGGTTGTCCAGGCGCCGACGCGGACCTTTGCGGCGGAGAGGTCGCGGTGCTTGGGCGAGCTCACGACGTTCTGCATCGTCAAAGGCGAGTCGGGCGGCGTCGCGGTCGAGCAGAGATCCATGGTGCCCGCTCGTCCGAACCGCCTACCGCAGCCCGCACGTCAGCGATGAACCTGTCGAGCACCTGCTCATTCGCTCGAACGGCATCGACCAAAGCTGACCGACTCTCGCCGCTCATGGCGGGCTCGCGCGTGTCCTCACGTTCGGGTGCGAGCTTCCACACGGTGCAAGTTGTTGTTTCCCACCGATGGCGTTTCCATCGTGCGGCGATTTGTGGTGTCCCCAAGGGGATTCGAACCCCTGTTGCCGCCGTGAAAGGGCTAACGAACCGATTCCGCGTCAGTCTGCTCCTGTCCGCGTGAGTCCGCAACTAGGTGCCTAACGTGGTGGGACACACGGCAAGTAGCCGATCCGCGCCGCGTCCATCTCTCCGCGTCAGTCCGATCGAATCAGCGCCAGTCCCACTCCGTCAGTGGCACAGTTAGCGGCACACCCCCGGTGGGAGTGGCCCCCGACCGTGTGATCGCTCCTAGGTGGAGACCCTACGCGACAGATTTTTTCTGGAGACGTCAGGGCAAGAAAAAGCCCCCAGAGCAACGATCGCTCTAGGGGCCGTATTGATTCGGGATCGTTAGGCTTCGCGTCTCCTGGAGGCTGCTAGGCGCTTCACGGCTTGGCGGAGGTCGCGATCATCGGTGACGTTGTACCTCTTGAACATGCTCGGTGTAGCGTGCCCCAAGAGTCGCATCGCCACGGACTGTTCGACTCCGGAGCGGATGAGATTCCTCGCGGCATAGCGGCGGAGGTCATGCACGAGACGATCGGGGTGCCCTGCCTTCTGGCACGCACGATCCCAGGAGTATTGGTACGCGCGGTTCGGCGCCGCCACGCCGTCCAGGTCATGCCAGAACACCCAGGGGACGATTGTCGAATGATCCCGCTCCCATGCCTCGGTTGCGGCCTTTCTCTCGGCGATCAGGGTCGCGAGGTCGGGGTCCTCGGCGAAGGGATACTCGCGGATCTCGCCGCCCTTCGTCTCGTCCGACTCCAGCCGGATCGTCCCGGCCTTCATGTCCACCGATCGCCATTCGAGCCGGAGGCATTCCCGGATTCGAAAGCCCGTGATCGAGGCGAATCGGATCGGCCCTTTGAGGCGCTCGGGAAGATGCTTGATGACCCGCTCCAATTCCTCGGGCTCGGGGAATCCCTTCCGAGCCGGTGCCTCGTGGAGCTTCTCGTAATCGGCTGGCCAGAGCTGGCGGACCTTGCATAGCCGGAACCCGCGGCGCAGGGTGCTCAACTCCCGGTTGATCGTGCTCGCTGCGATCGTCTTCGGGTTCTCCTCGTTCTTCTCGTCCTCCGCCTTTTTCTTTCTCGTCGGCACCTTCTCCGCGAGACGCGCAGCGACGTAGCCGGGGATCTTCCTCACCAGGACGGCTACCGGCGTCTCGGCCCCCATGATCCGCCCCAGGTTCGCAAAGATGTCCTCGGCGCGATCGGCCGACCGCCGACCCTGAGCGGCGTAGTCCGCGAGCACGGCGTTCTTGATCGTCTCCAGGGTCACGGAATGGGCGACGGGCGAGAACGTCCCGTCCCTAAGCTCCCGGATGCGTGCTTCCAGGAGATCCTTCGCGTCCCCCTTCCGCCTCGATCCCGAGGACTCCCGGTAGTCTTTACCATCGTACTTGACCCTGACGTACCACACCCCGCCCCGCTCGTAGACACCCCCGGTGTACCGGGCGCGGCGCTTCTTGGTCTCGTTCATCACTTGCCTCGCTTTCCGGGCTTCGGCGGGTTGGCTCCGCCGCCCTTCAACCATGCCTCTACCTGCTCCCGGGTACTGAAAGT
>JAYWED010000038.1:0-19362 GCA_043779525.1 Candidatus Eiseniibacteriota bacterium | reverse complement strand
TACCGACGCCCCAAAGCACTAGGCCCCGGCAGCTCTTGCCACCGGGGCCCCTATCCTCACCGCGAACCGGAAAGTTCGCGTTTCCGTGATCTGGCTCCTGAGGTAGGACTCGAACCTACAACCCTCCGGTTAACAGCCGGATGCTCTGCCATTGAGCTACTCAGGAATTATCGTGGCGGGATGGGCGGCCCGTCAGCGAGCAGCGCCCAACCTCTTGAAGCTCAGCGAGTTATCGGCCTTCGGCAGCCGAACTTGAGCCGTTGATTGTACCCTGGATCGCCCGCCGCGGGCAAGGAATTCCCCCAGGCGCCGCCCGCCGAGTCCGGGGTTCAAAGAGATGGCGCTCCTGAGCCGGCGAGGATCATAATCGCGGTCTGTCTTCAGGGTCATGATCTCGGTCTGTTCTCGAAATCCCCGCACGCCACCCCGCGACTCACTCATTGGAGGCGACACAATGGCAAACGTGAAAGCGGTTCCGCCGGGCTACACCACCATCACTCCTTCGATGACCGTGAAGGACACCCCGAAGGTGATCGAGTTCTTGAAGAAGGCGTTCGGCGCCACGGAGCGCATGCGCATGCCGGGACCGGACGGCAAGATCATGCATGCGGAGATCCAGATCGGAACCTCGATCATCATGATGAACGACGAGGTAATGGGCTCGCGCTCGGCGCAGACACTCGGCGGGAGCCCGATCAGCTTCTATGTCTACTTCGAGGACGCGGACGCCGCGTTCAAGAAGGCGATCGCGGCGGGAGCGAAGGAGCAATATCCCCTGACCGACATGTTCTGGGGTGATCGCATGGGGACTCTCGAAGACCCGTTCGGACACAAGTGGACGATCGCGCAGCACGTCAAGGACGTGACCCCGGAAGAGATGAAGAAGGGTCAGGAAGAATTCATGAAGCAGATGGCGGGCTCACACTAGCCGCGTTCTATTTCCCCAGACGAGCCAGCGCGATCGCGGCGGCGATGACGATGCCGCCGCCGATCGCGCCTCGCAGCCAATGCGCGGGCAACCGCGTCGCCAGCATCGTCCCCAGCAGAACCCCGGGCACCGATCCGACGCACGTCCCCAGCACCAGGGCGCCGTTCACGTGGCCCAGCGCAAGATGGGTCACGGTCGAGACCACCAGCGTCACGAGCCCCGCGACCAGCGCCGCCGCGACGGCGCGGTGCGCCTCGACGCGCAGCGGTCCGGCGAGCGCGCTCACGAACAGGGTCCCCGTCCCGATGCTGGTCAGTCCCGCGATGAATCCCACGAAGGAGCCGATCACGCCCACCATCGGCGCCGGCGGATCGCCGCCCGTCGCCGCGACGGCCGGCTGCGCGGAGCGCCACCGGTGCACGGACTGGGCGATGAGAATCGCGCCCACCACCCCCAGCACGCCGGCGAGGATGGGCTTCAGCACCTCGGCATGCAGGCGGTGGCTCACGAAGGCGCCGGCGACCGCCAGGGGGGCGGCGCCCGCGGCCATGGCAAGCCCGAGGCGCATCTCGTGGAGCTTCATGTGGCGGCGCGCGCCGACGGCGAAGAGCTTCATGACCACGGCCTGGGCGGTGGCCGACCCGACGATAATCTGCGGCGAGAGCGCGGGGTAGGCGATCAGTAGCAGCGCGGCGATCACGGAGCCGGCGCCGACCCCGGTCATGCCGACGAATATGCCGCCGAGGAACCCGACGCCGGTCGCGGGTAGCAGTGCGCCGGTCACTTCCGCTCCCTCCACTCCATCTTCTTCGCCTCCACGGGCTCGCGGTAGGACCACGTCTTCAACGCGCGCGCGTAGCCGGTGCGTGCCGCGAGTCCGTCGAACGAGAAGAGCGCGATCCCGTCGTAGCCCATGGAGCGCGCGCGGCGGATCTTGTCGGCGGCGTCGCGGGCGCCCTCGTTGTAGATGGCGATCCCCGCGTAGAGATGGCGCTCCGTGGATATGGCTCGCGCGGCGGCGAGCTGGCGCACGACGGTCGACGTGTTGGGCGAGTACGCCATGGGAATGGCGGCGTCGATCAGCCCCTCGCGCAGCCATCGCGGCCAGTCTTGGAGATAGCGGTTCAGGGCGGCCGTCTGATCCGCGATCACGGCCGCGGTGAGCTTCAAGCGCGGATTGATCAGGTCGAGGTCGTTTCGCACGTCGCGGACGAAGGCGGTCACCTGATCGCGCTGCCATTGCATCCATCGCGAGCGGAGATCGACGATCCCTTCGTCGCCGACGCGGGCGAGGAGTACAGAGTCGGGCGTCGCGGCGAAGGCGGCTGGATCGACCGCGAACTCGCGCATGAACGCGGTGCGGGTGCCGGGGTCGAAACCCACGTCGGGCTCGGGGTTCCGCACGTAGTCCAGGTGGATCCCGTCCACGTGATAATGGGTCACGATCTCGCGCACCACGTCCCGGAGATGCCGGCGCACCTCGGGGTTCCCGGGCGCCAGATACATCCCCTCCACCTGCTCCTCCTGGAACTCCTCGGGGACCATCTCGACCAGCTTCCGTCCGTCGGCGCGCACGGCGATCCAGTCGGGATGCGCGTTCACGACGTGGAGCGCGGAGCTGGGCAGGCGGCCGGCGGACCACACGAGGTACACGTTGATCCAGGCCTGGACCTCGAGCCCCTGCGCGTGGGCGCGCTCGATCATGCGCGTGAGGGGATCGTAGTCGCGCGGCATGGAGCCCAGCTCCTCGGCGCGCGGCGCAAGCTCCGAGGGATAGTAGGCGTCGCCGCGCCCGCGGACCTGGACTAGGAGCGTGTTCAGGTTCATCTGGGTCGCGACCTCGACGACCCGGTCCACGCCCCCGATCGAGGTGAGCGAATAGCGCACGACCCAGACGGCGCGCGTCTCGTCCTGCGCCCGCGCGGTAGCCGCAGCGCACAACAAAACCACCACCGCCGCGCACAAAAAGATCGGGCGGGATCTTCTCCCGCCCGACCGTATCGATCCTAGGTTATTCCGCGCCACGGCGCTCCAATTCAGGCGCTACTCGCCCGACTTCCCTCGCTGCCGCCCGCGCGACTTCCCGGTCTTCGGCAGCGCGGCGCCCCCAATGCCCTTGCCGGGGCGCTCGGGCCTTACCTGAGCAGCCTTCTTCTCCCGGCGGGCCTTCTTCTCGGCGGCCTTGTCCTCACCGGCGCCGGCGGCTTCGCCGCCCTCGGCGGCCGAACCCTTGCCCGCGCCCTTGCCTCGGGCCGGAGCAGCCTTGCCCGCGGCGCGCGCGGCCTTGGCAGCGGCTTCCTCTTCGTGGCGGAGCTTCGCCTTCAGCTCGGGCGACTTCACGAACTCGAGCAGCGCCATCTCACCGGCGTCGCCGAGGCGTCTTCCCAGCTTCAAGATCCGCGTGTAGCCGCCTTGCCGCGTCTCGTACCAGGGCGCGACCGTGTCGAAGAGCTTCTTCACGTTGCTCTCGCCATGGACGAACCGCGCCACGTGGCGGCGGGCCGACAGGTCCCCACGCTTGGCGAAGGTGATCATGCGCTCGCCCACCCGGCGCGCTTCCTTCGCTTTGGCCAGGGTGGTCTCGATCCGCTCGTGCTCGATGAGGCTGGTCACGAGGTTCCGGAGCAGAGCCCGGCGGTGCGAGCTGGTGCGGCTGAGTTTTCTATGGTCTTTGCGATGGCGCATGGTATTCGGCCTCTAAGGTAACGCCCGCGGGGCTAAGCCCCGATCAGGCTGCCTCGATTTTCTCCCCGAGCTTGTACTTCGCGACGTCCAGGCCGAAGTGAAGGCCCATGCCGTCCAGGATGTCCGCGATCTCCTTGAGCGACTTGCGGCCGAAATTGCGGTACTTGAGCATCTCCCCATCGGACTTGGTCACCAACTCTCCGATGGTCTTGATGTCGGCCGCCTTGAGGCAGTTCGACGAACGCACGGAAAGCTCCAGCTCCTCGACGCTCCGCTCGAGCAGCGTCTTGATGCGCAGGAACTCCTCGTCGACCACCTCTTCGACCTCCTCGACGATCTCTTCCTCGAAATGCACGAAGAGCGCGAAGTGGTCTTTCAAAATCTTGGCCGCGTACGCCAGAGCGTCCGAGGGCAATACGCTGCCGTCGGTCCAGATCTCGAGCGTCAGCTTGTCGTAGTCGATGCGCTGGCCGATCCGCGTGTTCTCGACCTCGAAGTTGACCTTCGTCACGGGCGAGAAGAGCGAATCCACCGGCACGACGCCGATGGGGCGGTCCACCGTGGGCTGGTTCTCGGCGGCCACGTAGCCGCGGCCGGCGCCGATTTCCACCTCGCCGCGGAATTCGCCGTCTTTGTTCAGCGTCGCGATGTGAAGCTCGGGATTCAGAAGCTCGATCTCGGCGTCGGTCTTGAGATCGCCCGCCTTCACCTCGCCGGACCCGCGCGCCTCGAACGTGGCGGTCTTGGGGCCCTCGCTGTGAATCTTGAAACGCATCTGCTTCAGATTGAGCAGGATCTCGGGCACGTCTTCCTTGATTCCGGTCAACGTGGAGAACTCGTGCTGGACGCCGTCGATCTTGACGGCCGTGACGGCCGCGCCCGGAAGCGAGGACAAAAGGCCGCGCCGAAGCGCGTTCCCCAGCGTCACGCCGAAGCCGCGCTCCAGGGGCTCGATGCTGAATTTGCCATACCGGTTGGTCGAGACCTTGTCGTCCACCTCGACGTTCTTCGGCATTTGGAGATTTTTCCACTTCATTATCTCGTACCTCCGTGAGTCTCGGTTACTTGGAGTAAAGCTCCACAATGAGCTGCTCGTTGACCTTGGTCGGGATCAAAGCGCGCGTCGGATACTCCAGAACGCGTCCGGACATCTTCTCGTAGTCCACCGAGAGCCAGCTCATCATGTCCCGCCCCTTGCTCTGCTCGATGGACGCGAGAATCATGACGTTGGACTTGCTGTTGGGCCGCACGCGGATCTCGTCGCCGACCTTCACCTGGTAGCTGGGAATGTCCACGATCTTGTCGTTCACGGTGATGTGACGGTGCCCCACGAGACGGCGCGCCGCGCCTCGGGACGACCCGAATCCCATGCGGAAGACGAGGTTGTCCAGTCGTCTCTCGAGCATGAGGAGCAGGTTCTCTCCCGTGACGCCCTTCTGGCTCTCCGCCTTCTCGAAGTAGTTCCGGAACTGCCGCTCCAGAATGCCGTAGATACGCCGTGTCTTCTGCTTCATGCGGAGCTGGAGACCGTAGCTCGTTTCCTTGGAGCGGCGGTCCTTCCCGTGCTCCCCGGGCGCGTAGCCGCGGCGTTCGAACGCGCACTTCTCGGTGAAGCAGCGCGCGCCTTTGAGAAAGAGCTTCTCGCCCTCCCGGCGGCAGAGCCGGCACTTGGAAGCATGAAACGTAGCCATGTTTGTGCTCTAAACCTCCCTCTTTCCTTCCACGCCGCTCTGCGCGCCGCGCCCGGAGGCGTTAGACGCGCCGCCTCTTCGGCGGGCGGCAACCATTGTGGGGGATGGGCGTCACATCCTTGATGGCCGAGATCTCGAGTCCCGCCGCCTGCAGCGAACGGATCGCCGCCTCACGGCCCGAACCCGGGCCCTTCACCCACACTTCGACCTTTTTCAGACCCAGCGAGATCGCTTCCTTTGCCGCGGACTCCGCAGAGATCTGCGCCGCGAACGGCGTGCTCTTGCGCGAGCCCTTGAAACCGACTTTCCCCGAGCTGGCCCAGGCGACCGTATGCCCGTCCATGTCGGTGATCGTCACGATCGTGTTGTTGAACGTCGATTGGACGTGGGCGATGCCGTTGATGCCCACCTTCCGCTCGCGCTTCTTCTTCGGCTTCGGTGTTGCCGCCGGAGTCGGTGCCGCTGCTGCATCAGCCACTGAGTTCTCCTCTCGGTCGACCCGCCGCCCCGAGGGGCGAGAGGCCGTTCATCAACCCGCCGGCTTCGGCGCCGGACGCTTCGGCGCGGTGGCGATCTTCTTGATCGAGCCGGCCGTCTTCTTCGGGCCCTTACGGGTCCGTGCATTGGTGCGGGTGCGCTGGCCGCGCGCCGGAAGGTTCTTCCGGTGGCGCAGGCCCCGATACGCGCCGATATCCATCAGGCGCTTGATGTTCATCGCGACTTCGCTGCGGCGCGCTCCCTCGACCTTGAGCTGCGACTCGATCACCTGGCGGAGCCGGCCGGTCTCCTCTTCCGTGAGACCCTTCACGCGCGTGTCCGGGCTCACGCCCGTCATGGCGAGGATCTTCTGCGAGGTCGGGCGACCGATCCCAAAGATGTAGGTCAGCGCGATCTCGATGCGCTTCTCGTTCGGTAGATCGACTCCGGCGATACGAGCCAAGACGTTCCTCCTTACCTATCCCTGGCGCTGCTTGTGGCGCGGGTTCTTGCAGATGATCCGCACGACGCCCTTGCGCCGGACGACTTTGCAGTGCTCGCAAATTCTCGTTACCGATGCTTTCACTTTCATGGCCGCTCTCCCATTCCCTCGCGCCGGGTTCCGGCGCGCTCTGCTACTTGTACCGGTAGATGATGCGCCCGCGGTTCAGATCGTAGGGCGACAGTTCCACCGTGACCTTGTCACCGGGCAGGATCTTGATGAAATTCATGCGCATCTTGCCCGAGATATGCGCCAAGACTTTGTGACCGTTCTCCAACTCCACTCGGAACATCGCGTTCGGGAGCGGCTCGACGACGGTTCCCTCGACCTGGACGCCCTCTTCTTTTGCCATTCCGCTAGTCGGCCTCGACCCGGGAGAGATTGACCGGACCATCGGCCCCGATCGCGACGGTATGCTCGAAGTGCGCGGACAGGCTGCGGTCCGCCGTCACCACCGTCCACTGATCCGAGAGGGTCAGCACTTCCGCGCTACCCGCGTTCACCATCGGCTCGATCGCGAGAACCATCCCTTCCCTGAGCTTGGGCCCCTCCCCCATGCGCCCGTAATTGGGCACCTGGGGCTCCTCGTGCAGTTCCCGTCCGATGCCGTGGCCCACGAGGGCCCGCACCACCTTGAACCGGCTGCGCGTCACTTCACTCTCGATCGCGGCCGAGATGTCCGACACCCGATTCCCGGGCCTGGCCTGCGCGATGCCGGCTTCCAGCGCGCGCTCCGTCACGTCGAGGAGCCTCGTCGCGGTCGAGCTGACCTCCCCGACCGGGAACGTCCGCGCCGCGTCGCCGAAGAACCCTTCGCGCTTCACGCCGATATCGAGCGAGATGATGTCCCCTTCCCGTAGGATCCGATTCGCGCTTGGGATTCCGTGCACCACTTCCTCGTTGATCGAGGCGCAGACGCTCGCAGGAAACCCGCGATAACCTTTGAATGCCGGCTCTCCGCCCGAATCGCGGATGAACGCTTCCGCCAGGCGATCGAGCTGAAGCGTGCTCACACCAGGCCGCACCTCCCGCGACAGCATCAGGAGACAGCGCCCCACGATCTGGGCGCTCTTCCGGATCAGCTCGACCTCGCCCAGATCGTGGATCTGGATCATCGCACCCTTCGCCTGGGCACCGCTCACGCAGCCTTCCCGATGGCCCGCTGGATTGCCTGGAGCACGTCCTCCGCGGGTCCTGACGCGTCCACGTTGCGCAGCGCCCCGTCCCGTTCGTAGTACGCCACGAGCGGCGCGGTCTCCCGCGCGTACACGTCGAGGCGCTTGCGAACCGTCTCGGGCTCGTCGTCCGTCCGCTGCTTGAGCGTGCCTCCGCACCGATCGCATATTCCCGCGACGCGGGGCGGAGCCGTGCTCGTGTTGTAGATGGCCCCGCATTGCGAGCAGAGCCACCGGTCTCTGAGCCGGTTCACCACGACTTCCGTCGGAACGACCAGGTTCACGACGCGGTCGAGGCGTCCCTTGCCCAGAATCCCCTTCAGCCCTTCGGCCTGGGCGACGGTGCGCGGAAACCCGTCCAGGATGAATCCCCGCGCTGCGTCCGGCCGCCCAAGCCGGGTTTCGATCAAGCCGAGCACCGTCTCATCGGGCACCAGCCCGCCCGACTTCACGTGCGCCTCGGCGCTCTTCCCCAAGGCCGTGCCCTCCTGGATCGCCTGGCGCAGGATGTCGCCCGTGGCGACGACCGGAATGCCGAGGCTCTCCGAAAGGCGCTTCCCATGTGTTCCTTTTCCACTCCCCGGCGGACCGAGGAGGACGATCCTCATCGACGGCTCCGGATCTTCCCGCTCCGGACGAACCCTTCGTAGTGGCGCATCAGCAGGTGCGATTCCATCTGCTGCAGGGTATCGAGCGCCACGCCGACCACGATCAGAACGCTCGTCCCGCCGAAGTAGAACGGAACATTGAAGCGCCGGATCAGGATATCCGGGAGCACCGCGATCAGCGCCAGGAAGAAAGCGCCCGGCAGCGTGATCCGCGAAAGCACCCGGTCGATATATTCCGAGGTCTTCCTCCCGGGCCGGATGCCCGGGATGAAGCCGCCGTACTTTTTCATGTTGTCCGCCATGTCCGTCGGGTTCAGGACGATGGCGGTGTAGAAATACGTGAAGAAGATGATCGTGACCGAGTAGACCACGATGTGGATGATGCTCCCCACCGCGAAGACGTTGGCCAGGCCCTGGATCACGCCGTTCCCATGAAAGTAGAGGGCCAGCGTGCTCGGGAGCATGATCACCGACTGCGCGAAGATGATCGGAATCACGCCCGCGGTGTTCACCCGGAGCGGGATGTGGGTGTTCTGGCCGCCGTACATCTTGCGGCCCACGACCCTTTTTGCGTACTGCACCGGAATCTTCCGCTGCGCCTGCGTCATCGCCACGACCGCCGCGATGACGGCGACCATGATCGCCAGCATCAAGATCGCGACGATCGGCGAGAGCGTGCCGACGCGCAATGCCCGGATGCTGTTCACGATGTCGGCCGGGAAGCGCGCCACGATTCCGATGAAGATGATCAGCGAGATCCCGTTCCCGATTCCGCGCTCCGTGATCTGCTCGCCCAACCACATGATGAGGATCGTCCCGGCGGTCTGGGTGATCATCGTCATGAGCTCGAACGTGGGGCCCGGATGCGGCACCACCGGGATTCCCGAAGCGCCCAGGGATTCCAGGAACTTCGAGAACGCGATCGACTGCACCGCGGCCAGCCCCACCGTGCCGACCCGCGTGTACTGCGTGATCTTCTTCCGCCCCTCTTCGCCTTCCTTCTGCAGCTTCTCGAAGTACGGGACCACCGCACCCAGGAGCTGCAAGATGATCGAGGCCGAGATGTACGGCATGATCCCGAGCGCGAACACTGTCGCCTTGGCGAAGCTGCCGCCGACGAAAAGGTCGTACAGGCCGAACAGCGAGTTGGCCTGGCTCGCGAACGCCGAGACCAAAGCCTCGCTGTTCACGCCCGGGGTCGGAATGTGCCCGCCCAGGCGGTACACGCAGAGGAGCGCGATCGTGAACAGCACCCGGCGCTTCAGCTCCGGGATGCGGAAAACGTTCTGGATGCTCTCGAGCATCGCCTAGATCAGCCCCGTTCGGCCGGCATGGGCTTGCGCCCGCGGACGCCCGTGCCCGTGTGCGGCACGTGCGGCCTCTTCTCGCCGCGAAGGCGCCGCGTCTTGGGCACGGGGAGCGTGATTGTGCCGCCCGCGGCCTCGATCTTCGCGCGGGCCGTGCCGCTGGCCGCGTCCACCGAGACCTGGAACGCCGCCGAAACCTCGCCCTCGCCCAGGAGCTTCACCGGGCGGCTGGCATGACCGATCAGGCGTTTCTCGAGAAGCGTCTTCCGGTCCACCTTCTCACCCGCCGCGAAGCGGCTGAGGGAGCCGACGTTCACCGCCTGGTACTCCCGGCGGTTGTTGTTCGTGAATCCGCGCTTGGGGATCCGGCGCTGGATGGGCATCTGCCCACCCTCGAACCAGCCCGGCACCCTCGAGCCGCTGCCCGCGCGCGCCCTCTGTCCCTTGTGCCCGCGTCCGGCGGTGCCGCCCACACCCGAGCCCGGACCGAGTCCGAGCCGCTTCTTCGGGTGGGTCGCCCCGCGCGCCGGCTTGATCTGACCGATCTTCATGATCTGGATGCCCTCTTTCTCCTGGCCCTGGACGCCACGCTGGGCTTCACCGCCGGAGCGCGCGAGACCCGGACGGGCCGAGAGCTCGCGCCCTTCGTGATCCCCGCCTTCCGCTTGGCGCCGGGCGCGCTGAGCTTCTTCCTCATCCCGTGCGCCGACTCGGCCCGCTTCGCGCCGCCATCGGCGGGCTCGACCCGGACCAGGTAGCGGACGAGGTCGACCATGCCGCGGATCTGCGGCGTGTCTTCGTGGAGCACCGAATGGTTGATCCGGCGCAATCCGAGCGCCGCGAGCGTGCGCTTGTGCTTCTCGATGCAGCGGATCTTGCTGCGTTCCTGGGTGATTTTAACGAGTGCCATCGACCACCACAGCCTTGGGACGAATCCCCAGCAGCTCGCTGACCGTCTTGCCGCGCGCCGCCGCGACGTCACTCGCCTGCCGCAGGCTCTGGAGCCCCTGCACGGTGGCCTTGACCACGTTGTGCGGGTTGCCCGAGCCGAGCGACTTCGTGAGCACGTCGTGGATGCCCGCCGCCTCGAGGACCGCGCGCACCGTGCCGCCCGCGATCACGCCCGTACCCGGCGTCGCCGGTTTCATGAGCACGACCCCCGCGCCGAACCGGCCGATCACCTGATGCGGGATGGTGGCCTTCTTGAGCGGAACCGGGAACATGCCCTTCTTCGCCGCTTCTCCCGCCTTGCGGATGGCGTCGGAAACTTCGTTCGCCTTACCGAGGCCCACGCCGACGCGCCCCTTGCCGTCTCCGATCGCAACGATCGCGTTGAAGCTGAACCGGCGTCCGCCCTTCACCACCTTGGCTACGCGATTCACATGGATCACGCGCTCGATGAACTCGGAGTCCTGCTGGGACTGCATGCGTCCGCGCATTCCTGGATAAGCCATAAAATCTCCTAGAAGTTCAGGCCGCCCTCACGGGCGCCGTCGGCCACTGCTTTCACACGGCCATGGTAGAGATAGCCGGCGCGGTCGAAACACACGCGCTCGATGCCTTTTTCCTTCGCTTTCGCGGCGAGCTTCTTTCCGACCAGCTTGCCCGCCTCCAGCTTCCCCTTCGTGGATCCGCCCTTCGGCACGACTTCCTTGTCGAGCGAGGAAACGGTCAGAATGGTGCGGCCGGCAAGATCGTCCACGAGTTGCGCGTAGATGTGGTTGAGACTCCGGAACACGGTGAGACGCGGCCGCTCGGCCGTCCCCATCACCTTCTTCCGGATTCTCATGTGCCGCCGGTCGCGGCCCTTGAGCCTCGGTGTCGCTGTCGATTTCATGGTTCCTGCGCTACCTCTCGATTTCGCCGCGACGCGCGCGGCGGGACGCTACGCCGAGGTCTTCCCGCCGGCCGCCTTGCCCGCCTTGCGGCGGACGTACTCGCCGGCGTACCGGATGCCCTTCCCCTTGTACGGCTCGGGCGGCCTGAAGTCGCGAATGATCGCGGCCACCTGGCCGACCTGCGCCTTGTTGTATCCGCTGATGACGACCTTGGTCTGCGACTCGGCCACGATGGTGATGCCGGCCGGAGACTCGAACTCGACCGGGTGCGAATAGCCCAGCTGCATCACCAGCTTCTTTCCGCTCATCTGGGCGCGATATCCGGTCCCCTGGATCTCGAGCACCTTGCTGAAGCCCTTCGTCACGCCCTCCACCATGTTGGCGAGGATCGCGCGCGTGGTGCCGTGGAGTGCCAGGGCCTGCTTCCCGCCGCCGACCTGCGCGACGAGGATCTCGTTCGGCTCGATCTTCACGTCGACGCCGTGGGCGAGCGTGAATTCCAGCTCCCCCTTCGGGCCCTTGACGTGGACCGCGTGGGCGTCGCGCTTCACCTCCACGCCGGACGGGATCTTGATCGGCATCTTTCCTACTCGCGACGGCATGGTCCGCTCCTACCAGACGCGACAGAGGTACTCGCCACCGAGCCCCTCATCGCGCGCTTCGATATCGGTCATGATGCCGCTCGGCGTGGACACGATGGCCGTGCCCATGCCCCCCTGCACCTTCGGGATCTCGTGCCGGCGCAGGTAGACGCGGCGTCCGGGCTTGCTCATGCGCTCGATCCCCTGGATGACGCTCCGTTCCTTGGCGTCATACTTGAGATAGATGCGGATAAGGCCCTGCTTCTTGTCGTCGATCGACTTGTAGTTATTGATGAACTTCTCCTTGAGCAGCAACCGCACCAGCTCCGTCTTCAGATTCGAAGCCGGAACGTCCACTTTCTTGTGCTTCGCCTTGCAGGCGTTGCGGATGCACGTCAAGAAATCCGCAACGGGATCGCTAACCGACATGGCTCCCTTTCGGATTCGGGCCTTCGGCCCGGGTTACCAGCTCGCCTTGACCACGCCCGGGATCTGGCCCATGAGGGCGAGCTCCCGGAAGCAAATACGGCAGAGTCCGAAATCGCGCAGGAACGCGCGCGACCGGCCGCAGCGGTGGCAACGGTTGTAGCGGCGCACCTTGAACTTGGGCGTCCGCTTCCACTTCTCCACTAGCGACTTCTTGGCCAACGTCGCTCCTTTGCCGTCAGGCCTGGCGCGGACGGAAGGGCATGTTCATGAGCCTCAGAAGCTCCTGCCCCTCTTCGTCGCTCTCGGCCGACGTGACGAACGTGATGTCCATCCCCCGGATCTTCTCGACCTTGTCGTAGTTGATCTCCGGAAAGATGATCTGCTCGGTGATTCCGAGCGTGTAATTGCCCTGCCCGTCCATGGACTTCATCGGCACGCCGCGGAAATCGCGGATTCGCGGCAGCGCCACGTTGACGAGCCGGTCGTAGAACTCGTACATGCGCGGCCCGCGCAGCGTCACCATGCAGCCGATCGGCTGTCCCTCGCGGAGCTTGAAGTTCGCGATCGACTTCTTGGCCTTCCGGATCGAGGGCTTCTGGCCGGTGATCGTCGCCATATCGGCCACCGCCGCGTCCAGCATCTTGATGTTCTGGAGCGCGTCGCCGACGCCCATGTTCACGACGATCTTCTTGAGCCGCGGCACTTCCATCGGATTCGAGTACGAGAAGCGCTTCATCAGCTCGGGCAGCACGTTCTTCTCGAAATGCTCCCGGAGCCGGGGAACGCGCGCCGCCGGCTCGGCCTCGCCGATGGCCGAGCCCTGGACCTGGTCCTTGCCGCCGCCCTTCCGCCTCGAGTCGCCCTTGCCCTTCGCCTTGGCGTCGCCGCCCTTCGCCTTGCCGTCGCCCGACTTCTGCTTGGCGTCCGCCTTCGGCTTCTGCGCGCCGCCTTCCTGCTTGGGCTTCGCCTGCTTCTTCTCTTTTTCTTTGTCGTCGGCCATCAGCGCACTCTCGAGATCACTTCGCCGCACCGCCCGCAGTAGCGTTCGCGCTTGCCGTCCTCGCCCCGCTTCATGGATACGCGGACGCCGGTCTGGCACTTGGTGCAGAGATGCATCACGTTGGAGAGATGGATCGGGGCCTCACGCTCGAGGATCCCGCCCTGGGACTTCTGACCTCGCGGCTTCGTGTGCCGCTTGATGAAATTGACCTTCTCGACGATCACGCGGCCCTTCTCGCGCAGGACCTTGAGCACGCGCCCGGTCTTGCCTCGGTCGTCGCCGGCGATCACCACCACCTGGTCGTTCTTGATGAATTGGGACATCGTCAATACCTCAGATGACTTCGGGCGCGAGGGAAATGATCTTCATGAATTCCCGCTCGCGCAGCTCACGAGCCACGGGGCCGAAAATGCGCGTCCCCTTGGGCTCCTTCTGTTCGTCGATCAATACCGCCGCGTTCTGGTCGAAGCGGATGTAGGAGCCGTCCCGCCTCCGCACTTCCTTCACGGTCCGAATGAGCACCGCCCTGTGGACGTCGCCCTTCTTGATCTGCGCGCCCGGGAGCGCGTCCTGAATCGAGACGACGATCACGTCGCCCAGACGGCCGTAACGCTTCCGGGTGCCTCCGAGCACCTTGACCACGCGGGCCACGCGCGCTCCGGAGTTGTCCGATATCGTGATGATGCTTCGTGGCTGAACCATGAGGCTCCCCCTTCCCGCCCGCTCAGCGCTCGACGCGCTTGACGAAGTCGAGAAGGCGCCAACACTTGTCCTTGCTCAGAGGACGCGTCTCCATGAAGCGGATCACGTCGCCCACCTTGCAGTCGTTTTTCTCGTCATGGACCTTGAACCGATTCCGGCGGCGAACGTACTTGCCGTAGTCCGGGTCCTTCACGAGCCGCTCGATTTGAGCCACTACCGTCTTCTGCATGGCCGTGCTGACGACCGTTCCGGTCATCACCTTCCTGCGTCCACGCTCCTTCGCGGTAGGCACTGCCCTTCCTGAGTCCTTCGATTCTGGTGTCACTTCTTAGGCTCCTTGGCCGACTTGGCCGACTTCTTCGCCGCCTGGGGCGACTTCTTGCGATCCGCGAGGGGCTCCCGCTTCGATTCCTTCACCGCCCTCGCGGGCTCCTTCGCCGCCTTCGCGGGCGCCTTCGCGGGCTCCCGAACCGCCTTGGGAGCCTTGGCCGCGCCGCCCGCAGGCGCCGCCGCGTCGGTATGGCCGGAGAGCTTCCGCACGCCCTTCCGGTGCTCGGTCAGAATGGTCCGCATGCGCGCGATATCGCGCTTCCGCTCGCGGATCAGGACCGGGTTCTGGAGCTGGCGCATCGCGTTCCGGAAGCGCAGGTTGAAAATTTCCTCGTGCACCTCGCGGATCCGGTTCTCGATCTCGTCTTCCGTCATGTCGCGGATCTTCTCCGCCTTGAGCTCTCTCATCTCAACTCCCCGCCAGATCCTGCCGCTCGAGGAACTTCGTCTTGATCGGCAGCTTGCTTGCGCCCAGTTTCATCGCCTTCTTGGCCAGCTCCGCGCTGATTCCCTCCAGCTCGAAGAGGACGCGACCGGGCTTCACCACGGCCACCCAGAACTCGGGCGAGCCCTTGCCTTTTCCCATTCGCGTCTCGGCCGGCTTCACCGTCACCGGCTTGTCCGGGAAGATGCGGATCCACATTTTCCCGCCGCGCTTGATGAAGCGCGTGATCGCCACGCGCGCGGCCTCGATCTGGCGATTGGTGATCCACGCCGCCTCGAGCGCCTGCAGTCCGTACTCTCCGAACTGAACTTTGGAGCCGCGCTGCGCCATGCCCTTGCGGCGCCCGCGCATCTGCTTGCGATGTTTGACGCGCTTCGGTACGAGCATGTCGCCTTATCCTGCCGCCGGAGTCGCGGTGCGGGTCTGGCTGGCCGGAAGCGCCGCCGGCGCCTCCTTCTTCTCCAGCACCTCGCCCTTGAAGATCCACACCTTCACGCCCACGGCGCCGTAGATCGTCCGCGCCGTTCCGCGCGCGAAATCGATGTCGGCGCGGAGCGTGTGGAGCGGCACGCGTCCCTCGCGATATCCCTCGGTCCGCGCCATTTCGGCGCCGCCCAGCCGTCCCGAGCACACGATGCGGATCCCGCCGGCACCCGAGCGCATGGTCGAGGCGATCGCCTTCTTCATCGCCCGGCGGAACGAGACGCGCTGCTCCAGCTGGCGCGCCACGTGCTCCGAGACGAGAATCGCGTCGAGATCGGGCTTCTTGACCTCGTCGATGTTGAGGAAGATCTCCTTCTTCGTGATGTGCTGCAGCTCGTCACGAAGCTGGTCCACCTGCTGCCCGCGGCGTCCGATCACGAGGCCGGGGCGAGCGGTGGAGATGTTGATCGTCACCTTGGCGACCGCGCGCTGGATGATGATCCTCGAGATTCCCGCCTGCGCCAGACGCTTCTTCAGATAGCGCCGGATGAAGATGTCCTCTTCGAGAAGCTTCGGATAATCCTTCCGGGCGAACCAGCGCGAGTCCCAGGTGGCGATGATCCCGAGCCGCAACCCGATCGGATTGGTTTTCTGTCCCACGACGTTAAGCCTCCTTCGGGGTCGCGCGGCGACGAGCGCGGCGCGACGGGACGCCCGGCTCATCCACCGGAGCTTCCCCTTCGACGATGATCGTGATGTGGCTCGTTCGCTTGATGATCGGTGTGGCACGTCCCTGAGCGCGCGGGAGGAACCGCTTGAGCGAGGGTCCCGCCCCGGCCGTGGCCTCCTTCACGCGCAGATGCTCGATGTTGATCTTTCCTTCCATCGCCACGGCATTCGCCACGGCGGACTTCAAGACCTTGCCGATCACCTTCGCGACGTGCTTCGGCGTGAAATCCAGGATCTCGGTGACCTGGTCGACCCGCTTGCCGCGGATCAACTGGAGCACCTGATCCGCCTTGCGCGGGGTGACCCGGACGTATCGTGCGATCGCTTTGGCTTCCATGTTACTTCGGGGGCCCGCTCGGGCCGCCTCCCGGACCGGACGAGGCGGCTGCGGCCGTCGTCTTCTCCACATGCGATCCATGCCCGCGGAAGATCCGCGTCGGCGCGAACTCGCCCAGCTTGTGCCCCACCATGTTCTCCGTGATGTAGACCGGGATGAACTTGATCCCGTTGTGCACGGCGAGCGTGTGGCCCACGAACTCCGGAGAGATCGTGGAGCGCCGCGCCCACGTCTTGAACACGCGCCGCTCGTTCACCTTGTTCAGGAGCTCGAGCTTCTTCAGAAGCTTCGCGTCGATGAAGGGACCCTTTTTGACCGAACGGCTCATGATTGGGCTTCGCTCCTCTGACCCTTAGCTCTGCTTCTTCCGGCTGCGAACGATGTACTTGTCGGAGAGCTTGTGCTTGCGGGTCTTCTTGCCTTTCGCCAGTTGCCCCCAGGGCGAGCACGGATGCCGGCCGCCAGAGGATTTGCCTTCGCCGCCGCCCATCGGATGGTCCACCGGATTCATGGCCACGCCGCGGACGTTCGGTCGTCTGCCCAGCCAGCGCGACTTGCCGGCCTTGCCGATCACGACGTTCTGGTGGTCTTCGTTGCCCACCTGCCCGATGGTGCACGCGCACGCGGCGGAGACCTTGCGCATCTCGCCGGAGGGGAGCCGCAGCACCGCGCCGTCCCCTTCCTTCGCCATCACCTGACAGTAGGTGCCGGCGCTGCGCGAGATCTGGCCGCCTTTTCCGGGCGTCATCTCGACGTTGTAGACGAACGTGCCGAGCGGGATCGAGCGGATGGGCATCGCGTTCCCCGGCTTGATCTCCGCTTCCGGCCCGGAGAGCACGGTATCCCCGACCTTGAGCAGCTGCGGCGCCACGATGTAACGCTTCTCGCCGTCCACGTAGTGGAGCAGCGCGATCCGCGCACTCCGGTTCGGGTCGTACTCGATATGCGCCACCTTCGCCGGGATCCCCGTCTTGTCGCGCCGGAAGTCGATGATTCGATAGTTCCGACGATGACCGCCTCCGCGCTGCCAGGAGGAGATATGTCCCTTGTTGTCCCGTCCGCCCGTCTTCTTCAGCCGCTCGACCAGCCGCGGCTCCGGACGGGAGCGCGTGATCTCGGCGAACGTGGGCAGCGTCTTGAACCGCGTGGCCGGCGTGAGCGGCCTGAATTTGCGTAGGGCCATCGTTATACCTGCTCGAAGAGCTCGATCGTCTGACCCTTCTTGAGGGTCACGAGAGCTTTCTTCCAATCGGGTCTATGTCCCGCGTACCGGCCCTGACGCTTCGGCTTGCCGTGCACGCGCATCGTGCGCACCGCGTCCACCTTCACGCTGAAGATGGACTCGATGGCGCGCTTGATCTCGATCTTGTTGGCGTCGCGCGAGACCTCGAAGAGATACCCGTTCTGCTTCTCGCGAAGCTGGGTCCCCTTCTCGGAGATCATGGCGCGGCGCACGATGGTGCGGGGTTCCTTGTTCATGCGTTCACTCGCTCCGCCAGGCTCTTGAGGCCGCCTTCCGTGAGGAGGAGGCAGTCGCAGTTCATGAGCGCATAGGTATGAAGGGTGCGGCTCTCGGCCGTCTTGACCTTTGCCAGGTTCCGCGTGGACTTCCGCGCCGTCTCATCCATCTTGTCGAAAACCCAGAGAACCTTCTTCTCGTTGAGGCCGATCTTCGCGATGAGGTCCGCCATGGTCTTGGTCTTGGGCGCGTCCAGGGACGGCACGTCTACGATGATCACGCCGCCGTCCTGCGCGCGCGAGGTCAGCGCCCCGCAGAGCGCCCGCATGCGCGCCTTCGCGTTCATCTGCGTCGAGTAGTCGCGCGGCCGCGGACCGAAGGCCACGCCGCCTCCCGGCCAGAGCGGCGAGGTGTTGGAGCCCGCACGGGCGCGGCCGGTGCCCTTCTGTTTCCATGGCTTCCGTCCGCCGCCGCTCACCTTGGCGCGATTCTTCGCGGCCGCGGTGCCCTGGCGCTGGTTTGCCAGGTAGGTCTTCACGGCCTCCCAGATCAGGTGCTCGTTGACCTCGGCCTCGAAGAGCTCCTTGGGAAGCTCCACCGTGCCCATTTCCTTGCCGTCGATTCCGAACCGTTTCGCTTTCATTTCTCGGCGATCTTCCGGATGAGAACCGTGCTCTTCGGAGGGCCGGGGATCGAGCCGCGCACCCAGATCAGGTGCTGCTCTTGATCCACGCCCACGACGTTCAGGTTCTTGACCGTGACGCGCTCACCGCCCATGCGGCCCGGCAGCTTCTTGCCCTTGATGACGCGGCTCGGGTAGGCGCTCGCGCCGATGGAGCCGGGCTGCCTGTGCGTGACGCATCCGTGGGTCTCGCGGCCGCACGTGAAGTGGTGCCGCCGCATCACGCCGGCAAATCCACGTCCCTTCGAGACGCCGATGATGTCCACCTTGGTCCCGACCGTAAAGAGGGCGACCGTCAGCTCCTGCCCCACCGTGTAGGCGGAGGTGTCGGCCACGCGCACTTCCTTCAGCGAGCGGATGCCCGCGGCCTTGTGCTTTTTCAGGTGGCCCTGGAGCCCCTTCGGGATCAGCGCCTCGCGCTTCTTGCCGAACCCGATCTGCAGCGCGGAGTACCCGTCCGTCTCGGGCGTCTTCACCTGCACGACCGGACAGGGGCCCGCCGAGAGCAGCGTCACCGGGATCACGCGCCCCTGAGCGTCGAAGATCTGGGTCATTCCGATTTTCTCTGCGAGCAATCCGATCATGGTCCGTTCCCTTCGGGTTCCCTTCCCCTAGAGCTTGATTTCGATATCGACGCCGGCGGGCAGATCGAGCTTCATCAGCGCGTCGATCGTCTGCGGCGTGGATTTCACGATGTCGATCAGCCGCTTGTGGATGCGGATCTCGAACTGCTCCCGCGACTTCTTGTCCACGTGCGGCGATCGGAGCACGGTGTACACCGAGCGCTGCGTCGGAAGCGGAATCGGTCCCGCGGTGCGGGCCCCGGTGCGCTTCGCCGTCCGTACGATCTCGCCCGCCGACTGGTCGAGCACGGCGTGATCGTACGAACGCAAACGGATGCGGATCCTCTGTCCAGCCGGCGCGGTAGCGGGCATTATTGAACGATCTCCGTAACGACGCCGGCTCCGACGGTGCGGCCGCCCTCGCGGATCGCGAATCGAAGCTCCTTCTCCATCGCGATCGGCGTGATCAAC
>JAYWED010000037.1:0-147573 GCA_043779525.1 Candidatus Eiseniibacteriota bacterium | reverse complement strand
CGCTGCTCTATCCGTCTGAGCTACGGGGGCGCAAAGAGTTACGCGCGAACTATTCTACACCATGTTTGCTCATCGGACCCAACCCCGCGGCGCGGGCACCCAAACCGCCTGCGAGGACTGGCGGTCCGATTTGAACAACACCTCGCCCGAGCGCATGTCCACAACCGCTGGATAAGCGCCCGAGTACTCTGCGACTACCAGCAAGAAGCCCTCGCGATATCCGAATGCCAACTGGCCGGCTGCGTCGTCTTGAGATTGACCTTTCGCGTACACCGTCTTGCGCAACCCGCGCTTGCTGTCGACCCATATGACCGGCTCCGCCGCGTGGTAGGAATCACCAGTCGCGGTACCCATCTCCAACCCGATGGATGGTCCGAGATTCGACGCTATCCATACAAGGGCACTAGACTCAATTCCTGAGTCGCTGTAGTCACCTATACGCATCGAGTCGAGGAGGGCGGTCACTGTTACGTCTCGTGGGCGAGTGGCTCCGCTCTCGAGGCGGGGCGAAGAGAAACAGCCCCCGTAGTGCTCATTACCTGTATCCACGACCGCGACCGTCCACTGGCCGGAGCTCCCGCGATCCCAGCGCTTCGCGACGACCCCGTCTCCTGACCCCTCCAAATCTGTCTGAGTAAGGACATGCAAACGCCCGCTGGTATCGAACCAGAAGTCGCAAACCAAGGAATCAGGAGGCAAGTCTGCCATGTCGCGCGTCTTCGTTCCCAATCTCCACGGGGCGCGAACGATTCGGCCCCCC
The DNA here is from genome assembly GCA_043779525.1 of Candidatus Eiseniibacteriota bacterium. Lineage (GTDB taxonomy): Bacteria > Eisenbacteria > RBG-16-71-46 > SZUA-252 > SZUA-252 > WS-7. The sequence goes on along the minus strand of JAYWED010000037.1, from coordinate 146,813 downwards.
GCGACGAACTCCACGGACGTGAATGATGAGTCCCAACGTACCCGCATCGGGTATGAGGGGAGGTTCATGAAGAGAGTATCGCGTTTGCTGACGGGGTCGAAGATCCGCCACTGCCATGGATGGTCGGGACCTCGAGAGAACGGAACACCGTAGTATGCAGGCACTCCATTGTCTGTCGAGTCACCGATGCTCACGAGGTAGGAAACGACGTGGCGGGACGGCGGTGGAGCGGCACCGGCAGTGGCGCTGCACGAAGCCCACGAAGCCGACACCGCTGCGATTGTCAGCAGAAACGCCGTCCGGGACATAACGAGCACCTACTTGAGAATTACCATTCGACCGGTTACTGCGCCCTCGGCAGCCTCGACCCGGTAAAAATAGACGCCAGACGATAGCCGGTGGCCGTCATCAGTGCGGCCGTCCACGCGGACATCGTGATACCCGGCGGGAGCGTGCGCGATGTCGGCGAGAGTCCGAACCAGGCGGCCGGCGGTGTCATAGAGTCGGACGCATAGGGGGCCGGGCTTTTCGATCGTTAGGGTGAGCACCGCTTCGGGATTGAAGGGATTCGGAGAGAGTGCAGCGGCCAGACTCGACCCGCTCTTCACCACCTCGACCTGGACTGGGCCTGAGAACTTCGCTCCGCCTACGAGCGCTCCCTCGATCACGACTGCAAGCGTCGACCGACCGTTCGGGAGCCCGGCGAAGAGCGAACGCAGGTTCTCTTTCGAGAAGCAGACGCCGATCTCGTCGAGCCCGTTCCCGTCCGTATCGGAGCTGACCGGGGGCTTCCCCGCGAGCGCGGGAACCTGATTCCCGCCATACTTCAGGACCAAGGAGTTGAGCACAACGTCGGTGAGGTTGAAATCCCCACCGATCGCCTCGACATTGGCGCACCACGTGGGCTTGCCTGAGCCCAGGCGAATCGTCCTGTTGCTGCTCGTCGTGAAGACCCGCGCGGCGACGGTCGGAAGAACCGGGATCGAGTGCACGGAAATCGCATTGAAGACGAACGGTGCCTTCTTGGGCTGTTGCATCGACACGACCCAAACAGGACTTCCGCTGCGGACAGCGACATCCGGCCAGTTGACGTACGCGGAATCCGCCAAGTCTCCGACGAGTTCGACGGGGCTCCACGACGATCCATCCCAGGCTGTTGTCACCACGTCATACCGACTGTAATCACGCGTGTTCGCCCGGATCCAAACGGCGCGCGGATACTCGGTATTGCCCTTGCTTACCGAGAGGTAGACCTGCGTTGAATCCGACCCTGTGATGAGTTGGCTGATCCGTTCTGCGGTGCCCCAGTGGTCTCCCAGCCAGCGGTTCGCCCAAATGGTTCCACCGAAGTAGCCCACGTCAGGATCGCTTGCGCGACGGATGACCCAGGTATTGTTGTCGCGGTCAGAGGTAATCCATGGATTGAAGACAGCTGGTGGACCGGGAACGACGGCTGGCGTCTCCCAAACGCCCCCGACGAAGCGCGAGAACTGCACTCGGCTGCCGTCGGGGTATAGGGGGTCCTCCTGGTACCAGGCCGTCCAGGGGATTCCATCTCGGTCTATGGTGATCGTTGGTTGATACTCTCGCGTGGACGGTTGGTCAAACCGATAGGCTGGGTACTTGAGACCCTGCCCATGGTGGTAGACGATGATGTCCCCGGCGCCCTCGCGGACGAACCAAGCCTCCGTCGAGCTGACCGCGAAGAGATCTGTGTTCTGTCGGCGCTCGCCGTCCGTCCAGACGGTGTCAGGCCATGACCAGCCGGTCCCGTTCCACCGACTGGTGAGTCCCGAATAGGCCCCGGAGCCATCGGGGTTCGCAGAGCTCCACAGCACCCAGAGCGTGCCGTCAGCCGCGCAAGAAATCTTCGGAATACGGTCCGCCACCTGGTTCGGTGGATTCACTGTTTGGGGTGGATCCCAAGACTGGCCGTTCCAGCGGGAGTAATAGACCTCGTTGTCGGATTCCACCGGGTCTGTGCCCATCCAGACAACCCATGTAGTCCCGTCCGGTGTGATGGCTAATCGCGGGAACCAGGCGTCGCTCTGCGTGTCCGGATAGATGTTCTTCTGAGGAGACCAGAGGAGAGCATAGGCAAGAGGCGCGGCAAGAAAGGAAGCGGTTAGAATCCCGGCGACCGGTAGCAACAGCGTCCGACGCATATTCGAGCTCTCTCGACCCGCGAGAGTCAGCCCCCCTGGAGAGGCAGCCTAGGTATCCGTTCTCACAAAACCCTTCTCCAAGACATTATGGGCCCGGTCCACTCCCGCGCCTACGAGCGCCTTTTTGGCTACGACCCTGGCTACGCACTCAGCGCCAATTCCTGTCCTCTCCTGTCCGCTCGTGCCCTCTCGAAAGTGAAGCCCCCGCGGATGCAACCTCCGCAGGGGCTATGGATTCGCGCTGTTCCCAGTGACTTAGGTCGATCGATCGTTTTGGGTCCGAAACCGCTTGGACCCGTTAGGAAACCGCTGCTCTATCCGTCTGAGCTACGGGGGCGCAGTGAGGCGCGGAGTTTAGCAGGTTCGCTGCCCATGTCACCGCCCGCGACCTTAGCCCGGCGGGAGGAACGCTCGCTAGTGCGGCTGCCAGTGCGGGACTGCGAGGAAGAGCCCATCGTGCCATCCGATCTGGTACACGAGCCATGCGCCGAACATGAACGACAGGGCGCCCGTTGAGAGCCGGATGAGTCTCCCCGTTCCGCCCCAGCGGTTCGCGGCCATGGCAAGGGGCAGCGCGAATCCCGTCGTGATGAGCGCCATCCCCACGAGGGTGCCCAGCCCGAAGACCAAGAGGTAGAGGCACGCCCACCGCGGATCATGGACCGTCGCGAGAACGAGCAGCGCCACCGCGGCGCTTCCCGCGAGGCCGTGCACGAGACCCACGAGGAACGCCCTGCGCGCCGGCGGGCGGCCGGGCTCGCGGTCCAACTCCGAGGGATGGTCCCCGCGCGATCGCAGATTGAGGAGCCCCACCGTGACCAGGGCCAAGGCGACCGCGAACTCCATCGCCAGCCCGACTCGCGGGGGCACGGCCCAGTTGAACAGAATGATTCCCGCCCCAACGACGAAGAGCGTCATCGTGTGTCCGAGCCCCCAAACCATCCCGATGAGGGTTGCGGGCAGCACTCTCCGTGTGCGAGCGGTGATTGCGGCAACCGCCACGACATGGTCTGGATCCGCGGCGTGTCGCAGTCCCAGCACGAGCCCGAATGCCAGGAGCGCAAGAGCGGACATAGGGTCCTTGGTCATCTCCCCTCGAATGAAGCGATCCCCACTAGAGCTCGATCCCGAAGACCGCTCTGATCTGGACTCTCTCGAAGGCATCGAGATTGCGGTTCCCTGATGTCCGCGGGGTACCCCATATCTGCGGCAGCACGGCGATACCGAGCTGCGCCTCGCCCAGCCGCAGATTTACGTTCGGTCCCAGGGATGCGAGGGCAGCCGCCTGCCGACCGAAGTTCGGGTGCTCCGACCGGTAGCGCGACTCCAGTCCCAGGGAGAGCAGCCGGCTCAACTCGAATGCGATTCCACCCGAGACTTCCCCGGCGAAAGCGCTGTGCAGGACGGCGCCGCTCGGGAGCAGTTCCTCGTTGTTGTGCCGGAACTCGAATTCCCCGATCAGATTGACGCCCGCGATCCACGGACCACGACGGTGGGCGAGCAGCACCTTGGACTCCAGCTCCAACTCATCGCCACGCTCGGTGGTCTCGAGATAGAGCGCCGGGTCGCCCGCGATCTTGCCCGGATCCGCGATCCGATAGATCAGCTCGATCGAGGGCGAATCGAACTTGAGGCTGTGGCCCGATTGCTTGACGTAGTTGAGATAAGCCGCCGCCCCTAGCCGTCCGTGGATCGCGTACTCGAACTCGGCGCGAGGTTCCCATTGCGTTCCCGCCCGCGGGTCCTGCTTGCCGGTCTTGGCGGTGAGCCATGTCTCGACCTCCATCTCGCCCGGCGGGTCGAGGAACGGGGAGTACGTATAGAGAAAGTATCTGCGATCGGCGTGCGCCATTCCTGGAATGGCGAGCAGAACGGACGCGATCATCGCCGCCGCGCGTGCTCCATGGCGGAGCAGGTGAGCGAAGCGGGGTGGGATCACCCTATTCATCAACACCTCCACGGAGCGGTCGCGACCAGACGCGTCAAGATATGCGATCGCGGATCGCGCGGGAGTCTAACAGGTTCGCCTGGGTTGTCGACCCACTCCATGGAGGCGAATGCTCATCGCGCCCCTCTCACCGCAGCTTCAGGGTTATCCCCGGCCTCACGAGCCACGCCTGATTGTTGTCGTAGCTCACACCGAGGGCGAAGGTAATGCCGTCGTTCGTATGAACACGCGCCCCCAGCATCCCGACCGTCTCGGCGCCCGACACCTCCTGGGCTACGCCGCTCCCGCTCTCCGAGGTGCCCTCGGGCAGCGCCGCCGTGCTGCGAAGCACTTCACCGACCAGATCGAATCGTTTGCTCAAGGTCCACTCGGCCGCCGCAGCGTAGTTGAAGATATTGTTCAGATTCACGCCGGCCGGCCGCCCGAGCACGGAGTAGCCGAAGTTGGCGTGCGCGTCCACGTGTCCCATCCGCTTACTGGCGATCAGGTACCCCGTGTAGTCGGTTTCACCTGTGCCGATCAGAGGATCGTTCGTCGTCGGGATCTTGACCTCGAATGCCGCGGCCAGAGCGGGGGTACGCCGTGTCTCGGCCCGGACCACCCCGGTGACGGTCGCCTCGAGATCACCCATGCCTTTGGCGCCAGACCCCGCGGTCGGCTGGATCGACGTGTAGAAGACCGGCTCGAGCAGCAATTCAAGGCGATCCGTCAGCCCGTACTCGAAGGCCAGCGGGGTCGAGATCTCTCGGCCCGCCTCGGACGTCTGCCGCTCGAACGTGGCATCGATCTGGAACTCGTGGGCGCGGGGAGTCCGGGCGGTCTCGGTCTCCAGCGGCTGGCCGGCGTGCGCCAACGGAACGGGAGTCAGAACGGCGATGAGAACACAAAGAAGAGCTTTTCGAAGCATGGCTGCCTCCAGGTCATAGGGTACGGGGTCGATGGAACAGTCCCAGGGCGCGGATGGGGTCGATGTAGAACGTGACCGACTTCCGCTGGACAGGCCCCAGATACGCGGACTGCGGAATCGTGGCGTGATCGTAGGAGAACCCGGGTCGCATGTGACTTTCTCCTCTCTCCGAAACCGGCACCAGGATCGGTAGCCGCCTCACGCCCCGCACCCCTGAGCGCCACATCATTCACCCCTGGACGCGCCGACGCAAGGCCCTGGCCTTATGTACCCGCCGGCCCCGATAATCCTCCCGTGATCGTGCACCTGATCGACGGCACCTACGAGCTGTTCCGCCACTTCTATGGGCTTCGCCCCTTCCACAAGGGGGAGGACCCTCCTTTCGGCGCGGTCCTGGGCGTGCTCGGAACGGTGGTGCAGATGATCGAGACAGGCGCGACGCACCTGGGCGTGGCCACCGACCACGTGGTCGAGTCGTTCCGAAACGATCTGTGGGCGGGCTACAAGACAGGCGAGGGCATTGAGCCCGCGCTCTTCGCTCAGTTTCACCCGCTGGAGGAGGCGCTCGCCTCCATGGGAGTGGCGGTCTGGCCGATGGTCGAGCTGGAAGCCGACGATGGGCTGGCCTCGGCCGCGCGGATCGCGGCAGCGGACGAGAAGGTGGAGAAGGTCAGCATCTGGACGCCCGATAAGGACCTCGCCCAGTGTGTGCGAGGCGAGCGGGTGGTGCAGGTGGATCGGAGGAGCAAGAAGATCTTGAACGAGAGTGGCGTGAGGGAGAAATTCGGCGTGGATCCGGTGCTGATTCCCGACTATTTAGCGCTCGTGGGCGACGCTGCGGACGGCTACCCGGGCCTCCCCGGCATCGGCCCGGTGACCGCGGCGCGCCTCCTGAATCGCCACGGCGGCATCGAGGGCTTCCCGCCTGATCTGCTCGGAGGCCGCCGGGAGCTGGCGCTTCTCTTCAAGGTCCTCGCGACGCTCCGGACCGACGCGGCTCTATTCGAGAGTGTGGACGAGCTTCGGTGGCGCGGACCCACAGACGCCTTCGCATCCTGTGCGGAGCGCATCGGGGCTGCCCGTGTGGCCGAACGCTGCCTCAAAGCTTTGCCGTCGAGTTAGCTCCCTTCCCGGCCGTCAGCTAAGGGGATGGCACCCGCGCCTTCCCGGGGGAGGCGAACGCGGAAGGCCGTCCCGTCGCTTTCCGAAGATGTGACGGCGATGGAGCCGCCGTGGGAACGGGCAATCTGCAGTGCGATGAAGAGCCCGAGCCCGAGCCCTTGGCCCCCGTGCAGGACCGTCCTTCCCTTTCGGAACGCATCGAAAATGTACGGCAGCGTCTCCGGCGGAATAGGCTCGCCGCGACTGAGGACCTCGATGACGACCTCGGTTGTCCCGCCGTCGACGCGCAGATCGATCGGCGATCGCGGCTCGCCGTGCTGAACGGCGTTTCCAACGAGATTGGCGAGCAACTGGTACACCCGGTCGCGATCCCACATGCCGATCAAGTCCCCATTGATGTCCACCCGCATGGGCCGCTCCGGATGGGCGATCTCCGTCTCGACGACGAGCTGCCGGCAGACCTCGTGCAGATCGAGGCGTTTGAGGAAGACCGGAATGCCGCCGCCCAGCCGGCTCCGGGTCAGATCGAGCAATTGATCGATGAGCCGCACCGCCAGATGGGCGCTGCGCACGATTCTTCTCGCCACCTCGGTCTCCTTCTCGGCCAGCCCTTCGCGTTGTAGCAGGACTTGAGCTGCCAGGAGAATCGTGCTCAGTGGGTTGCGGAGGTCGTGACCGACGATCCCGATGAGCAGCTCGCGGAACTCGCCGATCTCGTCGAGACGCGTCTTCTCGAGCGCGGCGGCGGCCTGATCCGCGAGCGCCGAGAGGAGCCATTCGTCGTGCTGCGGGTCGGTCGAAGAGGAATTCCGGATCACGACGAGAAGTCCCTTGATCGCCCCCGCGACCACGAGTGGAACGCCGAGGAAGCTCTCGGACGGCGCGCCCAGCAGGTCCGCGAGGCGACCTATCAACGTCTCGCTCAGCGGCTCACGAAAGCCCTCGACCCGCTCCGCATCGGCGCCGACAAAGGAGCGAACCGATAGGATGCCCTCGTCGTCCGTGACCATGAGGAGCGCCGTCTTCGCCCCGAGCAAATCGGCGGCGCGAGCTACGGTGAGCCCGAACACCTCCTCGAGCGTGGCCGCGTAGGTGAGCGCGCGGCTCACCTCGGTCAGCTTCCGGATCTGCTGTAACCGGGGCTCTTCGCTTTGAATGGAGCCCTTCACTTGCGTGCCTTGGCGATGCGCAGACCCCTCCCGTCGATCTTCAGCACCCGGGGCTGGAGATCGTGGGCGACGCCCCGCGCCTTCGCGACGCGAAGCGTCCGGCCCATGATTCCGTCGTAGGGCTTGAGCTCCAGGAAGACGATATTGTCGGTCATATGACTGAGCCGTCCCTGGCTCTCATCGGTGGACATGACGGGTGGATCCGTCTCGAGCATGAGCATGCTGCTCACTCCCATCACCGCGAAGTGCTGCATCATCGCGTACAAGTAGCCATGCATTCGCTCTGAGTCGGCGGCCGCAGCGGCCAGATCTCCGAGCGCGTCGATGACCACGCGGCTGATGGAGTTGCGACGGAGCGACTGGAAGATGCTGACGACGATCCTGTCGATGGGCAGCTCGACCGCCGAATAGTAGAGAAGCTCCAGCCGGCCGCGGGCCTCCTCGTCCCGATTTCCGCTGATCCTGTCTATCTGGTATGCGAGCTGAGTCGGGTTCTCCTGGAAATTGACCAGGAGACAGCGCTCGCCCCGGCGCAGCCCCTCGAGCACGAACTGGATGCCCATGGTCGTCTTTCCGGAGCCGGTGGGGCCCGCGACCAGCGTGCCGCTCCCAGTCCAGAATCCCCCATCGAGCATGTCGTCGAGTCCGGGCACTCCGGACGAAACGCGAGTGTCGTCTCGCTTGTAGGATGCCGCTTCCCCGGGGCTGACCAGGCGTGGGTACACCTGCAATCCAGCCGTGGTGATCTCGAAGGCGTGGAACCCCTGCTGGTAGGAGCTGCCCCGGAGCTTGAACACCCGGAGGTACCGCTCGTCCCGGGTCCCGAGCGAGTTCCTCGCCAGCTCGATGATCCCATCCACCACCGCGAACTCGGGATAGGACGCAATGTCCTCGTGCCGGTACTCTCCGACGAGAAGAACGGTCGTGTTGTATGCCGCGAGGAGCCCCGCGACCTCGTATAGCATCAAACGCATCTCCTGGGCCGACGACGCCAGGTCGTGGATCGCCTTGAAGGAGTCGATCACGATGATCCTCGGCGACAACGTCTTGATCGTGTCCCTGAGCTTTGGAAGGAGCGCGCCCACGCCCTTCTCCGAGAGTTCGGCGCCGAATCCCTCGTACCGAACAACGGTTCCCATCTTGTCCGCGTCGAAGAACTCGAATTGCTGGAGATACCGGATCACCTTGTCGAGCGGCTCGGAGAGCGTGGTCAGATAGAGGACGGGGCGCCGCGCGTCGTTCGCGTTGGCGAACATGAACTCTTCCGCGAGCGTTGTCTTGCCCGATCCAGGCGCGCCCATGATGATGTTGATCGAGTTCTCCGGGATCCCGCCTTCCAGGATCTCGTCCAGCTCCCGATTGCCCGTCGTCAGGCGACCGACCGGGTGATCCGACTCATGAAACATGTTGAGCTCTCCTGATTCGTGCGCCTCGCGCTTCGAGGAGTTGTCGCACCATGTCCACCAGCGTGTGCTCGGCGAGGGGCTTCCTGAGGAAGGCGTCCGCTCCCGCTTCTCGCGCTCGGTCAGCCGCCGCCAGGATGCTGAAGATCAGGACGGAGATGTCACGCGTTCGCGAGTCCGCCTTGAGCCGGCGGCAGAGCATGAGCCCGTCGAGGGCGGGAACGAGGATCTCCGTGATGACGATATCCGGGAGAGTCTTCTGCGCTTGCTCCAGCGCGTCGTTACCGTCCTGGGCAAACCCGACGGTATAACCCTGCTGATTCAGGAAGTGGGACTCCAGATTGCGAATATGCGGATCGCGATCGACGACCAGAATGATCGCCTTCCCTTTAGCTGGAGGACCCGTCTCTGGCGGCATTATTTGCCCACAGTAGTTCTACGGATATGGATGCGGGTGAATTGCGGAGGGATTTCCTTCGCGCTTTTGACCCTACCCTCGCGCTCCGGTAACTGTCTACGAAGTTATCGTTGGCGGAGCGCCGCGCGGCACTTAGTCCAGATGGATCGGGAGGTCCCTTGCCGCTTCATACAAGAGGGATTCGCGTCCCGGCGCGGCGACTAGCTGCATGCCGACCGGGAGTCCTCGGACCTTGCCGACCGGCACCGAGAGCACGGGAACTCCCGCGAGATTGAACGGCGCGGTGAGGCGCGACATGAGCCGGGCCAGGTCCGCTCCGTCTGGATCGCCGATCGGGGTCGCGGGAACGAGCGTTGTGGGCACCACGAGCACGCCATCCTCGCCGAGAAAGCGGACCAGCGTCCGGGTCCACTCGCGCTGCACGTCGCGCGCCCGGGAGTAGTCGACCGCGCGATAGGTGAGCCCGACGGGCAGACGCTCCCTGAGCGAGCTGCCGAACCAATCCAGGTGCGCCTTCAGCCGCTCCTCGTGGAACGCGGCCGCCTCGCTATAGAGAATGACCGTGTTCGCGCTCAGGGCCGCCTTCACGTCGCCGAGATCCACCTGCTCGGCCGTTCCCATTCGGGACGCCGCGGCGCGCACGAGATCGACGATCGCAGGGTCCACGTCCTCGAGGAACAACCCCTCCGCGATGAGGATCCTCGGTCGCGGCGCGGGACTCCTCCTGAACGTCGAGATGCCCTCGAGCATCAGGAACGCGTCCTCGACCGTGTTCGCCATGGGCCCCGCATGGTCGAGCGAGCGCGAGAGGGGCGTCACGCCGTGCAGGCTCACGAGCCCGTACGTCGGCTTCAGTCCCACCACGCCGCAGAGCGCCGCGGGGACCCGGATCGAGCCTCCGGTGTCCGTTCCGAGCGCGAGCACGGCCAGCCCCGCGGCGAGCGCCACGGCCGATCCTCCCGAGGATCCGCCCGGGATACGCTCGATGTCGTGAGGATTGCGGGTCGGACCGAAATGCTCGTTGTTCGTGCTGAGACCCAGCGCCCACTCGTGGAGCGCGGACTTTCCGAGCAGGACCGCCCCTCCCTCGCGAAGCCGGGCCACCACGTCGCAATCGGCCTTCGCGGGTGGCGGGCGAAAACCGGGATGTGCCCCGGCGGTCGTGATGCTTCCTGCGACGTCGAAGAGATCCTTGATCGCGACGGGGATTCCGTGGAGGGGACCGCGGTCGATCCCCTGCTTCAGCTCGCGGGTCGCGGCGGCCGCGGTGGCTCTCGCCTCGGTCTCGAAGACCTCGTAGAAGGCGTTCAGCCTGGGATTCTCGGCGGCGATCCGATCGAGGAGATCCCGCGTCAAGGCCTCAGGCGTGAGGGCGCCCGAGCGAAATCGCTTCGCCGCCTCGACCGCGGTTATGGTCATCGGGACACTATAGCGGGTTTACTTCCCGTTCCTGAGATGTGGCGGCCCTGGCCCCGCCGCGAGGCGGAGTCAGGGCGCTTGCGGCTCTAACGCGACGCTGCCTCGCGCTTCGCCTGTTCCCTCAAGGCGTCGCTCGCGTAAATGGCGACTTCCACCCGGCGGTTCTTCTGCCTGCCGTACTCGGTCTCGTTGGTGTCGACCGGCTCGCGCTCGCCCTGCCCCCGCGTCTGGATCCGCGTCCCGGCGTTCTGGGCCTCCAGATATCGGGCGGCCGATTCGGCGCGGCGGATGGAGAGGTTCATGTTGTACTCATCGGACCCGATCGCATCGGTGTGGCCGACGATGAGGAGATCGGTGTTCGGGTACTTGTCGAGGCTGCTCGCCAGAACGTCCAGGTTGCGTCTTGCTTCCCCGCGGATCTGGTCCGAGTTGAAGTCGAAGAGGAGTCCGGAGGCGAACGTGACCTCGATGCCCTCCCCCACGCGCCGCACCACGGCGCCCGGAATGCTCTGCTGAAGCTCCTGGGCCTGCTTGTCCATGCGGTGGCCGATGATCGCGCCCGCGGCGCCGCCGATCACCGCGCCGATGATGGCCCCACGCGCGGTCGAGCCGGTCTGGTTCCCGATCACGCCGCCGAGCGCCCCGCCTGCCGCCGCGCCGATGACCGCCCCCTTCTGCTCCTTGCTCATCGAAGAACACCCCGCCATGCCCGTCACCAACAAACCGACGAGCACGGTCCGGAGCGCTTTGGATCCAGAAATGAATCGCATGATTGCCTCCTTCCAACGAGTGTCGTGTTTCCGTGCAACCTCTCCTTTAACTGTACGGCAGGAGGAGTGCTACTGGCCACATCATGTTCCGTCCCATCCCGTAGCGGTGATGGTATTCTCCGCGCTTCATGAAAGGGCCCCAAGGACAGACCCGGCTCCCGAAGTGGGTGCGCGCCGCGTGGCTTCCGGGCGCCATCCTTCTCGCCGCGCTGATCGGCGTCGCGCTCCGGTACGGCGAATCCGCCCGGTTCGCGCAGATGCTGAGTCACGCCGAGCCGATCTGGCTCGTCATCGGCGCAATCTTGCAAATCGGAACCTACTTCTGCACCGCCGTGATCCTGAAGCTGGGCCTGCGACGGTCCGGCACGCGGATCCGCATGCGCTCCCTCTTTCCTCTGGGCCTCGTGAAGCTGTTCATCGATCAGGTCGTCCCCACCGGCGGGATCGCGGGCACCGTTCTCATCATCCGCGCGCTCCAGCGGCGCGGGGTGCCGGTCGGCCTCTCCACCGCGGTGGTCGTCGTCAGCCTCCTTGGATTCTACCTGGCCTACGCCGTCTCCGTGGCGTTCTGCCTCGTCATCTTCTGGCGGAGGAGCCACCTGAGCCCCGTGATCCTCTCGGCGGTCACCATCGTCTCGGCCGTCACCGCGGTCATCCCCATCACCCTGCTCTGGCTCACGCGCGGCGGGGCACAGGAAGTCCCGCACTGGATCCGCCGTTTCCCCGGGCTGAAGCCTGTGCTCGAGGCATTCGAGGCGGCCCCGCGCGAAACCCTCCACGACCGAAAGCTCATGCTCTCGGCGGCCGCGCTCCAGATCGCGATCATTCTCCTCGACGCGGCCACCCTGCGCGCCATGGTGCTCGCTCTCGGGTACACGATTCCTCCGGCGGTCGCCTTCGCCAGCTTCGTCCTCGCCTCCGTGGTCGCGACCGTGAGCCTTCTCCCCGGCGGCGTCGGCCCCTTCGAGGCGGGATCGGTGGGTACGCTCCGGGTGCTCGGCGTGCCCCTCGAGGTCGCCGTCGCCTCCACGCTCCTCCTCCGCGGATTCACTCTCTGGCTGCCGATGCTTCCAGGGCTCTGGCTCGCTCGGCGCGAGATGGTGAAGCAATCCGAATAGCGGGAGCCATGGCGCCGAGTCCGTGACGTTCGCGGGGTTCATCCTCTACGCGCTTGTCGCGCTGGTCCCGGTCGTGTTCTACCGGGGCGTCTTCGAGGTGTTCGAATTTCCTAAGACGGAGCTCCTGGCGACCGGAGCGCTCGCGCTTTTCGCGGCCTTCCTCGCGGGCGAGGTCGAGCGGGCTCGTTCCGGCGGCTGCCGCGCCTGGATCCTCGGGATTGCCCCGCGCGTGGGCCGGAACGTGAAGCGAGATCCCCTGGGCGGCTCGATCGCCCTCTTCCTCCTTTCCGCCCTGCTCTCCACGCTCGTTTCCCTCCGGCGCGACGCGAGCCTTTTCGGGGCGCACGAGAGCGAGGCGGGACTCAAGACCGCGTTCGCGACCGCGGCCGTCTACTTCGCCTCGCGCTCGCTCGCGGCGGATCCCCGCCACCTGAGCCGCATCGCGAGCGCCGCGGGGATAGCACTCGCGGCCGCTCTCTTCTATGCGGCCCTTCAGCTCGGCGGCCTGGATCCCTTCCCGTGGACCCGAAGCGCCACGATCGGCGGCGTGCGCCGCGTGCCCGGAACGCTGGGCCACGCAAACCATCTGGGCGGGTACATCGCGATGGCGCTACCGCTCCTGGCCCGGCTCGCCGCGGACACGCGCGTCCGGCCGGCGCGGCTCTCCTGGATCGCGCTCGCGCTCCTGTCCCTGCCGGTGCTCGCCGCGACGCTTTCGCGAGGCGCCTGGGTGGCCTGCGCCGCGGGCCTGGCGGTCTACGGATTCCTGAGATGGCGCGCTTCCCGCCCTGGGCGCGCGAGAGGAACAGCGCGAGCCGGCTCACGCGCCACGCGGCTGAGTTCGCGCTTCGTCCTGCCGGTCCTGATCCTGGCCGTTGCCGCGTTCCTGATTCCGCTTGTCACGCCGCTCCGCCCCGAGCTATCGCTTCGCTTCCGCCAGATGGCCGACGTGAGCGCTCCGTCCACTCAATCGCGAGTCCATCTCTGGCGGGCCGGCATCGCCATGGCTCTGGATCATCCGCTTTTCGGCGTGGGCCCGGATGGATACCTCGGAGCGTTTCCCCGCTATCGAGCGCCCGATTACTGGAACATCGAATGGAACGGCTTCTCCGCCAAGGCGCACGACGAGCTGATCCAGATCGCGGCGACGCAGGGTTTCTTGGGGCTCCTCGCGGCGCTCCTGGTCGTCCTCTTCGCGGCCCGGGCGATTCTCGATGTGTCGCGGCATCCGAATCCTGTCTTCCGGGACGGCGCGGCCGCGGCAGGCGGCGCGCTCGCGGCCTTCGCGGTCCAGGGGCTCGTGGGTTTCACGGTCGCGTCGACCGGCGTCCTGGCGGCGGCCGTGGCCGGATGGGCGGCCGGCGCCCGTGAGGACGCCGCGGCGCGCGAGGCAGCGCTGCGGCCGCGCCGGGGCGCCATCGGGATCGCCGCCGGAGTCGCGGCGCTCGTGTGGGCGGTGTTCGTGCTCCTGCCGTGGCTCGCCGAGGCAACCGCGGCTCCGGCCCTCCGGGCGCCCATCGCCTCGCCGGAGCGCGCGGCGGGCTTGCGGCGCGCGGCGGCGCTGGCCCCCTGGGACGCGCGCTACGCGACGGAGCTCGGGCGCTCGCTCCTCACGCGAGCCTTCACCGGGGCGGATCCGTCGCGACGCGCGCGGGACCTCGCGGACGCCCGCGCCGCGTTCGAGCGGGCGGCTCGGATGGCGCCCGCCGATGGCGAGCTTCATGCGCTCCTCGCGCGAACGCTCGCGGCGCAATTCGCCGCGGAGCGGGGGGCTCTGCCCGCGGCGCGCGTCCACGAGGGCTTTTCCCGGGCGATCGCGCTCGAGCCGCGGAACGCCAATGTCCTGGAACTCGCCGCGCAGGGTTATCTCGAGATGGGGCTCACCAGCGACGCGCGCGACGTGGCGTTCCGGTGCGCACGGCTCTTTCCCGATTACGCCCTGCCCATGGCGGACCTGGGAGTCGCGGCGCTCCTCGAAGGACGCGCGCGGGCTGCCGCCGATACGCTCACCCTGGCGCTCCGGCGGAACTGGCACGGAGAGGAGGCAGCCGCGATGGCCGCGAAGAGCAACTACGTCGCGGCGCTTCGCGAGATGAGGCTCGGAGAAGTTCTTTCGAAGGAGAAGCGGTAGCGGCTCAGTGCACGGACGCGGATTCGGTCGTATCCGAGTCGATGAGCTGCCGCAGCTTGATCAGCGCCCGCTGTTCGAGCTGCCGGATCCTCTCGCGCGAGAGACCGAACTGCTCCCCGGCCTCGGCCAGCGTGTGCAGCTTGTCGTCGTAGAAGCCGTAGCGCAGGCGCAGGATCGCCTCCTCGCGCCCCGAGAGCTGCTTCAGGAGCTCGTCGAGATGCTTGTTTCGCATCTGCATCTCGACCATCTGGTCGATGGAAGGCTGCTGCTCCAGCGCCTCGCTGTCGATCAGGCCGTGGTAGGCGTCCCCACCCAGATCCACGTCGAGGGTGCGAATGGCGTGGATGAGCGTCCGCAGGCGATTCGCGCGGCCCACGGCAACTCCCAGCTCGCGGGCGATTTCGGCCACTTCGGGGCGGCGCCGCAGCTCGCGCTCCAGGCGCCGGTCCGTCGCGACGTAGCGGCGCACCATCTGGAGCACGTGGATCGGGATCCGCACCGTGCGTGACTGGTTCGCGACACCGCGCGCGAGCGCCTGGCGGATCCACCATGTGGCGTAGGTGCTGAAGTGCACTCCGCGGTCCACGTCGTAGCGATCCACCGCGGTGATCAAGCCAAGGTTGCCCTCCTCGATCAGGTCCAGAAACTCGACGCCGCGGTTCCGGTAACTCCGCGCGATGGCGACGACGAGCCTGAGATAGGCGAGGATGAGCGACTTCCGCGCGTTCTCGTCGCCGCGCCGCATCGCGTTCCACAGCTCCTGCTCCACTTCGCGGCGAAGCAGCGGGTAGCGCTGGATCTCGGCGAGGTACCGGCGCTCGATATCGGTGATCGCGTGATCGCGAGATGCGGGCGCCTCGGATTCTTCCGGAGCGTCCAGGTCCTCGGGAAAGCGGACGCCGCGCCGCCGGGCCTCGGCGAGAAAGGTGTCGAATGCCCCGGCATCGAAGTCCGGAGCATGGAGGAGAGCCCCGATCTCATCGGCTTCGAGCAGACCCCGCTCCAGCCCGCGGCGCATCGCGGCGGTGAGTTCGCTCACGAATCCGTCATTCTCCTCGCGCATGTCCCTCTCACATCGGCAAGATCGTGAATCGCGTCAATCCCTGCGGCTCACCCCACTCCTCCGTGACGCGCGTGACGCGCGCCCCGGAAGGGCCTTCCTTCACCATGGCCAGGAGCTGATCCAGAAGAGCCTTCGGACCTTCGGCTTCCACCCGGACGGATCCGTCGCGGCAGTTTTGCACCGTTCCGGCGAGTCCGAGCGACTGGGCCGAGCCGTGGACGAAGGCGCGGAAGCCGACTCCCTGAACGCGTCCGTGCGCGTGAGCGACCAGGCGCTCATGGCGAGTATGCATCATGGGGAGAGGGTCGATCGGTCCCGGATCAGGCGGCGGTCACATGGATATCGGGGCGAGAGGATTTGAACCTCCGACCCCCTGGTCCCGAACCAGGTGCTCTACCAGGCTGAGCCACGCCCCGACACGGACCGCACACACGCAGACTGAGGGCCGGGATTTCCCTCCGGGGCAGTCTACCAACGGGGCCTTCATGCGGTCAACCGCGCTTCCGCGCTGATTTTACCGGATCAGCTGCGGCGCGGAGCCGGCGGCGCGCGGGATCAGGCCGTTTCTTCAGGCGACCAGCCTTCCCTTCCGATCAGCGGGACGAAGGTGCAGGAGCAGAGCACCTCCTCCTCGAGTCCCGTGTCGCATCGGGTCACGCGGACCAGACTCTGGTTGGATGCGTCGCCCACGGGGACGATGCCCCATCCCCCGATCCGGAGCTGCTCTTCCAGGAAGGACGGGACGTGGGGCGCGCCCGCGGTCACGATCACACGGTCAAAGGGCGACATCTCGCGCCAGCCCATGGTGCCGTCCCCGATGCGATAGATCACGTTGGAATAGCCCATGGCCGCCAGCCGCTCGCGCGCCGCGATCCCGATCTCGGGAATGCGTTCGATCGTGAACACCCGGTCCGCCAGCTCCGCGAGCATCGCGGTCTGGTACCCGGAGCCCGTGCCGATCTCGAGCACCTTCTCCTCCCCTTCGAGCCCCAGGGTCTGGGTCATGAGCGCAACCATGTACGGCTGGGAGATGGTCTGCTCCTGCCCGATCGGAAGTGCGTGGTCGCTGTAGGCGCGGCTCGAGAAGGTGGGATCGATGAAGAGATGGCGCGGAAGCGCCGTCATGAGCCGGAGGACGCGCGCGTCGTGGATTCCGCGGGCCCGGAGCTGCTCCTCGACCATGCGCCGCCGCGCGACGGCGTAATCAGGCTGTCCCGGCAAGTTTCAACCCCCAGGATTCAAGCTCGACGATGCCCTTGTGGTCGGTCAGCTCGAGAAGGAGCGGCGTCACCGAGACGTAGCCCTCGCTCACCGCGTTGAAATCGCTCAGCTCGTCGGGCTCCCACGTGGGGTCCTCGCCGCCGATCCAGTAGTAGAGCTTCCCGCGCGGATCGGTCTTCTCCACGATCACGTCGCGGAACACGCGCTTCCCCAGCCGCGTGACCCGGATGCCCTTCATCGCCTCGCGCGCGATCGGTGGGATGTTGATGCTGACGCACATCCCGGGGCGCATGCCGCGCGCGACGAAGGTCTTCACGAGGTCGTGCGCCACCACCGCCGCAGGCTCGAAGTCGGCCTCGTCCCAGGTCGCGAGCGAGAGCGCGACCGACGGAATGCCGAGAAACGTTCCCTCGACCGCCGCCGCCACCGTCCCGGAATAGCTCGTGTCGTTCCCCATGTTGGGACCGTGGTTGATTCCAGAAACCACGAGATCCGGCTTCCGCTTCAGGAACCCGTGCACGCCGAGGAGGACGCAGTCGGTCGGAGTCCCGTCCACGCTCAGCACGCCGTCCTCGACTCTCTTGATCCGGAGCGGCCGATGGAGGGTCAGCGCGTGGCTGGCCGCGCTCTGCTCCCGATCGGGCGCGATGACGGTGACGTTCCCGAGCGGCCGGAGCGCGCGCGCGAGGGACCGGAGCCCGTCGGCATGGATGCCGTCGTCGTTCGTGACCAGGATGTCCATCAACGGGACCAGCGTCTGAGGAGGAGCCGGATGAATCGCGCGGTGTCGCGGAAGGGATCGATATGGCTGCCGGGGGCGTTGTAGAGCGTGGGAATGGAGACCGCGCCGATGGTGAATCCTTTCCGGCCGGCCTCGATGAGAAACTCAGACTCGTATTCGAAGCGGCTGCTCTGAGGCCGCACCTGGGCCAGCACGGAAGCGCGGACCGCGCGGTACCCGGACTGCGAGTCCTCGATCTTTTTCCCCGCGAGGCCCGAGACGATCCGGGTCATGACGGAATTCGTCGCGCGCCGGATCCACGGCATCCCGGCGCGGTCGCCGTCCCGCGAGCCGATCACCACGTCGGAACGGTCCAGCGCCCCGAGAAGGGGGGCCGCGTAGGCCGGATCGTGCTGGCCGTCCGCGTCGAGCGTCAAGATCCCCTCCGCCCCGCGCAGGGACGCCTCGTCGAAGCCGGTCTGGAGTGCCGCTCCCTTGCCGCGATTCACGTCGTGACGGATCACATCGGCGCCCGCCTCGCGGGCGGCGGCCGACGTCCCGTCCGCGGACCCGTCGTCGATCACGAGGACCGTGATCCCGGGAACGGCGCCTTTGACGCCCCGCACGACCGCGCCCACGGTCGACGCGGCATTCCATGCGGGAATCACGGCGATCGCCCTCACGAGCGCGAACCGCTGAGTCCGCGGGCCGCGCTCCACATGAACCACTGCGTCGGGTGCGCCCTCACGTGGGCGTCGAAGAATGCCTGCAGGCGCGCGACTCCCTGGCTCACCGGAATCCCTCCGCGCCCCGGATCGAGCGAGAATGGTGGGTCGAAATCGATCTCCAGCGCGCCGTCCGGCGCGAAGGTGGACACGCCGGGCAAGACCAGCGCGCCGGCGCGCCGCGCGAGATGCAGGGGGCCCGGATCGATGGAGACGATGCCGCGCCGCTCCGAGGGTCCCGACCGGGGCCGGTCGGCAAGCGCGGCGATCCAGCCGCCGGCCTTCAGGCTCTGGAGAGCGCTCCGAACGGGGCGGCTCGAGCAGAGAGTCCGCACGCCGCCCCGCGCGCGCTGAGCGATGAAGAACCGGTCCACCGCGGCGAGCTTGTGCGGCGCGGCAAGCGCCTCGACCCCACCCAGCTCCTCGGCGAGCCACTGGAGCGCCTTCTCCCACGGCCCGAAGTGTCCGCTCACCAGCACGGCGCCGAAACCGGATCGGCGCGCGGTCGTGAGCGAGGCGCGCGCGCCCTCCGAGAGCCGGACGCGATAGCCCGGGCGGCCGGGCTCGTGCGCCAGGAAATCCCGCAGCGCCCGCGCGAAAGCCCGATACGTCTCCCGCGCGCGGGGCGGAGCGCCCTCCCGCTTCGAGTCGCGCCAGAGCCAGGCGAGATTCCGATCCACCGCCAGGGCCCGTCCTGGATGCGTGAGCACGTATCCCGTTGAGATCGCGTCCGCGAGCGCGTCGACCGCGCCCGGAGGCAGGCGGCGGACCAGAAGTGACGCGAGGCTGTAGCCCAGGTCGGTCATGGATCACACTCGGATTCGGGGTCCAACGAGAACGCCCCGGGTTTCGGGCCGCGGGGCGGAGACGCACGCATCGAATCAATGGTCGGGGCGACAGGATTTGAACCTGCGACCACCTCCACCCCAAGGAGGTGCGCTACCGGGCTGCGCTACGCCCCGACCTCAGGGGTCTTTGAAGTTGAACGGGCACATCCTATACCAAGGAACCGCGCGCCTACAAGGGGCTCCCGGCGTCACTTCCGCGCCGTCCCGACCCCACTTCCATGCCGTCTCGGACCTACTTCCGCGCGCGCGCCCTCGCGCCGTTCCCGGATTGCAGGGTGGACAGGAGCCCCTCCAGGTCCCTTCTCAGCGCGCGGAGCATCTCCTCGCGATCGGTGCGGGCGAAGGTGAGCTCCATCTGCTCCTTGCTGTTCCGATCGTCGAGGAGCTTCCGGCGCGCGCCGGCGATGGTGAAACGGTGATCGTAGAGAAGCTGCTTTACCTCGAAGAGAATCTCGACGTCGCGCTTTCGATACATGCGCGCTCCGCCTCGCCCCTTCTTGGGACGCAGCATCTTGAATTGCGTCTCCCAGTACCGGAGGACGTGGGGTTTGACCCCGATCATGTCGCTGACCTCGCTGATGGAATAGTAGAGCCGTCCTGTCGAAATCGCTCTCACGTGGTCACCTCCTCGTCAACGCTCGTGGTTCTGCCTTCAGATCCCGTGTCAATAGCTCCCGAATCGCCGTCATGGCGCTCTTGCCGTCATAGAGAATCGCGCGGACCTGCTCCGCGATGGGAAGCTCGACCGCGTGCCGGCGCGCCAGATCGACGGCGGCGTGGGCCGTGCCCACGCCTTCCACGACCATCTTCGAGGCCGCGAGCGCCTCCGTGAGCTTCGTCCCCTTGCCGATCGCCTCCCCCAGGCGCCGATTGCGGCTGTGCCGGCTCATGGCCGTGGCGATCAGATCTCCCATTCCCGCGAGTCCATAGAAGGTCCCCGGGCGCGCGCCCAGCGCTTCCCCCAGCCGGGCGATCTCCACCAGGCCGCGCGTGAGGAGCGCGCCCTTCGTGGAATCGCCGAAGCCGAGGCCGTCGCAGATTCCGGCGGCGATCGCGACCACGTTCTTGAGCGCGGCCGCGATCTCGACGCCGATAACGTCGTCGTTGGTGTACACGCGGAACCACTCGGTGGAGAAGGCCCCCTGGACCAGCTCGGCCGAGGCCGCTCGGGATGACGCGGCCACGACGGCTGTCGGAACGTGGCGCGACACCTCCTCGGCGTGGCTCGGACCCGTGAGGACGACGAGCCTGGGATGAAGAGGCGCCGGAAACACCTGCGACAGGACCTCGCTCATCCGGAGCATCGTCCCAGGCTCGAGTCCCTTGCTTCCGATCACGACCGCCTGCGCCGCGGTCAGGTCGTCGCCCGCGTCAGCGAGAAGGCGCTGCGCCACGTCGCGGACCGCGCGCGACGGGGTCGCGAGCACGATCATCTCGGCGTCCCGCGCGGCTTCGAGGAGCGAGTTCGTGACGAGAATGCGGTCCGGGATCGGAACGCCGGGAAGAAAGGTCGCGTTCTCCCGTGCGCGCGTCATGCGTTCGGTCTCGTCCGCCTCGTACACCCAGAGACGGACCTCGTGGTCCCTGGAGGTCAGGATGAGCGCGAGCGCGGTTCCCCACCCTCCGCCTCCAAAGACCGCCACCCTCATGGCGCATCTCCGGGACGGGCTGTGGAGCTCCCGCTCGCGCCGCCTATGGGGAACGGAGGCTCCGTGCCGGCGAGGAGGCGCTCGATGTTCGCCTTGTGGCGGACGATCACCAGGAGCGAGACAAGACCCGTGATGGACGTGATCAGGATCCGGTGCGGATCGCGTGCGAGGAGGAGATAAACGAGAACGGGGTACGCGAGCGCGGCCCCGATGGAGCCCACGGAAACGCGGCGGCTCACCAGCACGAGCGCGATCCAGAGGCCGAACGCGAGAAGCGTCGGTTTGGTGACGATCGCGAGGAACACGCCGAGGCTCGTCGCCACTCCGCGCCCGCCGCGAAAGGCGACCCAGGGAGAGAACACGTGCCCCAGGATCGCCGCCACGCCCGCGGCGAGCGACGCGATGAGAAGCGCGTCGGGGACGAGGGCCGATCCTGTCGCAGGCGCGAGCACGCGCGGGGCCAGGGCGGCGAGGGATCCCTTCGCGACATCGAGGATGAAGACGAGGATGCCCCAGCGCGCGCCGAGCTCGCGGTACGCATTCGTGGCTCCGATGTTCCGGCTTCCCACCGTCCGGATGTCGACGCCGCGCGCGCGCCCGACCCACAGGCCGAAGGGAAGCCCGCCGAGGAGAAATCCGCTTACGATCGAGATGAGGAGGAGTGGTATCGGCGCCTCCGTGCCGCGACAGGAAAGCTGGTCTTTCTACTGACTCCGCTTCCAGTCCAGCACGATCGGAATTCCCTGGAAGCCGAACCGCTCCCGCAAACCACGCTCCAGGTAACTTACATAATTCTTGATCCGATATCGAGGATTGTTCACATACAAAGCGAACGTCGGGGGTTTGGTCGAGGTCTGCGCCGCGTAGTAGAGCTTGAGGTGCCTCCCGGACGGGGTCGCCGGGGGCCGAACGCGGTTCAGGATCTCCTGGATCGCCTTGTTCAGCTCGGGCGTCGGGATGAGCCGCGAGTACTCCCGGTAAACGCGCTCGCTCGCTGGAAGGATCCTCCCCACCCCCGCGCCGGACTTGGCGGAGACATAGATCCGCGGCGCGTGCTCGAGGAACGGGTACATCCGCGTGAACTCCTCCTCGATGGCGGGCCGCGAAGTGACCGGGTCCTCGACTAAGTCCCACTTGTTGAAGACGACCACGATCGCCTTGGTGCGTTCCTCCGCGAGCGCCGCCAGACGCGCCTCCTGCTTCGCCGGCTCGCGCGAGACGTCCACGACCAGAAGCACAATGTCGGCCCTGGAAACCGCGCGTAGGGCGCGTGTTATGCCGTAAAACTCGACCGGGTCGTGAACCTTGGCCTCGCGCCGCATGCCGGCCGTGTCCACGAGCGTGTAGGTCTGGTTCCCGCGGACGATCGAGGTGTCCACCGCGTCGCGCGTCGTTCCCGGGGCCGCGTCGACGACCATCCGCTCCTGCCCGAGGAGCCGGTTCACCAGTGAGGACTTGCCGACGTTGGGCCGCCCCACCACCGCGATCCGGATCGCGCCGGGATCGAGCGGCGGCGCCTCGGCCTCGGGAAGAGCCCCCGTGACGAAATCGAGCAGATCGCCCGAACCCCGGCCGTGGAGCGCGGAGATAGGAATCGGCTCTCCCAGCCCGAGCGAGTAGAACTCGGCCAGCTCGGATTCGGGTCGTGAGGCGTCCACCTTGTTCACCACGAGAAGCGCGGGGCGCCCGCGCTTGCGGATCCGATCAGCGACCTCGAGATCGAGCGGCGTGATCCCCTCGCGCGAGTCCAGCACCAGCATCGTGAGGTCGGCCTCCTCGATCGCGTACTCGGTCTGCTTCACGATCTGGCGTTGGATAGGCTGGGCGCTCGCGGGATCGATGCCGCCCGTGTCCACGAGAAGAAACGTGCGGCCGTTCCAGTTGGCCTCGGCGTAATGCCGGTCGCGCGTGAGGCCGGGCAACTCGTCCACGATCGCGGTCCGCTGGCCCAGGATACGATTGAACAGGGTGGACTTCCCGACGTTCGGGCGCCCGACGATGGCGACGATGGGGAGCACGGCGGCGTTCAGGCGCGCGCCGCGTCGAAGCCGATTTGTACCGGCACGCCGAGGATCTTCTCGAGAGCGCTCCTGGTGCGGTCGTCCAGGAACAGCTCTTCTTCCTTGAGGCAATTCGGAGGCAGGAGCACCCGGTCGAAAGGACCCGCGGTCGTGAGCGCGCGCTCGATGTCGGCGCCCACCAGGAGCCCGCTCACCGTGACGGTCTCCCCGAAGTAGTCGTTCCGGACCACGCAGAGCGAGGCATCCACCGACGTGGGCGGGCGCTCCGCGAGGATCCGCTCGAGCGTGGGCGCGGCGCTCGTGCCCGTAACCACCGCCACGCGCTCGCGCTTCCCGTTCCGCGCGAGGACGGTGTCCTCCCCCGCGATCCAGCGGTCGATGGTCCGGCGCAACATCCCGATCCCGTTCTCGATCTGGGAGAACCCCTCGTAGGCGCGGGCCGGCGGCACTTCCTCGCCCGCAAGCGCGTACATCTCGTCGGCCGCGAACACGAGCCGGGTCTTCAGGCGCTTCGCGAACTGTTTCTGGAAGCGGTGCACTTCGTCCAGCGCCGCCCGGGCGTCCTCGCGAGTGAAGACGCGGAGGTCCGGGAGCCGCTCCCGATGCTTCGTGAGACCGACCGGCACGACGGCGATCGTGGCCACCCCGGGATGGCGCGCGCCCAGCTCCTCGATCGATTTCGTGAGGATCGCTCCGTCGTTCCATCCCGGACAGATCACGAGCTGCGTATGGATCTCGATGTCCGCGCGGGCCAGCCGGTCGATCTGCTCCATGATCTTCCCGGACTTGGGATTCTTCATCATGCGCACGCGCACATCGGGATCCGTCGCGTGCACCGAGACGTAGAGCGGAGACAGCCGTTCGTCGATGATGCGCTGGAACTCGGGCTCCGCGAGGTTGGTGAGGGTGATGAAATTCCCGTGGACGAAGGAGAACACGTAGTCGTCGTCCTTGATCAGAAGCTCGCGGCGCACCCCCTTCGGGTGCTGATAGACGAAGCAGAAGACGCAGTTGTTGTGGCAGCGCTTGGGCTGGCGCGCCTCGAAGTCGGCGCCGAACGGCACCCCGTATTCGCGCCGTCCTTCCACCTCGCGCACCACGCCGTCCCGGTCCAGAACGCGCACCTTCAAGACTTCCTCCGAGGACTGGGAGGCGAAGTCGATCTCGTCCTGGAGCAGGATGCCGTTGATGGCCAGGATGCGCTCGCCCTGCCGGATGCCGAGCTTCGCGGCGAGTCCGGCCGGGTCCAGGCCGGCTACGGTAAACGGATCACTGAGACCGATCACGGGGGTTCCTCGGAAGAAATGCGCGATGGGAATAAGGCCGAGTGATTTTAAGCACTTCGGGCCGCAGAATCAAGTGCCGGGTGAGGGTTGGACGCTTGCTCCGGAAGACGCGATGGGAAGGAGTGGTGAGAAAACATGGAGCGGGCAACGGGATTTGAACCCGCGACCTTCAGCTTGGGAAGCTGACACTCTACCACTGAGTTATGCCCGCTCGCACGTTGGTTGGACGGAGCAGAGGCTAGGGCCTGTCCGGCGCACGGTCAAGCCGATCTTGGATGGCGCTCGCCGCGCGGGTGAGATCCTCCGGGCTCGATAGATCGATCCAGTGCACTCCGGGCGTGAGACGAAACCAGGTTTCCTGGCGCTTCGCGAGCTGCCGCGTCCTGAGCGCGATCCGCTCGCGCGCCGCCGTGAGCGAGGTCTCGCCTCTGAGGTGCGCCAGGAGCTCCCTGTAGCCGAGCGTGCGTGGGCCGGGGGCTTCCTCGGGGAGGCGCGTCTCGAGTAGACGCCGCGCTTCCTCGAGAAATCCGCGCTCGAGCTGTTTCTCGAGCCTCGCGGCGATCCGCAGGGCCAGCGCGGGACGGCTCCAGCGCAACCCGAACAGGCGCGCCTCCATGGGCTCGGCCGCCCGCTCCCGACGG
The DNA here is from genome assembly GCA_043779525.1 of Candidatus Eiseniibacteriota bacterium. GTDB lineage: Bacteria > Eisenbacteria > RBG-16-71-46 > SZUA-252 > SZUA-252 > WS-7. The sequence goes on along the minus strand of JAYWED010000037.1, from coordinate 122,068 downwards.
AGCGCCGTGATCGGGCGGCCGGTAAGCTCGTGGACTTCCAGCGCGCGGATGACGCGGACCGGATCTCCGGGACGGATGGCGGCGTGCGCCTCCGGGTCCACGAGGCGCAACGCCTCGCGCAGGGTCTCCAATCCCTCCTCCCGGATCCGGCGCGTGAGCCGGTCGCGGATCGCGTCGTCCCGCGCGGGTCCCTGGAAGAGGCCCTGCACCAGCGCCCGGATGTAGAGTCCCGATCCGCCGGCCACGATCGGGATTCTCCCGCGCGACTCGATGTCGCGAACCACGGCGCGAGCTTCGCCTCCGTAGCGGCCGGCGCTATAGATCTCCGCGGGGTCCAGGAACGCGACGAAATGGTGCGGCGCGCGCGCGCGGTCCTGGAGCGTGGGCGCCTCGGTTCCGATTTCGAGGCCGCGGTAGATCTGGCGGGAGTCGGCGCCGACGATCTCCCCGCCGAGGCGATCCGCGAGATCCAGCGCGACGAGGCTCTTCCCCGACGAGGTGGAGCCGACCAGGACGATGGGTTTCGTCCGAGGGTGATCCTTAGCGGCGCCCAAAGCGCCGATCCAGCTCCTCCATCGAGACCCGGACGTACGTGGAACGTCCGTGCGGATCGCCGTGCGGGAGGCTCGTGGCGAACAGCCGGTCGAAGAGCGCGCGGCGCTCGACCGGACGGAGGGCCTGTCCGCTCCGCACCGCGGCGTGGCAGGCGAAGGATTTCGCGATGTGCTCCTCCGGAGGATCTCCTCCCTCGCCGAGCGTGTCCACCGACGCGAGAACGGCCTTCAGGGAGTCAATGGCGGCCTCCTCGGGAATCGAGGCGGGCACGCCGCGCACGGCGACCTGCCGATCGCCGAAGAGGGAGGCCTCGTACCCGAGTCTACGCAAGTGGGGCTCCATCATGAGCAGGGCGTCCATCTCGGACGGCGTGAGATCGACGACGCGCGGGAACAGAAGCACCTGGCTGGCGCCTGTTCCACTGTACAGATGCGCGCGCGCCTCCTCGTAGAGGATCCGCTCGTGCGCGGCGTGCTGATCCACGATCACCAGGCCGCCGCGGATCGGCGCGAGAAGATAGCGGTCGTGGAGCTGCCAGATCTCGATCTCGGGCTCACCCAGGCTCTCCGCCAGATCGCCGCCCTCGCGCTCGGCCGCTTCCGCGGGCCCGGCGAGCGTCGTACCCAGGGCCAGAAGGAGCGCGCCGCCGGGTTCTGCCTCGGTTCCGGGGGCCTTGTCCGCGAGGGCCGCGATCGCCGAGCCTCCGGCGGATGCCACGTGGTATCCGCCGGCGCCCGATCCCGGCTCTCCTACCTGGCCCGCATCCCCGAAGGAGATCCCCGAGGGCACGTACTGCCGCATGGAGGCCTCGACCGCGCGGCGAAGCACCTGGAACACGCGCGCTTCGTCGCGGAATCGGACCTCGCGCTTGGTCGGGTGCACGTTGGAGTCCACCTGGCCGGGATCGATCTCGATCATGACGAGCGCGAGCGGGTAGCGGTCGCCCGGAAGCAGGTTCCCGAATCCCTGGCGCAACGCCGCCGCGAGGGTGCCCGAGGAGACCACGCGTCCGTTCACCGCGAAGGTCTGATAGTCGCGCGAGGCGCGCGCCTGCTCGGGGGCGCCGAGCACGCCGCTCACGTGGACGCCGCCGGCTTCGTGGTCGAATTCGGAGGAGCCGCCTTCGGAGGCGCGCCCGTAGAGAACCTCCCATCGCTCCACCAGATCGCGCGCCTCGGGCAGGTCGGTGTCCTCACGGCCCTCGACCGAGAATCTCCAGTGCACCCGGGGATACGTGAGCGCGTAGTTCCAGACGACCCGGCTCAGCACCCGGATTTCCGCCTCCCGCGACTTGAGGAAGCGGAGCCGCGCTGGCGTGTTGAAGAAGAGATCCTCGACCAGGACCGTGGTTCCAACGGACCGCCCCACGCCGGAGACCTGGATGACGGCCCCGCCCAGCGCTTCGACCTGGGTGCCCGTCAGATCCTCGGAAGATCTCGTCGAGAGCGAGAGCCGGGACACTTCGGCGATGCTCGCGAGCGCCTCTCCCCGGAAGCCCAGCGTGCGGATCCTCGAGAGATCGTCGGCCGATTCGATCTTGCTCGTGGCATGGGGACGGAGGGCCAGGAGCGCGTCCTCGCGGGACATGCCCGCGCCGTCGTCCTGGACGCGAACGGACCGCTCCGGGCTGGAGGCCGCGTGGATGGCGATGAGGGAGCTGCCCGCGTCGATCGCGTTCTCGACCAGCTCCTTCACGACCGCGGCGGGCCTGTCGACGACCTCGCCCGCGCGAATCTTTCCGATGACCGAGGGGTCGAGGACGCGGATTCGGGACATCGTTACCGGAGTGGGAGGACCGGCAGCTCCCGCGGGAAGCGAGAGAGGAACTCGGCGCCCGCGGAGCGAACGACAACGTCCTCCTCGAGCGAGACGAGCCCGTGGCCCGCGATGTAGATGCTGGGCTCGAGCGTGTACACGTTCCCTTCCCGCACGGTCTCGTACGGGGCGTTTCCGTACCGTTCCCACCGCGGGCCCAGCACGCCGCCGCCGTCGTGGACGGCGCGGCCCAGGTGATGGCCGAGCGCGTGCGCGTATTCCGGGTATCCCAGCGAGGCGAGACGCTCTCGAACCGCGAGATCCACTTCCCAGCCGGCCACCCCCGGGCGCAGGGCCTTCGCGGCGAGATCGATCGATTCGACGATGGCGCTGTAGGCCTTGCGCACGGCGTCCGGTGCGGATCCTCCGCCTTCAGGCGCCACGTACCACATACGCTGCAGGTCGGAGCAGTAGCTCTCGCGCGTGATGCCGAAATCCACGTGGATGATGCAGCCCTTGTGCACCGCCTCGTCCCCCGGGCGAACGTGGCCCACCGCGGCCTTGGATCCGATGGTGACCGTCGGGCAGTACCGGGGCGACCACGCGGGCGTCAGGCCCGCGCGCTCCGCCTCGGCGTGAAAGCGCGCGGCGATCTCCCGCGCGGTCATGCCGATCCGGAGGTCGCTTTGAACCCGATCGAACATCGCTTCGGTTTCCTGGACGGCGCGCCGCACCAGCGCCTGCTCGGCCGGGATTTTGATTCCGCGAAGGAGCGACAGAAGCCCCTCGGCAGACATGAGCCTCGAGGCATACGGCGTGCTCGCGAGCGAAGCCGTGAGATGGTCGCGCAGTCCGGCCGTCAGCCCGTCGGCGAGCGCATCGTCCAGCGACACGTTGATGCCGATCGAACCCGGATCCAGTTCCTCCAATATCTTCACGAGCGACGCTCGAGCCCCTTCCTTGTAGGTCCGCACGTCGTCGAAGATCCCGGACGCGATCAGGTCCGGCGAGTCGCCGGTGGCCACGAGCGCGACCGAGCGCTTGGGGGTCACGAGGAAATAGCTGTTCCAGGTGAACTCCTCGTCGAGGAAGAAGCGCAGGTTGGGATCGGGGCGCTCCATGGATTCACGAACCAGGATGAGCCACGCATCGAGCGAGGATTCGCCCAGGAGTTCCTGGGTCTGGGCGAGCTTCTGGGCTCCGAGCGAGCGCGTGTCCGTATCGAGGGCGGGCATGCTTGGAACATAGCCCGGCGCGGCGGGAACGGCAACGAAATCCAGGCGGCCGTGTGGCGGGAACTCTAGGCGGCCGTGCGCACCAGGGAGAGCAGCTCGCCCCCGGTCGCGATCTCGTCCGGGAAATAATACTGCCGGCCTGAGAGGCGCGCCTCAGCGGGATTGAACATCGCGCGCACGGCGGGAAGCTGCGTCAGGAGGGCCTCGATCCTTCGCAAGAAGGCGCCCCCGTCCTTGTCGCTCGCGGGCGACAGCACCGCGAACCGTCCCTCGCTGATCCGGGCGACCGCGTCCACCTCGCGCACGTTCCGACGAAGCGCCTGCGCGAACTCCTTCTGCACCGACTCCGCCCACTCGCTTCCGCCCTGATCCGCGAGGCGCTCGAACTCGGGGATCGAAAGCACCGTGAGCAGGAACCGCTCGCGATACCGCTCCGCCCGCTTCACCTCGTCCTCCACGCGCGCGTCGAATCCGCCGATGGCGAGGAGGCCCGTGAGCGGGTCCTCGATCGTACGCTCCACGCGGGCGCCCGCGCGCCGGACGTTCTCGATCGCGAGGGAGACGTAGAGCGTGAGCTTGCGCAGGGTCTGGACATCGAGCCGGGTCAATCCCGCTGCGGGCTCCGAGCCGTGTCGCGGGGTCGGGCGGATAACGCCCAGGACCCCGGCAACGTCCTCGTCGATCCGGACCGGGATGAAGGCGTAGGCCAGGACGCCGTGCTCCCCGATCACGCGGCGCAGCTCGTCCGGAGGGAGTCCCACCGAGGTGAGCTCGCGCTTGGATTCGACCGCCCGCCGCGCGAGCGTCGATTCGAATTCCAGGGCGCGCTGGTGCTCGGGCTCCGAGCCCTCGAAGGCGCTCCTGAACAGGAACCCGCCTCCTTCTCCCCGGATACGCGCGGTGACCAGCCCTTCCGGGAAGAGCGAGCGGAGAGCCCCCAGCACCTCGCTCAGGAGCGACTCGGGCTCGTGGGAGATCATGATGCGCCCCGCGATGTCCGTGAGGCTTCCCAGGAGGGCGCTCCGGCGGCTCAGCTCCGACTCGTCCACCTGGCCTTCGATCGAGCGCGCCAGGAATTCCGCGATCCGCGCGCTCAGCCGCTGGAATTCCTCCAGGTCCACCGCCGCGCGGCCCACGCACTCGAGCGCGAGCACGCCCAGCGGGCGCGAGCCCGAGAGGGGTGCCAGCAGGAGATTGGAGCGCGGCTCCTCCCCTTCCCCTTCCACGAGCCGGCCCGCGTGTCCCGAGAGGAAGAGGGGCCGCGGCGCGGAGAGGACCCGCGCGAGAAGGCCCTGGTGGAGGGGAAGCTCCCCCTCCTGCCCGGGGCGGCCGGCCGAGGAGACCGTCCGGAAGCGATCGAGCGACTCGTCGGCAAGGTGGATCTGCACCGCCTCGGCCTCGAGCAGCTCGGCCAGCCTTCCCGCGACCATGCGGAGCCGCTCGATGAGATCGAGGCCCTTCCTCCCGAACGCGATCTCGATCTCGCGCCGCGCGCGAAGCTCGACGGCGTCGCGGTCCCTCCGGGCGACCCGGATGGCGCGGTCCAGGATCCCCGAGATCTGCTGCCCGATCTCGGTCAGCTTCACCAGATCCTTGTCCGCGAAGGCAGAGCCCGGGCGGCTGCTCGAGACGTTGATGACTCCGATGGTGCGGCCTTCGACCTTGAGGGGGGCGGACATGGCGGCGACCGGACGCGAGCGCTCACGCTCCTGGCGATGCTTCACGTGGGACACCGGCTCGTTGATGATGAGCGAGATTCCCTCCCGCGCCACCTTCCCCGCGATTCCTTCGCCGAGACGCTGACGCGTCGTGCGCACCACATCGGCGGGGAGTCCGTCGGCGAACGCGATTCGAAGCTCCTGCGCGTCGTGGTCCACGACCATGATCGACCCGGCGTCGGCGCGGGACTGCTCGATGGCCAGAGCGAGCACTTCGCTGAAGAGGAACTGACGGTCCTCGGAGAGAGCAAGCGCGGCGCGGATCCGGCTCAGCCGGGAGCTTCCCACCGCCTCGTCGTACCGGCTCTCCCACAGGTCGATCGGCTGCGGCTCCGCCGCTCCCGCCGCGGCGGCAGCGGCCGGCGGGCCCGCGGTGGGCCAGTCGTTCGAGAGGTCGTCGAGCGTGACGAAGATGCGGTTCGAGATTCCCGCGCGCACGAGGGCCGCGGCGCTCGGCGACGCGAGCGACGGGAGCGCCACGCGATCGGGCTTCAGGGAGAGCAGGTCGAGCGGCTCGGTCGATCGAGGAATCTGGAGCACTTCGGCGATTTTGAGGGCCAGGGCCTCGGGATCCGGATGGGCAACGAGCACGATCTCGATACTCGGATCGTGCCGCGCCCTCGAGATGAGGTCCACCCGTTCGTCCGGAAGATCAAGAAACGCGAGCTTCATGACGCTCCTGCGTGGCCGGTCCGCCGAAAGTGCCAATGGTCCGGCCCGGAAAGCGCAAGGATCGTACCATTTCGGAGAGGATCGCTGCGGAGACGCTCAGGCGTTCGGGCTACGGCGGTTACCCGGTTCGAGGCCTGGGCGGCGCCCGAAGGGCGAATGGCCCGCACGAGGCTCAGGTGATGCATTCCGCACGATTACCGCGTTATTGCGACGATCTTCCCCACCGAGACGTTCCGCTGGGCATCGGCCGCGCGCACCGTGATCGCGTGCTCCCCGGGCGGCAGGTCGAGAACGTCGAAATGGAATGTTTCATGTAGAGAATCGAAGATCGTGTCGTCCGGGAAGACCTGCTTCCAGTCCGCGCCGTCCACCGAGTACTCGATCTTCGCGATTCTCGTGTCCGCGTCGGTCGCGCTTCCGGAGACCGTCACGGTGGTCCGGTCCCGGGTGCTTCCCGCGCGGCTGGCCGTGCGCAGGTTCTCGACGCGCGGCGGCACGTTGTCGATCAGGAAGGGCGCGCTCAAGCGCTCGGCGGTGGCCGCGGTCCCGTCCGGATTGTCCGGCGCGTCGCTCGCCTCGAGCTTCAGGCGGTAGGTTCCGTTGGCGAAGGATTCGGCGTCCCAGCTATAGGCCCTGTCGTCGAGATCGGTCGACAGCGGCTTCCAGGAGGTCTCGCCGTCCGCCTTGATGAAGAGCTTGTAGCGAAGGTTGTCCCCGTTGGGATCGGCGGCATCCCAGGATGCGCTCCGGATTCCGCGCGCCCAGGCGGCACTCGCGTCGGAGACCGGACGCGGGCCGGAGCGGGGCATGGAGAACTCGAGCTTCATCCCGTTCGGGAAGGACTGCGATATCTGGGGCGGCCGGTATTCCGGTCCTCCCTCCATGTAGGGATTCTCGGGTCCGTACAGCGTGACGTTCGCGATCGAGGGCGGCAGGTTCCGCTGGAGATACGCCACCTCCACGGTGGAGACCGCCGGGGGATCGCCCGATCCGCGATGAAACCGCAGCCGGTACTGGAGGAATCGCGCGGGAGGACTCTCGATCTTCACGAATCCCCTGACGGGTGTCTCGCGCGACCAAGGGCTCCAACCGTCGTCGGGCGTCTTGCTGAAGCCGCTGCGGCTGGACCACGCGACCTCGCCGCCTCCCGAGACCGCGATCCGAGCCTCGCCCCACGATGCGACCGAGCGCAGATCGTGCGCCTCCGAGATGTAGGTCCCCGTCGGGCCCAGACCCGTCCCCAGCGAGTAGAGCGCCGCGGCGTTTCCCGCCGAGACGAAGGTCTCCTTGCCGGCGCGAAGTAGGCCCAGGAGCTGCTTCGATTCGGTGGCTCCCAGGAGCGCGTACTTGCGGTTGAGCCCGACCTGGAAGAGCGCCGCCGGATTTCCCGTGGTGAGCCACACCGACGGCCCGTCTCCGGGCGCCATCGCGTACACGAACTCGCACGGGGGGGCGAAGAGGAGCCGCGCGGACCCGTCCGGCTGGACGAGAAAGACTCCGCACTTGCTGCCGCCCGTCGGCGTGACCTCGATTCCCATCGAAACCGGTGACGGTGCGGGAGCGCCCGCGGTGGACCCGCTCGCCCCACGATTCGTCGCGACCGCGATCGAGCCGTCGTCCAGCACCGCGATCGCGCGAAGCTCCTCGGCGCCGGAGTCGTAGATCACGCGCGTCGACCCGCTTGGCTCGATGCGGAGCAGAAGCCCCTTGGAGGAGGTGCCCGCGAGGAGCGCGCCGTCCTTGGCCCATGCGAGCGCCAAGACGTTGGCGTCGCGCGTCTCCGCGAAGATCTGACCCTTTCCCTGCCCCGTGATCCGGAACACACGTCCGCGGCTGCCCGTTCCCGCGTAGAGCCCGTCCCTTCCTTCGACCAGCGCCCAGACCGACTGCTCTCCCGTATCGAAGTATCGCGCCGTGTCCCCGCGCGCCGAGACGCGGTAGACGATCCCGCCGGGGGAGCCTCCGGCGAAGACGTTGTCGCTCGCGTCCACCGCGATCGACATGATCTCCGACGCTCCCGTTTCCCAGACGAGCTGCGCGGGGGATCCATGCGACCAGCGGTAGATCCGGCCGCGGTTTCCGGTGCCGAAATAGACACGGCCCTTCGAATCGCGTGAGAGACACCAGATCTGCGATACGTCGGGGAGGCCCGTCACGACCGAGTCCCAGGACGCGCCGAGCTGGACCTGCCCGTCGCTCACGACGGTCACGCCGGTGACGTCGCCGGTCAGAAAGTCATCGGCGCTGTCTTGGGTCCAGAGTGAGGTCTTGACCGCCAATGCCTGCGAGGCGGCCAGGAGGAACATGGCCGCGAGTGCCGCCGCGTAGCGCCGCTTCATGCGCAAAGGAATCCTGCTCCTTTCCTTGAAGTTCCGCGCGCCGATCAACGCGCGCGATACGGGAGTACCGTCACCGTCGCCTGCTCGCAGCCGGTGACGACCCGTCCGGTGGCAACCGAGATCTCGGCGAGGGTCGAGCCCTTCACCAGACCGTTCTCTCCGGCCTTGGCGGCGCCGCCGAGCGCGTCGAGTACGGACGGTGGAGCCTGCGAGATCTCGCCGCCATGCACGGTCACGCCCTTCGAATCGCGATAGAGCTGAACGAAGAGCCGATCGCCGCGGCGCTCGCGGCTCAGAAGATTCAGAAGATGGTTCAGGCTCTGGGGCTCGAAGGTCTCCGGCGCGCGCTCCCGCTCCCACTTGTCGGTATCGGGGCCGTTGCAGGCGCGAACCACGATGTCACCCGGAGGCGCCCCGGGCGGGATGCGCAGGGTCACGCGGCGCGTCTCGGCCCTCTGGCGCGCGGGCTGAATACTCAGCTCCACCTGGACTAACTCGCCGGGAGCGGCCATGGTGGGCTCCACGCGGATCGAGGTCAGGACCGCCTGATCCAGTCCTTCCTCCACCGCGATGTCGGCGTGGAGCGAATCGAGCCGCACCGGCTCGAACCGGTTGATGAGAAGCAGGAACAACGTCTGCGAGACGTCGTCCCCCGCGCCGGCGAGCGGCGCCGGAGACACGACCGCGTTCCCGCGACGCAGGGTCTCCTTGCCTCCGTTCAGCCAGTAGGTGAGATCGTACCGCGTGGTCGAGAGTCCGACGTCGAAGAGCGCTTCCGAGATGGAGCTGACGATCGCCGCCGACGCAAGGCCCGGAGTGAGCGAGCGGCTGCGAGCCACCTGGAAATGGTACTGGCGGTCCCGGGACCTCGGACCGGTGATGGATACCGTGAGCGGAATCATCGTGGGCGAGGGACCCAACTCGCCCGCGATCCCCACGCTGCGATCCGCCACGAGCGTGCCGCACGTTCGCGTCGCGGAGCCCACCTTGGTGGATATCTGCTGGCTCGCGAAGATGGTGTGGATCGTGGCCGCGGTCATCGGGAGCTGGACCCGTCCCAGCGCGTAGAACGGATGCCCGAACGCCAGCACCCGGTTCCCCTCGCGGTAGGTCACGGTCCCGATCGCGGTCGCCGACATGTCGCCCCGCACCAGCTCCACACCGACGGCGGAGCCCGGCAGGATCGAGTCACAGGAACCCTCGCCCGGGGCGGCGCCTCCGGGCGCGGAGACGAACCCATGCTCGTCGAGCCACGGACCCATGTAGCGAAGCGCCTCGGGCGTGAAGCCCGAGAGGGCGAGCGGCGTGACAATCGGGCGCGCCTCGCCGGAAATCGGAGACGTGGCGCCGGGCGGCAGATCGAGCGCGCCGAACCGCGCGTCGGACGGCTCCATCTTCTGCGGCAGGCTCTCCTCCGGCATCGAGCGAAGCGCGCTCAGCATCTCGCCGATGGGCGTGATCCCCGCGACCGGGTCCTTCGTGAAGGCCCAGGTGTAGGCCACCGCGCCGATCAGCTTGCCGCCGATGTAGACGGGACTCCCGCTCATTCCCGCGATGATGCCGGTCCGCTCGAGGAACGCTCCGCTGGCCCGTGCCAGGATCAGATCCGCGCCGGGACGGTTCCCCTTGAGCACGCCCAGGATCGTCATCGGGAAGCTGTCCACCGATGTGCCACTGAACACGCTCAGGCCGTACCCGGTCATTCCCGGTCTCAAGGCCTCGAGGGGCATCGTGGCCTGCGGAGCGTTCCGGATCGGGCCCGCGGCGCGGGCAGGCGCAGTGCCCGCGAGGACGAGGAGCGTGATGACTGATAGGAAGGTGCCGACTCGGGGAGCCGTCCCGAGACGGAGGCTCCTCGGTCGAGAACGGCGAAGGTTTGTAAGCGGAGCACGTGCCATGTATGAGGTTTGGATGATAGGGCCCGGCCCGGGGCGCGTCAATGTTCGCGGGATTCCCTGGCGCGGTCGCGGAGCCGGGCAAGCTCGTTCAGGGCATCGAGCGGGGTCATCGACTCGACGGCCAGCCGGGAAAGCTCCCTCGCGAACGCCTCATCGAGAGCCGCGGGCATGGGCGCGAGCCGCTTCGTGTCCACGCCGGACCCGGGAGTGCCATCGCGGGGGGAATCCTCCGCGCGGCCATGGTCCGCCGCGCCGCCCTCACGGTCCCCCGCCTCGAGGCGCGAGAGGATCGCGCGCGCGCGCGCCAGCACGGGCTCGGGCACGCCCGCGAGCTTGGCCACGTGAATCCCATACGAGCGATCGGCGCGCCCCGGAGCGATCGAGTGCAGAAAGACGATCTCGTGTCCGCGCTCCTCGACAAGCACCGTGCGGTTCCGGAGGCGCGGAAGGGTTGTCTCGAGGTCCGTCAGCTCGTGATAGTGCGTGGCGAAGAGGGTCCGCGGCCTGGCACCCGGCCCGTCGTGGAGCGCCTCGGTCACCGCCCAGGCTAAGCTCAACCCGTCATAGGTGCTGGTTCCGCGCCCTACCTCGTCCAGCAGCACGAGGCTCCGATCCGTCGCCTGACGGAGAATGGTCGCGGTCTCCTGCATCTCCACGAAGAACGTGGAGGCGCCGCGCGCGATCCGGTCCGAGGCGCCGACCCGCGTGAAGATCCGATCGGCGAGGCCGATCACCGCCGACGCGCAGGGAACGAAGGATCCGATATGCGCGAGGTAAACCGAGATCCCCACCTGGCGCAGGAAGGTGGACTTCCCCGCCATGTTCGGTCCGGTGATGAGCCAGATCTGCTCTTGGTCGGGATCCAACGCCACGTCGTTCGGCTGAAACGCGCCCGGCTCGAGGGAACGCTCCACCATGGGGTGGCGCGACGCCGTGAGCTTGAGGGCGCGGCCGTCGGTGAGCGTGGGGCGAACCCATCGCTCGCGCGCGGCGCAATCCCCGAGAGCGAGATGAAGGTCGATCGCAGCGAGCACGCGCGCCGCGGCCTGAATCCCAGAGACCTCGGCGGTCGCGATCGCGCGGAGCCTCTGGAAGTGCTCGGCCTCGAGACGGTGGCTCTCCGTGCTCGCGGCCTCGATCCGCGCTTCCATCCGCGACAGGTCGGGCGTCACGAAGCGCTCGGCGCCGGTGAGGGTCTGGCGCCTGACGTAGTCCGGAGGAACGCGCGAGAGCTGCGAGCGGGTGACCTCGAGGTAATATCCGAAGACGCGGTTGAACCCCACCTTGAGGTTCGGGATGCCGGTCCGCGTCCGCTCGCTCGTCTCCAGCTCCAGAACGACCGACCGCGCGTCCGAGGCGTCGCGGCGAAGCGCATCCAGGGTCGCGTCGTACCCCTCGCGGATGATGCCGCCCGAGGTCGCGGCGAGCGGCAGCTCGTCCGCGAGCGCCTTGCCCAGCTCGGAGGCCAGGGGCGAGAGATCGGGGAGCGCCGAGCCCCAGTCCCGGGTCACCGGCCCCGCGTGCGCCTCGAGCGTCTTCGCCACGTCCGGAAGCCGGAGCAGCGCGTCGCGAAGGGTGCCCAGATCGCGCGGGGTCGCGCGCCCGGAGCCCAGGAGCCCGAGGGCCCGTTCCAGATCGGGCATGCGGTGCAGGCGCTCCCTCATCCCGGCGCGGAGCCGCGGCGCGGCCACGAAGGCCTCCGTGCGGTCGAGGCGATCCTCCAGCATCCAGCGCTCGCTGCTGGGCGCGCGAAGAAGCGCGCGGAGCGCGCGGCCGCCCATCGCGGTCTCGGTGCGGTCCAGGAGCCGGAGCAGCGTGTGCTCGGGCCCCGCCTCCGACTCCATGATCTCGAGGTTCCGGAGCGTCACCTCGTCGACCACGAGCGGCGCTCCTTCGCGAAGGCGCCGAACCGATCCGATCTGGGGCAGGTCCGATTTCTTGAGCGAGCGCAAGTAGTCCAGGAGCGCGCCCGCGGCGCCGAATCCCAGTCCGGGCTCGCCGAGCCCGAAGGCGTCCAGGCTACGGACCTCGAACCGCCGCTCCAGCGCCTGGCGTCCGGCCCGATCGTCGAACCGCGCGCGCTCCCAGCGGGTGACCCGGACGCCCGCGGCGAGGGCTGGGCGACCGTCCTCTTCCGGACGCGAGCCCTCGGGCAGGAGTACCTCGCGCGGAGGAAATTCGAGGAGGAGCGCCGCCAGCTCGCCCAGCGCGATCTCTCCGACGCGAAACTCTCCCGTCGAGACCTCGGCGATCGACACGCCCGTCCGGTCCCCGTCGGGATGGAGCGCCACGATGTAGTTACTGTCGACGCCGTTCAGGATCCCGCTTCGCGTGATCGTCCCCGGGGTCAGGACCTCGACGATCTGCCGGTCGAGAAGCCCCTTCGCCTCGGACGGTGCTTCCATCTGGTCCGCGATGGCCACGGAGTGGCCTTCGTTCACGAGGGTGCGGAGGTAGCCGTCCACCGCGTGGTGCGGAACGCCGGCGAGCGGAGTCGATCCTTCCTTTTTCTTATCGCGGCTCGTGAGCGCCAGCCCCAGAACTTTCGAGGCGACGATCGCGTCCTCCCCGAACGTCTCGTAGAAATCGCCCATGCGGAAGAAGAGAATCGTCCCGGGATGCTCTGCCTTGAGCCTCCGGTACTGATCGAGCATCGGGGTCGATTCCATGGGACGCCCGCTAGCGCGGCACGATGTTGTACGAGAAGCCGCGCTCCCGGCGGAGCCGTTCTCCCAGGGCCCGCGCCTCATCGCGGGTGCCGTAGGCTCCGGCCCGCACGCGATAGATGGGCGCCGCCTCGCGACCCTCGAGCACCTGGACGTCGCCGACGCCTGAGACTCTGAGGTCTTTCGCGAGCGCTTCCGCCAGGTCGCGCCGGGTGAACGCCCCGACCTGGATCGCATAGCCGCCGCCGATCGGCAACCCCAGAGCCAGGGTGCCGACGGTGCGGATTCCGCGATCCCGCGCCCGCGTGGCCTCGTAGGAATCCGGGAAACGCTGCGCCACCTGTCGGAACACCGCCGCGGCATCCGCCGAGCGTCCCATCGTCTCCAGCGAGACCCCCATGGCGTAGAGGGCCTGCGGCGCGTAGTCGCCGCGCGGGTGGCGCGCCAGGATCACCTTGAGCGCCTCCACGGCATCTCTCGGCCTGCTCGCGCGGAGCGCGGCTTCGGCCGTCGCGAAGTAGTAGGGCTCCTCGAAGGTCGACCCGTCGAGATCGCCCTTCGCTGTTTGCAGGAATTGAAGCGCTCCCGCGGCGTCCCCGCGCCCCATCTGCGAGAGGCCGAGCCAGACCAGACCTTCGCGCCCCAGAGCGTCGCGCTCCACGCCGGGGGAAAAGATGTTGAGGAGATTCTCCGCATCGCGATAGTCGCCCTGCGCGAACTGGCTTCTCGCGAGCGCGAGGGTCGCCGCGCGCCGGTAGGCTCCGCGCGGGAAATTCTTGAGGTACTCCTCGAAGAGGCGGTCGGACGTATCCGCCTCCTCCGCGAGCGACGCCGCGAGGAAGACGGCCTGCTCGCCGAGATTTCGCGGGAGCTGCGCGGGATCGATGCCCTTCGCCAGCTCCCGGGCCATGTCCACCTGGCCGCGGTCGAACGCGCGTTGCGCGTCGCCGAGGCGCTTTTCCTGCGCCAGCACGCGCGGCTCGCCCCGCACCGGCGCGGGCTTGCGGAACCGCTCGATTGGCCCCGTGCCCGCCGTCGCCCAGCCGCCCGGGAAGAAAAGCCGTGCCGCCGCCAGAGCCAGCGCGAGTCCCGAGAGCAGCACGGCAGCGCGGCGCGTCACGCGGCGGACCATGCCTGACACTTCGGGCACCGGGTCCAGAATTCCTCGGAGGTGGCTTTGCACGAGTCGCAGGTGAACTGCTCCGCCTTCGGCGCTCCGCGAAGGAGCGTCTCCATTTCATCGAGCGCGCGGCTCAGGTCGCCCAGGCGCCGGTGCACGTTCACGAGCAGGAGCCTTGCCTGGAGCGACTCGGGATCGATCTCAAGCGCGTGCCCGAGCACGCGGGAAGCCTCGGCCAGATCCCCTTTCTTGATGTGCATGCGCGCGAGCGCGAGGTGGATCCTCGCGTCGCGGGGATTCCGCGCGAGCAGCTCCTCGTAGGTGCGCGACATGTCGCTGAAGCGGCCCCGCTCGAAGTAAGCCGTCTCGAGCCGCTCGACGACCAGGTGAGCCAGATGCGGATGCGCCAGGGCCAGCCCCTTCCAGAGCACGACCGCCCGCTCGCGATGATCCCGCCGGTAACAGATGTCGCCCAGGCGAAGAAGGGCCGCCGGATGATCCCGATCCAGGCTCAGTGCCTTCTTGAACTGACGCTCCGCCTCGGTCGTCCTTCCCGCGCGGAGAAAGCCCTCTCCCGCGGCGGAACGGTACCGGGCGAGCAAGCCGTTCTCGCGCTCTCCCAGCGCGCGCGACAGCTCGGAGCGAACCTCGAAGGCGCGATCCCAGTCGCCGGCGGCTTCGTGCGCGCGGAGCAGGACATCGAGGGACCGTCCGTTCTTCCGGTCCATCTCTCGCAGCTCCAGGGCCTCGTCGATCGCCTCCTCGGCGCGCCCCAGCGCGATCAGGTCCAGCACCAGCGCCTCGCGCGCGGCCCTTTCTTGTGATGGGGTCTGCCCGGTGCGCACCGTCAGCTCGCGATGGATGTGGAGGGCCCGGATTCCCTCGCCACGCTCCCGGAGCAGATTCCCGATGTGGAGGTAGGCGTCGGCGTTGTCGGTGTCGATCTCCACCGTCTCGGCGAAGGAGCGCAGCGCCTCGTCCTTGTCGCCGCGCAGGAGCGCGGCCAGGCCGTGCTGGTAGGGCGTGTCGGGGCCGGGGCTTTCGGTCGTGAACCCACCGGAGAGGGTCCACGCGGCCCATCCCGTGAGCGCCAGGAGCCCTCCCCACACCACGAAGGAAAAGATTCCCGGCATCAAGCCTCGCCGCCCCCGCGGTCCGCCATCTTGAGATCCTCGAGCGGAAGGTTGCGGAGCACGCGAAGCTCCTGCTTCAGATTCTGGTTCTCGCGTGTCAGACGTCCCATGACGGCCTTCCCCTTGAGCTGATGGACCAGGGTCAGAAGAAAGGCGAGGAACATTCCCAGGACGAACGCTGTGAACAGGACCACGGTCAAAGGAAGATCGACATAGGTCGCGCCGGGAAGCCTGATCTCCGACGCACGGCCGTTCACGTTCAGGATCGCGAACCCGACCACGGCGACCATGATCAGGAGCCAGGCCAGATTCTTGAGAATCCACATGACAATCCCCTCCGGGTGGGTGATCGGATCGGATTCGATGCGAGAATATCGGCAGAGAGCTAGAGGGTCAACCCGTCGCTCAAGAAAGGCTCGGAAGCGGTTTCGTTGCTGTCGCTTCGGGAGCGGGAGGCATTCGAGGCGGCCGCGACCAGGCGCGCCCGAAGGGCCGCCGTGTCGTGCTGGTTCAGCCGGCAGCCCAGGGTCCAAAAAGAAACCCGAGGGGCCTGGGGAGGCCCCTCGGGCGATGCATCCATCGCTTCCTTCATCTCACGTCAGAAATCCACCGCGGCGTCGCCGGTCTCCTCGGCTTCCACCGCGACCCCGCCTTCCGACGCGGTCTCCGTCCCGGAATCCCCACCGGAATCCAGTGATGGCACGGGCTTGAACTTGGTCTGAAATTCGGCCTGCGCCGGCTGAGTCTGGTCGGCGAGCCACGCGCGAACGCTCAGGATGATCCGGTGCGCCTGCGTGTCCACGCGAGTCACCTTCAGATTCAGGTCGTCTCCCACGTGGAAGCTCTCCGCGGGCTTCTTGAGACCGTCCACGCCGAGCTGCGAGAGCGGGATGAATCCCTCCAGCCCTTCCTCGAGATCCACGATGACGCCGCGATCCAGAAGACGGACCACCTTGCCCTTCACGATGAGATCCGGAATGTACTTCTCGGCCAGCGTGGGCCACGGATCCTCGCTCACCTGCTTCAGGCCCAGCGAAATGCGCCGCGCGTCCTTGTCGATGGAGAGGACCACGACGTCCACCTTGTCGCCCTTCTTCAGCACCTCGCTCGGATGCACGACGCGCCGCGTCCAGGACATGTCGCTGATGTGGACCAGCCCATCGATTCCCTCTTCGATCTCCACGAAGGCGCCGAAGTTGGTCAGGTTCCGAACCTTTCCACTGAGCCTCGTGCCGATCGGAAAGCGCTGATCGAGCGTGAGCCACGGATCCGGCTCGGTCTGCTTCAGGCCCAGCGAGATCTTTTCGTTCTCCTTGTCGATCTTGAGAATGACCGCCTCGATCTGATCCCCGATGGCGACCACTTTCGAAGGATGGCGCACGTGGCGCGTCCAGGACATCTCGGAGATGTGGATCAGGCCCTCGATCCCCTTCTCCAGCTCCACGAAGGCGCCGTAGTCGGTGATCGAGACCACCTTCCCCTTCACCTTCTGGGCGACCGTGTAGCGCTTGTCGACGTCCTCCCACGGATACGGCGTGAGCTGCTTCATGCCCAGCGAGATGCGCTCCTTCTCGGGATCGAAGGAGAGGACCTTCACCTTCACCTTCTCGCCGATGGAAACCAGCTCGGAGGGGTGACTCACGCGGCCCCAGGACATGTCGGTAATGTGGAGCAGTCCGTCGATGCCGCCCAGGTCCACGAACGCGCCGAAATCGGTGATGTTCTTCACCACGCCCTCGCGAAGCTGATCCTTGGCCAGCTCCTGAATGATCTCGCTCTTCTGCTTGGCGCGGTGCTCTTCGAGGACCGCCCTGCGCGACACGACGATGTTCCGCCGGCGCTTGTTCAGCTTGATGATCTTGAATTCCATCCCCTGGCCGATCAGGGAATCCACGTTCTGCACCTGGCGCAGGGCGATCTGGGAGCCGGGGAGGAATGCCTCGACCCCGTAGAGGTCGACCACCACGCCGCCCTTGATCTTCCGAACCAGTCTTCCTTCCACGAGCTGTCCCTGGTCCGCGGCGGTCTTCACGCGGTCCCAGACCTTCACGAAATCGGCGCGCTGCTTGGAAAGGACGACCAGGCCGTCCTGATTTTCCGTCTTCTCGAGGAAGACCTCGATCTCGTCGCCGACCTTGACGCCTTCCAGGTCCGGGAACTCCTCGACCGGGATGACGCCTTCGGACTTGAACCCGACGTCGACCGTGACTTCCTTGTCGTCGATCTTGAGAACCCGGCCGCGGACGATCTCCCCTTCTTCGAGGTCCTTGAGCGAGTCTTCGTAGAGTTGGAGCATCTGCCCCATCATGCTCGCGGAATCCTCGTCGGAATCGAGCTCCTGGGTCCCGACGGCGGTCACGATGCCGTCGGTTTCCCCTTCATCGTGGATGAGCCTCGTCTGCGGCTTGCGCTTGCGAGGCTTCGTCTCGACCTCGGCGTCCTCCGCCGACTCGTCCTTTACGTCCACATCCTCTTCATGACGTCGAACCATTCGTTGATGTTCCCCCTTGCCTCTTCTATGAATTCGGCCGTGAAGGCCGGTGGTGCCGACGTTATCCCCTCGGGCGCCGTTTGCGCCCTCCGGGCCCTCAGGCCCCCGCGGGGCTTGGCTCTATCTTCGTGATCCGATCCACGACCTCGGCGATGACCTCATCCGGGGTGGACGCTCCGGCGGAGAGTCCCACCCGGGTCAATCCCCGGAACCAGTCGTCCCGGATCTCGTCCGCCGCCTCGATCTGGAGCACGCGCGGATTCACCTTCCGGCAGACCTCCGCGAGCTGCGCCGTGTTCGCGCTCTGGCGTCCGCCCACGATCACCATCGCCTCCACCTCGGACGAGAGCTCGATCGCGGTCTTCTGCATCGAGGTCGTCGCTCCGCAGAGCGTATTGAACACGCGCACTTCCTTTCCTCGCTTCAGGAGCGCGCCCACGACCTTCTGGACGTGCCCGATCGCGTGCGTGGTCTGGAACACCACGCCCATGCGCGGGATGAACTTGAGCTTCTCCGCTTCCTCGACCGAATCGAGCACGATCGCCTGGTTCTGCGTGTGCGCGACCACGCCGATCACCTCGGGGTGGTTCTTGTCCCCGATCATGACGACCTTGTAGCCGTCGCCGATCAGCCGGGCCGCGTACTGCTGCGCCTTCGTGACGAACGGGCAGGTCGTGTCCACGACCTTGAGCCCCAAGGCGGTCGCCTGGTTCTTGAGCTCCGGCCCCACGCCGTGGGAGCGGATGATGACCGTGTCCTCGGGATCGACGCTGTCCAGGTCCGCGACGACCTCGAGCCCCCGCTCGCGAAACGAGTTCACCACTTGTGGATTGTGGATCAGGGATCCGAGCGACTTCACGCGCTGCCCGGCCACGTCCATCGTGTCGTTCGCCATCTTGATGGCGCGCTTCACGCCGAAGCAGAAGCCCGCGTTATCGGCGACGATCACTTCCATGTTTTTTTCTCCTGCTCCGCTCGCAGCGCCGCGATCATATCCATGACCATTCTGGCGTATGCGCGCACTTCTTCGCGCTCGGGTGTGCCCGAGCCGGGCGGCATCATCGGCGATCCGAAGGTGATCCGGATCGGAACCTGCCGCCGCATGGAGCGGCGGATCTGGTTCGACCCTGTGATGCACGCGGCAACGACCGGGGAACGCGTGGCGGCCGCAAGGCGCCCCACACCGGCCCGGGGAACCATGAGCTCCCCGCTCTTGTTTCGCGTGCCTTCGGGAAAGATGAGTACCGCGCCGCCCGCGGAAAGGACTTCTTCCGCCCCACGAAGCCCCGACCTGGCCTGCGCGCCTCGTTCAATCGGGATGGAATTATAAGACCGGATGAGGGCTCCAAACAAGGGATTATGGAATAATTCGGCCTTTGCGACGAAGTGCATCTCCCGCGGGAGATGGGCCCCCACCAAAGGGGGGTCCCAGAAGGAGATGTGGTTGCAGGCGACGATCAGGGGGCCCTTGCGGGGGATCCGCTCGAGGCCCTCCATCTTGAAATCGAGGAGGGTTCGGGCGAAAAGACGGGTGAATCCGCTCCCGAAGGCATAGACCAGCCCGATCGGCCGGACCGGCTTTATCGCGAGCGACGCCCAGCGCGCGGCCAGGTCCACCTGCTCCGCGGACCCGATTCCCGTCGTATCGAGCAGGATGGCATCGGGCGCCCGGACGAGCGGGCTCGCGGCCCGCTCGGTGTCCCTCTGGTCGCGCTCCCGGATCTGGGCCACGATCGCCGCACGGTCCGCGTTCTCCCCTTTCGACCGTAGCTCCAGAAAGCGCCGCTCGGCGCGCGCCGTAGCGCTCGCGGAGACGAAGATCTTGAGATCGGCGTCCGGGAAGACGACCGTGCCGATGTCGCGCCCCTCCATCACGACGCCGGGCGCGCGCGCGAAGGAGCGCTGGAGCGCCACGAGCTTGCGGCGAAGGCCCGGATGGAGCGCCACGCGCGAGGCAGCCCCTCCCGCCTCCGCGGTCCGGATCGAGCCCTCCACCGGCACGGAGTCCACGGTCACCCCCTCGGGGCCCGGCGCGATCCGCGTGCGCTCGAGCATCGCGAGGAGGGCCGCCTCGTCGTCGAGCGAGACGCCGTTCCGAAGCGCGAGCCATGCGACCGCACGGTACATGGCCCCGGAGTCCACGTGGAGAAGCCCGAGACGCTCCGCGACGCCGCGCGCGGTGGTGCTCTTGCCCGCCCCGGCCGGCCCGTCGATGGCGAGAACGAACGGCTTCAACGAATGAGGCTCCGGAGGCGGCTCAGGAACCCCGGATCGGAGACGCGCGCGGACTCAGCACCCAGGACGGTCACCCCTTCGCGAGCCCCGAGCCCCGCGACCATGAAGGCCATCGCGATCCGATGGTCCCCCGCCGCGTCCACCGTTCCACCTCGGACGCGGCCCGCCCTCCCGTGGATGGTCCATCCGTCGGCGTGCTCTTCCACCTCGACGCCGATCGCGCGGAGGCCGGCCGCCACGGTGGCCACCCGGTCGGACTCCTTCACGCGAAGCTCGTCCGCGCCGTGCACGATCGTATCGCCGTCCGCGAACGCGGCCAGGACGGCCACCAGCGGCAGCTCGTCGATGAGCCATGGCGCCGCCTCGGCCGTGATCCGCGCGCCACGGAGTTTTCCCGCGCGGACACGGAGGTCGGAGACGGGCTCCCCCGAGACGATCCGCTCCGTTCCGCGCGTAAGGTCCGATCCCACGCTCGCGAGATGCTCGAGGAAGGCGATGCGCGTGGGATTGACCCCGACCCCCTGGAGCACGATGTCGGAACCGCGAACGATGGAGGCCGCCGCGAGCAGGAACGAGGCGGCCGAGAAGTCTCCGGGGACCTCGATCTCGGCCGGATCGAGCTTGGCCGGGCCCCGGACGCGCGCTGCGGTTCCCTCCCGCTCGACCGGCACGCCGAAGCGCGGGAGCATTCGCTCTGTGTGATCGCGCGTGGGCGAGGACTCCCGGACCGAGGTCACGCCGTTCGCCTGGATTCCCGCCAGGAGGAGCGCGCTCTTGACCTGGGCGCTCGGGACCGAGGTCACGACGGCCGCGCCCTGGAGCGAGCGCCCCCGGATCACGATCGGCGGAAGCCGGTCCCCCTGTCGCGCCGTCAGGTCCGCGCCCAGCGCGCGGAGCGGCTCGATGACGCGCGCCACAGGACGCCGCCGGAGCGAGGAATCGCCGCTCACGATGGAGAGAAAGGGCTGGGCCGACAGGAGGCCGGTCGCGAGCCTCAGCGCCGTTCCGGAATTGCGGGCGTCCAGCACGCGGTCGCTCTCGCGAAGCGTTCCGCCGCGAATCATGATCCCGTCCTTGACCGAGGTGGTGACCCGCGCGCCGAGCTGTCGCACCATCGCCAGCGCGGCGCGCGCGTCCTCTCCGGTGTTCGCGCCCCGGATCCGCGTCACTCCGGGCGCCAACGCTCCGAGCAGGATGGCCCGCTGGGTGATGGACTTGTCCCCGGGAATCCTGGCCTCACCGGAGAGAGCGCCGCGCGGCGCGATCCGCGCCCGGCTCACGGAGCGATCTCCCGCCGAAACGCGCGGGCTTCCTCGAGGAGTAGTTTGAGCTCGGGGTCGTTTCGCTCGATGGCATGCCGAAGGCCGCGGACCTCGCGCTCGAGGAGCTTGAGCGCGGGCGTGACCTTGTCGGCGTTCAGGGTGAGGATATCGAACCAGAGATCGGACGGAGACGCGGCGAGCCGCGACATGTCCCGAAGTCCGGGCCCCGCGCCCTGCGCCAGGAGTCCCGTCATGTTGCCGGTCCGGCGCAACGTGCGCACGAGTGCCGTGGAGAGAACTTGTGGAAGATGGCTCGTGAGTGCCACGAGGGCATCGTGGATCGTCGGAGCGATCGCGGCCGGGACCGCTCCCACCGAGCGCCACATGGCCGCGGCCCGCTCGGCCGGGGATCCGGGAACGAGCGGGGCGCCGACCAGTACCCTCGCGCCATCGTAGAGGTCGCTCCGCGCGGCCGCGATTCCTCCCTGCTCGGAGCCGCGGAGGGGGTGGGAGCCCACGAATCGGCCGGCCGCGCGGGCGGCGTTCACCGCGGTCAGCACGGGCAGCATGACGCTCGAGAGGTCCGTGAGGTGAGAGCCCGCGGGCATCGCCGCGAGGAGACGCGGCACGAGCGCGGTCGCGATCCGGGGCGGGACCGCCGTGACGATCAGATCCGCGGCGCAGTCGGCCGCGTCCGGGGCATCCATCAGCGCATCCACCGCCCCGCGGTCCAGAGCTTCGCGCGCTGTTTCGGGGTTGGCGTCGAAGCCCACGACGCGCGGTGGATCGGCGCCCTTCCGGAGCGCCAGACCCAGGGATCCCCCGATGAGTCCGAGCCCGTGGATCGCGATGGTACGGCGCGTCACAGCACCCGGCGGAGACCGTCGAGGAGCCTCGCCAGCTCCGGGCGCGTCCCGGCGCTGATCCTGGCGTATTCCGGCGGCATCCCGAACGAAGTCAGCGGGCGGATGATCACACCCTCCCGTTCGAGCTTCTGCGCCGCGTCCACGGCCGAGCCGGGAAAGGCGGCGAGAACGAAGTTGGCCCACGTCGGCGTGAGCTTGATTCCGAGCCCGGGCAGCTCCGCGAACAGGAACGTCAGGGCTTCCTGGTTCAGCGCGCGGCTGCGCGCCACCTGGTCTTTGTCCTCGAGACTCGCGCGCGCCGCGGCCTGGCCGACGCTGGTCGCGTTGAACGGAAGCCGGACGCGGTGCACGAGGGAGCAAAGATCCGCGGGAAAGAAGCCGTATCCGACGCGCAGCCCGGCGAGCGCGTAGATCTTGGAGAAGGTTCGCAACACCGCGACGCGCTTTCCCTGGCGGAGATACTCGAGGCCGTCGGGATATTCCGGGTCGGTCACGTACTCGAAGTATGCTTCGTCCAGGATCGTGAGAACGTGGCCCGGAACGCGCTGGAAGTATTCGTCCAGCTCGCGCCTCGTCACACGGGTTCCGGTCGGATTGTCGGGGTTGGAAAAGTAGACGAGGCGGGTGCGCTCGTTGACCGCCGCCAGCATCGCGGCGGGATCGTGGAACAGATCGCGCCCCGGAACCCGCACCAGATTCCCTCCGGCCACCCGGACCGCGATGGCGAACATGACGAAGGCGGGATCCGACATCACGGCCTCGTCCCCCGGCCCGAGGTGGATCCGGCACAGGACATCGATCAGGTCGTTCGACCCCGAGCCGACGGCGATCTCATCGAAGGAAACGTTCCAGAAGTTGGAGAGCGCCTGGCGAAGATAGAAGGAGCTGCCGTCCGGGTAGCGGTTCACGCCACGGATCGCCGCGCTCATCGCCTCGATGGCGAGCGGCGAGGGCCCGAGCGGATTTTCGTTCGAGGCGAGCTTGATCGCGCCCGAGATATGAAGCTCGCGCTCCAGCTCCTCGACGGGCTTGCCGGGAACGTAGGGCGTGAGCGAGCGGATTTCTGACCTAACCGGTTCCACCGTGCGGGTCGACATCGAAGTCCTTTCGAGCTTCCGCGAAATGTCCGACGCAGTGTACCACTAGGATGATGGATCCGCCGCCGGGAAGCTGCCGAGCACGCGGTGAAGGACGGTGGCGGGTTTCAATTCCTCCAACGCCTCGCGGAGCGGCGGTTCCAGGCGATGGCCGTTCAGCTCGAGGAGAAAGAGGTGCTCACCCGGACGCCACCGGTGGGTCCGCGACTCGATCCATCCGACGTTGATCCCGCGCTCGGCCAGGCGCCGCAGCACTTCGAGCAGGCGCCCCGGCTGATTTTCGAGCGAGAGAAGGATGGCCGTCTTGTCGCGTCCGCTCGGCTTGGATCCGCCCGCTCCGAGCACGAAGAACCTGCGCGGCCGCCGGGGCGCGTCCTCGGCCGCCGCTTCCACCACCGGCAGGCGGAGGCTCAGCGCGACGATCGGGGGCGCCAGGCAGAGCGACTCTTTGTCCTCGGAGGCGGCGCGTCCCGCCTCCTGGCTGCCGGAGACAGGCCGGATCTCGGTCCCCGCCGGGAGCGAGGCGCTCCAGCGCTGGCAGAGGGCCAGCGCGGAGGGGTGCGCATGGAGCCGCTTCGGGACCGCTGCGAATCCCAGCGCCTGATAGCCGGCCGTGTCCACGAACTCGGCGACGATCTGGGCCTCCGCCGTGAGCAGGAGATCGAAGGCGTCGAATGCCGGATCCTCTGGATCTCCCTCCATCGCGAAGACGCCGTACTCCAGGCGCTCCGACTCGATTCGTTCCAGGAGATGCTGCGGCGAGGAGAGGGGCTCATAGGTGGAGGATTCCCCGAAACGCCGGGTAGCCGCCTGGTGCGCGAAGCCTCCTGGCTGTCCCAGGTATCCGACGCGAAAGCCTCCCTGCACCGCGCGCGAGGCCGACAGGATCTCGCGGAAGATGGCCTGGAGCCCGGCGAGCGGAAACGACCCGCGGTCCTCCCGGGCCAGCCGATCGAGGAGATCGCGCTCGCGTGCCGCGTCGAAGGCGACCTCGCCCCCTTCGCGCTTCCGCTCGCCGATTCCGGACGCCACCTCCGCGCGCTCGGCCAGGAGGCGCACGATCTCGCTGTCGATGCGGTCGATGGCCGCGCGGAGATCGCCCAGGTCAGCCACGCCCGCCCCCCTTGCCTCTCGTGCCCGGCCTCGCGCTCGCGCCGGATCGCCGCTTCGCGCCGGGCTTGGCGCGTGCCGCGCCCGCGAGCGCGCCGATCTCGGCCTTCGTGAGCGGACGCGTCGTTCCCGGCGGGAGCGCCTCGAGCCGGATGGGTCCGAACCGGATGCGCTGGAGACGCCTGACGTGGAGTCCCGCGGCGCGCGCGAGGAGACGGACCTCGCGCTTTCGCCCTTCGAGGATCTCGATCAGGAGCTTCCCTTCGCCTCGCTCCGCCCCCTCGAGGACGACCTTGCCCGGCACGACCTCCACGTCCTCGACCACCGTACCTTCGCGCAGGCGCCGGAGCGCCGCGACGTCGGGCACCGGAACGACCCAGAGCCGGTACACGCGCTCGATCCCGCTTCGCGGATGGAGCAGCGCCTCGGCCAGAACGCCGTCGTTGGTGAGAAGTAAGAGCCCCTCGGATTCGAGATCGAGCCTGCCGATCGCGTGCAGTCCCCGCGCGGTCTCGCCGAGGAGATCGAATACGGTGGGATGCCCTCCCTGGCTGCGGCGGCTCACGAGAGACCCTGCCTGTTTGTGGTAGGCGAGGTAGCGGAAGGACTCGTCCCAGCGAAGAGGCTGTCCGTCGAGGGTCACGCGGTCCCGGCCCGGATCCACGTCGGGGCCCATTCCGTCAGGAGGCGCGCCGTTTACCTGAACGCGCCCGTCGCGGATCCAGCGATCCGCCTCGCGCCGGGATGCCGCACCGGCGCGCGCGAGAAATTGATTAAGCCGCACCGTCCGCGGGAGCTGGTTCGGGCACGGCCTCCTCGCCCTCGTCCGCGAAGCGCTCGCGCTCCTCGAGGAGCGGCCCGAGCTCCTTCAGCTCCGGAAGATCCACGAGCTCGTTCAGCCCCATGTAGGATAGGAAGTCCTGCGTGGTCGAGTAGAGCAGCGGTCGCCCCACTCCCTTCGACCGGCCCTTGATGGTGACGAGATTCCGCTCTAAAAGTGTATGCAGCACGCCCCCCGAGTCCACGCCCCGGATCGAGTCGATCTCCACCTTCGTGATCGGCTGACGGTAGGCGATGATCGCGAGCGACTCGAGCGCGGGCTTGCTCAGGCGGATCTTCCGGCGCGAGCGGAGCATCTGCTCCACCCACGGAGCGCATTCTTTGCGCGAGAGAAGCTGGAACCCTCCCGCGATCTCCGACAGCACCACGCCCCGCTCCTCGCGCTCGTAGGCCTCCGCCATTTGCAGCAATATCGCGCGAACCTCGGCGCCGGTCCGATCCCCGAGGACCTGGGTCAGCACCGGTAGGGTCACCGGAACGTCGCTCGCGAAGAGCACCGCCTCGAGTATCTGCTTGGGGGTCGGCATGGGCGTCACTCCTCCTCGGATTCCATCGGACGTCGTTCGTGCTCGTCTCGCCAAGATATCCAGATCGGTCCAAAGAGCTCTTCCTGGGACACCGTGATCCGCTCCTGCTTCAACAACTCGAGCAGCCCGAGGAATGCGGTGATCTTCTCGATTCGCGTCACGAAGCCCTGGAGCACCTCCTCGAAGAGCGCCCGCGAGCCGCGCTCGAGGGATCCCCGGATCAGGGCGATCGCCTCCTCGATGCTGATGGGCTCCGCCGTGATCGTATGAACGATCGGGGGCGCCTGCCGCTGAAGGACGTTCTTCAGCGCGTCGAGCAGCCGGAAGAGGCTCACCGGCTGCAGTTCCCCGTCCTGGGGGTCTTCGAGCTGCGCCGGCGCGCCCCGGTCGAAGAGAAGGCGGCGATCGGCCTCCAGGCGCTCCAGGTCGCGCGCCGCTTCCTTGAATCGGCGGTATTCGAGCAGCTGGCGGACGAGGCCCTCGCGCGGATCCTCCTCCTCTTCCTCCGTGATCGCGGGAGGGAGGAGCATCCGCGCCTTGATGCGCATCAGGGTGGCCGCCATCACGAGGAACTCTCCCGCCACCTCGAGGTCCAGCTCGGCCATCAGCTCGAGCGTGCCCAGGTATTCGCGGGTGATCTTCGCGATCGGGATGTCCGTGATCTCGATCTCTTCGCGCTGGATCAGGTGGAGCAGAAGATCCAGGGGACCCGTGAACGCCGGGAACGCGACGCGGATCAGCCCCGCGCCGGTGGACCCGCCATCCTCGGCGTAACCGGTCCCGGGCGGGGCCGCGTCGGTGGACTTCGGGCTCTCGATGTCGGTCATGGAAGCTTCATCGCCTCGCGGACCTCCCGCATGGTTTCCTGCGCGATCTTCCGCGCCCGCTCCTCCCCGTGCCGCAGCGCCTCGTGCACGCGCTCGGGGTGCGCCGCCAGCTCCTGCCGGCGCTCCCGGAAGGGGCGGAGCGATTCCGTCAGGATCGCGGCCAGGTTCTTCTTGTCTGCCACGCATCCCAGACGTCCGGCCCGGCAATCGGCGTCGATCTGCCCCGCGTTCCCGGTGTTGAACGCGCGATGATACGCGAACACCACGCAGCCGTCGGGATTTCCCGGGTCGTCCACGCGAATCTTCTTGGGATCGGTATACGCGGTCCGGAGTTTGGCCAGGATCTCCTCTGGAGAATCCGAGAGATAGATCGCATTGTCCAGCGACTTGCTCATTCGCTTGCCGTCGAGCCCTGGGAGCCGCGCGAATTTCGTGAGCTTCGCGTCCGGAACCGGGAAGACCTCTCCGTACAGGCCGTTGAACTTCCGAGCCACCTCGCGCGTGATCTCGATGTGGGGCACCTGGTCCTCGCCGACCGGAACGAGATTGGCCTTGTAGAGCAGGATGTCGGCGGCCTGGAGCACCGGGTAGCCCAGATGCCCGTAGCTCACCGAGTCCTCGAGGTGCAGGTCCCGGACCTGTTCTTTCACCGTGGGATTGCGCTCGAGGCGGCTCGTGGTCACGAGCATCGAGAAGAGGAGGTGCAGCTCCGCGTGTTCTTTCACCCGCGACTGGATGAAGACGGGGCTCTTCTCGGGGTCGATTCCCGCGGCGAGCCAGTCGATCACCATCTCGATCGTGTTGGGCTCGATCTGGTCCACGTGCTCATAATCGGTCGTGAGCGCGTGCCAGTCGGCGACCATGTGGAGGTTCTCGCTCGTGTCTTGCAGAGCCACCCAGTTCTGGAGCGCGCCGAGGTAATTCCCGAGGTGCAGCTTTCCGGTCGGGCGCATGCCGCTCAGGATGCGCGGCTTCCTGGTCTGGCTCAGAGCACCCCTCCCGTGAACACCTTGCCGAGCACGTAGATCACCGGATAGATAACGTAGCTGAAAAGATTCACACCGGTCGTCATCCCCAGAACAACGATTCCCAGGAGGACGAACGGCCCCACCCGGTCCATCTCGCGGAAGCGCTCGGCCCACTGGCGGCTGAGAAGACCGGTCAGAATCCGCGAACCGTCGAGCGGGAAGATCGGGATCAGGTTGAAGGCCATGAGCCCGAGATTCACGATGACGCTGCCCTCGGCCATGACCAAGAGCACCCGCTGCGTGACGTTCGTCACCGGCATGGGCGCCGCGAACCGGACGATGGTTCCGAACAGGAGCGCCAGGGCCAGATTGGAAACCGGTCCCGCCAGCGCGATCCACATGATGTCCCGGCGCGGATGCTTGAGGTAGCGCTCGTCGATGGGGACGGGCTTGGCCCAGCCGATCCTCTGCGTCATCACGAACACCAGGGTTCCCATCACGTCCAGGTGCGCGATGGGGTTGAGCGTGAGCCGCCCCAGGAGCCTCGCGGTCGGATCGCCGAGCCTCGTGGCCACGAGCGCGTGGCTGTATTCATGGAAGGTCAGGGCGAATAGAAGCGGCGGGATCATCAGGAGGATTCCCGTCACGTCACCCACCGGCCCACCTCCCTCCCCGTCCGCCTCGTTCCGCGAGGTTCGTTAGAGCTTGGACTCGCTCTTGGCCGGAGTGATGACCGCCTCGGTGGAATGCGTGAACCATCGATCCGCGGCGACCCGGACACTCTCGGCGTTCAGCTTGAGCAAGGACTCCTCGAACCGGCGCGGGAAATCGTACCCCGCGCCCGCCACTTCGAACTGCGACATGGAGCGGGCCCGCACCAGAGGATCGTTCTGGTTCTGGAAGGTTCCGTTCTGGACCCGCTTGAGCTGCTCAGTCCACTCCCCTTCGTCCAGGGGTTGCCTCTTGAGCCTTCCCATGATCGCCGCGACCGTGTCGCGCGCCGCCTGAAGCCTGCTCGGGGGTGACGCGAGATAGACGGCCATGCTGGAACGTTTGGGATAGGGGGCATACAGCACGCCCACCGAGGATACGAGACCGGACTGCGGCATCCAGAGGGCGACGGGCGAGCGGTCGCCCGAGGCCAGGTAGGACTCGATGATCTTGAACGCGGCGTAATCGGCTTCCCTGTATCCGGGAGCGGGGTACCCATAGGTCATCACCGGCGCGAGCAGGTCGCGCTCCGCGGTGATCACCGTGTCCGCGGCGAGCGGGACCGGCTCGCCCGGAGGCGGCTCGAGAGCCTTTCCGGACGGCGCCTCGGCGAAGGCCTTCTCCAGACGGGCCAGGGTCTTCTTCCCATCGAAATTCCCGACGAAGCAGACGACCATGTTGCCGCCCACGAAATACTTCTTGTAGAGAGCCGCCACGTCCTTCCGGCTGCAACCGGCCAATCCCGAGACCGTTCCCGCCACGGGCCTCGCCAGCGGGCTGCCCCGGTACACGGACGCGAGGAACATCGAGTAGCACGCGCGAAGGGGGCTTTCATTCTGGTCCGCGGCCGCCGTGAGGGCCCGCTGCCGCGTCAGATCCACGGCCGTATCCGGGAACGAGGGGGTCAGAACGATCTCGGACAGAAGCTCGATCGCAGCCTCCACCCGCTCCCGCTTGGTCGAGATCGATATCAGGCCCAGATCCGGGCCCGCGCCGGACTCGAGCTTCGCGTCGGCCGCAAGGAGCCGGAGCGCCAGCTCGGCGGGCGACTTCTTCTGTGTGCCCGTCACGAGCGACTTGATGAGCACCTGACCGCGACCCGCGTCCTCATCGGACTCGTAGAGGGTGCCCATCCTAAGTGCGACCGCCCCGGCCACCTGCTCGCTGGTCCTTTGCTCCTGGACCAGGACCCTGATCCCGTTTTTCAGGACTTTCTGCAGTACCGGGGCACCCGGGTCGTAAATCGGGACCCGCGGGCGGGGTTTCATCTCGGGGATGACCCGCTCCTGGCCCGATGAAGCCACGGGCAGGGCGAGGACCAGGGCGACCATGGCGAAAAGCGGCCAGAGTCCGTTAACCGGATGGAACTTGTGATTTTGGAGGGACATGAGCGATTAGCCTACCAGAGGGGTTGTGGCCGCGTCAATCGCGCCGCGCCATTCCGCGACATGCGAAATGCCTAAGTTCCCGGGTCTTCGTACCGATGATTTATACAGGGACCGCTCGGGGCGGTTCCGAATCGGAGAAACGCAACATGCAGCATCCACGATCCACCGCGGCCACGCGGAACGGAACGGCATTTCTACCGGCCCTCGCCCTCACGGTCGCGCTGACCGCAAGCACTCCCGGCATCGGAAGCGGCGGCTCGCGCGAGGACGGCCCCAACCTCCAAGGGCTGATACGCGAGTTCAGCGCGATCTGCTCCGAACTCCAGAAGGCTCGCTGCGATCTGCAAGTGCGCGTCCTGGACGAAGCCTCGTTCGGGGATCGAATTCTAGAGTTGTTCGTCCGCGCCGACAGCATCACGACGCTGCTCGACCGGCGGTATCCCGCGCGGGGCCGCGTGGGCCCCGCCTACGCTCTGGAATGGGCGCTCAGGCATCTGCGCGAGTCGCTGCGGGAAAATTACGAAGGGATCGTGGAGGGGAACGGCTACCGCTTCGTGACGGCCGACCTCGCCTTCAAGGCCGCGGAGGCCTGGAAGGGATCCATCGTCGAGCAGCCGTTCTCGACGCCGTAAAGCAAGTGGAGCTGGGGGGGATCGAACCCCCTACCTCTTGACTGCCAGTCAAGCGCTCTCCCAATTGAGCTACAGCCCCATAATCGCCGTAAGTTCCGTATCGTAATGGTCGTTCCCGAGCCCGGTCAATAGCCTTCGGGCTCAACGAAAGCGCGGTTCCTGCCGATGGACACTTCGTAGGATTGACGTCAAACCCCTCGGGAAGCGAGACTCGCGCCGTGCATTCCCTCTCGGACAAGCGGTATCACTTCAGCGGCGTCGGCGGGAGCGGGATGGCTCCGCTTGCCCAGCTCGTGGCGCTTCTCGGCGCACACGTGAGCGGATCCGACCGGAATCTGGACCGTGGGCTCTCCCTCCCGGTGTTCGACGCGCTCGCGGAAGCGGGAGTCACCCTCACCGCCCAGGACGGATCTGGCGTGACGCCCGGGCTTAACGCCCTCGTCCACTCCACGGCCGTGGAGCCCACGAACGCGGACTTCCTCAGGGCGCAGGAGCTGGGAATCGCGTGCGTACGGCGCGGGTCCTTCTTAGCGCAGCTTGCGGCGGATCGCCGGACCATCGCCATCGCCGGCACGAGCGGCAAGTCCACCGTGACCGCCATGGTCGCTCACATCCTGCTCGAGGCGGGGTTCGATCCTTCCTTCCTGGGCGGCGGTGCGGCTGTGGACCTGGCCGGCTCTTTCCCGCCCGGAAGCCTGCGCGTGGGCGGAAGCGACTGGCTGGTGGTCGAGACCGACGAGAGCGACGGAAGCGTCGCGGAGTTCGCCCCTTCGATCGCCGTGCTCACCAACCTCACCAGGGACCACAAGGAGATCGCGGTCACCATCCCGATGTTCGCCCGCCTGCTGGAGCAGACGCGCGAGCGCGCGGTGGTCCACGTCGGCGATCCCGCGCTGGCCGGCGTTCCGCGACCGGGGCATCTCCCTCTCCTCACGGTGGCCGTTGAGGGCGATCCCGTATGGGTCGGCGCGGATCTTCTGGCGCGCTCCGTGCGCCTCGCGCCGAACGGGGTCCGCTTCGAGATCGGCGACTCCGCCGCCCGGGTGCCCTTCCCGGGGATTCTCACGGTTCAGAACGCCGCGATCGCGATCGCGGCCGCCCACGCCGCCGGAATCCCCGTGGCGCAGGCGGCCCAGTCGCTCGAGCGCTTCGGCGGCGTGCGGAGAAGGCTCGAGCGGATCGGCGCCGCAGACGGCGTCGATGTGTACGACGACTTCGCGCACAACCCGGTGAAGATCCGCATGGCCATCGAGGCGCTCCGGCCGACCGGCGCACTCTGGATCTACTACCAGCCGCACGGCTACGGTCCGACCCGATTCTTCCGCGACGACCTGATCCAGACCTTTCGAGACTGGCTCCGCCCCCAGGACCACCTTCTCCTCGCGCCGATCTACGACGCCGGGGGCACCGCCCAGCGAACCATCCGCTCCGAAGACATCGCCGAGCCGCTGAGCCGCGCGGGCGCCGCGGCGCGTGTCTCCCCTTCTCGGGACGAGGCGCTCCGCGAGCTGATCGAGGGCGCGCGCCGCGGCGATCGCATCGTGGTCATGGGCGCCCGGGACGACACGCTTCCCTCATACGCCAGGGACATCCTTGCCGGCCTTCTGGCGAGGTCGGGAGAGCCCGCGACGGGTCGCGCCCGCCGCTAGGCCTCCCAGCAGAAGGCTCACGCTCGATGGCTCGGGAACCGCGGAAGCTCTAGCCTATGTACTCCGCGATCGATTTCGCCTGGAGGAAGAGCCCGAGGTAATCCCGGCCGCCCGCTTTTGAATCCGTCCCGCTCATGTTGAACCCGCCGAACGGGTGGATCCCCACGAGCGCTCCGGTGCACTTGCGGTTGATGTAGAGATTGCCCACGTGGAGCCGGCGCTTCGACTCTAAGATTCGGGCGCGGTCGCGTCCGTAGTAGGCGCCCGTCAGTCCGTAGATTGTGCCATTGGCGATCGCGACCTCCTCGTCGAACGAGCGCGCCTTGATCACCGCGAGCACGGGACCGAAGATCTCCTCCTGCGCGATCCTCGCGTTCGGCGCGACGTCGGCGAATATCGTGGGCTTCAGGAAGAATCCGGGCGCCGAATGCTTCCCGCCCCCGGAGATGAGCCGTCCTTCGCCCTTTCCGATCTCCATGTACTCGAGGATCTTCTTCTCGGCCGATGCGCTCACGACCGGACCCAGAAACGTCTCGCGCTTCTCGGTCGAGCCGATGACGGTCTTCTCGGTCCGCGCTCCGAGACGTTCCACGAATTCGTCGTAGAGCGACTCGTGAACGATCGCGCGGGAACAGGCGGAGCATTTCTGGCCCTGGAATCCGAAGGCTCCGGCGTAGACGCCTGCCACTCCGGCTTCGAGATCAGCGTCCTCGTCCAGGATCGTGAAATCCTTCCCGCCCATCTCGAGGATCGCGCGCTTGAGCCAGATCTGTCCTTTCGGAACCTTGGCCGCGCGCTCGTTGATCCCGAGCCCGACCTCCATCGATCCGGTGAAGGCGATGAACCGCACGCGCGGATGCTCCACCAGGGCGTCACCGATCACCCCGCCCGGGCCGGGCAGGAAATTCAGCGCGCCCGCCGGAACACCGGCCTGTTCCAGTATTTCGAACATCTTCCACGCCGTGAGGGGCGCGTCGCTGCTGGGTTTCAGGATCGCCGTGTTCCCCGTGACGACCGTCGCGGCGGTCATGCCCATCGCGATCGCGCACGGGAAATTCCAGGGCGGGATCACGACGCCGACGCCGAGCGGTAGGTAGACCAGGTCGTTCGACTCGCCTGGATTTGCGACGAGCGGCTGGGGGCCGCCCCAGCGGATCATCTCCCGGGCATAGAAGTCGAGGAAGTCGATCGCCTCGGCGGTGTCGCCGTCGGCCTCGGGCCAGCTCTTCCCCACCTCGAGCACCATCGTCGCGTTGATCTCGTGGCGGCGCCTGCGCATGATCCCCGCGGCGCGGAGGAGGACGTGGGCACGCTCGTCGGACGGGATTTGAGACCAGGATGCGAACGCCTTCTCCGCCGCGGCGACCGCCTCGTTCACGTGCTCCAGCGTCGCCTTGGAGAAGTTCCCCACGCACTCGGAGGGGTTCGCCGGGTTCTTGCTCTGGAACGTCTCCTTGGTCGTGATCCGCTTCCCGCCGATCACGATCGGGTAGGTGGCGCCGAACGCGGAGCGGACCCGCGCGATGGCGTCGATCATTCCCCCCTCCGCGTCCGGGCGGGTGAAATCGAGCATGGGGGCGCTGTGGAACTCCGGGAGCATGGACTTCTCCTTCCGAGAACGTGGTCGATCGCACTATACTGCGCCGCGCCATGATACCCGCCCTGGCGGTCGCTGTCATCCCGGCCCTCGTCCTCCCGTTCCTGCTCCTTCCGCTCGGCAACGCGGCGCTCTTCGCCGTGCTTCCCGTCCTGCCGCTGGCGTACGTCTACGTCCGTGCGATCGCGGCGCGCGAGCCGGGACGGGCGGCGGTGCTCGCGCTCGCGTGGGCCGTGGCGCTTTCGGCCGCCGCGGTGGCCGCGGCCGCGCGCTCTCCGGAATCCGTCCCGCGCGGGATCTGGCATGCGGCGGAGTACCGAGACGATATGCTCCGCTGGATCGCGACGGGCGAGGGGGCCGAGGGCAGCATCGGACGGTTTCTGCCTCGCGTGCTCGCCGAATACGTCTTGGTTCTGGCGCTCGCGGCCGTCTCCGCCGGCGCCCTGGGGCTTCTCCTGGGAGCCGTGCTTCTCGGGTACATGAACGGCTACGTCGGCTGGGTGATCGCGAACGCCGATCCCAGGACGGGGGCCCTCGCGGCGGCGTTCATCGCGTGGCCGCCCTGGCCGATGGCTCGCGTGGTCTCGTTCATCCTCGCGGGAACCGCGGGGGCGTCGTGGGGCTACGCGAGACTCTACGACCGCGGCGGACCGCGGCCGAAGACGAAGCCCATTCTCATGGCCTCGCTCGCGTTCCTCGCGGCCGACGTTCTGCTCAAATGGCTGTTCGCCCCCGGGTGGCGGATGCTCCTGCGAACACTCCTGGGATCGGGCGCGGGGATCGATGCCGGTGGAAGCGGGTGAAGGGAGGAGAGCGGCTGAGCCGTGTGGCCCAGCCGCTCTTGGTTACCGCGGACCGAGTTTCCTCGGGTGTTACTTCAAGATGATCAACGTTCCGGCGGTTCTCGCCGTGGGCGTCTCCGCGCGATAGAAGTACTGGCCCGTCGGCAGCGTCTTTCCATCTGTTGCGCGACCGTCGAAGATGTAGTCATGGACGCCCGCGGGCGTGTCCACAGTCTCGAGCACCGTGCGCACGAGCCGGCCCGTGAGATCGTAGAGGCGGATGCTCAGGCGCTCCGACGTTTCGAGATTCACGCGGATCGTCGCCTGCGGATTCATCGGATTCGGCTGGACGCGCGCCACGAGCTGCCGCTCGGGCTGGACGGTCAACGCGAGCGTCGCGCGCACGGAGCCCCCGCCGAGGAGGTCGGCCGTCAGCACCATCGTCACCTGCGCGTCGGCCGTCAGATTCGTGAACAGGGAGCGCAGGTCGTCCTTGGCGAAATTCATCGCGACCTCGGCCACGAAGTTCTTGTCGTAGTCCGTGCCGACGGTCACGCTCCCGGGAATCGGCGTGATAAAGGGCACCGTTCCCAGTCCGTCGGGCCCGTACAGCTTGAGGCTCGAGACATCGACCGAGCCGATCTCGAAGGAGCTACCGACCGGCTCGAGGAACGCCGAGTTGCTCGGCTTTCCGGTCTTGAGCCGTATGGTGCTGTGATCGGTGAAGGCGCGCGCGAGGAATCCGTTTCGCACGTCGGCCGTGGTCGTGTCGGCATCCGCCAGCGAGCCGTCGCTCGCGCTGACGACAACCGTGTAGCGGCCGGTGGCGGCGTAGGTATGCGACACCTCGACGCCCGCTGCGGCGCCGCCGTCTCCGAACGTCCACGCGTACGTGAGCGCGTCACCGTCGGGATCCGTGGACCCGGAGGCGCTCATGGTGATCGGCCGCGCCAGGAGACCCGAATACGGACCGCCCGCGGAGGCGACCGGCGCTCGGTTGGTCGAGGTCACGGTTACGCCGACCGAGACGTTCGTCGCCAGGCCGGGATCCTGCGCGTCCTTGGCGGTGACCTGAAGCGTGTACGTTCCCGCCGCGTCGAAGCTCGCGGCGACGTGCATCGTGCCGTCACCGGCGCCCAAGTCCGTCAGCGAGACCGTGAGTCCCGCCGGCGTTCCGGTGCCCAGATACCAGAGCGTCGGAGCAGCCGTGCCGCACCCTTGATCCGGATCGGTGGCGTGCATCGTGAGATTCGCCGCGCCGCCTTCGCTCAGCGTCATCGCGTAGCCGCCCAGAGGCACCGTCCACTCGGGCGCACGGTTCACGTTCGAGACCGTGATCACGAACGCCTCGTTGGCCGACATGGAGCCGTCGCTCACGCCGATGCTCGCGGAGTAGGTCCCCGAGGCGCAATAGCCGGGCGCCAGCGTCATGGTGCCGGAAGCAAAGCCCGGCGAGCTGCTGATCGGAGCGAAGGAAGCGAACCCCGGTAGCGAGACGCTCCACGTTATGGGGTCCAGGTCCGCGTCCGTGGCGGAAACGCTCACGTTCGACGTGGCCCCTTCCGCCACCGTCTGGTCTCCGATGGCCGCGAGCACCGGCGCGAACTGGCTGCCGAGCGCGTACACCGTGATCGAGAACGTCTCCGACGCCGTGAGGCTCCCATCCGAGAGCGACACGGTCATCGAGGTCGTTCCCGGAGCCATGTCCGCGGGGGGCGCCAGTCCGAGCGACGCGCCGCCGCCGCCGTAATCGGTAAACGAGCCATAGGACGGGAGGTTCGTGGTCGAGAAGGTCACGACATCGCCGTCCGGGTCCATACCGGATATGAAGATGCTCAAGGAGGTGCCGCGCTCGACCGATCGGTTGCCGATCGGGTCCAGCACGGGCGCCTGGTTCACGTTGTTCACCGTGATCGAGACGCCCTTGGAGTCCACCCCGCCGAACGTGTCGTCCACGATGAAGGTCGGGCCGTAGGTTCCGGCCTGCGTGAAGGTCGGAGTCCAGGAGAACGACGCCGTATTGTCGTGAAGGTCCCGGAACACCGCTCCCGACGGCAAGCCCGAGGCGCGGAAGAAGAGAGGCTGGGCGTCCGCGTCCGTCGCGGAGATCACGAAGACGAGCGAGACGCCCTCGTCCACAGTCTGCGCGCCCGGCACGGTCAGTACCGGGGCGACATTCGCGAGCGAAGGCGAAGGCGTCATGAGAACGCCGACACCTGCGCACAACACCAGCGCGAGCGACGTCGTGAGGAGACGAACCATGGCACGATGCATAGCAACCCCCTCTACTTGGAAATCAGGCGGTCTCCGCGGGTCTCGCGGCTTCACCGCCGGCGTCATGTTGCAGGGGAGTAAAGCAAGGAGAAGGCCATCCGGCGCGCGCCGGAAATGGCCTTGGGAGGCGCGGCCTTACAGTGGAATGGCTGAAATCACGCGCCGCCGCGGGCCGTTGCAGGACGCATGGGAAGTCGCATTGCGGAAAAATCCGCGCGAACGGCTGGATTGGACCGCGAGGAACTCCCCCCGGGTGTCCGCGTCGAGTCCCCAGTAGATGTAGGAGAATCGACGGCGAGAATAGAGCTTTACTCTGACTCTCGCTTACCGATAGAATGTACTAGACGTACATAATGTACAATTTCCATGAAACGAGGTGATTTGAGTGCCGACGAGAATTGAACGCAAGACAAAGCCCGCCCTTGCAAAGGCATCGAACGCGGTCCAGAAACATAGCGCGCCTCTGGAGTTGACCGTAAGCGTAAGTAAGGTGAGGGAGTCAATGTCAGAGTACGTCAACGCGGTCCACTATCTGCACCAGCGGGTGCTTCTCGTGAAGAACGGGAAGCCCGCGGTCGCGATGGTGCATCCCGACGACCTGGAGCTTCTCCGCCAGATCGAGGATGCGATCGACCTAGACGCCGCGCGGGAAGCGTTGAAGGAGCCAGGCGAGGTTCCGTGGAAGGTTGTAAAGGCCAAGCTTGGGCTCTGAGCCGAGGCTCTACAAGGTCTCGCTCAAGCCCTCGGCTGAGCGCGACCTGGCAGACCTCCCGAAGAAGGATCAGATAAAGGTCGCGCGAAAGATAGAAGAGCTCGCGCGGGATCCGCGGCCGCGTGGGATCGAGAAGATCGCGGGCGGCGAAGATCTTTACCGGGTTCGATCTGGCGATTACAGGATCATCTATCAGATCAAAGACAGGATGCTGGTAGTGCTCGTCGTGAAGATCGGCCGCCGAGGGGACGTGTACCGAGTCCTCAACCGGTAAGCGTATCCGGCGGTGGGGCCGTGGCCAAACACCGGCGAGAAGCCAGCCGGCACCCTAGCCTCCGCTGGGCCGAGTCTGCAAGTTGGTGCCGGAGGGGGGACTTGAACCCCCACCCACTTGCGTGGACCGGATTTTGAGTCCGGCGCGTCTGCCAGTTCCACCACTCCGGCCACAATTCTAGGCGCGCATCATTCTAATTGACAACTGGACAATGTTTTATGTATAATAGTTAACCTAATTTAGCGCTCAAAACTCGGATGGAACTTTTTACCATCATCGGCGTCTAAAGGGTACGACAAAACAGGGTTAGGTTCCCTGTGATTCGCGACCATGGTGGCTTGACCCGGCGTTCGCCGGTGGGTTGCCCAAGGCCTTAACAAGTCGTCACGGTACGGTCTCTGCGGGGAACCTTCCGCATATGGGGTGGCGGGGCGAAAGCTCCTCCACCTTCTTCATTTACGTCCCCTTCACGATCACCAGCGTCAGGTCGTCGTCCGGCTCCCCGCCGCTGAACGCGCTCACGGTCTCGCGGATGGCGCGCGCGATCTCGGCGGCCGGGCCTCCCCGGCGCGACCGGACCACGTCCTTCAGCCGCTCCTCGCCGAAAAGATCCATCGCCGCGTTCATGGATTCCGTGATCCCGTCCGTATAGAGCGTGAGGATGTCGCCCTGGCGAATCTCGACCTGGCGCTCCTTGAAGGTCGCGCTCTCGAACGTGCCGAGCAGGGGCCCCGTGGAGTCCAGGTTCTCGAATGAGTCGGTGCCCGCGCGGTAGAGGATTCCGGGATTGTGCCCCGCGTTCACGTACGTGAACCGCCGCCCGTGGATGTCCAGCACGCCGTAGATCGCGGTCACGAACCGCTCGACCTCGGTGCTCTCGAAGAGGAGCCGGTTCACCTTGGTGAAGACGGTGCGGATGGCGTAGTTGTTCCGCACCTCCGCGATCAGCGACGCGCGGAAGGCAGCCATGATGAGCGCCGCGGGAATCCCCTTTCCGGACACGTCCGCGACCACGATCCCCAGGTGCCCTTCGGCGATCCGCACGTAATCGTAGTAGTCGCCGCCGACGATGCCCGAAGCGTAGTAGGCGCCCGCGATGTCGAAGTTCGGCACCTTGGGATCGCGCGCGGGGAGAAACGTCCGCTGGATGCGCCGTCCGATCGAAAGCTCCTCCTCCAGCCGACGTGTCTCGAGAACCTCGGCGTGGAGGCGGGTGCGCTCGATCGCGACCGCGGCCTGGCTCGCGAACGTCATCAGCAGTTCCAGGTCCTCCGGCTCGTAGGAGTCCGGCTCGTCGGACTCGAGATTGAACGCGCCGATCACCTCGGTCCCGGCGCGGAGCGGCGCCACCATCTCGGAGCGGGTCTGCGTCCTTGCGTTCACGTAGCGGTCGTCGCGCAGCACGTCCGGCACGATCACGGGGCGTCCCGTCTTCGCCACCCAGCCGATGAGCCCGCGTCCCACCTTGAGGCGCACCGCGTCCTCGCGGTTCGGATCGTAGCCGCGGATCGTCTGCTGGTTGATCCATTGGGTCTTCTTGTCCACGAGGTAGATTCCGGCGGCGTCGTACCGCACGACCTGGAACACGAGGTCCAGGATCTGCTCCAGGAGCTGATTCGTGTCCAGGCTGACCGAGATCTTGGTCCCCAGCTCGAGCAGGAGGTGGTTCTGCACCTTTTCCCGCGTCGCCTCCGCGTAGATGCGCGCGTTGCCGATCGCGATCGAGAGCTGGATCGACAGCTCGCGCAGGAACGAGAGGTTCTCTTCGAGCGGCGGCGTGGAATCCAGCTTGGAGAGGACGGCCACGCCCAGCGGCTCACCCGCGCGCCGGAGCGGGAGCGTGAGCACGCCCTGGATCATGCTCCGGGGCCTGCCGCCCCATTCCTCCGCAACGTACTGGGATTCGGCCAGCACGGGAAAGAACGCGGGCAGATCCTCTGCCGAGGCGACGCCCGCGACTCCCTGCCCCACGGCGAGCCGCGGCCGCCGGCCCATGACCGGCGTGTTGCAGAGCGTCCATGGAAAGAGCACTTCCGTGCGTGGATCCAGCACCCACAGGGAGAACTCGGAGAAGCCGCTCGAGCGGAGCAGAAGGTCGCGCGCCCGGCGGGCCAGCTCGTCTCGCTTGAGGAGCGCCAGCTCGCGCGAGGCGCGAACCAGGAACCGGAGCTGCTCCTCCTGAGTCATGGAGCTCCCTTCGAGCGAGGTGCGCTCGCTCATCGGGAGCGTCGCGGAGCGCGCGCCTGCCGCGCCCCGGACGGGCTCTGGATCTCGGCCAAGAACGCCCGGAGCTCCTTGGGTCCCAGATGGTCCGCGGTCCAGAGCGCGCTGAAGATCCGCTCGCCGCGCCGCGCGAAGCGCGGGTAATGGGCGAGCGTCCGCACGAACACGCGGTGGCGCTCCCGCCGCGTCATGGCCGGAAGGCCGCGTCGGTGGAGGCGCCCGTCGATCCACACGTTCCACAGTTCGTTCAACGCCTCGCGGTCCTCCTCGGGATGCGCGGCCAGATCCACGCCGGCCTCGTGATCGTCACGAAGATGGAACAGCTCGTGAAGGCACGCCTCGGCAAAACACTTGCCCGAGAACTGGCGCGGCAGCACCGGAGGCGTCCCGGCGCGTCTTCCCCAAGTGCGCGCCCAGGCGCGACGGCGTGCGGGCGTGACGAAGTTGCCGAGCGCGAACGAGAGGCGCGCGGCGCGATGATCGTGCGTGTTCCACTCGATGTACGCGTGGTCGTCCCTGTTTCGGAGATCCACGTGCACGTGCACGTCGCGCACGACCTCGGAGAGCCCCAGTTCGCGAACGGAATCCCGGAGCACCGCCTCGGCGGCCTCGCGCAGAGGAAAATCCGGCGGCTGCCACCGGACGCGGAGTCCCTGGCCCGCGTGGGCATCGTGTAACGGGCGCACGCGTGCCTTCATTTCGCCACGGCCGCCACGACGAAGATATGGAGGACGATCAGTCCCGCCAGCAGGGCGATCGGAGCAAGCCCCAGGAATCCGTGCCGCGTATGGACCGGAGGCGCCACCGCCTGGGGGATCCGGATGGCGGACCCGGGGCCGATCGTCTCGGCCAGAGCGGGCCCAACGCCAGGGAAGGCGCGCGCCGAATCGGCCCGGACGGTATCCGGGACCGAGCCGGGCTGCCGGGTCGGTGGAGGCGGCTGCTGGCTGGGCGGAGGCACGGCGGGCTCCGTAATGATCGGCTCGGTGTCGGTCGTATCCTCCACGCTTCCCGTCCCCGGGTCCGGCGTATTCCCAGGGGCCTGCATCACGTACTCGGCGAGCGCGAACGTGCTCGCCGGCGCCGATACCGAGCGCCAGGGCGCGGCCGTCACGACGCTCGGAGCGAGCGCGAAAACCGCGACGAGCATCGTGGATAAGACGGCGGCGTTCCAGACGAGCCGCCTCGGAATCGCTTCCTCGAGTCCGCTCAGGGAACCTTCTCGAGCGCCTGGTCGAAATCCCTCACGAGATCCGCCGCGTCTTCGATCCCCAGCGCGACGCGAACGAGCGAATCGGAGATCCCCTGGGCCGCGCGCTCTTCGGGCGCCAGGAAGTAATGGGACGTCATGGAGGGCTGGCTGACGAGCGTCTCGACCCCGCCCAGGCTCGGCGCGAGATAGGCCAGCTCCAGCGCCTCGACGAAGCGGATCGTGTCCTCGCGGGTCGCGTCCACCTCGAAGGCGAGAACGCCGCCGAATCCGGACATCTGGCGCTTCGCGATCTCGTGTCCGGGATGCTCCGGAAGGCCCGGGTAGTACACGCGCCGGACGCGGGGATGCTCGGCCAGATGCCGCGCGACGGCGAGACCGTTCTCGTTGTGACGCGCCATCCGGAGGGCGAGCGTCTTCGTGCCGCGCTCGAGCAGGTACGCGGAGTGAGGATCCAGGATGCCTCCCAGGAGCTTCCGGTGGTGCCACACTTCCTTCATGCGGTCGCGAGGTCCCACCACGACCCCGCCGACCAGGTCGCAGTGCCCGCCGAGATACTTGGTCGCGGAGTGGAGCACGAAGTCGAATCCGTGTCCGATCGGGCGCTGGTTGATGGGCGAGGCAAAGGTGTTGTCGATGGCGCACGGGATCCGGTGCTTGCGCGCGACCTCGCCCACGGCGCGGAGATCCACCACCGTGAGCTTCGGGTTGGTCGGGGTCTCGGTATAGATGAGCTTCGTTGTCGGCCCGATCGCCGCTTCCAGGGCCCTGGCGTCGGCGGGGGGAACGAACGTCGTGGAAATGCCCCACCGCGGAAGCATCCGGTCCAGGAACTCGAAGGTTCCGCCGTAGAGCTCGCGCGTGGCGACGACGTGGTCCCCGTGCCGGAGCTGCGAGAGAAGGAGCGAAGAGATGGCGGCCATGCCCGACCCGAAGCACAGCGCCCGCTCCCCGCCCTCCAGCTCCGCGATCTTCTGTTCCGCGGCCTCGACGGTGGGATTGGAGTATCGCGCGTAGAAGTTGGCGGAGCGGCGGCCTTCCAGGTACTCGACCAGCTCCGCGGTGCTGCGCGCGAAATAAGTCGAGCTGAGCTGGATGGGCGTGACGATGTGTCCGTGCTCGGGGTCACGCGCCCGGCCGGCATGAACGGATCGAGTGGATGGACCCGCTGCGTCACGACTCGGCAAGAACCCTCCCCCGGTGAAGACCCCGATGGAATCTACCATCGGGCTGGGGTCCGGACAAGGCGGAACCCGCGGCGAGGGAGCCGCTCAGCGGCCGAGCAGGCTCTCGAACCGGTCGGTATCGATCAGCGCGCCGTCGAGAAAACGAAGAGGCGGATCGAGGATGCCGTAGTACCACCATTCCTCGGTGTGCCCGACCGGAGTGCGAAGTACACGGCTCGTCGGATAGCCCAGGGCATCGAACACCATCCTCATGTCGGCAGGAATGTGGTCGCGCCAGTAGGCCATGCGGACGGAATAGCGCAGGAGCTTCTCCTGATGCCGGACGCTCCTGGAGAGCCACTCCCGGCCGACGATCGTTAGCACGCTGTCGGCATCGACCAGGAGGATGCGGGTGGGACCCACGTACGCGGTCGGGTCGGCGAAGACGCGGACCGGCGCCCCAAGCGCGAGAATCGCGATGCCGCCGAGAAGTAGAGCAAGGTGTCGAGACATGGCTGAGATGACCTCCGGACGGAAGCTCCGAGGCGGGCGCGGACGCGCGGCCGGGAGCGCTTCAGGCCATCATTATACCGCGAAACGGGGGCGCTTCGATAGAGGCGGGAGCTTCTAAGGCCGGTAGAGGATACGGCCGCAATTCTCGCAGTTTTCGACGGTTCCAGGCGCGATGTTTGGCTTCCCCGAGGTCGGGAGCCCCATGAAGCATCCAAGGCACACCTTTTCCTGCACCGGCACGATGACCCGGGTGAAGCGGCGGCTCATGCGCTCGTACGTCTGCAGCAAGCGCTCGTCGATCTGCTTGGCCATCCGCTCGCGGGTGCGCTCGAGCTTGTCCACGCCGCTCAGCGGAAATCCCAGATCCTCTTCCTGGGTCGCGCACTCGGGGTCCTTGGCCTCGCGGATCATGAGGTCCAGATCTTGTAATGCGACGAGCGCCTGGAGCTTGTCATTCATCGTTGAGCTGCGCTCCGATCAGGGACCGGATCGCGGCAAAATCCGGGGCCTCGAGGATCTTCCTCCGAACGGGCGCGAGCCGGACCGCCTTCACGATCTGCGCGAGCATCTGGAGATAGATCGGATCCTTCTCGGTCGGCGGCGCGACGATCATGAAGATGAGATGGACCGGGTTCTCGTCCATGGAGTCGAAATCCACTCCCTTGGTGGACCGGGCCAGGAGCACCGCCCGCTCGGCCACCATCGTCGATCGCGCGTGCGGGATGGCGACGCCCTTGCCGATTCCCGTGCTTCCCAGGGCTTCTCTCTGCCGCAGCACTTCGAGCACGGCGTCCGCCTGACGAGCGATCTGATGCTGGGCGAGATGGGAAACCATCTCCTCGAGAACGGAGGATTTTTTCTTGGTTCTGAGCTCGGGGATGAAGAGAGCCGGACGGAGATATAGTTCGAGATGGGTCTCGCTTCTGCGTTCAACCGGTGATGCGGTAGACATTGCCTCCTAGGGACCTGCGTTCAGGTTGGAAGCATTCGGGTCTGACACCCGATGCCTCACCCTACATATCTTTATCGTTAATCGCAAGTTTCTTGTGCGGGGCGGGCGGATCGCACGAAGGATTCCGTAGGGCCACCGGTAAGGGTTTGGTCGATCCGCCGCTAAGTACATGCGGGACATGGCGAAGTCTCCCTTCCCCGACCCCCAATACGCACGATCCCATCGGCACGAGGTTTGCCTTGTTCGTCTCCGGTACCCGGAGGATCAAACCGTGGCAACTCCTCGGCAGCGGCGACAGCAGCAACTGGCGGTGACCGGCGCCATCGGTCACGAGCATTTCATGGCCGGCGTACGCATGCTCTACGCGTGCCGGTATCGGGACGCGGTAAACCACTTCCAGGAAGCCGTGATGCTGGAACCCATGGCGAAAGGCTACCTGAGCTATCTCGGTCTCGCCCTCGCGCACGCCGATCGCAAGTTCAGCGACGGCGAGCAGCTCTGCCGCCGGGCGATCGAAACCGAATACCACCGGCCGGAGCACTATCACAACCTGGGCGAGGTATTCCTCCTCGCGAACCGGCGCGGGGACGCGGTCAAGGCCTTCAACCAGGCACTCTCCTGGAACCCGAACTTCGAAGCCTCGAGCGATTGCCTGAGAAGGCTCGGAGTCCGCAAGCCGCCGGTCGTGCCAGCCCTCCCCCGCAGCCATCCGATCAACGTCATGCTCGGGAAAGCGCTCCGGGGCGGCCGCAAGAGCCGCCCCGTCCGGACCTAGTAGTTCGTCTTCCAGTCGATCAGCCCGCGATTCCGCGCGACGCGCTCGCACCATGAGAACCACGCGAACGCCACCGCGCAGAGCGCGATCGTCGAAAACGCGAGGATGCTCCAGAGAGCCCCGTCAGCCATTCCCGCGAGACTCTTCGCGAATCCCTTGCCCGTGAGCATACGCCTCAGGAGCTCGAGCCAGTAGGTGAACGGAAGCATGAGCGAGATCGCGCGGG
Organism: Candidatus Eiseniibacteriota bacterium; assembly: GCA_043779525.1. Classification (GTDB taxonomy): domain Bacteria; phylum Eisenbacteria; class RBG-16-71-46; order SZUA-252; family SZUA-252; genus WS-7. The sequence goes on along the minus strand of JAYWED010000037.1, from coordinate 77,670 downwards.
CCCAGCGTGGCAGGACGTCCAGGGGAAACACCGCTCCGCAGAGCAGGAAGAAGAGCCCGCTCAGCCCCTCGTTCAGGTTCATACTGTGCCGCGCCACGACGAGCGAAGTCCCCGCGAGGATGATCCCCAGCCAGAGCACGCCCACGATGCCCAGCGCCACCGCGGCCACGACCAGGAGCCAGTCGGTGCCGGGGACCCCGATCCCCAAACCCAGCACCAGCCGTCCGAACACGAGGGCCGCGACCACGCCGACCGTCGCGGTCGCCACTCTCGTGGAGGCGCGGCCCATGAGGTACGGGAGGAGCCTGAGCGGCGCGACGTAGATGTACTTCAGCGTCTCGTAATCCTCCCGGTCCCGGAACACGGTCCAGGAGATCCCGATCAGCACTTCGGTGACGTAGAGAAAGAAGGTGTTTCCGATGAAGATGTAGCGGAACGTCTCGGTCGTGGCGCCTCCGCGAGAAACGACCTTCACCATGAAGAAGAGTATCAGGGTGGTGGCCAGCGGCTTCGCGATCGAGTAGATGAGAAAGAGCGCCGGGTCCGCCCAGTTCGCTTCCACCTGCCATCCCAGCCACGCCGACGCGCGAAGAATCTGCAAGAGCCGCCTCAATCGCCCCTCACGGTGAGCCTTCCCTCGTGTCTTCCGAGGTTCTCCATGTGCCGCAGCATTCCCGCCGCGACGTAGAGGAAGAGCGCGGTCAGCGCGATCTGGATGGGCGGAATCCACGGTAGCGGCAGGAGTCCGTGCGCCGCCGGCCCATAGAAGACCTGCCGGATGCCGTCGAGCCCCAGGGTGACCGGCAGGATGGATCCCGCGACCGCGATCACCATCCCCATGGCGCTCACCGGAAAATAGAATCCCGAGAAGAGGTAGATCGGCTCCTGGAGGATGGTCGCCGTGTGCCAGACCTCCCGTCCCCATAACAGGAACAAGCTGCTCAGGATCATCCCCAGGCTGTACGCGGCCCCGAGGGTGAGGACGAAGAGCCCGAACGCGGGCAGAGCCCGCGAGAGCGGCAGCGGAACGTGGAAGAGCAGAACGCCGCCGATGAGGATGGCGGCGGCGCGCGTCGTGGTCATCGCGATTCCCCCCAGCGCCATGCCAAGGAGGATCGACATCCGCGATACCGGCGTGATGAGGTAGAGCTGAAGCTGCCCCTGCTCCCGTTCCCAGAAGAACTGGCTCGCCATCCCCCAGATCACGTTGTTCCAGTACGCGATCATGGCCCCTCCCAGAACCACGAAGCCCTCGTACTCGCGCGGCGCGTGGAGGCCGCGGTACACCAGGACGAACGCGGACATCGAGAGGAACGGGAACAGAGTCTCCCCGATGAGCCACGAGCGCTCGCGGAAGGACGCCTTGATGCGCACGCTCGCCCGCGCGTAGACCGCGGCCAGGTTCATGCGCAGGACGTCAGGCGCCATCGCGCTCCCCCGCGTCCTCGTCGGAGAGCCCGCGCCCGACGTGGTGGATGAACACGGTCTCCAGCGAGGGCTCCATCTTTGTCAGATGCAGCACCGAGCGCTCGAGCGCCTTCAGCCGTCCGAGCACCTCGCCGATCACGTCGTCCTCCTCGACCACGACGCGAAGCTCGACCGCTCCGGTCGCGGGATGCGCGTGATGGGACATCGAGCGGACGCCCGCGATCTCCCGCAGGCGGTCGAGGTCCTGCCCCGTCGCGCTCACCTGGAACTCGAACACCGGCTCCGCCGGGAGCGTTCGCTTGAGCGCGGTCGGCGTGTCCAGCGCGAGAATCCTTCCGTGGTCGATGATGGCCACGCGGCCGCACAGCTCGTCCGCCTCCATCATGTAGTGCGTGGTCAGGAGCACGGTCCGGTCCAGGCGCTCGCGCACCCAGCGCGCGACGAAGGCGCGCACGTCGCGGGACGCCTCGACGTCCAGGCCCAGGGTCGGCTCGTCGAGGAAGATCACCTCCGGGTCGCTCATGAATCCGCGCGCGAAGTTGAGCTTCTGGCGCATTCCGGTCGAGAGCCCCGCCAGCTTCTGATCCGCCTTCTCGGAGAGGCCGGTCACCTGCATCAGCTCGTCGGCGCGCCGGCGCGCGACCGGACCGGGCACGCCGTAGAACTGGGAGAAGAGGTGCAGGGTCTCACGCACCGTGAGCACGCCGTATCCCGAGCTGTCGCCCCCGGAGACGAGATTGATCCTCCGGCGCACCTGAAAAGGCTCCGTGGCGACATCGTATCCGCTGACGAGTGCCTTGCCCGAAGTCGGCAGGAGGAGGGTCGTGAGTATCTTGATGAGGGTGCTCTTCCCCGCGCCGTTGGGACCCAGGAGGCCGAAGCACTCCCCTTTCTGCACGGTGAGATCGACTCCCTGGAGGGCGAGCACCTCGCCCGATCTGCGGCGCGCGTGGAACGTGCGGGTGAGCCCGCTCGTGTCGATGGCGGCGGCGGAGCGCGTCAGAACGCTTCCCCGACCGAGAAGACGGCCCGCAGCTTCCAGGGGCGCTCCCCCGTCTCAGGGGGCGTGCGCAGAAGCGGCAGATCCGTCCGGAGGATGAGGTGATTGCGGAAGAGCGGCCGGGAGCGGAAGCCCACGCCGAAATCGGCTGCGAAGTCCCGGAGCGCGATGGTGCCTTCGCTCACCTGGCCCGCGTCCACGAACAGCGTGGAATGCGGCTCCAGCACGGGGATCCGCAGCTTGCCCGCGAGCGGCACCCAGGAGGGCACGAGCCTGCTCGATCGGGACTCCGCGTTCAGAGCGACGAGGGCCGATCCCGAGGGCCTCGTGTCGGCGAAGCCGCGGACGTTCCCGTCCCCTCCGAGGGCCGCGTTCCATCGCGTGGGAAATGTGCCGCGCGAGCGGAACCATCGGCTGCCCCACTCGCCACGCGGCCCCGCGCCCGCCAGATAGAATCGCTCCTCGGGCGGGACCGCGCCCCCGCGGACCCGGCCCGCGGCGAGCCGGAGCAGGAGCGGCAGCCCGGGGATCAAGCTCACGTCCGCCGTGGTCACGGCGTAGAAAGAGCTATAGGAGAACCGGTCCGTGAAGAGATCCGTGCGAAGTCGCGCCGACCCTGTCCAGCGGACACGGTGATACTTGCGGAACGAGGAGAGCGTGGCCTCGAGATTGGCGTACCCGCCCCGCGACCATTCTTCCGGGCGCCGCGGCGCCTCCGGATCACGGAGCTGGTCCACGTCGACGCTCGTGGCGAGCGACCCGCGGAACCCGCGCTCGATCTTCGAGCCCAGATCCTGGGCGAGCGAGATCCGAAATCCGCGGTGCCCATCCATGTCATAGCCGCGCGCGCGCGCGATCCGCCTCGGATCCGCGGAGAGGGAGCGCATCCGCGCCTCGAGATCGGCGTACGCCCGCGGCTCCCGCGTTCCAACGCCCACCGTTCCCTGGAGGCTGTGCTCCCAACGGACGGTGCTCGCGTCGAAGGCGAGCCCGGCCTGGGCGCGCTCGTCGGTCTGGTACCAGAGGTCGGGCCTCCAGAGGAGGAGCGTCTTTCCGATGGGCCGAGGGGGCGCGCGCCAGTTATCGACCATCCATTCGAGCCGGGGCCAGCGGCTGGTCCTGTTATCGCTCCAGTCGATGTCCGGCAGCGTGAAGTCCGGATCCAGCTCGGCCTCCGTGGGCGCAAAGGGAAGGTCCGGCCGGTAGACCGCTTCCCCGTCCGCGGCAAGGAAGACCTCGCGCGGCACGGCTCGCATCGTCTCGTGTCCGGCCCCGTCCCGGAACCGGACCGGCACCGGCGGATCGATCCCGCCCCGCGACCGGAGCCTGAGCTCCACGCGCGGGCCCGCCCCGGGCGTCCGCCCCCTGGCCACGCGCAGCCCCGAGAGCGACACATCGATCGCGTCGGTCCGCAGGAACCATCCGCTCCAGAACCAATCGTACGAGCCCCCCAGCGCACCGTTCATGGAGGCGAAGAAATCCTCCCCGTACGGATGATGGAAGCGCCAGATCGCGAAGTACTCGCGCATCGCCGCGTCGAAGTGTTCCTCGCCCACGATGGAGCGCAGCGTCCAGAGTCCGACGTTCGTCTTGTGGTAGACGGACGTATAGTACGCGGCCGGATTCTTGAAGCGGTCGGAGTGGGTCACGACCGGCTCTTCGATGCCGCTCGCCTGGAACTCGAGGTAGTTCCGCCACGCGCTCCGGCGCGAGTCGTCCTCCGGGAAGAGCCATCGAGGCTTCCGGCCGCCGGTGAGATTTCCCGTTCGGCCATAGAGCGTCTCCATGATCGCGGTCTCGGCGTAGCTCGTGAGACCCTCGTCCAGGAAGGCCTGCCCCGTCTCGTTGCTTCCCACCATCCCGTAGAACCAGTTGTGGGCCAGCTCATGAGCGAACAGATACTCCAGCCTCCGCGCCGTCGCGCTCCGGCGCGGCGTGATCCAGACGATGTTCGGGAACTCGACCCCTCCCGCGCCGATCGGCTCCTCCACGAACGAAAACTGCGGATAGGGATACGGCCCGAACCGCCGGCTCATGACCTCCACCATCCGCGCCCCTTCGGATGCCATATCGTTCCAGCGCTTCGCGTCGGACGCGCGGTGATAGGTGTAGACATCGATGCCGTTCCACCGCGCGCGGCGCCAGATCCATTTCTCCTCGCAGGCCCACGCGAAATCGTGGACCGAATCCGCGTGGATCGCCCAGGTCCGGGGCATCGAGGCCGCCGCGCGGCCAGCGGAATCCGTGGGACTCGCGAGGCGGCTCCGATCCCAGATCGTCACCGCGCTGTCCCCGGGCGCGGCGAGCCGCACGCGAATGGAGTCGGGCAGAACCTCGGCCGGATTCGCCAGCGTGCCGGTGTGCGCGACCAGGAACGACGCGGGGAGCGTGATGCGGACGTCGTAGGCGCCGAAATCGCCGTAGAACTCCGAGCCCAGGTGTTGCTCCGCGTGCCACCCGAAGCGGTCGTAGACACAGACCTTGGGATACCACTGCGCGGCGAAGATGCCCTTCCCGGAGCGCCCCATCCGGTCCGGCACGTCGGGGATCAACGACCGGAAGGAGAGACATACGATCACGCTCTCCCCCGGCGCGAGTGCCACGGGTAGCGCCACGCGCGCGATCGTGTCGTCGGTGTCCACCCCGAGCGAATCGCCGTGGAGGATCCGCGCGCTCTCGATCCGCTCGCTGCCGCGCCGCTTCGGCGGCAGGTCCTGGACGCGCCAGTTCTCCTGCGAGGCGTCGAAGCGGGCCATGTGAGACCCCGGACGGAACGCGTTCAGGTAGAGATGGAAGTACAGCTCGGAAAGGGTGTCGGGAGAGAGATTCCAGTAGGCGAGCGTCTCCTGCCCCGCGATCTCGAATTTCTGCGGGGCATAGGAGACGGAGAGGCTGTAGTGCACGTCCTGCTGCCAGCCGGGCGCCCCGGCCGTGTGTCCCGCGAACGCCGGGCCGGCCAGGAGGATCGCCGCAGGCAGGAGCATCGCCGCGGCCGCGAGCAGCCGGAGTGAGGCGTTCCTCGAGGCGAGGCTCACTTTCCGAAGATTTGCTTCAGGACGTCGCCGGCCTTCTTGACCGGATCATCCGACGTCGAGTCGGTTGGCGCCTTGCGCGTGGTCTCCAGATTGCGCACCGAATCGGCCGCGAGCGTGGAATCCGCACTGCGCAGCGAGTCCGGCCGGTGGGCCAGCCCCTTCACCAGCCCCGATAGGATCTGCTTTCCGACGTCGCTGGTCAGCTGCTTGGCCGCGGCCTGCAGGAGCTGCTCGGTGTTCACGGTGATCCTGGGGGCGCGATCGAGGCCGGTGATCTTGAGACCGACCGGGAGCCTCCCCTCGGCGTCACGCGCATACTGCGCGAACCGCGCCAGGGACGAGTTCCCCCTCACGCGGGCCGGGGCGAGCCGGAGGAGGACGTTCAGATCGAGCGTGTGGTCGATCCCCACCGACCCGTTCATCTCCGCCTTGTCCTGGCCCAAGTCCCCGCGTGCCTGGTCGATCAGCATCTTGTCCCCCTGGATGCGCACGGTGTGGGTCTCCTGCGTGAGGGGAACCTCGGAGCCCGTGGAAATTCCCAGCGCGCGCGCCACCGCGATCACGGTCGGTGTCAGCTTGAGCTTGCCGTCGTCCAGGGTTCCCTTGAGAAGCCCCTTCAGCGTTTCGTTCGGGGCCGCGCTGGGGAATCCCTGTCCGCTCAGATCGAGCGCGCCGGTCAGGAACCCGGTCACCGCCGAGGCGAACGGCATGGTCCCCGCGGCCACCTGCTCCACGGGCGCCCGCTTCACGTCCATGTGGAGCGTGTAGCTCGGTTTCGTGAACGGCGACAGAACGTTGAAGACGCCCTCGAAGGTTCCGGTGCCGATGGATCCTTTGATGGGATCGGCAACCAGATTCTTGCCGTCGAAGCGCACGGGGGTCGTGATGTTCGTGGCGCGCATGGCGCCCGACCGGACCTCTCCGATCTCCACCGCGCCGGTGAAGGCGCCGATCGGCAACGGGAGCGCCGCGGGCGCGGGGGCCACGATCTTCTGGGGCGCCTTTCCGCCCACGGGCGGAGCCCACTCTTCCGCGATCAACCGGTCGACCGTGAGATGAAACGTGCCCGTGCTGAGGGGTTTCCCCCGCACCAGGGTTCCGGTCAGGCTCACCGTGGAGGAGCCGACTCCCGTTCGGAAGGAACGTATGTCGGCCGTCGCCTCGTTCCCCTCCACGTCGAACTGAAGCTCGCGAACCGGGTGCGCGAGTCCCTGCACCGTCCCATTGAGCCCCGATCCGCGGATGGTCCACTTGATGTCGGGCTTGGCCGGCGGCCGCAGCTCGAAGGAGGCGCGGCATTCGAGACTTCCGGAGGTCCATTTCGGCGCATTGGGGACGAGCCCGTTCAGGCGCGCCGCCGGGCCGCGAACCAAGATCCACCCCGTGGTCTCTCCACCCGGAGTCAGCAGCCCCTTGGCCCCGAGATTGATCCCGATGCCAGACCCTCCTCCGCTGCCGTTCGCGATGAAGGTCCGGTCGGCGAGCGTGTTCCAGCCGATCTGGATTCGATCGATGAGGAAGAAGTTGTCCTGCGCGCGGACCGAGAACCCGGCCAGATGGAGCACGCCGCGCGTTACGACCTCGGGCCCACGCCCGCCTACGTGGACGTTCCATGAAGCGGTGCCCGACCACTTCGCCGGCGATGCCGCGGCGAGCCCGCGAAAGGCCTCGTCTCCGGAATTCACTTTCTGCGACTTGCCGGCGAGCTCGAGATCGACGGCAATGGCCGCGTCCTTCCCCGTCGCTCCCGTCCTAGGGAACGTCACCGCCCCACCGATCACGCTTTCGAGCGGCCCCATCCGCAAGAGTCCGTGCGTCACCTCGAGAACGCCAGGTCGGCCCTTCGCTAACAGCAGGGCGTCCGCTGTGAGCGGAGACGGAAGCGGCATGTTCGCGGCCGCGGCGGAGGCCTTCCAGAAGAGGCTGTCCGCTCTCGCGGAAACGCGAATCGATGCCGGCGCGTCCAGGGTCCCCTGGAACACGACGCTCCCGCTCAACCCCTTGAGCTCGGTGCCGCTTCCGAGCGTGTCGCGTGTCCGGATATTGAGGCCGTGGAAATCCACCTGCGGGACCTGGATCTGAAATTGCGGCGCCGGAGGCGACCCGGGCGCGGACGCGGCCTCGGGCGGCTGTTCGGTCAGGGTGGCCCACGCGCCGTTCACATTCGCGGAGGAGATTTCCACTCGCCGGGAGAGGAGCGGCAGGAGCTTCATGCGGAAGAAGATCTCGTTCGCGCGCAGCTCGGTCCTGGGCGGACCCACGTCCGGGACCCGCACCGTGAGTCCCTCCATCCTCACTCCGATCGAGGGCCACTGGATCGCGGGAGTCAGCCGGGTCCATCTCACGGAGGCGCCCTTCATCTGGGACGCCTGGCGGCGCGCCTGCTGATCGACCCAGTCGCGCGGCATCAGGAACCACGCCACCGCGAACACGAGGACGATGCCGCCGGCAACCGCCGCGGCCGCCACGAGGAGGATCCGGAGCGCGCGGCTCACCGGACTCCTCCGGCGTCGCCCGGAGGCGCCTGCTCGTAGAACGCGCGGATCTCGCGCGCGACCCGGTCGACCTGCTCCACGGTGAGTCCGGGATAGATCGGCAGCGAGAGCACTTCGCGGGCCAGGCGCTCGGACACGGGAAAGGCGCCCGGGCCATGGCCCAGGAAGGCGAAACAGGGCTGCGCGGGAACGGTCAGCGGGTAGTAGACCCGGGAAGCGATTCCCCGCTCGCGCAGGTGGGCCTGAAGCTGGTCCCTCCTCGGCGCCCGGATGGTGAACTGGTGGTAGGTATGGGTCGAATCCTTCGGGTCGGGCGGCAGTCCAACCGGCACGTCTTCGAGCGCAGCGCGGTAGCGCGCCGCCAGGCTCCGCCGCGCTTCGGTCCACGCGGGCAGATGGCGGAGCTTCGTGCGCAGGAATGCCGCCTGGAGCGCGTCGAGACGCGCGTTCGTCCCCAGCGCCACGTGGGTGTAGTTTCCCGCGTCTCCGTGCACCCGCAACAGCCTGGCGCGCGCAGCGACCGTGTCGTCCTCGGTCAGGATCGCCCCGCCGTCCCCCAGGCCTCCGAGATTCTTGGTCGGAAAGAAGCTCAGCGCGGCCGCGGCGCTCTCGGTTCCCACGGGGCGCCCGTGGTCCTTCGCGCCGATCGCCTGCGCCGCGTCCTCGAGCACCGCGATCGAGCGTTTGGCGCCGATGTCCAGGAGCGGCCCCAGCTCGCAGGAGAGCCCGTAGAGATGGACCGCCATGATCGCGCGCGTGCGCGGGGTGATGGCCGCCTCGACCTTCCCGGGATCGAGCCCCAGCCGTTCCGGCTCCACGTCAACGAACACGGGACGCCCTCCCAGGGACGTCACCGCGCTCGCGCTCGCGAAATAGGTGAAGGCAGGCACAATCACCTCGTCCCCGGGCGTAAGCCCGAGCGCCAGGAGGGCGATGGAAAGCGCGGCCGTCCCCGAGGCGACGCCGATCGCGTGCGTGACGCCGCAGGCGACCGCCAGCTCCTTCTCGAAGGCGTCGTGCTCGGGACCCAGGATGAATTGCCCGGAGCGGAGCACCCGCTCGAAGTCCCGGATCAGCTCCTCGGCGAGCGGGCCGTGCACGGCGCCCAGGTCCAGGAGCGGAACCGGCGGATCCAGGGAGGTCTTCATCTCAGGGGACCCTCATTTCGGCGCGGGCCATCACCACCGGCTGATGCGTGCTCAGGTCCACCTTGCGCCCGAGGAGCGAAGGCACGTAGGCAGGGTCGATGAAGTAGTAGACGAGCTTGGCCCGGGCTCTCCGGGCGTTCTCCGGAATGTCGCACCATTCGACGGCGGCCCCATCGGAAGGAATCTCCGCTCGATGCGCCACCGTGCGCGCCAGCCACTTCGGCACCGGCGTCACTCCCTTGGCGTCCGCATAGCGGATGCCGTAGGTCTGCACCTGCGCCGCGCCGATCGATTCCCCCGCCGCGCCCATGAACGTGACGGTGAGGCCGATGACGCGCATCCCTCCGCCACCGCCGGGGAGCGAATGGCCCGCGCGGCGATTCGCCACCGAGAGCTTCAGACGTCCGCCCTCGACGGACGCGGCCAGGCTCGCGACCGAATCCAGCACGCCCGGCGTGTGCGCGGCGGGAAACGCGTGCGCGTGGACCACGTCGCGATGCATCTTCGAGATCTTCGGCGCCGCTTGCCCCTCGTAGGGAGCCATGTGGCAATCCTGGCACTGTCTCCCCTTCGAAGCGGCCCCCGAGGCGCTCCACCGGCTGTAGGTCGTCTCGATCGGAACCCCGGTCCCTCCCGCGGAGGCGTGCTCGTGGCACGCCGCGCAGAAGGCTCCCTTGGTGTGGATCTCGCTGTACGCGAATTCGTGCGCGCTCCCTGGATCGGAGTCCTTGTAGGGCCCGCGCATGAGAAGCGGATCGGTGCCGTCGAAGGTGTAGGACGCGGGCTTAGGCGAGGGATCCACCGCCCTCACGTTGTGACAGAAGTTGCAGGTGACCCCTTCCTGGCTGACCTTCGATTCCAGGTTGTAGTCCGCCGTGACGGCGGCCGCCGGCGCGTGGCAGGCGACGCAGGCTTTGGCGACACTGTCCCCCAGCGCCGCTCTCGCGTCGGCGAGAAACGCGAGGAAGACCGGGTTCTTCGCGGACTTCGCCATGGCGGAGGTCTCCCACGCGCGGCGGATCGGCCCGTGGCAAGCGCCGCAGAAACTCGCCGGCCTCAGATCCTGCGCCGACGCGCCGGCGCCGGCGAGGAGAGCCGAGCAGGCCGCGGCGAAGACGAGGAGCCGAAGACCCGGACGGATCACGGAACGGCGCTCCGCGAGCCGCGGTGTCACGGGCGAGGGCCCTTGGCCGGCGCCGCGGAGGCCTCCGCGTGCGCCGCGCGGATCTCCTCCATCAAGGCGTCGCGCCTCGTGTAGAGCCGTCGCAGCGGGCGCGCCTTCCGCTTGCTCAGGGCGTACGCGGTCAGGATCGGAAGCGCGATGGTCGTATCCACGTACGCGACGACCGCGTCCGGAAGACGGTCCGGATCGATTTTCCCCCAGCTCACGGCCTCCCCGGGCGTTGCGCCCGAAAGCCCCCCCGTGTCCACGCGCGCGTCGGTGATCTGCAAGAAGTAGTCATGGCCGGACTCGGCGATCCCGAGAACCTCCTGGATCTGGGGCTCGGTCTGGAGCGCGAAGTTCTTCGGCGAGCCGCCCCCAAGGATCAGGATCGCGCTCTTTCCGCCGGATTTCTTCGCGCCGTAGACGATGGCCGCCGTCTCGTTCACGTCGCGAAACACGTCCCACTGGATCGGCTCGCCGGCCAGCGAGAGGGCCGCCGCGTTCATCCCGATCGAGCTGTCGCCTGGAGAGGAGGTGTAGACCGGCACGTCCAGCTCGTGCGCCTGCGCGAGAAGCGAGGTCTCCTTCTGCCCGAGAGCTCTCTCGCGCTCCAGCACGTAGCGTCCCACGCGATGATGGAACTCCGCGGTGCCCATCGGCTTCTTGAACTCGGGCCTTCGGAGCACCTCGCGGAAGAAGGCGTCGGTGGAGAGAAGCACGTCGTAGTCGAAGAAGATGTCGAAGATCCGCACGATCCCTTGCTCGCGAAGCTCCACGTCGTCCACGTTGCTCTGCCCCTGGTGCATGGTGAGGCCGATGCCGAAGTGGGTGTCGTGGTAGAGATTCGCGCCCGTCGAGACAATCCAGTCCACGAACCCGGCCTTCAACAGAGGAATCAGACAGGAGCGCCCCAGACCCGCGGGCGTGAGCGCGCCGCTCAGCGTGAGCCCCACCGTGACGTCCGGCTCGAGCATGCGCTCGACCAGGAGGCGGCACCCCTCCCGGAGACGCGCCCCGTTGTAGGCGAGAAACGCCGTATCTACCATCTGCTCGACCGTCATTCCCGGTGTGATCGGATCGGGCGCAATCTTCGGGCCCTTGTTCACCGGCTTCTTCCGAGCGCTCATCAAGCTCTCCCGTAGATGGGCACGAGCGCTCCGGACGTGGATCCCGCGTCGCGCGATGCCAGGTAGGCGAGAAGTCCCGCGACGTGGTCGGGCGGGACCCATGCCGAAGTGTCCGCGTCGGGCATGGCCGCGCGGTTCGCCGGTGTGTCGATCATGCTGGGCAGCACAGCGTTCGCCGTGACACCGCTCTTCTTCAATTCCTTCGCGAGCGTCTGGACGAGCGCGTGGAGCCCGAGCTTCGCGGCCGCATAGGCCGCCGCCCCCGGATAGCACTCGACGGCGCCCCGGGAGGATATGAAGAGGAGTCTCCCGTCGCCTCCGCGCTTCAGGTGCGGGATCGCGTGCTTCGCCGCCCAGAACGCCGAGACCAGATTCAGCTCGATCATCCCGCGCACCGCCTTCTCGTCGGCGGACTCCACCGGCTGCCCTCCCCGGTATCCGCCCGCGAGATGAAGGAGGACGCGCAGCCCTCCGAAGCGATCCGCCGCCTCGCCGAGGGCGCGGCGCACGGACGCCTCCTGGGTGACGTCGCACTCGAGTCCGAGAAGCGTCCCGTCCCGCGAGGCGCGCTCGTTCTCACGCTCGAGGGCGGTCCATTCTTCCCGGGACCGATACGTCACCGCCACGCGGTATCCGTTCCCGAGGAAACGCCGGGTCACGGAGGAGCCGAGGGCTCCCGTGCCGCCGGTCACGAATGCGGTGTCCGCCTCCATGGAGCCTCCCCGCCTCTCATTGCGCTCGTCTGCCTGAGTCCGCAGTATACCGTGCGGCGTCGGCGACACGCCAGAGCCCCGACCTCGCGGCCCACCCGATGGAATTCCCGCCCACGCGAATCTCCACGAGATCCCCGCGCGCGCGGCCGAGCCGCACCTCCTCCCCCGCGCCGAGCAGGTACGGCGAGAGCGGGCGCTCCTCCGGCGCGGGAGCGACCTCGAGCACGGGCGCCACCACGACCGCCGAGGGATGCCGGCGCTCCTCGTTCGCGCGCAGGAGCAGGACGCACCAGAAAAGCGCGCCCGCGGCGAACGCCGCGACGCCCAGGACGAGGAGCCCGCGCACGCGAGGCCGGAACGCCGTGGCCCAAAGCGAGAGGGCGCCGCTCATCGCCAGCGCCGCCGAGAGGAGCCAGGATTCCCGCGGCGAAAGGACGAAGGCCGATGGCACCTCCCCGCGCTCCCGGGAGCCCGATCCCTGGTTCTCCTGCGCGCGCTCCCGCGCGATGGCGAGATTGGTGCGGAGGTCGCGGGCACGTGGATCGATCCGGCCGGCCGCCGCGAGAAAAGCCACCGCGGGGCCTATCTCCCCGCGTCCGAGCGCTTCGGTGCCTGCGTTGTAGAGCGCCGAGGCGTCCACAGGGCTGCCTTGCGCCGCGGGGGCCGAGGCGGAATCGGCCGGCGCCGCTGGGGCGCGCGCCGCGGGGGCGCTCCCCTGGAGAGCGCACGCCAGCGCGAGAACGAGGATTCCCTCCCGCCACCTCACGATCCGATCTCCCCGCGATAACGCTCGAGGCTCTCGCGCACCGCCGCGATCGCATGCCTCGCGTCCCGGCTCCGCGTCTCGGGAGGCGCGTACGCGATCGCGTCCAGCGAGACGAGGAGGGCCTCGATCGCCGCGACACCGTCGTCGCTCGCGCCCTTCGACCGAAGCCGCTCTCCCCGTTCTCCGCGCGCGATGCCGGCCAGATCGGCGTCGTAGCGAAGGCCCGCGCCGGCCAGGAGCGCGCTCTCGGCGAGCGACGCCGCCTTCGCCGGCTCGTCTGCGGCGGCGACCGAGGCTGCCCTTGTCAGATCGCGCGCGAGGAGCGCTTCGAGCGCGCGCAGGCGAACGGCGCGCGGGTCCCTGGACAGGCGCCTCTGTCTCCTTCCCGTGACGACACCCGCCCCGAACGCCAGGACGGAACATCCGAACAGGATCGTGCTTCCGGTTGAAGGATCCAGCGAGAGGGAGCCGAGCGGTCCGCTGCCACGGCGGGGTGCGGCGATCGTGAGCCCCCGTGCCGAGACGAGCCCGGGGCTTGAGCCGCCGCCCGTTCCCGGCAGGACCGAGACCTTGACACTATCGGAGGTCTGGCTCTTGTATCGTCCGGCCTCCGGGTCGAACCACACGAACTTCACCGGCAGGATCTCCAGTGCACCCGGCTGGTCGGCAACGAACGCGACATCGACTTCCCGCTCGCCCGCGAGCCGGTCGTTGCTCCGGTCCATATGGGATGAGGATCCCACGACGTACTGGCGCGAAGCGCCGCGCGCATGGATTTCCGGATCGCGCACCGTCGCGATGTTGCCGGTGCCGGTTACGGTCGCGCGCGCCGCGATCGCCTCACCGGCATGGGCCGTCAACCCGTCCACGTGGAGCGACAGGTGGTAGTTCCCGACCGCACCCTGGAATCCGGACGGCGCCCCACCCGGAAGCGCATCCGCGACGATCGTGACCGGATCCGTGCCGAGCGTCACGTCTTGCGGGACCATGTCCGGCATGGCCAGCATGCTCCAGGGATCGGGCGGCTGGACGACGCGCGCGATGCGGCATCGGATCTGCGCGGGCCCGATCGTCAGGGTGCCGGTGCGCGTCGGAAAGAGCGCCGTGGGGATTTCCATCACGGCGTATTCGACACCGTTCATCCTCACCCGCCCCTGGCGTGGCGGCCCCAGGCCCTCGGTCCAGAACCCGTTCGCGCTCGGCGGCTTCCAGTCCACGTCGCCGATCACGTTGACTCGCGAGTAGAGCCTCAGTCTCAGGATTACCTGCTGATTCCAGAAGACGCGCGAACGGTCCACGGTCGCCTTGACGAAGATCTCCGGGGTTCCCGCCGGCGCGGACCCCGGCGGCAGATTTCCGCGAAGGACCGCCGGCGTGCGCGCGCGCGCGGCGCGGGAGACCCTGAGCGTGAGCGGAGAGGTCTCGGCCTTGTCCCCGCCCACCGTCACCCGGAGAGCCGGGATATTCACCACTCCCTCCGTCCGCGGAATGATCCGGTATACGGTGGTCGAGGTGCGCGTGACCCGCCCGTTGATCATCGAGAAGTTCTGCTCGGTTCCCGACCGGTCGACCGCCACGCCCGGAAGCGGCGAGAGCACGACGTCGGGAAGGTTCAATCCCTCCGACCGGATCTCGACCGTGAGCGTCGCGGCATCCCCGGGCGCGACCTGGTCGGTATCGAGCTTCGCCTCGATCGAGAGCTTTCCGCTCGGCGAGGTGCCGCTGTTCGCGAATCGCGGGACCGCCGCGATGAGAAGGACCGCGAGCGCCGCGGTGCAGGCTCTACCAGTCACGGTTTCCCGTCTCCTCCTCCGGACGCCCCTTTCCTTCCTGCCGTCGCGCGCGGCGCTCCGACTCCAGCGCCTGGAGCCAACGCTCCGCCTCATCCTTCGTGAACGCGCCGGCCCCGCCACGGGGCGGGGGCGTCTCGCCCTTCCCGGGCGAAGACGGCGACGGTTGCGGGCGGCCACTGCCGGAATTCGGAGGCCCTTGGTTTCCCGAGGAAGGGTTGGGGCGATCCGACGGGCTCGGCCGCCGCATTTGCCGCAGCGCCTGTTCCAGATTCTGCTTGGCATCCCGGTCCGAGGGCGAAACGCGCAGCGCTTCCTTGTAGGAGCGCGCCGCGCCCTCGTAGTCCTTCGCGCGCATCGCGATGTTTCCGAGGTTGTACGCGGCCGCCTCGCGCGAGCGGTCGCCGCGAAGCTTCATCGCTTCCCGGAAGCGTACCGCCGCGGAATCGGCCTCCCCCTTCCCGACGAGCGCCACTCCCTCGTCGTACGGAACGACCGAGGCGCCGGGAAAATCCGCGCGCCCCTTCGCGAGATTCCGGAGCGCCTCGTCGTACCGGCCCGCCTTGAGATCGCGCACGCCCCGCCGCGCGGGGCCGCCCCACTCGTAGAGCGCGCCGTTCGCGGCCAGCGCGAGAAGGAGCAACGCCGGCGCACGCCTCATCGCGGCCCCCGGCGCAACAGGCGGCGCGGAACCAGGCGCTCCGCCACGAGCAAGAGTCCCGCGGCCGCGGCGAACCACGGAAAGCGTTCGTCGTAGGCTCGAATGGTTCTTCCGCGCGTCTCGTAGATTCCCCCCGAGCGAATGGGGTCCACGAGGCGGAGTCCCGCGCGCCCGGTCCCATCCCCCGGCTCGTACCTTCCCCCGCCTCCGTCCGCGAGGCTGCGCAGCGTCTTCTCGTCCAGCCGCGTCATCACCACGTTTCCCTGGGCATCCCGCTTCGCTCCACGAACGGCGCCCGTCGTGTCCACGACCGGGATCGTTGTGCCCTCCGCGGTGCCGAGCCCGATCGTGTAGAGCTTGGCGCCCGCCCGCTTCACGACGTCCAGCGCGCGTCGTGGATCCTCCGCCAGGTTCTCGCCGTCGGAGAGGAGCACGATGGCGCGGGGGCGGTCTCCGGGGCGATTCAGGAGGCGGCCCGCGTGCTCGAGCGCCGCGCCCAGGTCGGTCCCCGGGCGGTCCAGGTCCCGCGTGGTCGCGGTCTCGACGATCGACGCCAGACCTTCCCGATCGGTGGAGAGCGGGCTCACGATCCGGGCGCTTCCCGCGAACTCGACGAGCCCGATCCGCGATCCTTCGAGGGCGCCCAGGAGCGCCAGCGCCTCCCGCTTCGCGGCGGCGAGCCGGTCGGGCCTCGCGTCGCGCGCGTCCATGCTCCGCGAGAGATCCAGCGCGATCACCGCGTCCACACCCTCGGACGTGGTGGTCACGAGCCGAAATCCGGCCTGGGGACGCATGAGCCCCAGCACGGCGATGGTCGCCGCGGCGAGCGTCAGCGCCGCGCGCGCGAGCCGCGCGCGAGGGCCCGCCTCTTCGCTCAGCGCACGGAGCGCTTCCGGATTGCCGAGCGCGCGCTCGGTGCGGCGGCGGGCCCGCTCTGCCACCAGCGCGAGCAGCGCCAGCGCGAGCACTCCCCAGAGCAGATGGATGAGCACAGGCTCGGACCAGCGCATGTCAGGGATACCTTCGCATGACGGTGAACCCGAGCAGAAGCTCGAGACCCAGGAGCCCGAGCCCGATCCCCAGGGCCAGAGGCCCCATCTCGGCCCATCGGGTATAGGAACGCGTCTCGACGCGGGAGGGTTCCAGGGCGCCGATCTCGCGATACACCTGTGCCAGGAGCTCGGCCGACGTCGCTCGGAAGTAGCGGCCTCCGGTTTCCTTCGCTACCGATTGCAGAGTTGCCTCGTCCACCTCGGAGGAGACCAGCACGTAATGGCGGCCGAGTACCGGATCGTCCACCGGGAACGGGGCCTGCCCTTGGGTTCCCGCGCCAATCGCGTAGATCCGCACGCCCACGGCCTTCGCGAGCCGGGCCGCGGTCACGGGATCCACCGCGCCGGCGTTGTTGATGCCGTCGGTGAGCAGGATGAGCACCCTGCTCTTTCCCGGGGCGGTGCGCAGGCGCTCGGCCGACTGGGCGATCGCCGCGCCGACCGCGGTTCCATCCGGGAGCTGCCCGAAGTCCAGCCCGTCGATCAGGGCCGCCAGCCCCTCGTAATCCAGGGTCAGAGGGGCGATGAGCTCGCTCTGGCCCGCGAAGGCCACGAGCCCGATCCTGTCTTGTTGCCGTCCTCGGAGAAATTCCTTTGCCACCTGCTTCGCGACGTAGAGGCGGTTTCGGGGTTGGAAATCCTCCGAGCGCATGCTTCCCGAGAGATCGATCGCGAGCATGATGTCGATGCCCTCGCTCACGATCTCGCGCATCTCGCGTCCGCCCTGGGGACGCGCCGCGGCGAGCAGGATGAGGGCCACCGCCAGGGGACGGAGCCGGGGCGACACCATCCGCGCCGCTTTGGCTCGGATGCCCGCGCTCGGCGGAACCGCTAGGAGGCTCGAGACGCCGAGCGTGGGATCGCGCCACGCGGTCTTTCGCCGCGCGAGCAGGAACGCCGCGAGGAACGGGATGAAGAGAAGGAGATACCAGGGCTCGGCGAGGCGCATCCCGCTAGAGCTTCCCCGAGACCGATCGGGCCTGCCGCACGATCGACCTGGCCTCGGACTCCTCGTCCTCGTAGCGCGCGAACTTGGCGAGATCGGCGCGGCGGAGCGCCGCGATCAGACGCTCCCTGCCCTCCGCGGGCACCCGCTCGCGGCGGACCAGCTCGCGATCCAGCTCGCTCGTGGTGAGATCGGCCGCGGGCACCAAGGTCACGGCCGCGGCGTACGCGCGGAGCGCCTGCGCGAGCCGCTCGTAGAACACGTCGCGCGGAATCGACGTCACCTCACGCTCGAGCTGGTCGAGCGCCCGATCGAGGATCGCCTCCGGCGGATCGGGCGGCGCCGGAGCCTCCGACGCTTCCTTCTTCTTGCGCGCGCTTCGCGCGAGGCGGATCAGGACCACGATCAGCGCGGCGGCGAGGAGCGCCGCGATCGCGATCACGGCGTAGTCCACCGGCCGGAGCGGCGTGCCGATGGCGCCCCGGTCCGGCCGGATCGCGCCCGTGGCGCTCTGGGTCAGCGAATCGACGAAGAGGGTGTCGCGCGGGAACACGAGGGTGTCCATTCCGCCCTCCGCGGCCATGGGCAGGATCGCGCGCGGAAGCGCGAGCGCGCCGATGTCGAATCCACGAACGAGGTACTCGCGTGACCACTGAAGCCCGGAGGGGCCCTGGACCGTTTCCGGCGGTTTGGACGCGGTGATCTCGAGGAACGCGGGCGGCTGCTCCATGGCAACAGGGCCCGGCCGGCCCCCGGGCGCGATCGTGGCCACGAGGCGCCATGCGATCGGATCTCCGAGGGTTCCCCGCGCGGGCGATAGCTCGCTCCTCAAGCGAACGTGGGTCTTGCCGGCATTTTCCTCGCGCTCGACGATCCGCCTCGCCGCGGTTTCCCGCGCGCCACACCCCGAGAACGCGAGAATGCCCGCAACGCACGCGGCGACCATCCACGAGAGCGCGAGCGCGAGCGTGATACAGCCCAGGGGGAGCGGGATTCTCCTCGAGGCGCGCGATCTATCCGTGGCGGGCACGGATTCAGCGCCGGTAGGCGCGCTGCTCGAAATGGCGGACCAGCTCGGGCGCGACCGGCGCGTTGCAAAGGACACGAATGCGGTCCGCGCGGGAACGCAGGAGGGTCTGCTTCAGATCGCGAAGGCGGCGCGTCCGGAGCGCCCTCCATTCCCTGCGGGCCGACGGGACGCCGAAGTTCACCATGCGCGTCGCGCCGGTCTCGAGATCCCGCACGTGGACGAGCCCGCGATCGGGAATCGTCTCCTCGAGCGGATCCTCGACCTCGATCGTCACGATCTCGTGGCGGCGCGCGAGGAGGTTCAAGGGGCGGTCGAAGGATTCCGCGAACCAGTCCGAGATGAGAAAGAGGACGGCGCGCCGCCGTAGAACGCGGCCCAGGAACGCGAGCGCGCCGCTCATGTCGGTGCCGGTTCCCTTCGGCTCGAAGGCGACCAGGTCCCGGACGATCCGGAGCGAGCGGGCGCGGCTCTTCGACGGAGGAAGGTAGAGCTCGACTCGGTCCGTGAAGAGCAGGAGCCCGACCTTGTCGCGGTTCCGGCTCGCCGCGAGCGCGACCAGGGCTCCGGCCTCGGCCGCCGTGTCGCGCTTCGTCCGGGCGCGGCTTCCGAAGCGGAGGGAGGCGGAGAGGTCCAGCGCGACGACCACCGTGAGCTCGCGCTCCTCGTCGAACCGCTTCACGAACGGATTTCCGTGACGCGCGGTGACGTTCCAGTCGATGGAGCGCACGTCGTCCCCCGGGACGTACTCGCGAACCTCGGAGAACTCGAGACCCTTGCCGCGGAATGCGCTCCGATACGCGCCGGCGAAGACGTCCTCCACCGCCCGGCGGCTCCGGATGGTGAGCCTCCGGACCTGCGCGAGAAGCTCCGGGGTGATCACGGAACCTCGACGCGGGCGAGAATGCGGCGGACGACTTCGTCCACCGGCACCCCTTCGGCTTCGGCCTCGTAGGTGAGGAGAACACGATGGCGGAAGACGTCCGGCGCGATCGTCTTCACGTCGTCGGGCGTCACGTACGCGCGGCCCTCGAGGAACGCGATCGCGCGGGACCCGCGGGCCAGGGCGAGGGTCGCGCGCGGGGACCCGCCGTACTGGATCAGCGGACGAAGGTCCAGGCCGAACCGCTCGGGCTCGCGCGTGGCGTGCACGAGATCCACGATGTAGTTGCGAATGCGCTCGTCCAGATAGATGGCGTTCACGGAATGGCGCGCGCGGAGAATCGCGGACGCCTCCACGACCGGCCGCAGCGGCTCCGGGGGCTCGCCGCCCATGCGATCCAGGATGAGCGCCTCTTCTGCCGGACTGGGATAGCCCACGCGGATCTTGAGAAGGAAGCGGTCCATCTGGGCTTCGGGCAGGGGGTAGGTCCCCTCCTGCTCGATCGGGTTCTGGGTCGCCAGCACCCAGAAGAGGCCCTCCAGCGGATACGTGGTGTCTCCGATCGTCACCTGCCGCTCCTGCATCGCCTCGAGGAGCGCGCTCTGCACCTTGGCCGGAGCGCGGTTGATCTCGTCGGCGAGAAGGATCTGCGTGAAAACGGGCCCGAGCTTGGGGGTGAAGGAGCCCTTTTTCGGATCGAAGATCAGAGTGCCCGTCAGATCCGCGGGCAGGAGGTCCGGCGTGAACTGGATCCGGTTGAACTTCGCATGGATCGCCTGCGCGACGGTCTTGACCGCGAGGGTCTTGGCCAGACCCGGCACGCCCTCGAGCAGGAGGTGGCCGTCCGCCAGGAGACCGACCAGGATCCGGCGCACCATCTCGGATTGGCCGACGATGACCGATTCCACAGCCGTTAGCAGCGGCGCCACAAAGGCGCTCTCCTCGCGCACCTTCTCGTTTCGCTCCTCGACGCTGATCTGGGTCATCGTGCGTGTGCGGTGGGGGTTACAGGCTTCGATTCACGTAGAGTGGAAATGCGCGGCAAAGCTCCTCGACCTGGGCCCGGATCCTCTTCAAGGCCGCCGGCTCCTCCCGGTGGCGAAGCGCTTCGTCGATCCAGCCGGCCAGCCGTTGAAACTCCGGCTCGCCCAGACCGCGCGTCGTCACCGCCGCGGATCCGATCCGGATCCCGCTCGTCACCGCGGGAGGACGCGGATCGTTGGGAACCGCGTTCTTGTTCACCGTAATCCCCGCCGCGTGGAGCGCCGTCTCGGCGTCCGCGCCCGAGTACCCGGCCTCGCGGAGATCCACGAGCAGAAGATGGTTGTCGGTGCCGCCGGTGACGAGCTTGAATCCGCGCTGGGTCAGCACCTCGGCAAGCGCCTTCGCGTTCGCGACAACCTGCTTCGCGTAGGTCTTGAATTCCGGCGTGGCGGCCTCGCGGAAACAGACCGCCTTGGCCGCGATCACATGCATTAGCGGGCCACCTTGCATTCCCGGAAACACCGATTTATCAATGGCCTTTGCGTATTCGCTCTTGCAGAGAATGAAGCCGCTCCTGGGTCCGCGGAGGGTTTTGTGTGCGGTGGAGGTGACCACATCGGCATATGGGACCGGGCTGGGGTGCACCCCGCCCGCGACCAGTCCGGCCACGTGAGCCATGTCGAACACGAACTTGGCGCCGACCTCGTCGGCGATCGCGCGAAGCTTCGCGAAATCGAAGAAGCGGGGATACGCGCTGGCGCCCGCGACGAGCGTCTGAGGTCTCGTCTCACGCGCGAGCTTCGCCACCTGATCGTAGTCGAGGAGTCCCGTCTCCGGAGAAAGTCCGTACTGGATCGACTTGAAGATAATTCCAGAGAAGGAGACCTTGTGGCCGTGGGTCAAATGCCCGCCATGAGCGAGCGACATGCCGAGCAGGGTCGAGCCCGGCGGCATGAGCGCCATGTAGGCCGCCAGATTGGCCTGCGCGCCCGCGTGGGGCTGCACGTTCGCGTGCTCCGCGCCGAAGAGCGCCTTGACGCGCTCGATCGCGAGCGCCTCCGCCTGGTCGACGAATTCGCAGCCGCCGTAGTAGCGCTTCCCCGGATAGCCCTCGGCGTATTTGTTGGTGAGTGGAGATCCCATTGCCTCGAGCACCGCCTCGCTCACGAAGTTCTCTGAGGCGATGAGCTCGAGCGTGCTCTGCTGGCGCGTGACCTCGTCACGGATGGCGCGATCGATCTCGGGATCGACCGACCGGAGCGACGCCTCGCGCGGGGCGGCCGCGGATGCACCGAGTCTGGATGTCATGACGGGATCCGCCTACCGCGCCTTCTTCGCGGCGCGCTGGACCTTCCCGCGCGATTCCACCGGGAACAGCCAGCCATGACGGTCGCGAGCGCGGCCTTCGACGATATCGAAGAATTCCTTCTGGAGCTTCCGCGTGATGGGTCCCACCTTGCCGGTCCCGATGGGGATCCGGTCCACCTGGGTGATCGGGGTGATCTCCGCGGCGGTGCCGGTGAAGAAGAGCTCGTCCACGATGTAGAGCATCTCGCGCGGGATCTGCTCCTCCCGCACCTCGAGACCCATCTCGCGCGCGAGCGTGAGCATGCAGTCGCGGGTGACGCCCGGGAGAATCGCGTTCGCGATGGAGGGCGTGTAGAGCGTCTCGCCGCGTACGAGGAAGATGTTCTCGCCGCTTCCCTCCGCCACGTAGCCGAAGACGTCGAGCGCGATGCCCTCTTCGTAACCGTCCGCCACCGCCTCGAGCTTGATGAGCTGGCTGTTGAGATAGTTGGCGCCCGTCTTGGCCATGGCCGGGAACGTGTCGGGCGCCTGGCGGCGCCACGAGGAAACGCGCACCGAGATGCCGCGCTCCAGCGCGTCCTTGCCCAGGTACTTGCCCCAGTTGAGGGCGGCGACCGCGACGTCGATGGGAACGCCCGTCGGATTCACGCCGAGGCTCTTGAATCCACGGTAGACGACGGGGCGGATGTAGCAGGCGCCGCCGCCGTTCGCTCGCACGGTCTCGCGGATCGCGTCCATCAGCTCGTCGTATCCGTACGGACAGGCAATGCGCGCGATCTTGCAGGAGTCGAGCATGCGCTGCACGTGGCGGTCGAGGCGGAAGATCGCCGTGCCGGCCGGTGTGGCGTACGCCCGGATCCCCTCGAACACGCTCGAGCCGTAGTGCACCACGTGCGAGAGAACGTGAATCTTCGCGTCTTCGTACGGCACGAGCTTCCCGTTCATCCAGATCACGCCGCTCGCTTCACGCGCCATGCCCTCCTCCTTCCGGGGTGGTTTCACGATTCGCTCGACCGCCGCACGCCTTCGCGCCGCTCGACCGCTCCCCGAATCATCGGAACCCATCCCAGAAGATGGCTCCGGATCCGGTTGTAGGTGTCCCGGTATTGATCGCCGCTGCCCCCGATCGGATCGAGCACTCCGTCGGAAGCGCTCCCCGAGGCCGCGCCCCGCTCGGTGATGAGGTGGATTCGCTCGGCAGCGTCGGGAGCGAGGTCGCGCGCATGCTCGAGGTGGCTCGGCTCCATGGTCAGGATGAGGTCGGAAGCCCGGATCAGCTTGGGTGTCAGCCTTCTCGCGCGGTGCGCCACGAGATCAACCCCGCCGTCCGCGCACACCTGCGTGGCGAGCTGCGTCGCGGCAGTTCCCTCGACCGCTCCCGTTCCCGCCGAGCCCACGTGCACGACACCCGCAAGCTCCTCGGGAAGGATGGAGCGGAGAATGGCCTCGGCCATGGGGCTCCGGCAGGTGTTGCCGGTGCAGACCACGAGTATCTGGTACATGAACCCCGCTTCGGACAAGAGGTATGTGAAGCCGTCGAAGGATCGAGTTTAGAAGCCGGGGTCCGCACCGTCAAGGCTTAGGACGACGGGGGTCTTTCGCTCAGCCGGACCGCTCCCTCGCGGAGAACCCGCACGCGGTCTCCATCGACGAGCGCCACGGTCGAAGGCGTTCCCGACAGGGCGCCCTGGTCCACCACCAGATCCGCGCTTTCCGCGATGGGGCCTTCCGGCCGGACCAGCGCCGGCTCTCCCGTGGCGTTCGCCGAGGTCGAGACCACGATCCCGCCCGCGGCCGCGACGACGGCGCGGAGGAACGGACTCCCCGGGCAGCGGAGCGCCACCGTCCCGTCCGGGTTCCGCATCGACTCCGGGACCGAAGCCGCCGCGCGAAGCACGAGGGTCAGCGCCCCCGGCCAGTGCTCCGAAACGAGCGCCGATGCGAGCAGGCTGGGCGTAGACCAAAGGCCGATCTCGGCGGGATCCGCGATCAGTCCGATGAAGCGTTTCTCGGCGGATCGGGGCTTGATCGCGAGGAGCCGCGCGACCGCTCCGAGGTCCTCCGCGCGCGCGTGCAGCCCGTACACGCCTTCGGCCGGAAGCATCGCCACCCTGCCCGAGCGCAGCGCCGCCGCCGCCCGCTTCACGGCTTCCGGCCAGGGGCCATCGCCGGCCAGGACGATCCGCTCCGCGCGGGGCCCCGATCCCGGATCGCTTCCCGTCAGAGACGCTCGCCGCGCGCGAGGCGGGCCTTCAGATCCTCCAGCTTGAGCGCGAGCGCCCGATCCGAGAGAGCCAGGATCTGCACGGCGAGGACGGCCGCGTTCTTCGCTCCCGCCGGCCCGATCGCGACGGTCGCGACCGGGACGCCCGGAGGCATCTGCACCGTGGAGTAGAGCGCGTCCGCCCCCGCGAGCGCCGATCCGCCGAGTGGAACGCCGATCACCGGGAGCGTCGTATGGGCCGCGACGGCTCCGGCGAGATGGTTCGCCATGCCCGCGCCGGCGATGAACACCCGCACTCCCTGCGCCGGGGCGCCGAGCACGAGCTCACGCACCCGATCCGGGCTCCGATGCGCCGAGGCGACCTCCATGCGGGAGGAAACGCCGAAGCTCTCGAGCACCTTTGCGGACTCCTCCATGACCGCGCGGTCAGACTCGCTTCCGAAGAGGATCAGGACGGTTCCCTTATCGCTCATGTTCCAGACCTCCCTGGCTTGGTTTCCAGCGCGATCTCGCGCGCGATGTCACGGCGATAGTGCATCCCGTCGAAGCGGATCCACGAGACGGCTTCGTACGCCGCCTCGCGCGCGCGCGCCGTGGTCTCGGCGCGGGCCGTGACGCCAAGCACGCGGCCTCCGCTCGTGACCAGGTGTCCCGCTCGGCGATCGACGCCCGCGCAGAAGAAGCGGATTCCATGGGGACGGGTGTGGCTCAATCCCTCGATCACCTGCCCGGTCTTGGGATCCTTGGGATAGCCCGACGTGGCGAGCACGACACAGACGGCCGCCCCGGCGTGCCGGATAAAGGTCTGATGGCGGTCTTTCGGAAGCGAGCCTCGCGCGGCCGCGAGAAACAAGGGAAGCACGTCCTCCTCCAGGAGCGGAAGCACGGCCTGGGCTTCCGGATCGCCGAAGCGCGCGTTGATCTCGAGCACCATCGGGCCCTGATCCGTGAGCATGAGCCCGACGTAGAGAACCCCCCGGTACGCGATTCCCTGCGCGCGAAGGGACGCGAGAAGCGGATCCACGATCCGGCGCGCGATCGCGACCGCCTCGTCCGCTCCCGGCACCCGCGCGGGAGCGTTGGCGCCCATCCCGCCCGTGTTCGGGCCCTGATCGCCGTCATAGGCGCGCTTGTGATCCCGGGCGGGCGGAAAGAGCATCCACCGCTCGCCGTCCGTGAGAACCAGGAGCGATGCCTCCTCGCCCATCAGATAATCCTCCATGACGAGGATCTTTCCGGACTCGCCCAGCTCGCCACGCTCCATCCATGCGGCGATGGTCTCCAGCGCCTCGCTCTCGCGTTCCGCGACGACCACGCCCTTGCCGGCGGCCAATCCGTCGGCCTTGAGCACGATCGGGTAGGTCACGGCCGCCAGAACGCGCTTCGCCTCCGCGGCGCTGTGCGCGAGCCGGTACGGAGCGGTGGGGAGCTTCAGCTCTTGGAGCATCTGCTTCGCGAAACTCTTGCTGGACTCCAGGCGCGCCGCCGCGCGCACGGGGCCGAGCACCGGAATCGAGCGTCTCTCGAGCGCGTCGGCGAGTCCCATCGCGACCGCGGAGTCCGGGCCGATGACGACCAGGTCCGGCTTCTCGCGCTCCGCCCACGCCACGATGCCGGGCAGGTCGGTCGCACGGATCGGCACCAGGGTCGCTTCCGGCTCCATGCCCGGATTTCCGGGCGCCGCAAACACATGGGGGTGCTCCGGGGAATCGTGGAGGGCGCAGACCAGGGCGTGTTCCCGGCCGCCGCCTCCGACCACGAGCACTTTCGGGGGCGCGGTCACTAGGTCCCGAGCTCCTTCCGGAGCGCGTCCTGGATCTTCTCCGGGTGCGCGCGCCCTCGCGACTGCTTCATCGCCTGCCCCACCAGGAACGCGAAGGTCCGCTCTTTTCCCGCCTTCACCTCCGCCGCGGGGCCGGGGTTCGCCGCGATCACGTCGCGCGCCAGCGCGCGGAGCGAGGCGTCGTCGTCGATCGGCAGGAGTCCCTGGCTCTTGACCAGATCTTCGGGGCCCTCCGGGCGCGTCAGCATCAGCTCGAAGAGCTGCTTTCCGATCTTTCCTGAGATCCGGTCCTCCGCGATCATCTTCACGAGCGCGCCCAGGCGGTCCGGACGGACGGGAAACTCCTCGATCGACTGCCCCGCCTTGTTCCGGCTCCCGTTGACCTCCGTCATGGTCCAGTTCGAGGCGAGCTTCCCGTTTCCCGCGCGCCGGGCGACCTCTTCATAATAGAGGGCGAGCGACCGCGTCTCGGTGAGCACCTCGGCGTCGTACTCAGGAACGCCGAACTCCCGTATGAGCCGCTCGCGCACTTGGTAAGGCAGCTCGGGCAGCTCCGAGCGGAGGGAGTCGATCCAGCCGGGCGTGAGATCCAGCGGCAAGAGGTCCGGCTCTGGGAAATAGCGGTAATCGTGCGCCTCCTCCTTGCTCCGCATCGGCTCCGCGGTTCCCTTGTCGGCGTTCCAGAGGAGCGTCTCCTGGACCACGCGGCCCCCCGCGTTCAGGAGCGCGATCTGGCGCTCGGTCTCGAACGCGATCGCCCGCTCCACGTTCCGGAAGGAGTTCATGTTCTTGACCTCGGTCTTCGTTCCGAACTCCGCTCTACCCTGGGGCCGGACCGAGACGTTCGCGTCGCAGCGGAGGCTTCCCTCCTCCATGTTCCCGTCGCACACGTCCAGATACACGAGGATCTGTTTCAGGCGCGTCAAGTAGTCATAGGCTTCCGCGCCGCTCCGGATCTCGGGCTCCGAGACGATCTCGATGAGCGGAACGCCCGAGCGGTTCAGGTCCACGAGCGTGGTCGTCACGCCCTCGCGGCCTTCCGGGTGGATCGACTTCCCCGCGTCCTCCTCCAGGTGGATCCGCACGAGGCCGATCCGCTTCCGCGTTCCGCCCACCTGGATGTCCACGCCTCCTCCCGCGCATAGGGGCCGGTCGTACTGGGAGATCTGGTAGCCCTTGGGAAGGTCGGGATAGAAGTAGTTCTTTCGCGCGAAGACGCTTCGCCCGGCGACCTCGGCGCCCACGGCGAGCCCGGTCATCGCCGCGAATCGCACGGCCCGCTCGTTCAGGACCGGAAGCACGCCCGGGAGTCCGAGACATACGGGACACACCTGCGTGTTGGGCCGCGCGCCGAACGTCGTGCTGCACGAGCAGAAGATCTTCGAAGCGGTCTTGAGCTGGGCGTGGACCTCGAGGCCGACGACCGTTTCGTACGCGGTCATCCGCGAGGCCCCGCAGCGATCGCCGGAACGCGGAGCGCGTCCGCGTTCCGCCGTTCCCAGGTCCGCGCCACACGGAGGAGCGTCTCCTCCTCGAACGGGCGCCCGACGAGCTGCATTCCGATCGGCAGGCTCGAGCGCGTCAGCCCGGACGGGAACGAGAGTGCGGGGGCGCCGGCGAGCGAGGCCGGAACGGAAAAGATGTCGTTCAGGTACATCGCCAGAGGGTCGTCCACCTTCTCGCCCAGCTTGAAGGGGGGCGTCGGCGTGGTCGGGAGGAGAACGGCGTCGGCGCGCGCGAGCGCATCCTGGAAATCCTTGCGGATCAGGGTCCGGACCTTCATGGCGCGAAGATAGTAGGCGTCGTAATACCCGGCCGAGAGGGCGTACGTGCCGAGCAGGATGCGCCGCCTCACCTCGCGCCCGAAGCCCTTCCCTCGCGTGGCCGCGTACATCGACTGGAGATCCGGCGCGCCCTTGGCGCGAAACCCGTACCGCACGCCGTCGTAGCGCGCCAGATTGCTCGAGGCTTCCGCCGGAGCGATCAGGTAGTAGGTGGCGATGGAGTACCTCGCATGAGGAAGCGCCACGTCCACGATCTCGGCGCCTTCGTCCGAGAGCGTTTTCGCGACCGTGTCGAGAGACGCCCGGACCTCCGGGTCCACGCCCTCGGCGATCAGGTCGCGCGGAATTCCTAGCTTCATCCCCTTGACGCCGCGTTCCAGGCGTTCCACGTCCATCGGTCTTGCGTCGGCCCGGCTGGTCATGTCCCGCTCGTCGCGTCCGCAGATCGCGTTGTAGAGGAGCGCCGTATCGCGCGCGGTCCGGGCGAGCGGCCCGATCTGATCGAGCGAAGAGGCGAACGCCACCAGCCCATAGCGCGAGACCGCGCCGTAGGTCGGCTTCAGCCCCAGGACGCCGCAGAACGCGGCCGGCTGGCGCACCGAGCCGCCGGTGTCGGAGCCCAGGGCGAGCGCGGCCTCCAGCGCAGCGACGGTAGCGGCGGATCCCCCGCTCGACCCGCCCGGCACGCGCGTGAGGTCCCAGGGGTTGCGCGTCGGGAAGTAGGCCGAATTCTCGGTGGAGGATCCCATCGCGAACTCGTCGCAGTTGGTCTTCCCGGTGAAGACGGCCCCGGCCGCGCGCAGCCGCTCCACGACGTGCGCGTCGTAGGGCGGCCGGTATCCTTCCAGGATTCGCGAGCCGCACGTGGTCGGAATCCCGTGCGTGCAGAGGTTGTCCTTGAGCGCGACCGTCACCCCGGCCAAGGGCCCCAGCTTCTCTCCGGCCGCGATCCGGGCGTCCACATCGCGAGCCATGGCGAGCGTGCGCTCGGGGTCCCGGTCAAGATAGGTGCCCAGTCGCGAGGCGGTCCGCTCGGCGCGCTCGACAAAGATCCGCGCGACCTCGACCGCGGTGCGCTCGCGGGACACGACCGAGCGCCCGATCGACTCCGCGGTTTCCTGCTCCTTGACTCCAGACGTCATACGACGCGTGGAACCCGGAAATAATCGCCGTCCCGGTCGGGGGCTTGGGCGAGCGCTTCGTCCCGGACGTCGGAGGACACGACACGGTCTTCTCGCAGCGGCGTCTTGCCGCCGGAGTCCACCTGGCTCGTCGGTTCGATGCCGCTCACGTCGAGCGCCTGAAGCTGCTCCACGTAGGCGAGGATCGACTGGAGCTCCTTCACGAGCCGCGGCTCCTCGGAAGGAGCCACCTCGAGACGCGAGAGTGCCGCGACCTTCTGGACCGCCCCTTCGTCAATCGGCATGGCTCAGCTCCGCGAAGGCCGCGAGGATCTTCTTCGTGCCGGCCCGCCGGAATTCCACCGTGAGCTTGGCGCGCTCACCCATCCCTTCGCAGGCCACGACCACGCCCTCCCCGAACTGGGGATGGCTCACGCGGACTCCGATCGGACTGCCGGCCGCCCGGGCAGAGCGTCCCTCCCCTTCCTCGCGCCGGCGGCTCCGCGCCGCGGGCCGCGGTTGGGCCCAGGGCTGCCCGCCCACCCACTCGACACAATCCTCCGGAATCTCCGAGAGAAAGCGCGACGCGCCTCCACCCGCCGCGTTCCATGTGCGGCGGAACGAGGCATGGAAGAGGTGAACCCGCTCCTGCGCCCGCGTGAGCGCCACGTAGAAGAGCCTGCGCTCCTCCTCGAGCTGCGGCGGATCGTCCAGGGACGAGGAATGCGGGAGGAGCCCTTCCTCCAGGCCCACGATGAAGACGACCGGAAACTCGAGCCCCTTGGCCGAATGGATCGTCATGATGTTCACGGTGTCCTCTTCGTCGTTCCAGAGATCCACGTCGGTGAGGAGCGCCACCTCGGCCAGGAACCCGTCCACCGTCGGATCTTCCGCGCGGCGCAGATACGCCTCCGCGCCGGCGATCAGCTCATCCACGTTCTCGATCCGCTCGGGCGCTTCGGCCGGATTCTCCTCGAGGAGGTATTCGCGGTAGCGGACCTTGGCGATCAGCTCGGCGAGGAAGGCCGGGGGCGAGAGCGTGAGCAGGGACCCAAGCGCCGTGAACAGTCTCGCCACATCCTGAAGCTTCCTCGTGGCGGACAACCCAAGTGCCACGTAGAGATCCGGATGCGCGATCGCTTCCGGCACCGTCAGCGAGCGGTCCTCGGCGAAGCTCCGGAGCCGGTCCAGCGTGGTGCGTCCGATGCCGCGGGCGGGCACGTTCAGGATCCGGAACCAGGAAACCGAGTCCTTGGGCTGCGTCAGCGCCCGCACGTAGGCGATGATGTCCTTGACCTCCCGCCGCTCGTAGAAGGAAACGCCGCCGGTGAGCTGATACGGGATGGCCGAGCGGCGGAGCGCGTTTTCCACCGCGCGCGACTGCGCGTTCGTGCGATAGAGCACCACGAAGTCCCGGTTCCTGAGCGAGTGGGCGCGACGCATCTCGAGGAGGAGCGATACCATGCGTTCCCCTTCGGCCTCCTCGTCCTCGGCCACGTGCACGCGGATCCGCTCGCCCACGTCGTTCTCGGTCCAGAGCTCCTTCTCCTTGCGCGCGGCGTTGTTCTTCACGACGCCGTTCGCGGCGCGCAGGATCGTCTGCGTGGAGCGGTAGTTCTGGGTCAGCCGGAGCACGGTGGCCTCGGGGAAGGACTTCTCGAACGAGAGGATGTTGTCGATGTCGGCGCCGCGCCAGCCGTAGATCGACTGGTCGTCATCCCCCACCACCGTGAGGTTGCGATGGATCCGCGACAGGCTCTCGATGAGGCGGAACTGGATGCCGTTCGTATCCTGGTACTCGTCGACCAGCACGTGCAGGAACCGCGTCGCGTAGGCGCGGTGGATGTCCTCGTCCAGGTCGAAGAGACGCACGGTGTGCCCGATGAGATCGTCGTAGTCCATGCCGCCGCGGTCGCGGAGCGCCTTCTGGTAGCCCTTGTAGACGTGCGCCAGCCTCCGGTCCACGGTCGTGAACGCGGTCTTCTCGAACTCCTCAGGCGAGACGGCCTCGTTCTTGAGCCGGGAGATGCGCGATCCCGCTCCGGCGGGCGTGAGGCTCTTGTCCTCGGGACCGACGCCTTTCAGGAGGTCGCGGAGGATGGCGCGCTGATCATCGGTGTCGTAGATGACGAAGTTCTTGGGATAGCCGAGCAGTTCGGCGTGGCGCCTCAATATTCGGACGCACGTGCCGTGGAAGGTGCCGAGCCAGACGCCCAGATCCTCCCGCCCGAGGAGCGTCTGCGCCCGCGCCCGCATCTCGCGAGCCGCCTTGTTCGTGAAGGTGAAGGCCAGGATGGAGCCCTGGGGAATTCCGCGCTCGCGGACCAGGTGCGCGATGCGGCCCGTCAGGACGCGCGTCTTGCCGCTTCCGGCGCCCGCGAGGATGAGAAGAGGACCGCCGGGGTGCTCGACCGCCTGGCGCTGCACCGAGTTGAGGTCCACGCTCCCCCTAGTCCTTAATACTCGAGCCTTACTTTGAGATCGAGGTTGTACACCGGCTTCTGCGAGCTCTGGCTTTGGATGATTTGGCTGCCGGGACCCGGACGGAACTGCTCACCGCGGAGCAGAAGGTGCCTGGTGACCCGGTACTCCGCGCTGACACTCTGAGCCTGTTCGGCGCTGCCGGAGAAGTCGCGAGAATACTTAACATAGAGTTCCGGGGTCACGTACTTTCCTACGCCCAGGAGGCCGATCGTCCCCGCGGATGGGCTCGGACCGCTCGCGGTCCCTGACTTGAGATCGATCGTATCGATGAAGCCGACGTCCGAGAGCCAGCGCTCGGCGTTCCGGAAGAGGTAGTTACGCACCGGAAGCGTCGCGTCGCCTCCCGCGACTGGACCGTTCGTGCCGGTCTCGAGTGTGCCCGGCTGTCCGCCCAACCCTTGCTCCGACCCCGCTGCTGTGAACTGTCCAATGGTGAGCACCTTCCACAGATAGCTCTCATTGTGGGGCGGCGTGGCCTCGTCGTGCAGGTGCACCTTGAGCTGGCTCGAGCGCCCGGAGAGCGTCTGATAGATCGGGTACGCCTCTCCCCCCTGACCCGGCAGCGTGGTCTCCGCTTCGATGGAGATGTCCGGATCGATGCGATCCAGCGTCGTGAAATTGATCGTGCCGCTCGTTACGCGGAACTCGTTCGAGTAGATGTAATACTTCCCCTTCACGTCGAGCGAGCCCAAGATCAGATCACGCACGCCTTCATTGCGAAGGGTGACCTGTCCATTCATGAGCTCCACTTCGGTGTCGAGGTTCCGGTACCAGAGATTGCGCGGCACATCGACGGCGATGTCGTAGAGGAACGGGACCGGCTCGTCCGCGTCCTCGCGCGGCCGGCTCAGGTCGAGCGTGAGCTCGCCCCGCGCGAGCACGGCGGGCGCGACGCTCGTGATCCGGTACGTCTCCTCGCCGCTCGGATTCAGGGCGTCCTTGACCAGGAAATCGCCGCTAAAACGGAACATGTAGGTCTCGCGGTCGGTCGCGGTGAACTCGGTCGCGTGCAGGCGGAATTCAAAATCGCCCCAATGCTTCCCCTCTGAGGTCTGCCACCAGCCCGCTCCGGTCAGCTTTCCGCGCTTCCCTTCCCGCGCCGCGATGCGCGTCGCCGTGACGCGGTGCTGATCGAAGGAGGCGTTCACCTCCAGTCCCTCCAGCACCTCGTCGCGCCCTGCGATGCGCAGCACCCCGTCGACCAGCCGCAGCGCTCCCGTGAGGACCGGCTTCGCGAACGTGCCGCGAAGATCCGCCGTCACGTTCAGCTTCCCCGCGCTCGAGGCGAATTCCGGGACGAAGAGCGCGGCCACGCCGAAATCCGCGTCCGCCATCCGCAGCCTGAGCGACACCGGCTCCTGGCGGAGGACGCGGTGCTCTCCATAGAGCGAGAGGTCGATGGGCAGGAATCCCTCGACGTGGCTGGTCGCGCCCGCCCGCGCAAAGTCGAGGCGATCGATGGCGAGCTTCCGCCCCGTGTATCCCCCCGCGAACGCGACCGATTCCGCCTCCACGCCGTGGAACGCCAGCCCTCGCCCATCTCCGCGGGCAGCCAGCACCGGGGCGTCCGCGGTTCCCGTGACGCGCGCCTTCCCGGTCACGAAGCCGTGGAGCGAGCTCAGGCTCGTGTCGAATGCTGCCAGGGTGGACAGATCGAAACGATCCGCCGAGATCTCGAGCGCCAGATCCACTCGTGACGCCCAGCCGTGGTCTCCCCTGCTCAGCGCGCGACTCCAATCCTGGAAGGTCATCTTCGGGCGAGCCGTTCCCGCGATCGTGGCGCTGCCCGAGCCCTTTACCCAGCGAGCCTGGGCTATGGAGACCTGTCCCGGGGCATAGCTCATCGCGACCGCGAGCGAGTCCCCGTCCAGGTTCGCGAAGTGGGGGTGCGCTACCCGGAGATTCATCTGGATGTCCGGATCCTCGAGCGGCCCGGAGATGAGGACGTCCCCGTCCGCGATGCCGCGCGGCGCGGCGGGGGAATCGGGGCGCCCGGCGACCCGGGAAAGGTCCACGTGCTGGAGCGAGGCCCTCATGTTCACGAGGCTCTTCTCCAGACGAACGTCGCCCGCCGCGTCGATGCGGCCCGAATCCGTCGCGAGGGAAAGACGCGTGATCGAGAGCCGGTCGCCTTCGAGCGCGGCCTGAACGGCGCCCACGTTCCTCCATTCCCGGGACCCGACCGCCACCATGACGGAATCCAGCGTCGCTTCCGCGACGTTCCTGCGAAAGCGCACATTGCCTCGCAGAGTCAGCGTCGTGTCTCCGAGCGTCTCCCGGAAGCGATCGATCGCGACGTGATCGGTGATCGTGAGCGTGGAAGCCACGTTGCCTAGCGGTCGATCTCCCGCGCGCAGCCGTGCGATGGTGACTTCCGCCACGGCCGTCGGAACCGAGCCGACGCGCCCACGGGAGAGGACCCGGAGCGTGTCGAAGGACATCCCGTTCACAAGCCGGCCCGAAGTGAAGAGCCCCTGTAGCTGATAGTCCGGCGCCGAGGATTTCCCCCGGATCCAGCCCGTGGCGCGGCCCTGTCCCGCGGCCATCGGTACCGGTTTCGTCAGCGCCTTCATCGAGCCGGCGTCGCGCACCGCGGCATCGAACGTGAACGCAAGCGCGGTGTCGGGGCTTATCGTTCCCGACCCCGAGAGGCGAGCGCCGGGCGTGTCCACCCACGCGGTATCGACGGCGACGTCGCCTAGCTGCCCCAGTCTCATCGATACCCTTCCGCGGTCGATCGCGAGCCGGCCGAGCGTTCCGCCTTCCAGCGCGAGGGATACGGCTGCGACCGGGTAGGGTTTGGCGCGAACCGCGCGAATCCGCGCCACCCCCGCGAGTTTCCCGTGCGGCGTGTTCGCCGGAAGACGCCACCAGGGCAAGAGCGCGGGATCGACGTTCTTGAGGTGCGCCTCGGCGGTCAGGACCCCGCGCGTCTGGATGACCGCGCGGCCTGAGACCTCGGCCTCCTTCACGCGCGCGCGCCCTTCGTCGATGTGGATCTCCCCGGGGACGAGCGCGGCCCGGACGAAGAGCGTATCCACCGGCTCGCCCTCGACCATGCCCGACAGGCGCATGACGGCGCTTCCCGAGCTGGGGTCGCCGGCGAAGGAGACCTCTCCGGTGAGCGTTCCGTGCGCCACCGGTGTCAGATCGAGGAGCTTCATCACTTCCTCGACGTCGAGCGGGGCGAGACCGGTCCGCGAAGAAACCACGCGCGCGTGCTCCAGGTCCCAGTCGATGGCCGACCGGATATGGGAACGACTCAGCGTGACGTAGAGCGGATCGAACCTGAGCCGCCCGCCCGACACCGTCGCGACACCGTCGGCGTGGATGGATCCCGGCCTCCCCGGCATGAGACTCACGCCGGAGAGCCTGCTCACCCGCATCGTCGTCCTGGAAGGCTCGAGGAGCGCGATCGCGTTCCCGGAAATGTTTCCGAACCGCACGCCCCCGCGATCCAGCGAGATCGTTCCGCCGCGGAACACAACCTCGATCCGGGTCGCGGTCCGATCCAGCGCGTTTCGCTCGGACCCGCGGAAGCGGGGCACGACGAGATTCCCACGGCGATCGTGCACGAGGGGCAGGACCGGAGCGTCGATGGTGATCCGAAGGGCCCGCCGCCGTGAAAAAAGCACCTGGTACGTATCGTATTCCGCACGCAGCCGGTCGGCGCTGAGCCACGTGACGGGACCGTCCGGCGTGAGGACGACGAGCCTTGGGTGCTCGAGCACCGCCCCCCCGAAGACCGATCCATGGATGCGGTCGGACTCGAGCCGCGTCGAATCCGATCCGATCGAAGTGCTGATGAACCTGACGATGCGGCTGGAAACGACCGGATCGCCCCTCGCGAACAGGAGCGCGAAAATGCCCGCGCAGACGCAGACGACGAGGAAGACAGCCGCCGCGCTCCACAGGAGGCTCGGAAGCCATCCGGGACCACGCCCTCGCGTGGAGGACTGGCTCTTTTCGGCCTGAAGTCTCTCGATCTCGCCGCCGAACATGGTCAGAACGCCTGCCCCAGACTGAAGTGGAAGGTGCCCCGCGTCGAGCTGAGGTCGCTCTCCTCGGGTTTCGCGCGCCGGAGCTTCCATCCGTAGTCGAACCGGACGGGCCCGACCGGAGTGCTGAACCGAATTCCGGCGCCAACGGAGTAACGCATGTCGGAATAGCCGGCCCCGGGACCGGATACCGTGAACAAGCGCTCGAGGGTGATGTCCTGCGGCCGCTCCCACACATTTCCGGCGTCCATGAAAACGGCCCCGCCCAGGATCCAGACTAGCGGGAAGCGTGCCTCGACCGAGCCCAGCAGGAGGACCTCACCCCCACGGTTCTCGCGAACGTCATTTCCGGTCGAGTCCACGCCCACGATCCGGCTCCCGATCTCGTTCTCGAAGTACCCGCGCACCGAGGATGCCCCGCCCGTAACGAAGCGGTCCTCGAAGGGGATGAGCTCGAGCTCATGGAGCGTATCCCTTCGGCCCGGGTAGTGGCCGAACGGATTCACGTATCCCGCCTGGAGACGAAGCGCCAGCGTCAGCCGGCGGCGAATGGGCCTGTAGGTCGTCGCGGTGCCGCCGAACTTGACAAAGCGGGCACTGCCCTTCAGTACCCCTCCCGCGACCACGGTGTTCCCGATAAGATCGCTGCCCCCTTTGGGATCGAAGGGATCGAGTCTCGTGTCCCGCTCGGTGGAGACTCCGACTCGACGTGTGGAATAGCTTTTGGATTGCACACCCTGAGCGAGCGGCAGGCTCGCGCTGTCCGAGATCACATGCCGGTGCTCGAAGGACAGTGTTCCATGGGTGACCGGGTTGAGATCCCTTCGAAAGGAGAGCGCCGCGCCGTAGGCTCGGAGCGGCACCACGAGGAAACGCTTGATGCCCGTCTGGGTCTGGACGACCTGCTCGGCATATCCGCCCAGGGTCGCCCGCGTCCGGGTACCCAGGGTCCACGGTTCCGAGATGGACGCGTCCACGCGGCGATTGCCCAGGATCGACTTGGATTGCCCCGAGTCGGGCGGAGTCAGCCGGATGCCCATGCGCCCGCCCACGATGAAACGGATCCCTTCCCTTCCGATGTTCCGATGACCCCACTCGCTCGTCAGACGGAGCTGGTCCAGGGTCCCGTACCCGAGCCCCGCGTCAACCCAGGCCATCTTCCGCTCGCGCACCGAGAGATGAAGATCCGTGAGGCGGGTCGTGGAGTCGATCTCGCCCCGCTCGAACACGACGTCGCTGTAGAGGCCGGTGTCATAGATGCGTTGCTGGCTGTCGACGAGCTTCTTGCGGGAAAGGATGTCGCCCGGGCGCACGGTGACCTCGCGAGTGACGACGCGTCCCCGGGTGATACGAAGCCCCTCGACGCTCACGGTCCGCACCAGGGCCACGACGCCAGGCTGGATGCGGTACACCACGTTGACCCGGGTGCTGTCCACGCCCAGGCTGTCGCGGACCTCCACCGCCGCGAATCCCAGGTTCGCGTAGTGGTCCTCGACGGCCTGCCGATCCAGCTCGATCCGCGCGATGTCGACGGGATCACCCGGCTTTTGTTTCAGGACCTTGCGCAGCTCGGGCTCCGGAAGCGGCGCTTCGCCTTCGAGGAATATCGCGCTCAGGCGCGAGAGCGGGCCCTCCGTGATGAAGAAGCGCACGTCCACCTCCGCGTCGCTCCCAGGGACCGGATCCGTCCGGACGCTGTCCACCTGCGCGGCGAGATATCCGCGGCGCCGGTAGTACGACTGAAGCGTGACGCGGTCGAAGCGGAGAAAATCGGAGCGGTACGGGGAGTGGCGCCAGGGCTTCCAGAAGGATCCGCCTCGCGTGCGGAGAAATCCGCGCAGCTTCCGCGAGGAGAAGGCCTTGTTCCCGTGGATCTCCACACGGCGAACCTCGCGGGTCTTCTCGAACTCGAGCGGCTTCTGCGCGGAAGAGAACGCCGCGGGCAGAGAAACCGCGAGGAGCAGCGCCGTGACCACAGTCCTCGCGGCGAGCGCGACGCGCATCGTGGTGCGGCGCCGCGTCAACCCAGCGGCGTCAACGCCCGCCCGAGGAAGGAACCGTGTCGGCGGGCGCGTTGTGGTTGAGCCGGCGGTCGATGTCGGCCTCGGCGCGCCTTCGCTGCGAAACCCGGGTGAGATCGTTCGCGAAGGAGAAAATGACAAGTCCTCCCAGGACGGCGAGGCCGACGCGCTGAAACGCAGCCTGGGTCCTGAACGAGAGCGGCCGGCGGCGAATGCCTTCCAGGATCGAAAAGAGCACGTGGCCGCCGTCCAGGATGGGAATCGGCAGGAGGTTCATGGCCATCAGCGCGACGCTGATGAAGGACGCGAACGACAGGAGCTGATCCAGGCCGCTCCGGGCCTGGTCGCGCGCGACCTGGGCGATGGCGATCGGTCCGGCGACGCTCGAGCTGAGCTTGATCGGGTTCGTCGCGAAGCTCCACAGGCCCGCGTAGATCTGCCCCGCTGCGTAGAGCGTCTGGCGAACGCCGAGCGGCAGCGCCTCGGAAAGCGGGAAGCGCTCCACGCTGGTGATTGTCTCGGGAAGCGAGATCCCGATCACGCTGTCCGGCGTCGTCTTCACCATGACCGGGAACACCTGGGCGCCGCGGCGGACGCGAAGCATGAGCGGCGTCTCCGGGCTCTTCCGGATGCGCCCCGAGAGATCGGTCCAGTTGACCACGCGATTTCCGTCCACGCTCAGGATCTCGTCCCCCTCGCGGAGTCCCGCCTGATACGCGGGCAGCCCGAGGAAGACCCGCCCGATCACGGTGCCGGTGTTCCAGTCCAGCTCCTCGGCGAAGCGCGCGGCGTCATGGCGGGGGATATGGAGATTCACGAGCTGTCCTCCGCGCGACACCACCAGCGGAGCGTCCTCGCCCGCCTTGCCCTTCACGACGTGGTCCACCGCGGCCGCGAGCTGGCGCATGGTCCGCCCGGGGCGCCCATCCAGAGTCTCGATCTTGTCCCACTCGTGGAGGCCGGCGCGCTCGACCGTCGATTGAGGCGCCACGTGTCCGACCGTGGACGGAAAATCCGGACTATGGATGCCGATCAGGTACACGGCGACGTTGATGACGAAGGCCAGGATGAGGTTCGCAAAGGGACCGGCCGCCGTGATGAGCGCGCGTGCCCACCAGGGCCGCTCGAGAAATTCGTCGGGCTCTCCTTGCCGGTCGGTCGCGTCGGGGCTATCGCCGGCCATCCGCACGAACCCGCCCAGAGGAAGGATCGAGATCCGGTAGTCCGTCCCGTTCTTCTCGAATCCGAACAGACGGGGACCCATCCCGATCGAGAAGGAGAGCACACGGACTCCAAGCCACTTCGCGACAAGGAAATGGCCCAGCTCATGAACGAAGACGAGCACGCCCAGGACCAAGGCGCCGTACAGCGCGATCATCCAGAAATCATGCATTGAGCCGGAACCCTCTCTCGGGATGACACGCCCGATGGCAAGCGAGGTTGTGACTCTAACAGGTTGAATTTACAGGGTCAACCGGCCCCGGGGCCCTTCGTGCCGCGGGCGAAGAGGGCCGCCCGATAGACGCCGTACGTGCCCTCCGCGGTGCGGTCCGCGCCGAAGAGCCCGGCGCGGGCTCTGGCCAGTTCCCCCATCCTCACCCTCAAACCCGGATCCGACGCCATCCGCTCCAGTGATTCCGCGAAGGCGGCTGGATCGGACAACGGGACCAAGACTCCCGTGCGTCCATCCTCCACGATCTCGGGAATTCCACCCACCCGCGTCGCGACCACCGGCAATCCGGCGGCCATCGCCTCGAGGATGGATGAGCCCAGGCCCTCGTGCCGCGTGGCCAGACAGAAGAAATCCGCCGCCTGGAGCAATGCCTGGATATCGGTACGAAAGCCGAGGAACTGAACGCTGCCTTCCAGACCGAGCAAGCGTCCCTCCCGCTCGAGCTCTGCCCGGAGCGGCCCTTCCCCCACGATCCAAAGCTTGAGCGAAGGCGCGCGCGGCGAGACGGCCACCATGGCGCGCAGGAGATCGCGGTGCCCCTTCCCCGGGGAAAGAGCGGCGACCGTCACGGCCACCGTGTCCGCTTCCTGGATGCCGAGGTTTCGGCGCAGGTCGGAACGCGCGGCCGCAGTGAAGGCGGCCGGCGGATCGATGCCGCTCGGCACGACGTCGATCCGCTCCGCCGCGACGCCGCTTTCCACCAGCGCGCCCCGCACGGCCTCCGAGATCGCCGCGATGCGCTCCACGGGAAGCGCGTAGAGGAGCCTGCTGCCGATCGTGCGGCGCACCGGGAGCTGGACGCGGCGGGAGAGAACACGGGCCGGCGCAGGATGAAGCAGCGAGGCCATGGCGCCGATCGCGTGGGCGCGCGCCGCATGCCAGTGCACCACGTCGGGACGGACCGCGCGCAAGGTGCGCGCCAGGGCGAACACCGATCCCAGGTCCCAGGTGCCACGCATCGCCACCGGGTGGACGGGGAATCCCTCGGCGGTCGCGCGCGCGGCGAGCGCGGAATCGGCGGGTACTGAGAGATGCGGATCGTCCCCGCGGGCGCGCTGGCGGCGCAGGAGCAGAAGGATCTGATTCTGCCCGCCCCGCCAGGAGCGCTCCGAATCGACGTGGAGGATCCGGATCAACGGCGGGCGCCGGGCGCGGTCGCCTCTCGGGAGCGCTCGATGGCCTCGACCAGGAGGCCGCCGATCCGCGAGGGCGATGCCTGTGCCAGGGCCGCGGCCCGTCCCCGAACGCCGATCTGCTCCCGGCGGGCGGGATCGGCCTCGAGCGATTCGATGACCCGCGCGAGCGCGGATCCGTCTCCGGCGGGTACGAGTACCAGGTGCTCCTCGTCGCGGAAGAACTCGGCGACCGCCGACGAGCGGCGTGTGATGGTGGGCACGCCGAGCGCCATCGACTGAAATACCTTGTGCGGCACGACGCGTCCCGACTTGGCGCTCGTCCCGAAGATCCCGAGTCCGATATCGGCGCGTCCGAGCCGCGTCATCGCCTTCTCGTAGGGCAGCCGCGGCATGAGCCGGACGTTGCTCAATCCGCGCGCGGCCACGTCGCGCTCCACGCCGGGCAGGACCATGCCCCCGCCGATCAACGTGAAGGTCGCGAAGCGCTCCCCGCGACGGCGCAGAAGATCCGTCGCCGCGTCGATAATCGCGGGAAGTCCGTGGAGCGGGAGATAGCCGCCCAGGTAGACTATGTCCAGCGGGCCCGTCCTGGGTCGCGCCGTCCTCTTCTCGCCCAGATCGAACGCGAACCGATCGGCCCCCACGGGAACGCGGCTCAACTTCTTCCGGGCGACTCCAAACTGGTTCGAGTAGAAATCCCCGTGCTCCCACGTGTCGCAGAGCACCACGTCCGCGAGGGAAAGCGAGACCCGGTCGCTCGCGCGGACCCGGAGCTCGCTCATGCTCCCCTTCTTGAGCCTTCCCAGATCACCGACCTGTGTGTCCCAGCGGGAGACCAGTGGATCGAAGAGAACCGGCGAATCCGAGACACTCCCAAGAAGCCGCGCCAGCGGAACGTCGCGATGCCCGAAGGACGGGACGAGCACGGCGTCGAGCTTTCGCGCGCTCCGAATCCAATCGAGGATGAGGCCCATTTCGCGAAGCGGCGGGGGTGCTTTGAGCGGCGCGCGGATTTCGATCAGCTCGGCGCCCCGGCTCTCCAGTCCCTCGCGCAGGACGCGCGTGCGCGGATACGCGGGGTCGTACGCGCCGAACAGCGCGACCCTCAACGCTCTCCTTCCCGCATCTCGGATTCCCAGCGCCGCGCGTATTTCGTGAATACGGAGAAGGCCGCGAGCCAGCACAGCACAAGGCCCCGCCGCCCCTCGCGGAATCCCCCTTCCAGCGCGTACATGCGCAGGAACCGGAGCCAGGGCCGCAGAAGAAGCCTGAGCCAGGAGGCCCGAACGCCGCGCCGTTTCATTTCCTCGGCCGACCATCGCGCGTAGCGGTCCCACTTCTCGAAATACTGATCCAGATCGCGATAGGGCTCGTGAACCAGCTTGGACGTAAGCCCAGCGGCGTTCCCCCGAAGCTCGATCTCCTCGTGAACGAGTACGGGCCGGTAGGCGCCCTTCCTCCGGTCGAAGAGCCGCAGCACCTTGTCCCGCTGCCAACCCGCCGAGCGAATCGGCCGTCCGTAGAAGTAGTTCTCCCGATGGATCCAGTACCCGTCGCGCCTCGAGGGATCCGCGAGCACGGATTCGATCTCGCGGCGCAGCTCGGGCGTGACGCGCTCGTCGGCGTCCAGGATGAGCGTCCAGAAATGCCGGAGCTGCGGCAGCGCCCAGTTCTTCTGGGCGGCGGGACTCTCGTACTCGTGCTCGAGCACGCGATCCGCGATCGCGCGCGCGATGGCGAGCGTCCCGTCGGTGCTTCCGGAGTCCACCACGACGACCTCGTCGGCCCAGCGAAGCGACTCGAGGCAGGCGCCGATCGTGCGCTCCTCGTTTTTCGTGGTCACGAGCGCGCTCAGAGGCTCCCACGTCGAGACGGGGGCGCCGGACCCGGACGCCGCGGGGCGCGCGACCAGGACGCGCCTCATGGTGCGCTCCGGACGCCCGCGCACAGGCGCTCGCGGCAGGCTTCGACCACCATCGCCGCCGTGACGTCGCGCATGCAGCGCATGTGGCGATCCCCTGGGAGCGGGCATTGCGTGTGGTTGCAATGAAGGCACGCGAGCCCGGGCGCCTCGACCGCGGTGTGGGGACCCGAGGGAGGCTGCCAGGCGCCGGGATGCGTGGGACCGAACACGGTCACGGTCGGGATCCCGAGCGCGACGGCGAGATGCTTGGGACCGGAATCGTTGCTGACGAGAAGCGCCAAGCGACGGACCAGCGCCGCCAGGTCGTCCCAGCCGGCCGGAGGCGCGAGGGTGGACGTCCCCTTCATGCGCGCACGGCATTCCCGCGCAAGCCCTTCCTCGCCGGGCCCCCAGAGCCAGACGACGTCGGCCGTCTCGCGCAGGGCATCCATTGCCTCCACGAATCGATCGGGAATCCAGGTTTTCGAGGGCCAGGTGCCGGACGGAAGGCACCCCACGATGGGTCTTTCGCAGAGGCCGCATCCTTCGAGCCAGACATCGATTCGCGCTGCCGCCTCAGGGGACACGCGAAGCGTGAGCGAGAGCCCCTGCGGCGCAATGCCGAGCGCGCGCACGAGATCCAGAGAAGCCTCCGGCGCATAGCGGACGATCCGCCCCTGCGGTCCGACGGGCTCCCGCGGGACACGGATCGTGTACGCGCGCCGTCGGCCGGGCAGATCGTATCCCACGCGGATCGGCGCGCGGGTCAGCGCGGCCATGAAGGCGCTGCGCGGATTCGACACCATGTCGAGCACGAGATCGTAACCGCCGCGCGCGAGGCCGGCATACCGCCCCGCCTGGGAGACGAGCGAGCGCCGGTCCAGCTCCAGCACGCGATCCACGTCGGGATTGCCCTTCAGGAGCGAGGCGGTTCCTCGCGAGACAAGCACCTCGATCGCTGCCGAGGGCAATCCCGCGCGG
This sequence comes from Candidatus Eiseniibacteriota bacterium, assembly GCA_043779525.1. Lineage (GTDB taxonomy): Bacteria > Eisenbacteria > RBG-16-71-46 > SZUA-252 > SZUA-252 > WS-7. The sequence goes on along the minus strand of JAYWED010000037.1, from coordinate 35,254 downwards.
AGAGCGCGAAGCGCCGGCGTGGTGAGCAGGAGATCCCCCGCCGCGCGGTGACGCAGGACCAATGCGCGGCGCACCCGCGTGAGATCAGGCGCTGGCACGCGCCCCTCCGCCGTGCGCCAGCGCGCGGCCCACCGCCTCGATCGCATCCCCCACGCTGATCCAGTCGAGGCAATCCATACGCGAGCACTCGTGCCGATGGCAGGGACGGCACCAGATCTCCCGCGAGAGGAGCTGATGTCCGTCCTCGGTCGCGTACGGAAACCAGATATCGGGCTCGGTGGGACCCAGGATCCCGACCGTCGGCGTGCCGACAGCCGGACCCGCATGGAGCGGGCTTCCGTCCACCGTTACCAGGGCGTCGAGCGCCGCGATCACGCTCCAGTAGTCGCGGAGCGGAAGCTCGGCCACGACCGGCGCCCTCTCGCTCCCGCGAGCGCCCTCGGCGATCCGTCGCGCGAGGGCGCCCTCGCCTGGGCCCGCGAGCACCACCGGACGGGCCCGGAGCCGCGGCATCGACCGCACGAGAGCGGCGAACCGCTCCTCGGGCCAGCGCTTCGCGGGCCAGCGATTGCCGGGATGGATGCCGACGCGCGGCGATCCCGGAGGGAGTGCTGCGTCCAGGCGGGCGCGGCCCTGCCGGCGCTCGCCCTCGCTCAGCGCGATGCGCGGAGCGCCGCGGCGGGGATTGAGCCCGAGCGCCTCGAGCGAGCGAAGATGATGCGCGACCGCGGACAGGGGCCCCGCGGCGGGAGGAAGCGGATGCGTGTAGAGACGCCCGCGCGCGCGCCTCCCCGGGCCGACGCGGACCTTGGCGCCCGTCCACGCCGCGAGCGCCGCGCTGCGTGGATTTCCGTAGAGGTCGATCACCCAGTCATACCCGCGGGCGCGAAGCCTCCAGAGCATCCGTGGAGACGCGGGCAGAACCGAACGGAGCGTCCGGTCGAGGACCAGGACGCGATCGACGGCGGGATGCCCCACCGCGGCCTGGGCCGGTCCCTCTTCAGCCAGGAAATCGATCGAGCACTCGGGGAACGCCTCGCGCAGAGAATCCAGGACCGGAAGCGAGAGGATGGCGTCTCCGATGCGCCGAAGCCGCGTGACCAGCACACGTCCTGGGGCCGCGATCGTCACGGGCCCTCCCCGCTCCGGACGCGCCGGATCAGCTCGCTCGTCGCGTGGCGCTTCGGATCCCCGACGATGACGGTGCGGATCCCGAGCGATTCCGCCACGGCGCGCTCGGGCACGCTCTCCACCGTGTAATCGGTGCCCTTCGCGTGCGCCGCGGGGAGGAGCCGGCGGAGCAACGTCTCCACCGAGTCCTCCTCGAACGAGGTGACCCAGTCCACGCACTGGAGCGCGGCCACGATCTCCATGCGCTCCGCGAGCGGCAGAAGCGGGCGCCCCGCTCCCTTGAGCCTCCGGGCGGAGGCATCCGAGTTCAGCGCGACTAAGAGGCTCGCGCCCGCCTGCTTCGCTCCCTCGAGATAGCGGACGTGGCCGACGTGGAAGAGATCGAAGATGCCGTTCGCGAGCACAAGGCCTTCGCGCTCGCGGGGGTTGCTCGCAAAACGCGACGCCAGCGACGGGGCCGTGACGATCTTCTTCTCCGGGGGCCTCACCTCGATACCTTTGGCGCGGCCTGGACGCGGATCGCCTCCCGAAGCTCCTCCCGGCTCACCGTGGCGGTTCCACGCTTCATGACCACGACCGACGCGGCGTACGTCGCGAGCATCGCGGCCTCGAGCAGCGAGGCCCCGGCCGCGAGCGCCAGCGCCGCCGTCGCCGACACCGCGTCCCCCGCGCCCGTCACGTCCGCGACGTCCGAGGAGCCGACGATGGACAGACCGAGCGGACGCGCTCCGCGCGCGAAGAGCAGCATTCCGTCGCTCCCGCGCGTGATCCAGACCGCCTGCGCGCCTCCTCCGCTCACGAGCGATTCCCCGGCGCGACGCAGGATTGCGGCGCGAAGGGACGGAAGGCGCATGGATTCCTGGACCTCGTGCTCGTTCGGCGTGAGCAGCGTCGCGCCTCGATAGGAGCCCAGGGCATAGCGCGAGTCGACCACGACGGGGATCTTCGCGCGTCGCGCGTCGGCGATCGCGGCGCGCCGGAGCGGGCGTCCGAGCACACCATAGCCGTAGTCGGAGAGGAGCACGGCGCCCGCCCGTCGAATGGCGCTCCGGGCCGCGCGCGTGAGCTTCGCCTCGGCTGCCCGCGACAAGGGTTCGGTGTGCCCGCGGTCCAGACGCACGATCTGCTGCCGGGCCGCGTGGCTCGAGCCTGCGAGGATCCGCGTCTTGACGATTGTCCCGCCGCGCCCGTCCTTGAAGAGCCATGCGGTCGAGAGCCCGCTCAACCGGAGCGCCTTGGCCAGTGCCCGGCCCGCCGGATCGCTTCCCAGCCTGCCGACGACCAGGGGCGCGCCCCCGAGCGATCGCACGTTCATGGCTGCGTTCGCGGCGCCCCCCGGCACGTGCCGGTCGTCCTCGTGCTCGAGGATCAGGACCGGCGCCTCGCGCGAGATCCGCGAGGAGCGGCCGACCCAGTACTCGTCGAGAACGAGATCGCCTATGACCGCCACGCTGCGGCGGCGAAAGCGATCGACCAGCCGGAGGAGCGACTCGCGCGAGGGGACCGCGGCCGCCCCTGCCTCCCGCCGCGCGGTCATGAGCGCGTGACGTCTGGGCGCGCGGCCTCGTGGAGCCGGTGGCGGGCCCAGCCGTCCGCCGCCTGGATCGATTCGAGCGTGAGCGGCCCGGCAGCCGGCCCATGCGCCGCCAGTACCTCCTCGACGAGCGGCATCACGTCCCCAAAGCGGATCTTTCCGTCGAGGAAGAGCCGCACCGCCTCCTCGTCCGCCGCGTTGAGCACCGCGGGCGAGGTGCCGCCCGATTCGAGCGCGCGCCGCGCGAGGGCGAGACCCGGGGAGCGGGCGGGATCGGGGCGCTCGAACGAGAGCGCCGACAGATCCGCCACGCAAAGTCGCGGAAGCTCCGATGTCCACCGCTCCGGGTAGCTCAGCGCATAGAGAAGCGGGAGGCGCATGTCGGGCATCGAGAGCTGGGCGACCACCGAGCCGTCCACGAACTCGACGAACGCGTGGACGATCGACTGGGGATGGATCACGACGTCGAGGCGGTCGGGCGGCAGGCCGAAGAGCCAGCGCGCCTCGATCACCTCGAAACCCTTGTTGATCAGGGTCGCGCAGTCGACCGTGATGCGCTCTCCCATGGACCAGGTCGGATGCTTCAGGACCTCTTCCCGCGTCGAATCCCGGATGGTCGCGGGATCGCGCCTCAGAAACGGACCGCCGGACGCCGTGAGGGTGACCCGGCGCACGTCGGAAACCGGCCGGCCCGCGAGGCACTGGAAGACGCCGCTGTGCTCGGAGTCGACGGGGATCAGCATCCCGCCTTTCTCCCTGGCCAACGCCGTGAGCAGCTCACCCGCCAGCACCACGGACTCCTTGTTCGCGAGCGCGACGCGCTTGCCCCTGGCAAGCGCCGCGACCGTGGCCGAGAGGCCGATCCCTCCGACCACCGCGTTCACGACCACGTCCACGCCGTCCGCGGCAGCGAGCGCCGCGAGGGATGCTTCCCCGTCCAGCACCTCGCCGCGCCACGAAGAGGCGTTCGCCCGGCGCGCGGCCTCGGGATCCACGAGGGCGATCCGGCGCACGCCGAATTCCTCGGCGGCCCGGATCAGCGCCGTGTCGTTGGCGCGCGCCGCGAGCGAGACGAGCCGGATCTGCTTCGGATAGGCGCGCGCCAGATCCAGGGCGGCCGATCCGATCGAGCCGGTGGCTCCGAGGAGCGCGACGTTCGTCATCGTCCGAATACCTCCCACACCAGGAAGTAATACACCAGCGGCGCGGCGAAGAGGAGGCTGTCGAAGCGGTCGAGCACGCCTCCGTGTCCCGGGATCAGGCTCGAGGATTCCTTGGTGTCCGCGTCCCGCTTGAGGAGCGACTCGACCAGATCTCCCAGCTGCGCGAACACGCCGACCAGCGCCCCCAGCCCGAGGGCGGCGCCCCAGGAGAGAAAAGGCGCGAACCAAACGCGCGCCAGGGCCCCCGCCGCGATCGACGCGAGGAGTCCGCCCACGGCGCCCTCGACCGACTTCTGCGGACTCACGCGAGGGGCGAGCTGATGCCGTCCCCAGGCGCGTCCGACGAGATAGGCGGCGGTGTCGCAGGTCCATGCCAGGAAGAACGGCAGGAGCGCGAAGGCCATCCCCCGTGCGTACGGAATTCCCAGGATCGCCGGAAGCTCGCGCAACGCGACGACGTGCGCTCCCAGCCATCCGATGTAGAGAACCCCCAGGAGCGTGGTGGCTGCGTTCACGAGCGTCTGCTTGCTGGCGCCGCGTCTGAGCCCCGCGAGGAGCATGGCGACGAGGAGCACCGTCAGGAGACCTGCCAGGTGCCATTCCTCGGTGCGATGCGTGCGAAGGCGGGCGTAGAACCCGACCGGGAAGAGAAGCGCGGCGAGGAAACCGGATTTCCAGTGGGGCGTGAGCCCCTTCGAGGCCATCATGAGATAGAACTCGCGGAGCGCGAGTCCGACGAAGAGCATCGTGAACCCCAGGAACACGAGTCCGCCCGTCCAGGCCATGAGCACGAGCAGCGGCAGGAACACGACCGCGCTCAGGACCCGTAGCGCGAGCGACGGATCTCGCACGGGCGCGGGCGTGAGCGCGCTCACCGCGCCCGGCGCGTCAGCGCGTTCGGCCAAAGCGGCGGCTTCGTCGCTGGAAGTCATACACGGCCTGGTAGAGGTGTTTGCGCCTGAAATCCGGCCACAGGACGTCGGTGACCCAGAACTCGGCGTAGGCGAGCTGCCAGAGGAGGAAGTTCGAGACCCGCAGCTCCCCGCTGGTCCGGATCAGGAGATCCGGATCGGGGAGCCCATCGGTGTCGAGCATCCGCGTGATGAGGTCCTCGTCCACGCGGGACGGCAAATCACCGCTCACGCGGGCCTCCTCGAGGATCCGGCGCACCGCGTCCACGATCTCGGCGCGCCCCCCGTAGGAGAGGGCGAGCACGAGGATCATGCCGTCGTTTCCCGCGAGGTACTCGCGCGTGTCCTCCAGGATCCGGCGGCTCTTCTCCGGCAGGAGATCCACGCGCCCGATCGTGCGCAGCCGGACGTTGTTCTTCTTGAGCTCCGCGCGCTCCTCGCGCAGCACCTGTTCCAGAATGCGCATCAGACCGCTCACCTCGCGCGCTCCGCGGTCCCAGTTCTCGAGCGAGAAGGTGTAGAGCGTCAGCACGCGGATGCCCAACTCGACCGCGCCCTCGACCACCTCGCGCACCGCGCGGCGACCCGCCCGATGGCCCATGAGACGAGGGAGCCCGCGTCGCTCGGCCCATCGCCCGTTCCCATCCATGATGATCGCGATGTGGGAGGGTATGGGACGCTTCAGAATCTGCTCGAGCGTCGGCGCGGATTTCGTCGGAACGGATTTCACGATGGTCATCGGGAGCGGCCGCGCGCCAAAGAAAAAGGGCCTTGGGACGCGAGGTCCGTAAGCCCGATCACGATCGAACTGCTTCCCGCGGCGTCCGGTAGCCGGTCGAGCCCGGCGCGGCGAGGATCCAGGGGTTAGACCTCCATGACTTCGGCCTGTTTTTTCCCGAACAGTTCATCCAGAGACGCGATGTGCCGGTCTGTCAGCTTCTGGATCTCGGCCTGGGCCTTCTTGGAGTCATCTTCGGAGATTTTGTGCTCCCTTTCCAGCTTTTTCAGTTCGTCGTTGGACTCGCGCCGGACGGTCCTGACGCGGACGCGCCCGTCCTCGATGATCTTCCCCAGGTGCTTGACCAGGTCCTTGCGGCGCTCCTCCGTGAGCGTGGGCAGCACGAGGCGCACCACGGAGCCGTCGTCCGTGGGGTTCAGGCCCAGATCCGAGCGCTGGATCGCCTTCACGATCTCGGGAAGCACCGAGCGCTCCCAGGGCTGGATCGTGAGCATCCGGGGCTCGGGCACGCTCACGCTGGCCACCTGCTGCAGCGGAACGGGATTTCCGTAGTACTCGACCTTGATCCCGTCGAGGAGCGAGGTGGTCGCCTTGTTCGTCCGGATGCTCGCCACTTCATGGCGGATCGTGTCGATCGCCTTCTTCATTCGGTCTTCGGCGCTCTTGACCCTCGGGTCCATCCTAGACCTCCACGAGAACTCGGGTTCCCACGGGCTCGCCGCGCAGCGCCCGCGCCAGGTTTCCCGGAACGGTGACGTTGAACACAACGATCGGAAGCCGGTTGTCCATGCCCATCGTGAACGCGGTCATGTCCATGACTTGCAGCCGGCGGTCGATGGCTTCCGGATAGCTCACCGAATCGTATCTCACGGCCGCCGGATTCCGCACCGGATCCTCGGAGAACACCCCGTCCACCTTGGTTGCCTTGAGCAGCACGTCCGCGCCGATCTCCACCGCGCGGAGCACCGCCGCGGTGTCGGTCGTGAAGTAGGGATGGCCCGTTCCCGCCGCGAGGATGACCACCCGCCCCTTCTCGAGGTGACGCACGGCGCGGCGGCGGATGTAGGGCTCGGCCAAGGCCCGCATTTCGATCGCGCTCAGCACGCGCGTGCTGAGTCCCTGGCGCTCGAGTGAATCTTGTAATGCGATCGCGTTGATCACCGTCGCCAGCATTCCCATCGAATCGGCCGCGGCGCGGTCCACACCGTCGGCCGTGGCGGCCGTGCCGCGGATGATGTTCCCGCCGCCGATCACGATGCCCAGCTCGGCACCGCCTTTGATGCCTTCCTGGATCTCGCCCGCCAGCCGCGACAGGGCCGCGGCGTCGATGCCATGCCCCGCGGCGCCGGCCAGCACCTCACCGCTCAGCTTGAGGAGCACTCGTCGGGCGGGCGTCACGGTGTCAGTTCTCTCCGATTCGGAACTTGACGAACCGACGCACCACGATGTTCTCTCCCAGTTTCGAGACCGCCTGGTCCACGAGGTCCTTCACGCGCCGGTCCGGGTCGCGGATGGTCGGCTGCTCCATGAGGCAAATCTCCTCATAGTACTTGTCGATCTTGCCCTCGACGATCTTGGTGAGGATCGCCTCCGGCTTCCCGGTGCTCCGCGCCTGCTCGAGCAGGATCGCGCGCTCGCGTTCGATCAGCGCGGGGTCCACGCTCGCGCGATCCACGGCGCGCGCGCCGGTGGCCGCGATCTGCATCGCCACGTGCTTCGCCAGCTCGCGGAAATCGTCCGTCCGCGCCACGAAATCCGTCTCGCAGTCGATCTCGAGCAGCACGCCCAGCTGGTCGCCGGGGTGGATATAGGAATAGACGAGCCCTTGCTTGGCCGCGCGGCCGGATTTCTCCGAGGCGCGCGCGAGGCCCTGCTTACGCAGCACCTCAATCGCCTTTTCGATGTCTCCATCGGATTCGGCGAGGGCTTTCTTGCATTCCATCATGCCCACGCCCGTCCGCTCGCGTAGATCCTTCACGAGCGAGGCCGTGATCGTCATCGGGTGCTCCTTCCTAACATGAGATCGGTGGTGTCGATATCGGTGAAGCGGGAGGGATCAAGCGCTCGCGACCACGTCGGGAAGCGAAGGCGCTGCGACCTCGCGCTCCGGCGGCGGAGCGACGTCGGCCCCCTCCTGGGCCTCCTGGCGGGCGCCCATGAGCGTGTCGCTCACGAAGCGGGCGAAGAGGCGGATCGACCGGATCGCGTCGTCGTTCCCCGGAAGCGGATAATTCACGACCTCCGGATCGCAATTCGTGTCGACCACTCCGACCACGGGGATCCCCAGCCGATTGGTCTCGGAGACCGCGATGCGCTCTTTCTTGGTGTCGATCACGAAAATGGCGGCGGGGAGCTGGTTCATCTCTTTGATGCCGGTGAAGATCTTCGCGAGCCGGGTGCGCTCCTTGTCGATCTGGGATTGCTCTTTCTTGGAGAGTTTCTCGAGCGTCCCGTCCGCGTCCATCTTCTCGATATCCTTGAAGCGGCGGATGTTCGACTTGATGGTCTTGAAGTTGGTCAGCATGCCCCCGAGCCAGCGCTCGTTGACGTACGGCATGCCGCACCGCTCGGCCTCGTCACGGATCGCGTCTTTCGCCTGCTTCTTCGTTCCGACGAAGAGGACCGTCCCGTTCCGGCGTCCCACCCCTTCGAGCATGGTGCGCGCGTCCGCGATGGCCTTGAGCGTCTTTTGAAGATCGATGATGTAGATGCCGTTGCGTTCGATGAAGATGAATTTCTTCATCTTGGGGTTCCACCTGCGGGTCTGGTGCCCGAAGTGGACGCCCGCTTCGAGAAGCTCCTTCATTCCGATTTCAGCCAATGGTTCCTCCGGTCTTCAGCCTCCGCTCCTTCTCTACGCAAGACTCCCGCATGGGGAGACCGGTCGTGCGCTCAGGAGCGTGTGTGATGGCGCGCGCCCGAGGGCGCCCGCGTCCGTCTTACCGCTTCGAGAACTGGAACCGCTTGCGGGCCGCGGCCTGCCCGTACTTCTTTCGCTCCTTCATCCGCGAATCGCGCGTGAGGAGCCCTTCCTTGCCGAAGGGCCCGCGCAGCGCGGGATCGATCCGAAGCAGCGCGCGCGCGATTCCCAGGCAGATCGCCCCGGCCTGACCGGTCGATCCGCCTCCGCGAACGTTGGCGATGAGGTCGTACTTGTCCGTGTTGTTGCTGGACACGAGGGGCTGCAACGCGATCCGGCTGAGCGCCAGACGCGAGAAATACTGATCAAGGTCTCTGCCGTTGACCGTGCGCTTGCCCGTGCCCTGCGCCAGGCGGACCCGCGCGATCGAGGTCTTCCGGCGGCCTGTCCCTAGGAAATCGCTCATGCGCTTGCCCTCGCCTCCGATTTGGAGCCGGGCAGAGGCAGCGGCCGCGGCGCCTGCGCCACGTGCGGATGCTCCGGTCCGGCGTAGATCTTGAGCTTCTTGATCATGGCGCGCCCCAGCTTGTTCTTGGGGAGCATCCCCTTCACCGCGAGACGGATGATCTCGTCCGGCTTGTCGGCCTGAACGTCGCGAAACCGGGTGAGCTTGTGGCCGCCCGGATACAGCGAATGTCTGAAGTAGATCTTCTCGTCACGCTTCCGCCCGGTCACACGAATCTTCTCCGCGTTGACCACGACCACGTGGTCCCCGACATCCAGATGCGTGGAATAGTTCGGCTTGCGCTTTCCCTTGAGCACACTCGCGATCTCGCTCGCGAGACGGCCCAGGATCTGTCCCTCGGCATCGACGACGTACCAGTCTTGAACGATTTCCGAGGCGCGTACGTTGTACGTGCCCATGAACCAGACCTCCTTGTGACGGATGGTGTAAACGCTGGAGATTACCGGCACTGGGGGGTTCTTGTCAACGGCGACGTTGCGAACTTCTTGCGCCGCACACGGTTAGTCTCGCTGTCAGCCTTCCCGCCGCGCCGGGACCTCGAGCAGGAGCTTCAGAGCGTGTTTCAGATGGGAAAGGGGAAGGCCCACCACGTTCGAATACGAGCCCTCGATCGCCTCGACGTAGAGCGCGCCGCGTCCCTGCACGGCATATCCCCCCGCCTTGTCCAGGGGCTCCCCGGTCGCCACGTATCGATCGATCTCGTCAGGGTCCAGGGGGGCGAACTTCACGATGCTGCGCACCGCCTGGGTCACGCCGCGCCCGTCTCCGGAATGGACCAGCGAGAGGCCCGTCCACACCTCGTGCACGCGTCCGGACAGACGGCGCAGCATCGAGACGGCAGCCGTGGCGCCGCCCGGCTTGCCCAGGATCTCGCGATCGATCGTGACCACGGTGTCAGCGCCCAGGAGCACGGCCAGGTCCGGATAGCCGTGCGCGGAGCCACGATCGAGGGCCGCGCGCGCTTTCGTCTCTGCCAGGCGAAGCACGTGCGCCTCGGCGCGCTCTCCGGGCAGCGGCGATTCATCCACGTCCACCGGGAAACAGTCGAAATGGGCGCCCACCAGGGTGAGAAGCTCGCGCCTGCGCTCCGACCGGGAAGCCAGCACGATGAGAGGACCAAAGGGATTCAGGAGATTGGTCTGCATGTCTCGATTCAGGCTCCGGAGATGCCCTCGAGAAGAAACGTCGCCGGCCCTATGTTGACCAGCTCGACTTCCATGGACGCGCCGAACTCACCCCGCGAGGTCGGAACCCCGGCCGCGGCGAGCGCCTCGCAGAACGCCTGGAACGCGCGCTCGGCCCGCTCGGGGGGCGCCGCCGGATCGAAACTCGGGCGCCGGCCGCGCGCCGTGTCGGCGACCAGCGTGAATTGCGGGACGACGAGCGCGGCACCTCCGATCTCCCGCACCGACCGGTTCATTCTACCCCCTTCGTCCTCGAAGATTCGAAACTCCGCGCAACGGACCGCGAGCCGTTCCTCGATCCCCGCCAGGTCTCCGCCCGCGACACCGAGAAGAATCAGGAGTCCGGAATCGATGCGGGCGATCTCCGCTCCTTCAACGCGGACCGCGGCTCGGCTCACCCGCTGCACGAGCGCTCTCACGACGCGGCGTCCGACTCCCCCGCACGCGGCGGCTTCCCGAAGATCTCCTCACGCTCCACGGCCTCCACGCCTTCCACGCGCTGCATGGCGCGCATCACGACCCTCAGATGGCTGAGATCCCGCACCTCGACCACGAACGCGCCCTGAGCATTCCGGTCCCGCGCCTTGATCCCCGCGGTTCGGATGTTCGTGTTGGTGGTCGAGATCGCCTTGGCGATGTCGGCGAGGAGGCTCTTCCGGTCCACGCCGTAGATCGAGAGCTTCACCACGAACGAGTCCTCGGCCGTCGCGTCCCAGTCCACCATCAGCCGGCGCTCCGTCTCGACCCGGTCCTCGAAGGTGTTCGGGCAGTCCGTGCGGTGCACCGTCACCCCCCGTCCCCTCGTCACGATCCCCACGACGGCGTCGCCTGGAACGGGCTGGCAGCACTTGGCGTAGTTGATCATGAGGTTGTCCACGCCCTGGATCCGCACACCGCGGCCCGGCCTCCGCGTGATCGCCCGGATCGTGTCGAGCGACGCCTCCTTGATTCGCTGAACGGGGCCCACGCCCTGAGGAAACCAGCGCTGGATCACCTGCGAGATGGACACGCTGCCCCGTCCCAGAGCGCCCATGAGCTGATCCACGTCCCCGTAGCCGAGCGCCTGCGCGAGCTGATCGAGCGGCGTTTCTTGAGGAGGCGTGAGCCGGCGCCTGCGCAGCTCGCGATCGAGCATCTCCCTTCCGAGCGAGACCGAGTCCGCGTGCTCGGAGGACTTGAGCCAGTGGCGGATCTTGCTCCGGGCGTTGGGACTCTTCACCAGCTTGAGCCAGTCGCGGTTGGGCTTCCCCAGGGGCGACGTGACGATCTGCACCGTATCCCCGCTCCGAAGCTCGTAGCGCAGCGGCACGATCCGGCCGTTCACCTTCGCGCCCACGCAGCGGTGCCCCACCTCGGTGTGGACCAGGTAGGCGAAGTCCAGAGGCGTCGCCCCGCTCGGCAGACGGCGCAGATCCCCGCGCGGCGTGAAGACGAACACCTCGTCCTGGTAGAGCGACGTCTTGAAGAAATCCATGAACTCGTCGGGATCGCTCGTGGACTGCCAATCGGCGCTCTTGAGTACCGGCGTCAGTTTGGCCAGGAGCTCGGGGTCGGGACCGCCGCCGCCTTCCTTGTATCGGTAGTGCGCCGCGACCCCCAACTCCGCCGTCTGGTGCATCTCCAGAGTCCGGATCTGGAACTCGACCATGGTACCGCCGGGCACGACGACCGTCGTGTGGAGGGACTGGTACATGTTGCTCTTGGGCGTCGCGATGTAATCCTTGAAGCGCTCGTGGACCGGCGTGTAGAGGTCGTGGATCAAACCGAGCACCCGGTAGCAATCCACCTTGTCCGGCGTGATCACGCGCACCCCGAGCAGGTCGAAGATCTCCTCGAACTTGCGGTTCTGCGCTTCCATCTTCCGGTAAATGGAGTCCAGATGCTTGGGCCTGCCGGTGACTTCGGCCTTGATCCCGAGCTCCTTGAGCCGCTCGACCAAGGGCCCCATCACTCCCTCGATCACGCCCTCCCGCTCCTCGCGCTTCAGCTGCACCCTCCGGCGCAGGTCGTCGAAGGCGTCGGGATCGAGGTACTTCAGGCACAGGTCTTCCAGCTCCCATTTGAAACGCGCGATGCCCAGACGGTGCGCGAGCGGGGCGTAGATCTCGCGCGTCTCGCGCGCGATCCGCGTGGCCCGGGTCAAGTCCAGCGAGTGAAGCGTGCGCATGTTGTGGAGACGGTCGGCGAGCTTGATGAGGATGACGCGGAGATCCTTGGCCATGGAGAGGAGCATCTTCCGGAAGTTCTCCGCCTGCTCCCATTCCGGACGGTCGAAGTGGAGCCCGCCGATCTTGGTCACGCCGTCGACCAGGATGGAGACCTCGGGGCCGAAGCGGGACTCTACCTGGGCCAGGTCGACGTCGGTGTCCTCCACGACGTCGTGGAGGAGCGCGGCCGTCAGAATGCTCTCGTCGGCGCGAGGTCCAAGGAGATCGGCGAGAATGACCGCGACGGCGACGCAATGGGTGACGTAGGGCTCTCCGGTCAGCCGGAGCTGCGAGCCGTGCGCCTTGGCTGCGAAGGCGAACGCCTCGACCAGGCGGTCCCGATCGGCGCGCGGCTTGGAACGCTCCAGCACGTGGAGCAGCGGCCCCAGCATTTCGGGGGGGACCGGGCCCATGGTTATCGGATCTGGACGTCGCGCAGCTTGAGCTGGAGCCGCGCGCGGTTCTGCCAGACGTTGATGGTGGGAACGAAGGCGATGCAGACTCTGCCGGGCTCGCTCTGGATCGGGCCCGCGAGATGACCCATGCCGAACCCGATGCACTCGAGCTCGCGGCCGTTCTGGCGCACGTTCAGCTTGAGATGATTCCGGCTCACCACCATCGGCGACCCGGCGATCTGAATGTTCTCGGCGACGAAGAGCGGCTCCGTGTTGCCGATTCCGAAGGGCGAGAGCCGGTCCAGAAAGTGGACCAGCGCCTCGTTGCATTCCTCGAGGAGCAGCGGTCCGTCGATGGAGAGTTTGGGAATGTAGTCATCGGCGGTGAGGCTCCGGGCGACCACGCCGCAGAGCTGCTCGCGGAAGGCGTGGAGCCGCTCGGCGCGGATGGTGAGGCCCGCCGCGTAGCTGTGCCCCCCGAACCCGATCAGGTGCTCGCGGCACTCTTGCAAGGCCTGGCACACGTCGAACCCGGGAATGCTCCGTCCGGAGCCCTTGCCCTCGTCCTCGTCGGCCGCGATGAGGATGGTCGGCCGGTGGTAGCGCTCCGTCAGCCGCGAGGCCACGATCCCCAGCACGCCGGGATGCCAGCGGTCGGACCAGAGCACGATCGCGGGAGGAAGATCCGGACCCAGGGCATGGAGCTGCTCCAGCGCTTCCTCGAGCGTGGTCTCGTCGATCTTCTTCCGCATAGTGTTGTCTTCCTCGAGGCTCTCCGCGATGGTCATGGCCTCGTTGGGCTCCGTCGCGAGCAGCAGCCGCACGCCGCTCTCGGCGTTTCCGAGCCTGCCCGCCGCATTGATGCGCGGCGCGAGAATGTAGGCTACGTGGCCGCTCTCGACGCGCTTGGCACGGAGCCCCGCGACCTCCTTGAGCGCGGTGATCCCCGGCTTGGTCGAGTGGCAGATCCGGTCGAGGCCAAGTTTGGCGAAGATCCGGTTCTCCCCGCGAAGCGGGACGACGTCCGCGATGGTTCCGAGCGCGACCAGGTCCAGATGCTCGTTGACGAAATCCGCGGGCAAGGAGCCCGGCCGGTATTGCGCCAGACCCTGCACGAGCTTCAGCACCACGCCAACGCCGGCCAGCTCCTTGAATTCGTACGGACAGTCCCGCCGCTTGGGGTTCAGGACCGCGTCCGCGTCGGGCAGAACGCCGAGCGGCTCGTGATGGTCGGTGACGATCACGTCGATGCCGTGCTGCTTGGCGAGCCGGACCTCGTTCGTCGCGGTGATGCCGCAATCCGCCGTGACGACGAGCCGGATCCGCCTCTTCTTGGCGACGTCGACTCCGCGAACCGAGAATCCATAGCCGTCCCGGATCCGGTCGGGTATGAAGTAGGAGACCTTGGCCCCGAGCTTCGCCAGGGCGGCGGTCAGGAGCGTGGTGGCCGTGATTCCGTCGACGTCGTAATCCCCGTAGACCAGGATTGCTTCGTGCTCGTCGATGGCCTTCCAGATCCTCGCCGTGGCCCGGTCCATGTCCCGCATGGTGAACGCGTCGAGAAGACGGTCCAGGCTCGGCTCCAGAAAATCCTCGACGTCGGAGGAGGAGCGAAAGCCGCGGTTGGCCAGGAGGGACGCAAATGTGTGGGAAATACCGAGTTGTACGGCAAGCTCCTGGGCGCGCTCCGGTGCTGCGGGGCTCCGGAGCACCCAGGCCTTGGGCGTGGATGCACGCAATGGGTTCCTCAGCTTTGGTCAGGGCGGGAGATCGATTACCGAGGAGCCTAACACCTTGAAATCGAGTGTCAACGAGGTTGGCTAGAGGAGGTATCCGCCGGAGAGGGTGAGGGCGGTTCCCGTGATGTAGCCCGATTCGTCCGCGAGGAGAAACAGCGCGGCGCGGGCGACCTCCTGGGGCGTCCCCAGGCGTCGCGCGGGAATGCGCTTCGCCAGGACCTCCGCCCTCTTCGCGGGTATTCCGGTCCGGATCACTCCGGGAAGGATCATGTTCACCGTGATCCCATTCGCGGCCTCTTCCTGCGCGACGCTCCGAGCCAGTGTGAGAAGGGCCACTTTCGCGGCGCGGTACGCATGGGCGCGGGGCGCCGCCCGGGGCACGTCCCCTCCCGCGACGCCAAAGAGAAGGATACGGCCGTACCGCCTGCGGCGCATGCCCGGGAGCGCTTCCTGGATGGCGCGGATGGCGCTCGTCACGTTGGAGCGCGCGAGCGATTCCCATCGCTCTCCCGTGAGCCGGCTCACGGGCCCTTCCCAGTAGTCCCCCACCGCGTGAACGAGAAGGTCCGGCCCGCCGACCACCGCCGAGGCGCGAACGAACGCCGCGTGGAGCTGGCGCTGGCTCTCGGCGTTGGAGCGGAGCGTGGCGAGCGACGTCCCGCGGGCGCGGGCGATCGCGCGAAGCTCTGCGAGGGCGCCCAGATCCCGGCCCGTGGCCAGGACACGCGCGCCCTCGCGCGCCAGAGCCAGGGACACCGCGCGGCCCAGGCCGCTCGAGCCGCCAACGACGATCGCGGACCTGCCGCTGAAGGAGCCCCCGGAGCCGGGGGCGGTTGTGCGAGGCACAGGGTGTGCTACTATATGCGGCTTCGAACACAAGTCAACCGACCGATGGGAGACGCATGAACGACCAGCGCTGGGAAGAAGTCCTGCGCCGCCTCGACCGGCAATTCGGGGACCTCGAGTTCGATGAGATCGAGGATGAGGAAACGCACGCCGTCGTCGAGTCGGTGGCCTGGCGCGGTCCCATGGGGCGCATGAAGCTCGCGCGCACCACGCGCCCCTTGGTCGTGGACAAGAAGCTTCACTACTCGAACCGAGCCGGCGGCGGATCCCACGTCGAGTACGTCTACTCCGACAGCGAGACCTCCAGCCGCATCCGCCTCTACCGCTGGTCCGACCCGCTCAACGACTGGGAAGAGATCGACGCCAGCGCGTTCGGCGAGCCGCCAAGCCGCTGACCGCACGATGGACCGGAATCTAGGCCTCGAGCTGGTGCGCGTCACGGAGGCGGCCGCCCTGGCCTGCGCCCGCTGGATGGGACGCGGCGACAAGAACGCCGCCGATCAGGCAGCAGTCACCGCAATGCGCCGGGTCTTCGACATCGTGGACATCCAGGGGACGGTCGTCATCGGCGAGGGAGAGCGCGACGAGGCCCCGATGCTCTACATCGGCGAAGCCGTGGGCTCGGGAAAAGGCCCCGAGGTCGATATCGCGCTCGATCCGCTCGAGTGCACGAACTCGGTCGCGTACGGGCGCCCCAATGCACTCTCCGTGATCGCGCTCGCCGAGCGCGGCAGTCTCCTCCATGCCCCGGATACCTACATGGAGAAGATCGCCGTGGGGCCGAAGGCCGCTTCGGCGATCGATCTCAACCGCCCCGTCGAGGAAAATCTGAAGGCGGTCGCGGACGCCAAGGGTTACGAGCTGGAAGACCTCACGGTGGTGGTGCTGGACCGGCCGCGTCACGAGGCCTTGATCCAGCGCATCCGCCGCACGGGCGCCCGTATCCATCTCATCCCGGACGGCGACGTGGCTGCGGCGATCGCCACGGCGATCGATTCGACGGGCGTCGATGTCCTGCTCGGAATCGGAGGCGCCCCCGAGGGGGTTCTGGCGGCGGCGGCGCTGCGATGTCTGGGCGGCGCGATCCAGGGCAGGCTTCTCTTCCGGAGCGACGAGGAGCGCGAGCGCGCGAAGAAGATGGGCATCGAGGACCACGCGAGAGTCTACCGCGAGAGCGACCTCGCCCGGGGCGACGGGATCGTCTTCGCGACGACGGGAGTCACGGATGGCGACCTGCTTCCAGGCGTGCACTTTCACGCCGACGGCGCCGACACGCACTCCATGGTGATGCGCGTCCAGAGCGGGACCATACGCACCATCGAGACGCAGCACCGCTTCGACCACGAGCCCGCGTACCGCCGCTGACCGCGCATGACCGCGCCCCCGGCTCCCCCGCTTCAGATCCTGGCCATCGGCGCGCACCCGGACGACGTGGAGATCAGCTGCGGCGGAACGCTGGCCGGAGCCACGAAGCAAGGATACGCGGTCGGGATTCTCGATCTCACCCGGGGAGAGCTCTCGACCAACGGCACCGTGGACGAGAGGGCAGCCGAAGCCTCCGAGGCCGCGCGGCTCCTGGGAGTCGGCATCCGGCGAAATGCCGGGCTCCCCGATGGAGGAATTGACCCGCTGGATCCGGAGCAGACGCGCCGCGTGGTGCGGATCCTGCGCGCCTTGCGGCCCGCCATCCTCCTCACGCACGCGCCCGTGGATCGCCATCCCGATCACGTGGAGGCCTCGCGCATCGTGGACCGCGCGTGGTACCTGGCCGGACTCCGTCAGTTCGATCCGGACGGAGGGGGCGCGCCGCATCGCGCGGAGGGTCGCTATCACTTCGCGTCGCGCGTCGGGTTCCAGGCGACCTTCGTCATGGATATCACGCCGTGCTGGGAGGAAAAGCGGAAGGCGATCCTGGCGCACGGGACCCAGGTGAGCCGGGGTGCTTCGTCGCGTCCCACCCCGCTCAACGATCCCGAGTTCCTCGCGCGCATCGAGGCCCGGGCCCGCCACTTCGGAAGCCAGATCGGCGTTCTCTACGGAGAGCCGTTCCGCTCCACCGAGCCGCTCGGATTCCGCACGCTGGAGGCGCTGGTGCGAAGCGCGCGCCCCGAGCCCGGAGCCTTCACCGGCTAGGGTTTCGCGGCTCCCTTTCGTTCCAGGGCGGAGCGTTCGCGCTCCCACCGCTCCAGACGCTCCGCGTAACGCCCGTCGCCCCCCGAGTACCGGACGGCGCGTTCCATCGCCTCGATCGCGCGCAACAGCGAGCCGGACCGATATTCAGCCTCCGCGAGCGTGTCGTAGAGGATGGAGTCGCGCGGCCGGCGGGACACCGCCGTCTTCGCCAGCTGCACGGCTCCCGCGAGATCGCGGTCGTGGGTCGCGAGGAACCACGCCAGCTCGTTCAGCGCGTCGGAGTCTTGCGGATGCTTCGAGACCGCGGCGCGAAATCCGGCCTCGGCGCGCGCGTACTCGCGCTCCGCGGAAATCGAGTCTCCGCGGCGCTTCGCGTCGTCCCCGAATCGCGCGTAGGCGGCGGGCAGGAAGGTCGCCGCATGCGCGGCGTACACGTTGGTCAACTCCTGGACCGCGTCCTGGGACATGTCGACGCGCAGATCCACGAGGCGGTCCGACCAGCCGTCCGGGCCGCCGCCTTCCCGCGCCACAAGGATCGCGGCGGACTCCACCTTCTCGCGCACGGGGGCCACGAACTCCGCCGACGCGACCGCGGTGAGCAGCCGCTCCGCCAGAGACCCCTTCGCACCCTCGAAGGCCCGCCCCATCGCGAGGAGCGCCTGTCCGTCGCGCAGCCCGACTCCCTGGCAGACGTAACCTGGCCCGAAACGCTCGCCCGCCCAGGGCGGGCATCGGAATCCCGTGAACGCGGCCGTGCCGCCCGCGCGATCAACCAGCGCGATCTGCCGCTCATTCCTGCGAGCATCCCGCGCCAGAACGCTGTCGAGTGCCACGCGCGCCCCGCCTCCCGCCTGCATGCGGTCGAGGAGGAGCGCCGCAAGGCGCCGATCCGGAAGCTCGAGCGCCAACCACGCTCCCGACCCGGCGCGCGCCTCCACGGAGCGCGCACCCACGGCGATCCAGCGCGAGACCGCGGCAACCCCCCACTCACGGCGCGCGGAATCGACGGCGACGATCGCGAAGGCGGCGGGGGCGGAGGGGCTCGGAGCCACGGGGGTCACGGACGGCTGCGGTGGCACGGGGGCCGTGGAGGCGCCCGGGGCCGCGGGGGGCGAGGGAGAAGGATCGGCGCCCGCAGGTCCGAAGGCGAGAATCGTCGCGGCCGCGAAGAGGAATCGCGGGGCGATCCGGCGCATCAGCGCGCGCGTTTGCGTGCGATCGCCCGCTCCGCCGCGCGCACCACGTCCGGCGCCTTGATGCCGAACGCCACCATCAGCTCTTCCTGCTTTCCGGACCGGCCGAAGCGGTCGTGCACGGCCACCAGCTCCATCGGGACGGGATACGACTGGACGACCGCCTCGGCCACCGCGCCGCCCAGGCCCCCGTTCACCTGGTGCTCCTCCGCCGTCACGATCGCGCCGCATTCGCGGGCCGCTCGGGCGATCGCCTCGACGTCGAGCGGCTTGAGGGTATGCATGTTCAGCACGCGGGCGCGGATGCCCCGCGACTCCAGCTCCTGGGCGGCCACCATTGCCTCGTAGACCATGACGCCGCACGCGATGATGGCGAGATCCTTTCCCTCGCGCAGGAGATTCGCCTTGCCGATGGTGAAGGGCGTGTCCGCCGTCGTCACCACGGGCACCGGCTCGCGTCCGAAACGGATGTAATTGGGATGCGGATCGTCGGCGGCGGCGACGGTGGCCTTGCGGGTTTCCCAGTAGTCGCACGGCACGATCATCTTCATATTGGGAATCGAGCGGACGATGGCGATCTCCTCCATCGCCTGATGCGTCGCCCCGTCCGGGCCCACGCTGATCCCGCCGTGAGCGCCCCCGATCTTCACGGGAAGGTCGGTATACGCGACCGTCACCCGCATCTGGTCCGCGCTGCGGCAGGACGCGAACGCGCCGTAGGTCGCGAGGAACGGTATCTTCCCTGTCGCGGCCAGACCCGCCGCCACGCACATCATGTTCTGCTCCGCCACGCCCACCTGGATGAAGCGGTCCGGGAATTGCTCCGCGAAGAAGGAGACATTGGTCGAGCCGGAGAGATCCCCCACCAGCACCACGACCTCCGGACGCTTCTGCCCCAGATCGAGGAGTCCGTGCCCGAAGCCCTCGCGCGTGCGCTTCATCTCGGGCTTCGCCAGCGTCGGGGGCGCCGCCTTAGCCTGAGGCACGGCCGGGGTCGCGCCGCTCACGACCGCGCTCCCGACTGCGCTCCCGACTGCGCTCCCGAGGGCGCGACTTCCGGGGCTGTGTGACCCTCGAGGCGGGCCGTCCATTCCTGGAGGCTGGTGCCCAGCTCGCGCAGCGCTTGATCCGCCTGCTCGCGGCTCGGCGGGATTCCGTGCCACTTGTAGTCGTCCTCCATGTAGGAGACGCCCTTCCCCATCACGGTGTGCGCGAGAACGACCGAGGGCTTTCCCTTGGTCGCCCGCGCTCCCTCGAATGCCGCGAGAATCGCGGCGATGTCGTGGCCGTCCGCGTCGATCACGTTCCAGTTGAAGCTGCGCCACTTGTCCGCGAGCGGTGCGATGCCCATGACGTCCTGCACGTCTCCGTCGATCTGCTTCCGGTTGTAGTCGATCACGGCGCAGAGATTGTCGAGCTTGTAGTGCGCCGCGAACATCGCGGCCTCCCAGACCTGTCCTTCCTGCTGCTCGCCGTCTCCCATGACGCAGTAGATGCGGCGATCGATGCCATCCATCCGGGAGCCGAGGGCCATGCCGCAAGCGACCGAGAGCCCCTGCCCCAGGGAGCCGGAGGAAACCTCGATCCCCGGGGTGTCGTGCTTGCTGGGATGCCCCTGAAGGTGTCCGTGAAACTGCCGGAATCCAAGGAGATCCACGAGGGGGAAGTAGCCGCGTTCGCCCATCAGAGAGTAGATCACGGGCGTGACGTGGCCGATCGAGAAATGCCACATGTCGCGCGCGGGATCGTCGAGCTTGCGGGGATTCACGTTCATCTCGTGGAAGAAGAGCGCCGTTCCGAAATCGGCCGAGGATAGCGGGCCGCCGCTATGCCCCGACTGCGAACGGGCGAGGAGCGCCACGATGTCGCGGCGCACGAAGAGCGCGCGCTCCCGTAATTCCGGGACCGTCATTTCAAGCCGCGGCATCGAATCCTTTCGGGTTGGGTCGCGATCCGCCCGACCGACGGACGCTGCCATTCACGCTACCGGATGAAGCGTGCCGCCCGCAACCACATTCCCCCGTCAGGCGTTGTAGTAACGGCGCTCGCGCGGATCCGGGATCACCCCGGATCGCACGGCGCGGGCAACCTCTTCGATACCGTCCCCCACCCGGCGCGTGGCGCGAAAGCCCCACTCCCGCTCGATCCTGTCGAAGCGGACTCGGTAGGTCCTGTGATCTTTCTTCTCCGGCTGGATCGCGACGCGCACTCCCGGAACATGTTTCTCGAGCTCCTCCTTGAGATCCCGGAGCTGGTAATTCTCGAGGTTGTCACCGAGGTTCAGGATCGGAAGCGTGCCGCGCGGCAGCGGACCGTCCAAGGCCATGACGATTCCCCGGGCAATGTCCACCACGTGAACGAAGGGGCGCCACTGGGAGCCTCCGAAAATCGAGACCCGTCCTTCCCGAACGGCCTGTTGCGCGAGAAAATTCACTGCGAGATCGAATCGCATGCGGGGCGAGAGTCCGTACACGGTTCCAAAGCGGAGGATCACCGGCTGAAACCCCGCATCGCGATCCAGCTCGAGGATCCCCTGCTCGGCGTGCCAGCGCGTCTCGGCGAAGAGCGAGGGCGGTTTGGTGGGCGAATCCTCGTCCAAGATCTCGTCGCGCCCCTCGCCGTAGACGCTGCACGTGGACGCGAACACGAACCGCCTCACCCCGACCGAGAGGGCGCGCCTCGCGAGCACCACCGTGGCGTTCCAGTTCGTCTGGACCGCGAGATCCTCGTCCATGGCGCACGCTTTGTCGCCGACGATGGCCGCGAGATGGATCACGGTGTCGATTCCCTCGAGCGCCTCCTCGTGCACGCGGGGGTCGCGGAGGTCTCGCATCATCACGCTGAGGTTCCGCTCGTGCGCCAGATCCTCCAGGCCATGCCCGCCGTGGAGCATGCGGTCCAGAACGCGCACGCTCCGGCCCGACTCCAAGAGCTGGCGCACGAGCACCGAGCCGATGTATCCGGCTCCTCCGGTGACCAGGATGGGGGCCTGGCTCAACGCCGGACCGGGATGTGGAGGTGGTGGTCCGCGACCGTCCTCGCGAGCGGATCGAGGGGCCGGAGCGCCGCGTCCGGAAGCCGACACGCCGCGTGACGTTGCAGCGAGTAGAAGAGGTTCGAGCCCACGACACGGTCCTCGAAGTCGGCGGCAAGGTCTCGCTTAAGATCCGCCTCACCGACGATCGCGCAGTAGTAACCCCTTGCCTGAGACGAGCGCCTTCCTCCGCGATCCGTCCGACAATCCGCTCCGGGGCGGCTCTCTGCTGGACGGCGAGGGCGCGCCCTTCGTACAATCACCCTCTGCCAACCAGGCGACCGGAATCCATCCGCGCGCCGCGTGTCTTCGGAGGAGAATCCAAGATGCCCGAGACGGAAGAACAGGTCAGCAACCCGGCCGTGGAGTGCCTTCGCTGCGCCAAGCTGTTCGGTCCGGTGCAGATCTTTCATTTGAAAGACGACTCGCGCCGCTCGTACGTCCGCTGCCAGCACTGTGGCGCGAAGAACGAAGTCCGCGCCGAGGACCGCTTCTGCATCCGGCTCGTGGGGCTCATCGCCGAGCCGACGTCGGACCGGCCGGGCGGCGAATACCGCGGCTGAACTACTGCGGGTCCTCCTCCGCAAGGAAGAGGACCCCAGTGGCTCCAAACAAAACTTCGGGTCCTCTCCCGAAAAGGAAGAGGACCCATGATGGTGCCCGGGGCGAGATTTGAACTCGCACGGGGTTACCCATACGCCCCTCAAACGTACGTGTCTACCAAGTTCCACCACCCGGGCTGAATCGGATCACTTTCCGCTGGTCGAGGGCGCTTGCGTTCCACTGGTCGTCGGCGCATGCGTTCCACCGCCCGCCGGCGTGGGACCCGGAGCGCCGGTCGCGGTCGGCTGGGCCGGTCCGCCTGCCGGCATCTGAGAGCCGCCAGGCGTGGGCGTTTGGGAAGCTGTTCCCGCCGGCGCTCCCGCGCCTTCGCGGTGCTGTCCCCGCTTGCGCGCGTCTTCCTGGATCAGGCTTCGATGCAACCCGGCGGACCGGGATGCCTGGAGGCCGAGCGTCAGGGACGTGAGGAAGAACGTGACCGCGAGAAAGGTCGTGGCCCGGCTGAGAAACGTGGCCGCCCCACGGCCCCCGAAGAGAGTCTGGCTCGAGCCGGCGCCGAAGGTACCGGCAAGCCCGCCGCCCTTGCCCGATTGCAGCAGGATGGAGGCCATCAATCCGATACAGACCGCGATGTGAACCGCGGTGATGAATGCGATCACGAATCCAGACATCCTGAAACGCCTCCATTCTTCGTTTGGGGGTTGCGAGACGGTCAGCTTAGCACGCGGCTTCGGGGCCGGTCAATCGACGGGAGTCGTCCTCCGCTCGGCCTTGAGCAGAGCCTCCGCGATGGTGAGGAAGGACTCCGCCGTGAGCGATGCGCCCCCGACCAGGAACCCATCCACGTCGGGGAGCGCAGCCAAGGCGGCGGCGTTCTTGGGATCCACGCTTCCCCCGTAGAGGACCGGCGGATGTCCCGCGGCGCTGCCCCGCCCCATGCGAGCCAGCTCCTCCAGGACCCAGCCGTGCGCTTCGGCGACCTCGTCCACCGTCGCGACCACGCCCGTGCCGATGGCCCACACGGGCTCGTACGCCACCCAGAGCGGCGCGCGGGCGGGCGCGCCGTCGAGCGCGCGGTCCAGCTGGCGGCTCAAGACGTCGCGGGTCTCCCGGCGCTCGCGCTCCGCGAGCGTCTCGCCGATGCAGAGCACGGGCCGGAGCCCCGCGCGGAGGATCCCCTTGAGCTTGGCGCCCACGATCTGATCGCTCTCGCAGAAGAGCCTTCGGCGCTCGGAATGGCCGACCAGCGCGAACTCGGCGCCGGCGTCACGCGCCATCTCGGGTGAGATCTCCCCGGTGATCGCTCCCTTGGCCTCCGCATGGCAGTTCTGGACGCCGAGCCTCGGATCCGGCGGCCTCCGCTCGGACGCGAGCGTCGCGAGCGCAGTCGCCGGGGGAAAAACGACGGTAGTGAGCGATTCCGGAGGAAGCGCGCGATCGCCGATCGCGCGCAGGAGAGCGCGCGCCTCCGCGAGCGAGAGATTCATCTTCCAGTTTCCTGCGAGAATCCGGCTCACGACGCGGCCCCTGCCGTCGATTCCAGGGCGGCCACTCCCGGAAGCGCACGTCCTTCCAGGAACTCCAGAGAGGCCCCTCCCCCGGTGGAGAGATGGCTGACCTGGTTCTCGAGGCCGGCCTGATGAATCGCTGCGAGCGAGTCGCCCCCGCCGACGACCGTGAACGCTCCGCGGCCCGTGGCCTCCGCCACGGCCTTCGCGGTCTGCAGGGTTCCCTCCGCGAATGCCGGCACCTCGAAGATGCCCATCGGTCCGTTCCAGAACACGGTCCGCGCGTCCGCGAGCGCGGCCTGCATGGCGCGAATCGAGAGCGGCCCGATATCGACGCCCATGAGCCCGGCGGGGATCCGATCGGCCGGAACCGCCCGGCCGGGGTCGGCGCCGCTCGGGTCGGCAGCCACCACGCAATCGCCCGGCAGGAGGACCTTCCTTGCGGCGTCCGGACCCGAGAGGAGATTCCGGGCGAGCTCCACCCTGTCCTCTTCCACCAGGGACCGTCCTGTCTCCTGCCCTTTCGCCCGCACGAACGTGAACATCATGCCGCCACCCACGATGAGCCGATCCACCCGGGGAAGAAGATTCCGAAGCACGTCGATCTTTCCCGAGATCTTGGCGCCCCCAAGGATGGCGACGAACGGCCGGTCGGGCGCGGCGAGGAGTTTCCCGAGGGCTTGAAGCTCGCGCTCCATGAGGAACCCCGCGACGCATTCGGTGATCCGAGCCGTGATCCCCACGGTGGAGGCGTGCGCCCGGTGCGCCGCGCCGAATGCGTCATTCACGTAGAGGTCCGCCAGGCGCGCCAGCTCGCCGCTGAACCCCGGGTCGTTGGCCTCCTCCCGGGGGTCGAATCTCAGGTTCTCGAGCAGAAGGACCTCCCCGTCTTGAAGCCCCGCCGCGAGCCGCTCGGCGTCGGGTCCCACGGTCGTCTCGGAGAAGGCCACGGGCTTTCTCAGGCAGCGCTCGAGCCGCTCGCGCACCGGAGCGAGGCTCTGCTTTGGATCGCGCTTCCCCTTGGGCCGACCCAGGTGAGAAGCGACGACCAGACGGGCGCCCTTCTCGATCAGGTAGCGGAGCGTCGGGAGCGACGCCACGATGCGGCTGTCGTCCGATACTCTCCCGTCCGCCGAGAGAGGCACGTTGAAGTCCACCCGAACGAAGACGCGCTTCCTCGCGCTCCCGAGCGAGCGAAGGGTCCGGAACGGCATCGCGGCTAGCGCCCGCGTCCCAGGAGGAGCAGCGCGTCCACCATGCGGCTCGCGAATCCCCACTCGTTGTCGTACCAGGCGAACACCTTGGCGATCCGGTCACCCGAGACCATCGTCAAGAGCGAGTCGAATACCGCCGAGTGCGGATTCCCCACGATGTCCTGCGAGACGATGGGGTCCTCCGTGTACTGGAGGATCCCGCGCAGCGGCCCCTCCGCCGCCTCCTTGATCGCCGCGTTGATCGAGACCACGGTGACCGGCTTCGCGGTGGCCATCGTGACGTCGATCATGGAGCCGTCCGCGATCGGCACGCGGATCGCGATTCCGTCGAGCTTCCCCTGGAGCGAGGGAATGACCAGACCGATCGCCTTCGCGGCCCCGGTGCTCGTCGGGATCATGGAGACCGCCGCCGAGCGCGCGCGCCGGAGATCCTTGTGCGGCGCGTCGTGGATCCTCTGGTCGCTGGTGTAGGCGTGGATGGTCGTCATCAGTCCACGCTCGACACCGAACGTCCGGTCCAGCACGGACAGCACGGGCGCCAGGCAGTTCGTCGTGCAGGACGCGATCGAGACCACGTGGTGCTTCTCCGGATCGTAGATCTTCTCGTTCACGCCCATCACGAACGTGGCGTCCGCCCCTTTCGCGGGCGCGGAGACCAGGACCCGCTTGGCTCCGGCCCCCAGGTGCACGGCCGCCTTGTCGCGATCGGTGAACCTGCCGGTGCACTCGAGCACGACGTCCACTCCGAGATCCTTCCAGGGCAGATTCGCGGGATTCGGCTCGGAGAGCACGCGGATCGCGTGCCTGCCGACGCACAAGCTTCCATCCCGCACCGTGAAGCGCTCGGGCCAGGGGCCGTGCACCGAGTCGTAGGTGAGGAGATGCGCGAGGGTCGCCGCGTCGGTGAGATCGTTCACCGCGGCAAACTCGATCGTCTCGTTCCGCTTGAGCGCCGCCCGGAGCACCAACCGTCCGATGCGGCCGAAGCCGTTGATTCCGACACGCACGCGCTACCCCCCTTGCGTGGAGAACACCTTCGCCAATTCGTAGAACTCCTCGCCCACCGTCTTGAGCGAGCCCAGCGCTTCGCGAAGCGACACGTCCACGATCTTCATTCCGCGCAGAGCGACCATGCGGCCGAACCCGCCGCGGTGCGCCAGATCGACCGCGGCGACGCCGAATCGCGTCGCGAGAAAGCGGTCGAACGCGGTCGGCGTGCCTCCGCGCTGGATGTGCCCGAGAACGCTGTAGCGGCTCTCGAACCCGGTCTTGGCCTCGATCCGCTCGGCAAGGGTGGCTCCGATACCGCCGAGCCGCTCGTGCCCGAACGCGTCCTTGCGCTCGCTCTGGACATGGACGGGCCCCGCATCGTCGCTCAGCCGGGCGCCCTCGGCCACCACGATGATGCTGAAATTCTTGCCACGGTCGTGACGGCGCCGGACCACGTCGCAGACTTCGTCGATCGAAACCGGCACCTCGGGAATCAGGATCATGTCCGCGCCGCCGGCCACACCGGCCTCGAGCGCGATCCAGCCGGCGTGACGCCCCATCACCTCGACCACGATCACCCGGTCGTGTGATTCGGCCGTGGTGTGGAGGCGGTCGATGGCTTCCGTCGCGATCGAGAGCGCCGTGTCGAAGCCGAACGTGTAGTCGGTGCCGTTGACGTCGTTGTCGATGGTCTTGGGGACGCCCACCAGGTGAATCCCGGCGTCATGCAGCTTGGCGGCGACTCCCAGGGTGTCCTCTCCGCCCACCGCGATCAAAACGTCGATCCCCCGTCCCGAGAGCTCCTGACGGATTCGAGACTCGCCGTCCTGCTCCTGATAGGGATTCGTGCGGGAGGTCCCGAGTATCGTACCGCCGCGCGGGAGGATCCCGGTCACCTTCTTCAAATCCAGATCCTCGACTTCGGACTGGAGAACGCCCCTCCATCCGTGCCGAAATCCGACGACCGATCCGCCGTAGGTTTTGATGGTGCGATGCACAACCCCGCGAATGACCGCGTTCAGGCCGGGGCAGTCGCCACCACCGGTAAGCACGCCGACCCGCATCCTCGGACCTCCGCAGCGTATCGAGACAAACCTATGTCGATGGGTAACTTAGGGGCACGGATGTTAGTGCGGATGCGGCGGTGGTGTCAACGGGAATCGCCGAGGGAGGCCGTACGGGGCGTTTACCGGACCCCGCTCACGGACGAATAGCGCAGCGTGTATTCACCGTACCCCTGTTCGTCGACGAACACGAACTTCATTCCCGCGCTGATCTCGTTCATGCGGTGCCGGGGGACCATCTCGTGTCCGCGAAGGTGATAGGTCCAGATCTCGTATGGCCGTGTGTCGACCACCCCCTGATCCGGTTTGCTGAGCAGGTCCTTCGAGTCCTTCGGAATCTGGCCTTCGATCACGACGCCCAGGGTCTTGTCCGATACGGGCAGCCTCTCGATCTGCACCTCGTCGGGCTCTCCGAACTGGATCCAGATCCTGCCGCGGTCGCTGAACATCCCCTTGTCGACCACGCTGTAATGCCGGTTCGCATAGGCGACACGGTTCAGGAAGTCCCTTCGAAGTTCGTTCTCCGCGGTGTCGGGCGTGGGATCGATGGCGCGCCACACCTCGGCGAGCTTGGCTTCCTTCTCACCCCGCGTCAGCTGGCGGAAGTTGTACGCCTGTTCCTGGGTCAGCAGGGTTTGCGCCGCCACCTCATAGAGATCCGAAGCGTCCGAACGCCAGGAGTCCACGTCCCAGAGCACGTCGAACTCCGACTGGCTGGAGGCGATCGGCTGGGCGCCGTCCGGCTGCAGCAGGTCGATGCGCAAGCGATAATGCCCTGCCGAGAGCGCGGCGACATCCGCATAGAGCGCATGCGGCCAGGCGGTGCCCTCGTTCACGTGGAGCGAGTCGAAGGACTCGAGTAGGGTGTCCGCGCCGGCCCCGAAGATCATGGTCCGAACCCTGTAGGACCGCCCCTCTGACGGAGGAGGCAGATCGTAGATCTCGTAGTAGGCGGACAGCATGTCCTTGTAGAAGCCGTAATAGGCGCTCGGGTGCGGCTGCACCTCCAGGCTCCCCTTCGCGAAGGGGGTATCCGGAGTCCGGTCCGACACGTTCCACGCGAACTCGATGCCGCTCAGCGCCGGGTTCTGGAAGAGCCAGTCGGACATGTCGAGGTTTCCGTTCACCTCGCCCTGCCGCTTCTTGTTCTTCATCTGATAGACGAGGCCGCGGCGCGCCACGTTCATGTCCTCGACGGTCACCTTGAAGCGGTATTTCCCGCGCGGCGCGACGAGGCCCACGGTGTAGATCTCGCCCAGAAGCGAATCGGAGGTGGCCGCGGCGTCGGTGGACTGGAGCTGGGCCTCCCGCTGCTGATAGCCCGCGCGGCGCCCCCCCTTGGCGAGAAGCTCGACCGTCACCCGGAGCTTCGCTTCGTAATGATCGGTGACGGGCAGGAACTTGATCTCACGGTAGGGGATGCGGATGAAGAACTCGGCGCGCGCGTCGCCCGCGTTGTGCCGGTAGGCGACGGCGCTCGCGTGGTAGTGCAGGTCCCCGACGGATACACCCGGCTCCCCGGGAGTCGGAACACCGACGCCGGCGTCCGCCGTGGAGGCGGCGAACGCGCAGGCCATGAGGAACAGGAGCCGAAGAGGCGCGCGACGTGGGTGGCGCCTCATGGCGTGGCGTTCCTAGAAGCTCACGTTTACCGAGACACGGTGGGCCGCGCTGAGCACCTTGAGATCCTGGTACGCGTAGTCCAACCGCGCGACCGAGGCCTTGCTCAGGGTGAGTGGGAACTTGACGCCCAACCCCGCGGTCAACCCTTCCGTGTCGTAATTGAACTTGTAGCCGCCCCTCAGGAACAGATAGTCGTGAAAGGCGTATTCCGCTCCCCAGTTCACCTTTTCGGAGTTGTCCGACGGGTGCGTGAACTCCGCGGAGGTGATGAGACGACTCTCGCCACTCTCGAACACGTTGAGCGATCCGCCGACGCGGAAGAAGGTCGGCATCTTCACCTTCTCGTTCAGGAACGACATGTCGCTCCCGATGTTCTGGATCGACATGCCGATCTTCGCGTGCATGACACCCACATCGTAGAGCGTTCCGAAGTCGAAGGTCGTGGATTTGCCCTTCACGTCCGCAAGCCCCGTCTGGACGTAGTTGGCCGTGAAGCCCGCCGAGAACTTGTCCGTCAGCGATCGCGCGTAGGAGATCCCGTACGCCCACTCGCCCGCGTCGAAGGTGTCGCCCGTGCCATCCGGGAGGTAGGTGGTGCGGACCAGATCGCGGCTCATCGTGAGCGCGCGGACATTGATGCCCAGCATCCCGGGGATCCACTTGATGTTGAATACGTAGGCCGCCTGGTCGAACAGGATGTCCGCGGGCCAGGCGGTGTGATTGATGGTCACGGACTGTCCGGAGAGCCGGGCGATCCCGGCTGGATTCCAGTACACGGCGGTCGCGTCGTCGGCGATGGCGACGTAGGCGTCTCCCATTGCGGCCGCCCGGGCACCGACTCCGATCTTCAGAGACTGGCCGCCGAGGGTCCCAACTTTTTCGAATATCTGCGCGCCTTCCGCCGTGAGCGGAAGCAGCATGCAGACGGCAACGATCAACGCACGCATCACGGAACGCCTCCTGGATTCTCCCTTGGACGGTTGGGACATGCCGGCCGTTCTCATCGGATGATGATGAACCTGCCGACCTGCTTGCCCAGCTCGGTGTCGACAGAGTAGAGGTAGATGCCGCTCACGATCTTCTGCCCGTTTCTCGAGATCAGGTTCCATGGAACCGAGCCTCTTCCTCCCGTCACGGGGTCCTTGCCAACCACGATATCCGCCGGCGGACGTCCGTCGAAGGGAATGTCTTTCACCAGGTCTCCGGCGATCGTGTAAATGTGAACGGTGCCCTTCGTCCTCGGCAGGTTCATGAACGTGACCTTCGTGCCGGAGGGATCCTCCTCGCGCGGCACGAGATCCCATTCAGCGCCACCCTTGTAGGGATTGGGCACCACGAACACGTTTTTCTGGTCGTTGCGCGAATCGCCGCGCGGGTAGACAACCTGCGCGTTGTTGGCGCTGGGATTCCCTTGCAAGAGCACATCGGTGGCCGCCGAATCACCCGGAATGACCGATACCGGCACGATGGAATAGAAGTACGGGAATCCGTTCAGCACATGGGTGTCCACGTAACTGTACCGTCCGACCCCGAAGAGCGTGTCGATCTCGGTATGGCTGACGGAATCCCGCACGCTTCGCGTGTTGGGATCCCAGCGGACGATCGTGGGGCTGATGTTCACGATCGGAATCGACGGGTCGACGAGCTCCGAGAGAGGACGCGCGGGAGTCCCCTTGGGGTTGACCCGCCATTCACCGAGCAGAGACCAGAGGTCGCGCGAAGGCGCGTTCGTGCCCAGAGGACGGCTCCACCCCGACGCGCGGTAGACGCGGTAGCCGATGAACTCCTTGAGATTGCCCCTCTGGGCATCCCGAACCTGCTCGGCGAAGTTGTTCCATTTGAGGGTGACCTTGTGGTCGCCCGGGAAGAACCACGCCGAAATCCGGGTCGAGTCGTCGCGCGTGCGGTACAGGCGCAGGTAATCCGACACCTCCCCATGCCCGTCTTGCCCCGCATAGAAGGGCGAAGGCAAAGGAGCGGCCGCCACCCAGTTGACGAGATGCTCACGCCCTCCCGCCCCGGTGTTGGCGTCGCAGTCGAAATCAACGTAGGTGCAGGCCGCCGCGGACGGCGTGATGGGCAGCGTGTCCTGGCTGGCGCAGTGGGCCGTTCCCAGCGCGATCGTTCCACCAAGCTGGTCCTGGCACACGTACTTCCCGTTCTGCTGCAGGTCGCAGGAACCCGCCGGGTCCCAATCGGGCACGTCGGGGAAGACCTGGGAATTGTCCGCGTTTCGGATGGTCGAGATGTCCGAATGGAACCGCAGGCGGCAGAGCGAGGACTCCGGAATCGTGTACGTGAAGCGCGAGGAGGAGCTGCTGTTCATGAGACAGGTCTCCTTGCCGCACGTTCCGGTCAAGGCATTGCCATCGAGGTCGGTGTAGAGCCCATCGTAGACCTGCTGGGCGCTGACGGCGTTGTCGATCATGGTTCCGCCGCCCTGCGAAGGCCCGCGACCCAGGCCCATGACCCACGCGACCGAGACGGTCAGGGAAGAGTCGGGCAGGATGGACCGGAACGGGCCGGTGGCCATGACGAACCGGTAATCGAGCGGACGGGCTGAGATCAACTGGCCCGTCACATCCGGATTGAGCTGAGGATCGGACATGAGGAGATAGCGCTGCGCGTCGTTCTCAGGGTCGCCGCCAGCGGCGAAGGAGGCGGATCCCGAGAAGAACTTGAACGAGGTGATTCCGACTCGGCGCGGAGCGTTTGCCCCGGACGGATCCGTCGTGTGGTTCAAGAACATGCAGCCGAAGTAGCCGGGCACGTCCCCGCCCTTCGCGTCCTGGATCCGGGCCGGGTCGTCCGGGTTATCCCACATGTAGCCCATCTGGATCCGCCGCTTGACGAAATCCCCGCTCGGACCCACGTACTTCACGACGGTGTCCACCAGCCCAGCCTCGTCATCGATGAAGTAACCTCGGACGGCGCGGGTGCCGATATCCATATCGGCGAAGATCCCGACGTAGACGTTCCGGAGCGCGCGTCCGCTCCGGTTGATGATCTTGTAGTCCATGCCCACGAAGTCGTTCTGACCCGGCGTCGCCCAGGCGTACGAGGTCTGCTGCACCTTGATGCCTAGAGGGACGTGCTCGGGATAGAGCTGCCGCGTGGTGGGCTGGTCGTCCGCGTACTCGGAGGCGAACATCTGCTGGCCGATGGCAGAGTAATCCTCGTCGCAGAGGCCGTCTCCATCGTCGTCGAGCCCGTTCAGGAAATCCTCGTTCACGCGTCCGTCCCCGTCGTCGTCCGGATTCACGCTGGAGGAGATGACGCGGTTCCCGCCCGGAATTCCCTCGTAGGACTCCCTGACGTCGGCGACCTGGTCGATCGGCAGGTTGACGCAGACATGCTGCGGGCTGATCTCGGGGGAGAACTCCCGCTCGTACGTGGCCGTGGTGACGTGCGCGATGCCGGTCGCGTCGAGCGCGCCCACCCAGAGTCCCGCGGCGTAGAGATAGTCGTTGCCGGATCCCGGGGGCCACTCGGCCGAAGGTACAGTGGTGCGGCGCGGATTGTCCTGGTTGCCGGTTTCCCCGAAATTGGTGATCTGGAGCGCGAGCCTGCCCACGTTGTGAACGAACTTCCCGTCGTTCCGGAACACGTGATGGATTCCGTCCCGAATCGGATCAGCGATCTGGTCCTGGGGAAGCTGGTGGAACGCGCACACGCCCGCCCAGAGAGCGAAGGCTGCAGAGGTGAGCGCCGTTCGTCGCCACATGCTCATCCGATCGTCCCCCTTGCCTGACGTTCAGCCCCGGCTGCTCTTCCGATGGTCCGGCTCCCCGCCGGCAACACTAGAACTGCACCCCGAGCCCTGCCCGGATCGTGCGCCCCTGACTGAACACGCGGGGATCGTGAACCGGGAACCAGTCTTCCTTGCCATCGCCGTCCTGGTCCTGGGTCAGGAACGCTCCCCCGGCACGGCCGGTCTCGGTGTAGTAGATGTTGTAGGAATTCGAGTTGATCGCCCCATCGGGGAAGAGGGACGGTTCCAGGTCGCTGATGTTCTCGGCATCGAGAAGGTTCGTCGCCTGGACGTAGAGCGTCAGACTCTGGCCCCACGCGCGGAAGAACCGCTCCCCCTGCATGGAGAGGGTCGAGATGGAGGGAAGCCGTCTCGAATTGACGAGCTCGGGATTCTGGCGCCGCTCCAGGCGCTCGTGAGGCGTGAACGGGAACCCGGAGCCGAACTGGTAGACGAACGAGGTCCGCCAGTCCTTCTCGTTGCCGAGGCTGAGGGTGGCGGAGATGTTGTGCCTCTGATCCCAGTCCAAAGGCTGTTCCGACGTCGGCTTGAACTGGTCGCGAAGATTGCCGGTGGAAGCAAGCGCGCGATTGGGGTCTGAAGCGGTGCCCGTCGAGTTGCCGTAGGTGTAGTTGATCTCCCCGGCAAAGCCGTGGCTGAAGCGCTTGATGAGCGTCACCTCCACGCCCCGCGAGGAAGCATAGTCGGCGTTCACGTACGTGGGCACCGTGAGCGCGAACCCCGGTATCTCCTCCTCCACCGTCGTGAGAAGTCCGAAGATGTCTTTGAAGTAGACCCCGAACTGGCCGTAGATGTCCTTGCTGAAGAGATGCTGAACTCCGAGCTGATAGGCGATCGTCGTCTGGGGCTCAAGATTCGGGTTCCCTCGGGCGGTCGCGGAGAAAAGCCGGCCCTGATAGATGTACTGGCGATCCGGCACCTGGAAGAGGCGCCCGTAGTGGAAGCTCATCACGTCCCGGTCCGAGATCGGATACGCGATCCCGATTCGCGGGCTGATCTGGGTCTTGGTGGGATGAAGCACCTCGGACGATGAGATCTGGCTCCCCACCGAGAAGGCGTCGTATCGGATGCCGGCGTTCAGAACCATCCCCTCGTACTCCCAGCGATCCTGCACGAAGTAGGAGCCTTCGGGATTGAAGGCCCGGAACTCGTCGCGGTCGGCGCCGTAGAGTCCCTGGGCGGTCAGCACGTTGGGGTAATTCGTCCTCAGAAAACCAAAGTCGTTGTAGTTGACGTCGCCGCCGGTCATGAAATTGTGCTGGCCGATCTTCTTGGAGAAGTCGCCGTTCAGTGTATACGTCACGGTCTGCTTCCGCTCGTAGAAGGGATAGTCACCGTTGGTGACGTAGTACTGCCCATCCAGCCGGTTCGTCGGATCGTAGTAATTGTTCGGCTGCTGCTGGTACTCCCAAGGCATGCGGTCCAGGACGTCGCGCGAGGTGTTCCACTGCTGGCGCGAGGCGCGGAGATTGTAGATCGTGCCCACGCCGAGCGTGTGCTTCCAGGTGAGCGCGGTCTGGAGATAATTCTCGTCGGTGATCGGAAGATGCTCCGCCGTGTTCACCGGAACGTACGACGAATCGACCTGGAAATAGGACCAGGCTCCGTACCGGGTGGCGATGTTTCCGTCCGTCGGAGCGGTGGAATCCTGCCGCACCTGAACGTATCCGGCGCGATTCCAGCGATTGTTGAATTCCCCATCCAGAGACCGGTTCTTGATGACCTCGAAGTTGAGCTTCTCGTTGGGAGTCAGCTTGAAGGTCAGCTTGCTCGAGAGCTTGGCGCTGTTTGACTGCCGATTGCCGAGCCGGATGAAGTCCAGGAACCGGTGCTCCTGATGCGTCGCCATGTTCCGCAGATAGGTGTCGGTATACGTGCCTTCGAAGGAGATGAAGTAGTTCGTCTTCGGGAACAGGAACGGGCCCCCGAAGCCGGTGCTCAAGCGCTCGAAGTTGTTGAAGGACTTGTCCGCCTCGCCATACCGGTCGGTGAAGTACCGGACCTCGCCGCCGAACTTGTCGCCCCCTTCCCGCGTCGTCAGGCTGATCACGCCGGAAAGCGCGTTGCCGTACTGGGCATCCATCCCTCCGAGCACCTGCTCGCTCGAGGAGACCGCGAGGAGCCCCAGGTCCACGCCTTCGGCCTTGAGCGGATTGCGGCTCGCGATCCCGTTCACGATCGTGAGGACCTCGTCTCCGCGGCCGCCGCGGAAATGGAGCTCGCCGCCCTGGCTGATGACGCCGGCCTTGAGCCCGATGGCTTCCTTGTAGTTGTCGACGGGCAGGGAGCGAAGATCCTCGCTCGTGACGATCTGCTTGGTGGAGCTGTCCTTCTTGCGGATGGCGATCTTGACGTCGCCTTTGATGTCGACCTGTTTGATCTTCACGGCCTGCTCGGAGATCTTGAAGTCGACGGTGGTGGTCTGGTTCGCGTTCACCACGACGGGCTTCTCGACCGACGCATAGCCCATCATCTTGGTTGCCATGGTGTACGTCCCCACCGGCACCTTCACGATCGTGAATTTTCCATCGGCGTTGGCGCGGCCGCCAAGCTGGGTGCCCTTGAGGATGACGTTCGCGTACGGAACGCCCACTCCGCTGTCATCCTTGATCATTCCGGTGACGGCGCCCGTTTGGGCCTGGGCGGAGGTTACGGCAGGGCCGAGAGATAGGAGGCCGAGGAGGAGCGCGGCGGTCCATAGAGGCACCGTCAGAGGCCCGCGACGGCCGAGCTGGCCTGGCATAGATGGAATCGCTCCTTTCTGCATCGGAGGTGTCATCGAAACCCGGCTATCTTTATGCCGGTTTCGAGGGCGCCAGTCAAGGCAATTCGTTGCAATACGCCCGCTTGTCGAGTTTTGAGAGGCCGCTTTGTGGTTGATCGAACCTGTCAATTCCATCTCACAGCCGGCGCTGAATATGGGGGGG
>JAYWED010000036.1:0-21234 GCA_043779525.1 Candidatus Eiseniibacteriota bacterium | reverse complement strand
GAGCAGGTTGTGGAAGGCGCCTGCGAGCGCTGCGGCACCACGGTCGAGATCCGCGACCTCGAGCAGTGGTACTTCAAGATCACCGCGTACGCCGAGCCACTGCTCCACGATCTGGAACAGCTCGTCCACTGGCCCGAAAAGGTCCGGACGATGCAGACGAACTGGATCGGCCGGAGCGAGGGCGCCTCGATCCGCTTTCCGATCGAGGGATCCAAGGACGGGATCGAGGTCTTCACCACGCGCCCCGACACGCTGCTGGGCGCGACCTACATCGTGCTCGCCGCCGAGCATCCGCTCGTGGCGAAGCTGCGCGAGAGCGGGAAGCTGCCGCGCGCCGCAGGCGATCTGGTCGAACGGCTGAGACGCGCCCGCGTGGAGAACCGCTTCGCCGTCGAGACGGAGAAGGAGGGTGCCGAGGCGGGGATCCACGCCGTGCATCCCCTGACCGGCGCCACGATCCCGGTGTGGATCGCGAACTACGTGCTGATGGGCTACGGCACCGGCGCCATCATGGCGGTGCCAGCGCACGACCAGCGCGACTTCGAGTTCGCCACGAAGTACAAGCTGCCCATCGTCGAGGTGGTGCGCGCCACGGATGGTCCCGCGTACGACGGCAAAGCCGCGTACGAAGGGGAAGGGAAGCTCGTCAATTCCGGCACGTTCGACGGCCTCGCGAGCGCGGTGGGGAAGCGCGCGATCGTGGAAGCGCTCACCGCGAAGTCGGCGGGAGAGGCGCGCGTGAACTACCGCCTGCGCGACTGGCTCATCTCGCGGCAGCGCTACTGGGGCGCGCCGATCCCGATGCTGCACTGCGAGAAGTGCGGCGTCCAGCCCGTGCCCGAATCCGAGCTGCCGGTGCTCCTGCCCGACCAGGTCGAGTTCAAGCCGACGGGGGAGTCGCCTTTGAGGACGAACGAGGCGTTCCTGCGCGCGAAGTGCCCCAAGTGCGGCGGCGAGGCCCGGCGCGAGACCGACACCATGGACACCTTCGTCGACTCCAGCTGGTACTTCCTGCGCTTCCTGAGCCCGAAGAACGACCACAAGGCGTTCGACACGCCGGCGGTGAATCGCTGGCTGCCCGTGAACCAGTACATCGGCGGCGTCGAGCACGCCATCCTGCATCTGCTCTATTCGCGATTCATCGTGAAGGTGTTCCGCGACATGGGGCTGGTCTCGTTCTCCGAGCCCTTCGAACGGCTTTTCACGCAGGGCATGATCACGAAGAACGGCATCAAGATGTCGAAGTCGAAAAAGAACACGGTCGCGCCCGATGACCTGATCGAGCGCTACGGCACCGACACGGTCCGCCTCTACACGCTCTTCATCGGTCCGCCGGAGAAGGACGCCGAGTGGAATGACCGCGGCGTGGAAGGGGCGTTCCGCTTCCTCCTGCGATACTGGAAGCTGGTGCTGGATGTGGCTGCGGCATCAGGGACTGGGGCGATGCCGTTCAGCCACGGAGGATCGTATTCGGCGGGATGGTCGGCGTCCGGACCGCGGCGCGATCTTCGCCGTCGCGTGCATCAGCTCACATCCCAGATCTTGACCGACATGGACCGCCTGCATCTGAACACGGCGGTGAGCGGGATGATGCAATACGTGAACGCCATGGACGAGTACCGTGATTCCGGTGGAGATATGACCGCTCCCGAGGCTGTGGAAGGCATGAGCCTAGGCACGCGCCTCCTGGCCCCGCTCGCACCCAACACCGCCGAAGGAGCCTGGAGCCGCCTCGGCGGCGCAGGATCCATCTTCACAGCCGGCTGGCCCACGCCCTCCATGGAGGCACTGGAGAGCGACACGATCTCGATGGTGCTCCAGGTCAACGGGAAGGTGCGCTCGAGCATCGAGGTGCCCACCGGCGCCGACAAAGCCGCCATCGAATCGGCCGCCCTGGCCGACCCCAAGGTGCGCTCCTATGCCGCGGGAAAGACCGTGGCGCAGGTCATCATCGTGCCGGGACGGTTGGTCAACGTAGTGGTGAAGTAGGCTCGCCAAGCGGGAACCCATGTTTCGCGATCACATTTGGGCAATCCTCCTAGTTGGACTAGCGTCGGGCCACGGCGGCCCTTCTTCGGCGGAGGGCGCCGCCGCAGACCCCCTGGGCAAATAGGGAAGGGCTTCCCGGCTAGCCGATTTTATGACTACTACGATCCGCGCACGACGGCTGGCCTTTGAAGCCCAATCTCCCTCCGGATCGTAGTTGACATAATATCTCTTCTACGACATGCGCTCGTCCTGGGACGAGTTGGAGCTAGGTGAGGTAAAGGTTCGCGGGGACTTCGGACTACTCCAACTTCTCGTCCGGTCCCCGGCTGATCCGCTCGGAGGGTTCGCCCAGCCGGTCCCGCACCTGCTGCATGAGGGTCGTGAGCTTCTCGAGGACGTACGTGGATTGCTTGGTGTTTTCCTCGACTGCCAGGATCACCTGGATCCATTGGGCCGTATAGAGCAGGTAGATGAAGATGAAGCCGCCGGACACCCCGTAGGCCAAAGTCTGCGTGAAATCCTCCGGAGATCGGGCGACGATCGCTCTGGCGAAGCCCACCGGCACCACGAGGGCGACGATCACGAGGACCACCCAGGCCAGGACGCTCATGACCTTCGACAGCCGGCGAAGCAGCCAGAACCGCTTTTCGATGGGCGCGCTCATCAGAACGGAACCCTCTCCACGTGATCGCCGAGATATGGCAGGCGCGTCGTCGACCCTGAGGCGGCCTTGGCGGCCGCAAACGCCGTCACGAGCAGGACCGACGTCCACACGAGAAACTTCGCGACGTAGCCGATGAAGGGCCCCACGTATGGAATCAGGCCCAGGGTGCCGTCGTAGATCGCGAAGAAGATCGCAAGCGCCACTTCCACCATGAAGAGCAGGAATCCCTGGCGGGAATGAAAGCCGATGAACGCGTTCTCGGGCGCGCCCAGGAGGCCGAGAAAGCAGAGCCCCGGGAGGTACGCCACGGCGGCGAGGAGCCGCCCGCGCTCGACGTCCTCGGGAGCGATCGAATCGTATGGAGACGCGGTTGCCACGAGGCAGGAATAGCACGCGGCGTGGAGAGCGTCAAGGTCGCCACCGATCCGGGCACCGCTAGCTGGCGGACCAGTTTCGAGCATCGAAGTCCCGGTCGAGGGTCGTGGCGGCCAACTCTCCTGTCCTCGGAATCACCTCGACGAGTTCCCCGGACTCCTCCAGGGACACCGACCAGCGAAGAACGCTCTTTGGTTCCGCCTGAAGCCTGGCGAGCGGGACGCGGATCTCGGTCAGATCGCCCGCCGCGTATTCGCCTGCGTCCCCCGCGTCCGCGGCCGAATCGCCTGCGTCCCCCGCGTCCGCGGCCGGCGTCCACTCGAGTGGCCCGCGCGGCGCGGCGGAGATCGGCGCCCGAGCCTCGATGAGACGCGGCAGCGTGAAGCGCAGACGAACCGCGCGCGGCGGAGCCGCGCCCGTCCCGACACCGTCCACGCGCACGAAGAGATCCCGCTCGTTCAACCCGAACAGAACGCGTCGCATGGCGCCGCTCGTCCGATGGTCGGCGCCCTGGTGGGAGGCGGCGTCATAGAGCTCCGCGCTTCTCCACTCGTAGAAATGCGTGTCGCGTCCGTCCAGCGTTGGCGATAGATACGGCACGTGCTCCCCGTCAGGCCCTTCCTGTGGCGCGCCGCGCAGGCTTCGCCGCACGGCCGCGGGCGTGGGCAGACCGAGGAGATTGTAGGCGCGGATGAGATGGGACCGGAACAGCGCATCGAACTCGTCCTTGTGCGCGCTCTGGTGATCGTCTCCGTACCACCAGAACCAGTCGCTGGCCTCCGCCACGAGAATCTCCTCGCGCGCCTGCGCCACCCGCTCTTCGGGCAAGGAGCCGCTCACGATCGCGCTCTCGAGCCGATCGCGCACGCGGCGCAGCTCCGCCCACGCGCGGTTCTTCTCCGCGTGCCCTACCCAGATGGAGAGGTCTGCGGCGATCCACGATCCCACGGGAACGTGAGCGATCGCGTCCGAAGGCGCGCGGCGCGCCAGCGCCTCCCCGATCGTCAGCGCTTCGAGCCCGGGCTCGGCGGCGAGTCTTCCATAGAGCGCCTGGAGGAACGGCCGGCCGTCCTCGGCATACGATTCCCAGCAATTCTCGCCATCCAGGATCACCGTCACGAGCGGGTCCTCGACACCCTCGGCCCGCGCGCGCGCGCCGCATTCCAGGACGCGCCCCGCGAAATCCTCCGCGGCCCTCTCGGGATCCCACGCCATGTACGTAAAGCCGATGCGGTCGGAGAGATCGCGGTCGCGAAACACCATCGAAAGCGGGCCGGACCGGGTCTCGACGCGGTAGGGGCGATAGAGGGCGCCTGCCCAGCCTTCCCCGCCGGGCTCGGGCCGGCCGAGCGCGCGCGCGAGAACCGTCTCGTCGGATGCGCACCAGGCAAAGCCCGCCTCCGCGATGAGCGACAGCGCCTCCTGGCTTACCGCTCCCTCGGGTGGCCACGTTCCCCGCGGCGCCGATCCGAAGCGCCGCGCATGGCTCTCTCGCGCGCTGCGCAGGTGTAAGGCCGCGTCCTCGGGCGCGCGGAAGGGCGGATCCGGAAGCGGGATCGAGGCGGAGATCTCGCGGGGCGCCTCCGTGGTCACGAGGAGCGGGAGGATCGGATGGTGATGGGCTGATGTGGCGATCTCGATCTGCCCCGCCCGCTCCGCGTCTCCGTAGATTCCGACAATTCGCGCCGCGAGCGCCGTTCCCCAGTCCAGCAGCGAGCGCTTCTCCGCTTCGGTGAATCCCCTTCCCTTCGCGAAGAGAGAGCGGATCGGGTCTTCGCCGCGATACTCGGGGTCGACCCAGGCCAGGTAGAACCAGGTCTGGAGATCGCGGATTTCCGCCGCTGTAAGAGGTTCCTCGCGCGAGACCCGCGGTCCGCAGGACGCGGCCCCGCAGCGCGCCTTGAGCTCGCGGTAGCGCGGATAGGGATCGAGCATGTGCGCCTCGCCCACGCTGAAGAAGTGCCGCGCGAGAAACCGCTGCTCCTCCGGCGTGACCGACGCCGCGTCCTTCCGAGCCAGGTCCGAATAGAGGTCCGAGCCGCCCCCGGCGATCGCCTCGAGCTGGTCGAGGAGCACCGGCGTGAGATTGAAGGTGGCGTGTACGGTCGGGTGGCGGCCAAGAACCGTCACCATGTCGCCGTAATCCTTGGTGGCGTGGAGCCGCGTCCAGGGTAAAAGGGTCCGGCCGGTGAGGGCGTCCCGATAGCTCGGCTGATGCATGTGCCACATCAGCGCGAGCCGGACGCGTTCCGCCATCGCGGCGGTGAAGCTAGGGAGTCGTGGAGCCGGTGGAGAGCTCGCCCATGCCGACGCCAGCCGAATTCAAGATATCGGTGTCGGCGACGGGGAGCCGCTGGACCGCCTGATAGACGGCCACCGCGTTCTGAACCTGCCCGGCCTTGGCCAGACAGCGCGCCTGGGCGAGCATCATGCGCCCGCGCTCGTTGTCGTTCGTTCCGAGCTTGGCCAGCTCCGCATAGTTCGTGGCCGCCGGGGCGAATTCGCCCCGGTCCTCGAGAGCCGCCGCCAGCCCATGGAGACCGGCGATCCGGGCCTCGCGATCCTTTCCGGCCTTGGCGAGCCCGCGTCGGTACCAGTTCACCGCTTCGCCGGGCTTCCCCTGCGCCGCGTAGGCGTCGCCCAGATAGAGCATCGCGCTCCGCGCGGCGTTGGTTCCGGGGGAGGAGTCCACGATCTCACGTAGCATCTGCACGGCCGAAGCGTAGTCATTCTGCCCCACCGACATCTCCGCCCGGAACAGATCGGCGTCGGCGCGCTCCTCGGTCTGGGCCCGGCTGCGCGCGACGAAAAAGACGAGGAGCACGAGGAGCACGAGCCCCCCGAGGACGAGCAGAATCCGGTTGCCGTGCTGTTCCCATACCTGGGTGCCCCGGAACGCCGCCGTGACGAGCGGATCCTCTTTGATCTGCCGCTTCGTGAGTTTCTGGTGCTTCACCAGCCGAGTGGTCATGAATATCTCCGTTGAGTACGAGCGGGCGAGTTTAACCCCGCTGGAGCGCCCTGTCAAACGGGCGCGCTCAGCCTTCCGGAATCGCGTAGAGGAGCGCCGCGGCCACGAGCGTCGCCTCGGTCTCGAACGCACGCTGCCGGATCACCTGGACCAGCTTCCGCTCCCAGTCCTCCTTGAGCTGGAGCATCCGCCCGGCCTCGCGATCCTCGGGACGCCGCGCGCGTCCGGCCCGCTCCTCGGCGATGAGCGATCGATAGTGGCTGCTCAGCGTTCGCATCTCGCGATGGAGCTCGCGCCGCGCGCGGTCCTCGTGCGGGCGGAGCTTCCGGCGGGCCCGCCCCTCGAGGAGCCGGAGCGCGCGCGTCCAGGTGGCGGCGAGCGCGTCCGGGCCCGGCCGTGGAAGCCGTTCGCCCTCCTCCGGGGTCGCAGCGCGGAGGACCGCGGGCCGCGGGACCCGGACCCCGCCGGTGCCGCCGACAGGCAGTTCCTGCACCAGAAGCTCCTCCGGGATCTCGTCGGACCCGTACCGGATCCTCCAATGGAGCCGGCTCCAGATCCTGGGCTCCCGCGATGCCCCCTTGGGCCAAGGCGCCGGCCCCACCAGGCGCGCCACCTCGCCATGCGAGCGCCCGAGAAGGAGGATGCGCTCGGTCATGGCGGCGTCCATCTCCGCACCCCTCGCGGCTCGCCCCGCGGGCGACGCGACCAGCCGCACGCTGCTCACGCCCAGCGAGGACGTGAGCTCGGGGGTGAGCGACGCCTCCCAGATCATCCCGTCCCGGGAGACATCGGCGCCGCGAGCCTCCAGCACCGAGGCCAGGATCTCCGGAAGCTCGACGCGCCTCCGATCCGGTTTACTGCGAGCCATTCTGGTCCACCTCGTCGAGCAGCTTCCGGTCCAGCTCCTCCACCGCCTCGTAACGCTTCCGCCCCACGTGAAGCGCCGTGCCCAGCTTGCCGAACTCGCGCTCGAGATCCCGCTCGCCCTTCGCGGCCGCCCAGATGCGGAACACCTCATCCTCGAAGGAGCCGGCCTCGGCATAGGGACCGAGCACCATGTCCAGGTCGCCGATCACGGTGCGGAACAGGTTGATCTTCTCGTGCACGATCTGGAGCACGTAGGCCTCCACCGTGTTCCGGGCCGTGAAGTTGTACACCCTCACGTCCTGGGTCTGCCCCAGCCGGTGCAGGCGTCCGATCCGCTGCTCGATCCGCATCGGATTCCAGGGCAGATCGTAGTTCACGAGGTAGTGGCAGAACTGGAGATTGCGCCCTTCGCCTCCCGCCTCGGTGCTCACCAGAACACGGGCTCGGTCGCGGAACTGCTCGATGGCGGCCTCCTTCTCGCGCAGCGAGAGCGCGCCGTGAAAGACCGCGACCTTGATCCCCAGATGGCGGAGCGACCGGGCCAGGAATTCCAGCGTGGCGCGGAACTGCGTGAAGATGACGAATTTGTCCCTCGAGCCGGTGACCAGGCGGACGGTCCCGTCCATCTTCGCGTTCGTCTCGATGGCGCGCGCCTGCCGCAGAAGCTCCTCCATCTCCGAGCGCTCGAGGCCCGGTCCCTCGCGCGCGAGAAGCTTGCTCAGGGTCGGGATCGCGGCGAAGGTGCTGGAGCCCATTTCCTTCTGGAGCGTGAGCAGCGTGAGCTTGATCGCTCCCCGCCGCGGCTCGCGGTGGGCGTGGAGCACCCGGCGCACGAACTTGGTCACGTTGTCGTAGAGCTCGCGCTCGGCCGGGGAGAGGTCGAACAGGACGTTGGTGACCTCGCGGCGCGGAAAGCGGATCGACGTGCTCGCCCGCGTCGTGCGAATCATGGTCTCGGAGAGAAGCGCCGCGAGCCGCCCCGTGTTCTGCGGCATTCGCTTGTCTCCGCGCCTCATGAACTCGCGGCCGAAGGTCCGGTAGGTGCCCAGGAGCCCGGGACGCAGGAGCTGGATCAGGTTGTAGAGCTCGTGGAGATCGTTCTGCACCGGGGTCGCGGTCAAGAGCAGCAGGTAACGCGGCGCCAGCCGGTCGAGAAACTTCCACGCGAGCGTTTTCTGGTTCTTGAGCCGGTGTGCCTCGTCCACGACGACCAGGTCGAAGGACGCGGCCGCCACCTTGTCGCGGTGGCGCAGCAGCTTCGCCGTATCCATCGAGGCGAGCAGGAGCGGCTCCTCCCACCAGGCCGTCCCGTGCTTCAGGACCGCGAACTCGAGGTCGAACTTCCGCCTCAGCTCCTGGTCCCACTGCTCGACGAGTGAAGCGG
Organism: Candidatus Eiseniibacteriota bacterium; assembly: GCA_043779525.1. Lineage (GTDB taxonomy): Bacteria > Eisenbacteria > RBG-16-71-46 > SZUA-252 > SZUA-252 > WS-7. The sequence goes on along the minus strand of JAYWED010000036.1, from coordinate 12,984 downwards.
GAACGAGGATGAGCGCGCGCTGCACCAGTCCCCGCATGAGGTATTCCTTCAGGATCATGCCGGCCTCGATGGTCTTCCCGAGGCCAACCTCGTCCGCGAGAAGCGCGCGCCCGCGCATCCGGCGCAGCACGGTCATGCAGGCCGAGCTCTGGTGGTCGTACTTCTGCACGTCGTGAAGAAGATCGAGCGAGAGAAGCCGGTCGAAGCCGCGATGCAGCGCGAACCGCTCGATGCGAAGCCTCAGCTCGAAATCGCGCGGATCGTCGAAGGGGCCCGTGAGGAGCCGCTGAAAGAGCTCCTCCGAACCGCCCGCGACATGGAACTGGGACCGCGCGGGCACCGCGAGGCCGCCCGAGAGGGGCGCCGCCGACTCGGTCTCCGTCCCGGGACCCCCGGCCCGGCCCGCCGCGCCGGCTGGGCCCGCTTCGCCGATCAGGCCCGCCAGGCCGGAAGCGCGCCCGCGGGGCTGCCCCCGCGCGGTCTCGAGCGGGTAGAGCGACGTGAGCCGCCGGATTCCGTCCGGGAAGGCGATCTCGAGCACCTCGAACCCGTCGCGCTCGCGCACCTCCACGATCAGACCTTCCCCGAATTCCTTGTGGTGCACGCGGTCGCCGACGCGGAACCCCGCACGCGGCGCGCGCCCCGCAGGCCGGATCATCGGAGCTCCCACACGTCGCACTCCGACGGAATCCGGGCGGGAATCGCGGGAGCGATGGCGGAGCGGAGCGCTTCGGCGCGCTCCGGGTCCGCGTGGACGATGGCCCGCAACGGGAAAGAGTACGCGCCCACGGGGTCAGTCGCCCGGATACAGATGGATCCCCGCGGTCAGCTGGGACAAGAGCGACAGCTCCGAGTTCCCCACCTGGGCATAGCCGCGGAGCGAGAAGTCCAGAGCCATCCTCGGGCGCACGAAGTGCTCGAAGCCGGCGCCCAGGACCAGGAACGGACCCTCGTCCACCCGGCGGGATTCCGTCGACTCGTACCGGACGTTGGGGCTCGCGAATCCGAGTCCCCCGACCAGATACGGCGTCGTGCTCCGATCGCGATGAAAGAACACGAGGCCCTCGGTCGCGACGGTGGTGATCACCAGATCACTGTCCCTGGCGGCTAACGGCAGCGTGTTCACCGGAAGTCCGGTGCGCGTCTTGTAGCGCTGGCTCTCGAAGGAGAACCCGAGAGCCGCGCGAGGGCTCAGCATGTACCGGAACCGGATTCCGTACCCGACACCCCGGTCGAAATGATCGTTCAGCTCCGAGGAGCCGCGGACCACCCCGTACCCGATCTGCCCGCCGAGGCTGATCGTCCCCTTCCGCTGCCGCCGCAGCGTCGGCGCCGTCCGCGGCGACACGGGCGCCGGCTGGCGGCGCATCATCGTCTCGGCTGATCCCGCGCCCCATCGGCCCAGATCCTCCGCTCCGGCGTGGCGCGGAACCCCGAGCACTGCGAGCGCGCAGACCATCGCGATTCCCATCACCCGTACGTTCATCCAGTCCTCCCCGATGCCGTCCGACGCGTCAGGCGCGCGGATGGAATTGTTTGTACTCCACGCGCAGGTAATTCCGGTCCAGATGCGTGTAGATCCTGGTCGTCTCGATCGATCGGTGCCCCAGAAATTCCTGGACCACGCGAAGATCGCATCCTCCTTCGAGCAGGTGCGTCGCGCACGAGTGGCGAAGGGTGTGAGGCGAGATCGGGCGTGTGATTCCCGCGGCTCGCCGGTACCCCTCGAGGAGCTTCCAGTAGCCCATGCGCGTGAATCTCCCGCCCAGACGGGTCAAGAAGAGCCCTCGCTCGCTCCGCTCCCTCAGAAAGCTCGCGCGGGCGAAGTCCAGGTAGCGCCGGAGCGCCGCCTTGGCCTTCGCGCCGAACGGCACGATCCGCTCGCGCGAGCGCTTCCCGAAGCACCGGACCAGATCCTCCTCCAGATCCACTTCCTCCAGCGTGAGCCGCACGAGCTCGCTCACGCGGAGCCCGGTCGCGTAGGCCAGCTCCAGCATCGCGCGGTCCCGGACCTCCGCGGGCTTCTCTCCGCGGGGCGCTCCCAGAAGCGCCTCCACCTCGGGGACGGTGAGCACATCGGGCAGGGGCCGCGTCTTGCGCGGCGGGCGGATCTGGAGCGCGGGATTCTCATCCGTGTGGCCGCGCCGGCGCAAGAACTCATGAAAGGCGCGCAGCGAGGCGATCTTTCGCGCCACGGTGGAAGCGGCCCAGGCGCGCTCGGAGACGTAGGCTTCCACCTCTTCGACCCGGACGGCCGACGCGCTTCGCTTCCCGCGCGCCACGAGGAAGGCGTCGTACTGTTCCAGGTCCCTGACATAGGCGCTCACGGTGTTGTCCCCGAGCCTCCGTTCCAGACTCAGGTGCTCCCGGAATTTCCTGATTTGGTCCCCCAGGACGCTGCGCGCGGGTTTCACGCCGGCCTCCTTCATGCCGGTCTCGCCGTCCTTCCCTTCGCTTCCCAGCCGAGATCGAGCTGCCCGCGCTCCAGCTCGAGCAGGAAGCGCTTCCAGCGAAGGCCGCTCGAGAAGCCGCCGATCGATTGGTCCCCATGAATCACGCGGTGGCAGGGAACCACGATCGGCACCGGATTCCTCCCGAGCGCGTTCCCGACGGCGCGGGCGCCGCCCGGCACGCCGAGCCGGACCGCCAGCGTTCCATACGATACGAGAGTCCCGTAGGATACGCGGCGGGTGGCCTCCCAGACGCGCTTTTCGAATCGCGAGCCCTGCGCGAGGTCCAGCGTGAGATCCAGAGCAACCGCGCGCCCCGCGAAATACTGCTCGAGGGCGCGCCGCGCCTTATCCGTCCAGCGGGGGCGCTTCACGTAGTGGATTCCGAGCGCCCGCGCCTCGCGCTCGGAAGGAGCTTCGCGCTCCCCCAACCCGAGCCCCCGGAGTCCCGCCTGGGTCGCCAGGATCCACACTGGGCCCAGCTCCGTCGCGACGCTCGCGGAGGCGACCTCGAGGGCGCTCACGCGCTCGCCTCGTTCGCATGGCCGATCTCGCGCAGGATCCGCTCGGCCATGCGCAACCCGATGCCCGGGATCGCCGCGAGCGCGTCCGGCGGCTGCCGGCGAATCCGCTCGAGCGAGCCGAAGGTCTGGAGCAGGAGCGCGCGGCGCTTGGGGCCCAGCCCGGGGATTTGGTCGAGCGCCGAGGCGCGCGCGGCCTTGGTGCGCAGGGTCCGGTGATAACCGATCGCGAAGCGGTGTGCCTCGTCGCGCGCCCGCATCAGGAGCTTCACCGCGGGCGAGCGCCGCGGCAAGAGGAGCGTGTCGCGCCGGCCAGGGATGAAGATCTCCTCGAGACGCTTCGCCAGCCCGATGAACGGCACGCGCTCGATCGGCGTCCCCTTGGCGGCTCTCCGCGCGGCCTCGAGCTGACCCACGCCCCCGTCGATCAGGATCAGATCGGCGGGCTCGATTTCTCCCTCCGCGACCCGGGCCGCGTGGCGCCCCACCGCCTCCGCCATCGCGGCGAAGTCGTCCTGCCCGGAGACGGTGCCGATCCGGAATCGCCGGTACTCCCCCTTGAACGGCATCCCGTCCCGGAAGGTGACCATGGAAGCGACCGTGTGATTGCCCTGGATCGTCGAGACGTCAAAGCATCGGATTCTTCTCGGAAGGATTGTCAGCCCCAGCTCCCGCTGCAGCTCGAGCGCCTCGTCGAACTCGTTCGCGCGAAGCGGGTGCGAGCCGTCTCCATCCTCGGACTCCCGGCCCAGGAGAAGCGAAGCGTTGCGGCGCGCGGTGCGCACCAGGGCGCGTTCCGCGAGACCCCGCGAGGTCCGAACACGCACCGCCGTACCCGACGCCGCCGAGAGGACCTGCTCCAGCAGCTTCGCCTCGGCCGGCTCGACCTCGACGAGCACGCAGCCCGGCACCTGCTCGGCGCGCGTGTAATAGAGCGTGAGAAAAGCGCGCAGGAGCTCCGCCTCGTCCGCGTTTCCCGCGCCCGAGAGCCACCGGACGTCACGCGACAGGATGCGCCGCTCCCGGATCTTGAAGATCACCGCGCAGGCTGCCTCGCCCTGGCGCCCCACGCCGACGACGTCGGCCTCGGACCCGCTCAGGTCCACGACGCGCTGGCGGGCGAGAATCGACTCGATGCCTCGCACCTGGTCGCGGATCTTTCCCGCTCGCTCGTATTCGCGGCGAGCGGCCGCGTCCGTCTGCAACGCCTGGAGCGCGCGGACCACGTCCTCGCGCTTCCCCGCCAGGAAATCGCAGAACTGTTCCACCATCGCGCGGTATTCGTCCTGGGTCTGCCGGGCGATGCACGGACCGGTGCAGCGTCCGATGTGAAAATCCAGACATTCCCGGCGCGCCGCGATGTGCGCGTCGATGTCCTGGCAGGAGCGCATCGGGAAGATGGTCTGGGTCATGCGCAGGAGCTCGCGAAGCGCCTTCACCTCCGTGTACGGTCCGAAATAGCGGGCGCCGTCGCGCTCGATCCGGCGAACCAGCGACATGCGCGGATAGGCCTCCTGCCAGGAAACGCGAATGTAGGGATACCGTTTGTCGTCCTTGAGACGGATGTTGTAGGGAGGCTGGTGCTCGCGGACGAGGGTTGCCTCCAGCAGGAGCGCGTCCCCCTCCGAGTCGACCGCGATGAAATCGAGATCCCGCACCTTGCGGATCAACGCCACCTGGCGCGGACCGATCAAGTGCGGGCTCTGGAAATGCGACCGGACCCGCTGATCGAGCCGCTTGGCCTTCCCGACGTAGAGCACGCCGCCCCCCGGGCCCTTGAAGACGTAGACCCCGGGCAGGACCGGAAGCGAGGCGATCTTGCGTTTCAGCTCTTCCGGGTTCGGTTCGTCGGGAGAAGGAGTAAGAGAATCGCCAGAGCGTTTTCGAGGACGCGGGACCATCCGAGCGAGTATAGCATGAAGGGGAATCCCGCCTCGGGTGTTGACAGGCTCGTGATCCCCCGATATTCTAACGGCTTACGCTCTGCTATCGAACGATGACGCCGAACCGGAGGAACGAATGCCTCGCCACAAATCGGCCGTGAAAAGAGTCAGCACCAACATGCGGGACCAGAAGCGGAATCTCGCGGTGAAGTCGGAGTTGAAGACGTTGCTCAAGAAAGCCAGACAAGAGCCTGGAAATACGGCGCTTATGAGTTCGGTTACGGCCAAGCTCGACCGCGCCGTCAAGAAGGGAATGCTCCACAAGACGGTCGCCAATCGCCGCAAGTCCCGCCTCGCGAAGATGGTCAACCGGTCGGCGAAAGCCTCCTGAGCGCCGCCTCGACCCGATTCCGGATCTCGCCCGCGGCCTCGCCGGAGGGCACCCGGTCCACCTGACCGGTCTTTCGGTCGCGCAGCTCGACGACCCCGTCCTTCAGCCCCTTCTCCCCGATCGTCGCCCGGAGAGGGATCCCGATCAGATCCGCGTCCTTGAACTTGCCGCCCGGGCGTTCGTCGCGATCGTCGATCAGGGTTTCCACGCCCCAGCCGTTCAGGCTCTCGTAGATCGACTCGGCGACCTCCTTCGTCTCCGCGTGATTCACGTTCACCGGGACTAAGTGCGCGTGATAGGGCGCGATCGAGAAGGGCCAGACGATCCCGTTCGGGTCGTGGAGCTGCTCGATTACCGCGGCGACCGTCCGGGTGATCCCGATCCCGTACGTGCCCATGACGATCGTGCGCTCGGCGCCCTCCGCGTCGAGGTAGCGAGCGCCCATCGCCTGCGAATACTTGGTCCCGAGCTTGAAGATGTGCCCCACCTCGATCCCGCGCCCCAGGCGCATGACGTCGCCGCAGCGGGGACAGCGGTCTCCCTCGCGCGCGGTCGTGAGATCCGCCCGCTCGCGCGAGCGAACGTCGCGGCCCACGCGGACGTTCACGAGATGCACGTCCCGGGCGTTGCCGCCCGTCACGTAGTTCCGGTTCTCCTGGATCGACACGTCCAGAACCGTGCGCAGGGTTTCCGGGCTCCCGGCCGGGCCCGTGAATCCGAGAGGGCCGCCGGTCAGCCGCTCGATCTCCTCCGCGATGGCAAGACGCGGCGCCGGATGCCCGAGCACCCTGGCCAGCTTGGCCTCGTTCAGCTCCCGGTCTCCCGGCACGACCGCGAGAACAGGATCCCCGCCCGCGAAGAAGACCAGTGATTTCAGGAGACGCGAGGGCTCGACCCCCAGAAACGCGGACACCTCCTCGACGGTCTTCCGTCCCGGCGTCTCGCGCTTGGTCAGCGGCGCTTCCTTCTCGTCAGGCGCCGGGTCCACACGGTAGGTCGCGCTCTCCGAGGATGCGGCGTAACCGCACTGCGAGGAGAAGATCAGGGACTCGCCCGAATCGGCGGTGACCATGAACTCGTGGTTCACGTCGCCCCCGATCGCGCCCGAATCAGCCTCCACGATGACGAACTCCAGCCCGCAGCGCCGGAACACGGCCGCGTAGGCCTCGCGCATCTCCCCGTAGGCCGTCTCGAGCTGCTGCTCGTCCGTGTGGAAGCTGTAGCCGTCCTTCATGAGGAACTCGCGGGCGCGCATCACGCCGAACCGCGGGCGGATCTCGTCGCGGAATTTGGTCTGGATCTGGTACAGGTTGAGCGGCAGATCGCGGTAGGAGCGGATGTGATTCCGCACGAGGTCCGTGATCGCCTCTTCGTGGGTTGGCCCGATCGCGTAGTCGCGGTCGTGGCGGTCGCGGATCCGGAACAGCTCCTTCCCGTACTTCTCCCAGCGCCCGGTCTCCTGCCACAGCTCCGCCGGCATGAAGATCGGCAGGCGAAGCTCCTGGGCGCCCGCCCGGTCCATCTCCTCCCGCACGATCTGCTCCACCTTGCGCGCGACGCGCCAGCCCAGAGGCAAGAGCGTGTAGATGCCGGCGGCGAGTTTTCGCAACATGCCGGCCCGGACCATCAGCTTGTGGCTGACCAGCTCGGCGTCGGCCGGGTTTTCCTTCAGGGTCGGTGCGAATGCTCGCGAAAGGCGCATGGGTGTGGGGCTCTGCCTCCGTTCAGGAATTCTCGAGCATCTGCTCGAGGGTGTAGAGCCCGGGTGACTTTCCGGCCAGGAATCGCGCCGCCCGGAGCGCTCCGCGGGCGAAGACCGCGCGGTCGGTAACGGTGTGCACCAGCTCCACGGTCTCCCCCACTCCGGCGAGAAGCGCCCGGTGGGTTCCCACGGCGGTGCCGGACCGGATGGAGTGAAGGCGGATCGTTCCCGGCTCCCTCGGTTTCGCCATATCCGGCGCGGGATCGACCGCGTCGGGTTTCTCCGCGAGCGTCGCCGACCAGAGGAGGGCCGTTCCGCTCGGGGCGTCGCGCTTCGCCGCGTGGTGGTGCTCGATGACGTCGATCTCGAGCGCTCCCCGGGCCGCCCGCGGAACCGCGCGAAGCATCGTGAGCGCGAGCGCGTTTCCGAGGCTCAAGTTCATCGCCCGGAGGACGGGCGCGCGTTTCGCGAGGTCACGGATCCGCTTCTCGTCGGTCTCGCCGAGCCCGGTCGTGGCGCTCACGAGCGCGCGCGGAGATCCGTCCAGCCAGTCCAGGAGCCGCATCGTGCCCGCCGGGAGACTCACGTCGATCACGACCGCTTCCCGCGGAAGGCTCTTCCCTTCCGCCGACGTCAGTCGATCCGGGGTCAGCCAGGCGCACCCAGGCGGGCAGCCCGCGGCGTCGCTCGAGCGCGCGACACACGCCGCCAGCGCCAGGTCCGGAACGTCCGCGATCGAGGCGCGCACGGCACGCCCCATGCGGCCGGTGGCGCCGAAGAGAACGATCGGGATTGCGGTCACGCCGGGAGTCAGCGCCCCGGCCGCGCGGGCGACGCGATGCCGAGGCGCTCCAGAGCCTGATCCACGGCAGCGGCCGTCTCGGGTCGCACCGGGACGAGCGGAAGGCGCAGCTCTCCGGTCGTGAAGCCCAGACGCATGAGCGCGTGCTTCACGGGGGCCGGGCTCGTTTCGAGGAAGATGGCCCTGAATATCGGAATGAGCTTCCGGTGGATCGCCTCGGCCTCTGCCATGCGTCCCGACGCGGCGAGCTTCGCCATCTCGCTCATTTCCTTCGGCACCAGATGCCCGGCAACCGAGACGACCCCGCGCGCGCCTACCGCCAGAAGCGGCAGGTAGAGGGAATCGTCCCCGGAAAGGATGATGATGTCGCAACGCGCGCGGATGGCGCTCGCCTGGTCGAGCGACCCGCTGGCTTCCTTGATGGCGGCGATGCGAGGGTGCTCGGAGAGGGCCGCGACGGTCTCGGGGGCGATCGACACGCCGGTCCGGGAGGGAACGTTGTAGAGAACGATCGGCCGGTCCACCTGGTCGGCCACCGCGCGGTAGTGCGCGATGAGCCCCTCCTGCGTCGGCTTCACCGAATAGGGTGTGATCACCATGATGCCGTCCGCGCCCGCGCGGATTGCGTCCTGGGACACCTCGATGGTCTCCACCGTCACGGCGGTGCCGGTGCCCGCGATCACCGCGGCGCGCCCCCGGGCGGCCTCGATCACGATCCGGATCACCTGCGTGCGCTCCTCCCTCGTGAGCGAGGTGGCCTCGCCCGTGCAGCCGCAGGGATACAGGGAGCGCACGCCTCCATCGACCAGATGGTTCGTGAGGCGCGAAAGGGCGTCCTTGTCCACCGCCCCGTTTCGAAACGGCGTGATGAGCGCGACGGCAAGGCCTTCGAACATCGTTTTCGGATCCGTCATGCTCCGCTCCTCGATCGTGAGCCTCGACTCCCGGTCAACGCTGCGGTGGGGGCTTCGCCTCGCCCTCGAACCGGAAATCCACGCGCTCGTACTGTTCCTCCGGCCGCGCGTCCAGAACCGTCTCGCGCCTCACCTCCCCCGCCGGCGGGCCGGGGGTGGGCCGGAGGCGAATCGCGCGAAGCCGGTACCGCCCGGGCGCCAGGTGCAGGAGATAGTCTCCGGGCCCCTTGCGCTCGACGAAGCGGACGAACGTCGTGTCCGAATCGGACTTCGCCTCGACGCGGTAACGCGAGGTCGAGTCGGCCGCGTAGATCGTGCCGGTCAAGGTCGCGCTCGAGTGCGGGTCCACGGCGACGATATTGATACTATCCGCGACGGGCCGCTCGGGTGTCAACCGGATCACGGACGGGTAGTTGGCCACGATGTCGGTGGCCGAATCGATCGAGCCGCTCCGGTTCAGGTCGTAGACGGCGTGCACGGTGAAACCTTGTCCCGGCGGCAAGCCGGTGAGGACGTACGCGGCGGAGGTGTCGGTCTCGGTCGCATAGGAAGGCGCCACATTCGCGAAGTCGGGGACGAGCCCCAGGGAATCCGGATACGCCCAGATCGGAACGCCCCGGATCAGGAGGGTCCTGGCGCGAAGCACGCCCCGGATCTTTCCCGGATCCAGCGAATCTCCCGTCGTGAAGCGAATGGTGATGGGAATACCGGTCGGGACGCCGTGCGCGTCGCGTGCGGCCGCGCTCAGGAACGCCTGGTACGTGGTATGGGGGCGAAGCGGCTCTTCCCAGGAGACGCGGAAGCGGCGCCCGTTCCAGTGATACGAGGGCGTCCCCGGCGGCGGATAGATCCGAAATCCGTCGCGCACGCTCACTCGGTCCATCGGCTCCGAGAAGAGAATCTCGATTCCGGCGTCCGCCGCCGCGCGGACGGTGCTATCGGCCGGAGTGGTGGCCAGCACGCGCGGAGCGATCGTGTCGACCGGTCCGCCGGGCGGAAAGTCGGGTTTGGCGCATCCGCCCAGAAGCGCCGCCATGAGAAACGCGGGCGCGAGGGCTCTCCCGGCCGAGAACGCGCGGCGTATCACCGCCCGCGGCTGCTCCGCGCGGGCGTCTTCCGGCGCGCGACGGACTTCCCGGCGGTACGAGCCCGCGAGGGGGACTTGGATTCCACCAGGAGGTCGTAGAGGATCGCCTTCTGGAGATGCATCCGGTTCTCGGCTTGCGGGAAGACGAGAGACTGGGTTCCCTCGAAGACGTCCTCGGTGATCTCCTCGCCGCGATGGGCAGGCAGGCAGTGCATCACGAAGGCTCCCGTCTTCGCCATACGCAGGATCGACCGGTTGATCTGGTAGGCGCGGAATACCGGCAGGCGCTTCTCCCGCTCCGCCTCCTGCCCCATGCTCGCCCAGACGTCGGTGTAGAGCACGTCGGCCCCCTGCGCCGCTTCCGCCGTGGACCGCAGCACGCGGACGCGGCCGGGACCGCCCCGCTCCACCTGTGCCACGAGCTTAGGATCTGGGTCATAGCCCTCCGGGCACGCGATCCGGACCTCGAGTCCAAAGAGCCGGGCCGCCTCGATCCACGAATTCGCGACATTGTTCCCGTCCCCGACATAGCAGACGACGGCACGGTCCAGATCCACACCGTGCTCCTTTATCGTGAAGAGGTCAGCCAGGATCTGGCACGGATGGAGCCAGTCGGTGAGGCCGTTGATCACCGGCACGGTCGCGTGCCGCGCCAGCTCGACCGCGAGGTCGTGCGCGAACGTGCGGATCATGATGCCGTCCACGTATCCGGAGAGCACACGGGCCACGTCCGAGACCGATTCGCGCTGACCCATCCCGATCTCGCGCTCCGTGATGAAGATCGAGGATCCGCCGAGCTGGGTCATCGCCACCTCGAAGGAGAGCCGCGTGCGCAGGCTGGGCTTGTGAAAGATCAGGGCGAGCGATCGGTGATCCAGCTCGTGGTGCGCCCGTCCGGCGCGGAGGTCGCCCTTGAGCCGCGCCGCGGTCTGGAACAGCCGGTCCACATCGGCACGGGTGAGATCCGCAAAGGACAGAAGATCCCGCTTCGTCATCCTGTTCGCTCCTCGAATGAGTTGGTGTGAAGAATCCGGGTCACGCGCGCGGGTGCGCGCGCGCATAGGCGGCCTTGAGCCGGCGCCGTGTCACGTGTGTATAGATCTGCGTGGTGCTCAGGTTCTGATGCCCGAGCAGCTCCTGGACGGCGCGGAGGTTCGCGCCCCGGTCCAGGAGGTGCGTGGCGAAGCTGTGCCGCAGGGCGTGGGGATGGGTCGCGGCGTTGGGCCCGAGCACGCCCAGGAACGCGCGGATGTCGCGTTCGAGCGTGCGCGGGGAGACCGGAGCGAGCCCGCGCCCTGGAATCAGCGGGCTCTCCGGCGTGGGCGCGCGGCCGATGGCGGCCCAGTACCGGACGAGCGTGGCCGCGGCGCGCTCCCCTACCGGCACGACCCGCTCCTTGGATCCCTTCCCCATGACCCTCGCGAGTCTCCGCCGGGCGTCGAAGCGGCCCCACGTGAGCCCGGTCAGCTCGCCGAGCCTCAGTCCCGAGCCGTAGAGCCATTCCGCCGCGAGCAGAGCGCGCAGGGAGCGTGTGTCGCCTTCCTGGACGGAGGAGGCCGCGCGGTCCAGCAACTCGTTCAAGGGCGTCTCGGAGATGGCGGAAGGAAGGGGCTGTGGCGCGCTCACGCGGGGCAGCGCGCCGCGCAGGGCCGCGGTCGTCTTGCCCCGGCGCTCCAGGTAGCGGAGGAAGGAGCGAAGCGCCGCGAGCGAGCGCCCGAGCGTCCGGGCCGAGATTTGCCGGTTTTTCCGCGCCGACTTCGCGAGCGATCGGGCCGCGGCGAACGCGGCGAGAAGCTCGGGGGTCAGGTCCTCCGGAATCCGGGCGTCGCCGCCCAGACGGGTCTTCGCGAACGCCGCGAAGCGCGCCAGGTCGTCGCGGTACGCGCGGAGCGTTCCGGGCGCGGCGCGCCGCTGCCCGCCCATGTATTCGAGGAACTCAGTGATCCAGCGATCCACTCACGGCCTCGGAAGCCTCGGCGTCGACGCGATGCTTGCACTTCGGGCACTGGAGATAGTCGCCTTTCGTCTTGGTCTGCTTCTGGACGAGGATCGGGTACGCGCACGCGGGACACGGCTGCTTGATCGGGCGGTCCCAGATGCCGAACTTGCACTCCGGATAGCGGCTGCACCCGAAGAACGCCTTCCCCCGCTTCGTCCGCCGCTCCACCATCTCTCCGGTCCCACAGTCGGGACAGGGCACGCCAAGTCCCAGCGGACGCGTTCCCTTGCACTCCGGATAGCGCGTGCACGCGAGGAACTTCCCGAAGCGCCCCGACCGGACCCGCATGGGGCTCTCGCACAGGGGGCACGGACGCGTCGGAACCTCGGGACCCTCGGCTTCCTCCTCGACCGGCATCGTGGTCTTGCACTCGGGATAGCGCGGACACGCAAGGAATGGGCCGTTTCGCCCGTAGCGCTTCACCATCTTCGAGGCGCATTTCGGGCACTCGCGGTCGGACTCCTCGGTGAGCGAGGCCTTGAGGCTCTCCCGCTGCGCTTCGGCCTCCGCCAGATCCTTCCGGAACGGCGCGTAGAACTCGGAGACCACGTGGTCCCATTTGTCTTTTCCGCTCTCCACACGGTCCAGCTCCCGCTCCATCTTGGCCGTGAACTCGACCTCGAACACGTCGCCGAACATCCGCGCGAGGAGCTTCCAGACCATCATGCCCAGATCCGTGGGGGTGAGCTTGCCGCGGTCGCGGAGCACGTAGTCGCGGGTGAGGATGGTGCCCACGATCGTCGCGTAGGTGCTCGGCCGTCCGATGCCCTTCTCCTCGAGCGTCTTCACGAGGGAGGCTTCCGTGTAACGGGGCAGCGGCTCGGTGAAGTGCTGCTCGGGAAGGATGCCGAGCCGTTTCAGGGCATCTCCTTCATTCAGGGCCGGCAGCTTGGAAGCCTCGGGCCCCGTGTCCTCGATGAGCGCCGATTGGTACGCGCGGGTGAAGCCGTCGAACTTGATGCGGCTTCCCGAAGCGCGGAGGAGATAGACGCCCGCGGCGATGTCGGCCGTGGTCGTGAGCACCAGCGCGGGGTTCATCTGCGAGGCCACGAACCGCTGCCAGATCAACTCGTAGAGGCGGTGCTGATCGGACTCGAGGTGGCGCTTCATCGAGGCGGGCGTGCGGGCCACCGAGGTCGGGCGAATCGCCTCGTGCGCGTCCTGCGACGTCTCGCGCGAGCGGAAGTGCCGCGCCTCGGGCGGAAGATAACCCGGTCCGAACGACGCCTGGACAA
>JAYWED010000035.1:0-63843 GCA_043779525.1 Candidatus Eiseniibacteriota bacterium | reverse complement strand
GCAGCGTGAAACCATGGCGCCGATGCTGTCGCGCGCCGCCTCGAGCGAGGCGTATCGAGCCGTGGGCACGGGAGGCCATGGCTCCGCGCGGGCGGCGGGCGGGACGACTCCAGCCGCGAGAAGGCCCACGGCGATTGCGAAGAGGAGTCTACCGGCCTGGAGGCTCACCGCAGTTCTATACGTGTCGGTGAACCGGTAGCCGCGGTTGAGGTCGCTGCCAAACCGAGAATCAGAAGCAAGGCGAACAGACGATTCATGTCACCTCCAATGGTCCAGAACTCGGGGGCGCCTTCATTTTTTACCGGGCGGGACGCCTTCCTCGATCGAAACCAGGATGAATATCGAATCGCCCGCGACCGGGACCCTACTGCCCCCGATTCGCAACGCTTGACCCGCGCGTCCGGGGGACTCCATCCGGACCTCGAGGTCCTGAAACGTCTCGCCGGTGCTAATCGCGTTTTCCAGTCTGCCGCGCAGCTTGGTCTTGTTCCATGACGAATCCGCGGGCGGGAAGATGTTTCCGATCGTCTCCTCAGGCACCGCTTGGTAGCGCTGGTAATAGGGGTCGTTGGCCCACACGATCCTGAGCTTGCCGTCCACGATGAGCAGGGGATGGTGGATCGCGCCCAGAAACTTCGAAGCGTAGTCTCCCACGTCGCGGAGGAGGGACGCGCTCCGCTTGCGGATGTCGATGTCGAGGAGGGAGATGACGGCGCCGCGGATCGCGTGGTCGAGCGTCTTGTATGGGATAATGCGCAGAGAGTACCAGCGCTGATTCCGGCAGAGGATCTCCTCTTCCACGGCGACAAGGGTCTCGATGACCCGCCCAACCTTGCTCCTCGTGTCAATTCCACAGAAACTGTCGAGGTAGGCGATCGGGCGCCCGAGATCCGCCGGGGCGAGATTGAGGAGCCGCTCCGCGGAAGAGGTATACCGGCGGATCCGAAGATCCATCCCCACGATGATGACGGAGTTGTCCACACCCACGAGCACGTTGTGGAGATCGTCGTTGGTCTGGCTCAGCTCGGACATCCGGCTCTGCAGCTCCTCGTTGACCGTCGTCAGCTCCTCGTTCGAGGACTGCATCTCCTCCCTCGAGGTCTCCAGCTCTTCGTTCGTGCTCTGCAGCTCCTCGTTGGCCGACTGAAGTTCCTCGTTCGCCGACTTCAGCTCCTCGCTGGCGCTCTCCTTGTCCTCGATGCTCGTATGGAGATAGTCCTTGGTGATCTCCAGCTCGCGCTCCAGTTCCTGCATTCGTTTTCCCAGAGCGAGAATCCGATCGTCCGTCTCGGATTCGGGAAGTTTCAGGGGGAGCGCCTCCGGCGGCAGATCCAGTTTCAAGAATGAGATCAGGAGGCAGCGGGTCTTCGTTTCCGGCTCCTGAATGGGCACCAGGTCCAGCCTGACGGCCGCCGGATTCCCGTGGTCGCTGAATCTCACGTCGGCCGAAAGGCGCTTGTCCTCGGCGAACGCCTTCTCGATGTTCCGCTTGAGCTCGATGTGCAGCTCGGGTCGCGCCAGGCGCAGGATGCTGAAGCTGGCTGCCCCCGGAGCAGGATTGAGATAGGGCCCCGTGTGTCCGCGGAAATGGAGGATGTCGAGGTTCTCGTTGACGAGCACTCCCGGAGGTCCGTAGACCTCGAGGATCTTCCGGTCCGCGAGGGCCTGGAGGCTGACGGCGGGACGCGTCGCGGCCCCGGGCTGGGTTCTCTCAGCGCCGCCCGGGGCGGAGAGCATCTCCTCGAGCCGTGACACCCTCGTGGAGTTCTTCTTCTCGTAGATCTTGTTCTTTCGATCCCGGAGCAGGAATAGATCCGGAGCGTCCCCGACCGTCTCGGAGCTTCCGAGGATCATGAAACCGGACGGTTTCAGGGCGTAGTGGAGGATGCTCAGGACCTTCTTCTGCGATGATGGCTGCAAATAGATCAACAGATTGCGGCAGCTTACGAGGTCCATGCGCGAGAAGGGCGCGTCCCGGATCAGGTTCTGCTTGGAGAACACGACCATGTCCCGGATCCGCCTCGAGACCTGATATTCGGAGTCCCTCCGGACGAAAAAACCGCTGAGCCGCTCCGGCGAGACGTCCAGCTCGATGTTCAGCGGATAGATTCCGCGGCGCGCGTGGTTGATGGATTCATCGTCCACGTCGGTACCGAAGATCTGGATCTGAGTTTCCGACGCCTTGTCGCCCAGGGCCTCGAGCAGGACCATCGCGATCGAATAGGCCTCCTCCCCGGTCGCGCACGCGGGGACCCAGGCCCGGACCGGCGCACGTGCCTCCTTCGCCTCGAGTATTCCCGGGAAGATCTTCGTCCGAAGCGCTTCGAAAAGCTCCTGGTCGCGGAAGAAACTCGTGACCGTGATGAGCATGTCCTTGTAGAGCGCGTGGAGCTCGTCGGAGTTCGACTGAACATGCTTCACGTAATCTTCCAGATTCCCGATCCGTTGCATCATCATCCGTCGCTCGATCCTTCGTTCGACCGTCGACGGCTTGTAGCGGCTGAGGTCGTTGCCGAACGCGGACCGAACGAGGAGGAATAGCCTCGCGATCTGCTCCTGGATCTGGGGGGCGCGCGCTGGGGTGCGAGGAATCCGGAGGCCCTCCGGGCGAAGGGCGATCCTCGCAAGCTCTTCCCCGATCGCTTTGGGAGGCAGGCAGAAGTCCGCGAATCCGCTCGAGAGCGCGCTTCGGGGCATGCCGTCGTACTTGGCCGTCGCGGGATCCTGGACGAAGGAGAGGCCGCCTCCCTCCTTGATGGCGCGAAGCCCCAGCGTGCCGTCCGTCCCGGTTCCCGAGAGGATGATGCCGATCGCCGAAGGCCCCTTGTCCTGCGCGAGGGAGCGAAGGAAATAGTCGATGGGGAGCCGCGGCCGCTCTCCGTCCGGCGGCGGTATGAGACGCAGGATTCCGTGCAAGAGGGCGATATCGGTATTGGGGGGGATCACGTAAACGTGGTTCGGCTTGGCGGGCGTGCCGTCGGTGGCGGTCTGGACCTGGACCCTGCTCGTCCGCGACAGGAGCTGGGTCAGGACGCTGTCGTGGTGGGGCGCCAAATGCTGCACCACGACGAACGCCATGTTGTCCATCGGGACGTGCTTCACCAGCTCGCCGAGCGCCTCGAGCCCTCCGGCCGAAGCCCCGATGCCGACGACGAAGAAGCCGTCCGGATCGGGCTCCCCTCTCTGGAGCTCGGACATCCCGTGGAGCGGGTCCTCTTGATCCTGAGCCTGATCCTCCGCCAGGTCCTCGGCCAGTGCCTGATCCTCGGCCTCGGTCTGAGCCTCAGTCTCCAGCTCCGAGTCGCCGTGGTCGCCGCTCCGAGGGGTCTTCTCAGCCATCAGGACTCGCTCGGGATGGGAGCTCC
Source organism: Candidatus Eiseniibacteriota bacterium (assembly GCA_043779525.1). Taxonomy (GTDB): domain Bacteria; phylum Eisenbacteria; class RBG-16-71-46; order SZUA-252; family SZUA-252; genus WS-7. Next base: position 60,478 of record JAYWED010000035.1, on the reverse strand, counting down.
CGCGGTCTCGAGAGGCACGATGCCGCGCTGGAACGCGAATCGGACCAGATCGGTGCGGGTTCGCAGCCCCAACTTCCGCATGAGATTCGCGCGATGGCTTTCCGCGGTGCGGGGGCTGATGAAGAGACGTCCCGCGATCTCGCCGCTCGTGAGCCCCTCGGCCACGAGGTGAAGAACCTCGCGCTCGCGCGGCGTGAGCGTGTCGTAGGAATCGACCCCACCTGGACGTTTCAGATACGTCTCGATCAGGTCATTGGAGAAGGGCGCGCTCAGATAGCGCCGTCCCATGGCGGCTTCGCGGATCGCGCTCACCAGCTCCTCCGCGCTTGCGTCTTTCAGGACATACCCCAAGGCGCCGCTTCGCAGAGCCTCGACCACGTGGGCCTCGCTCGAGTACATGGACAGGATGACCACGCGCGTCTTGGGCTGCTTCTTGGCGACGCGCCGGGCGACGTCGAACCCGCTCAACCCAGGCATCATGAGATCCACCACCAGAACATCGGGTTTCAGGCGCTCGACCATGCTCGTGACCTTGAGACCGTCGGAGGCTTCTCCGACGACCGTGAATCCGGGCTGCCCTTCCAGCAGCGCCCGGAGGCCCCGCAGCACGATCTTGTGATCGTCACCGAGTACGATTGACGTGTCTACACTCGCTCCATTCATCGCTCTTCCTACCTTCTCTCCTCGCGATTCCGTAGCGGGAGCATCACCGAAATTCGGGTTCCCGCGTCAACCGCCGATTCGAGCGTTAAGTTTCCCCCGACAAGATGTGCTCGCTCCTGCATCCCGATGATACCGGCGGAGCGGCCGGAGGGCGCTACCCTTGGATTGAATCCCCGTCCCTTGTCCTCGATCAGGAGCTTGAGACTCTCCCGGTCGGATTTCACATCGACATCGATCTCCTGGACATCCGCGTGGCGCGCCACGTTGGTGAGCGCCTCCTGAATGATCCGGAACGCGGCGATCTCGACCGCCGCCGGAAACCGGCGCCCGTCGACGGTCTCGTGGAACACAACGCTCACCCGCGTTCGCGCGGTATACCTCTCGAAGTGCCACCGGAGCGTCGGCACGAGCCCGATCTCGTCGAGCATCGGAGGACGCAGATCCATCGAGAGGTCCCGCAGGCGGCCGATCAGCTCGTTGACGATCGCGGCCATTTCTTTCCGCTGCGAGCCGGCCTGGCCCAGCGAACCGGCATCGGGGCCTTCCCTGTCGGCCAAGGAGGCAATCATGAGCTTGAGTCCCGTCAGAAGCTGGCCGATCTCATCGTGAATCTCGCGCGCGATATCAGCCCGTTCGATCTCCTGCAATTCCACGAGCCGGCGGGACAGCGCCACGAGACGGTTCCGACCTTCCTCCGTTTCCTTGAGAAGCCGGCCGATCGCCCGGGGCGTGGATTCGGCGATCATGAGGATCGCCGGGATCCGGTCGTAGGGCACCGGACGCCAGATGGCATGGACCCTCGTCAGAACTCCGGATTTCATCTTCTGACGCCAATGTGACGCGCCGCGCGAATCCGAGTACTGACCCAGCTTCTGCTGCACGTCCACCCCATCCTCGGAAAGATGGAGGTCGGTGTAGGACATCGCCAGAAACTCTTCGCGCGAATAACCGTAGTAGTCGATCGCGGTCTCGTTGGCGGCCAGAATGCGGAGCGTGGCGCGATCGAGAATGAAAGCAGGATGCGGATACCGATCGAAAATGGCGCGGTATTGATCTTCGACGACACGGACCTCCGGCGGGGTCCTCTCCCCGGAATGGGAGTCGCCGGTCTTCGGATGCCGCGGAATCAATGGCTTCGGTAACAACAACATGTGACGCTCCAAGGACTCATCGATAACCCGGGCTGCCCCTTCATCGAGCGCTTGCTCCAACAACTCGTATTTATACCTTGATAGAATACTCCCGAAAGAGGCCGGATGCGAGACTACGTACGTAGAAAGTTGTAATCGCCTTCTTCCGAGCCAAGCCTCACCCGGGCATGCGGTTGGGGAGCCGGGCCTCGGGGACGGCCGGTGGGCCAGGCCTCGGGGACACCCTGCGGGCCAGGCCCCGGGGGGCCAGTCCGCGACCCCCGGAGGTCTCTGCCCGCCTCAGCGATAGAGGCGCTTGATCGCCCCCCAGGTCGTCGTCTCGACCCCGGTGGCACACCCGTTGACCCCGCCGGGAGTCGGCGGGCACCCCGTGCCGGCAGGGGTTCCGGATCCGGTGTATCGATTCAGGGAGTCGAAAAGGATCCAGTCTTCGCTCAGAGTTCCGGAGCGCCCCACCGAGCGGTCGCTTCCCCCTTCGATGCTGCCGTAGGCGTGCGAATCGACCGTGGTGGTGTCGGCGCCGGCGACGAGTAGAAGATAGACGGTATCCCCGGAGTTATTGAGGCTGAGGCCGGCGGTCGTCAATCCTTGCGAGCGTTGCCACGCAACCGCGGAGCTTCCCGTGACGAGCTTCACATCGCCCGGACCAAGCGTCCCGGACAAAGCGAAGCGCACCGTGCGATCCGCGTCGGCAAGGAGATATCCGTCGAGGGAGACCGCGCCGGGCCCCGTGTTCTGCACCTCCAGCCATTCGTCCCCCTTCGAGTCGTAGGCCAAGTCCCCGTCCCAATCGCGCGCCGGACCCGCGAGGATCTCATTCAGTCTCACACCAGCCCCCGATCCCGCCCGGGCTTCTCCGACCGCGTCCCGTATCAGCGCTGTTTCCATCGCGACCGCCGCGGCGACCACTCCCACCGACACCCACACGACACCCCACCAACGAGCCATGTTCTTCTCCTTGCGCATAGAGCGCGGTCTCGTCGGGGGACATTTCGAAATCAGCGAGGGAGGCTTCTGGGGTGTTCAGTACGTTTCGCGATGCCGGGTGCGCCACAAAGCGCGCGGGACTCCTTGATCGGGGAGTAGGCGAGGCAGGGTCCAGAGAGCGGGGAGGACGAGGAGGGCGAGGACGGCGGACCCCCATCCCGGGGTTCCAAGCGAGACGAGCGTTCCCGGCGCATTCAGCCAGACCGCGAACAGAAGCGACGCGATCAGCACGCCGCGAACACTGCCCATGCCGTAGAGCGCGATCGTGATCCCCGCAAGTCCGAGCGGGAGCGGCCAGCGCTCCATGGCCACGGAGGGATGGGTCCAGAGCTGAAGCGCTCCTGCCAGTCCGGCGCACGCGCCGCCCGCCGCGAGCATCCAGAGTTGGACACGATCGACATTCACTCCCGCCGCGACGGCGGCGAGTGGATTCGAGCCGACGATCCTGAGATCAAAACCGGCCGAAGACGCTCGCAGCACGTGCGCGAAGGAGAGCGCGACGAGGAGGCCGAGCGCCAGCACCAAGATTCCTCCGGCCAGCGCTATGTGATGGCCCAGCGCGAGGCCGGGAATCCAGGGCGGCGGAAGAGGAGGGTGGATGACCATCAGTGGCGCGAGTGCCTGGGCCGTCGCGGGTGCCTGCACGGCCGCGAGCGCGATGGGGGCCAGCGCGCCGCCCAGGAGCAGGCCGCTCACGATCTCGTGCAGCGCGAACCTCCACTTGAGCCAGAGCACCAACGCGCCCACGAGGGCGCCGGCGCCGGCGCCGGCGAGGAGCGCCACCGCGGCCCGGACGGAGGGATCGATCGAAGAGAACCGGGCGATCGCCGCGGCGATCGCGAAGCCCGCCAGGAACTGGGCGTACATCGCGAGATTCATGACGCCCGCGTGGAAGGGCATCGTGAACGCCATGCCGAGAAACAGCAGCGTGGCGCAGACCAGGACCAGGTCGCCGGACCACGGAGCAGACCATGCCGAGGGATCCCAGGGCGCCGACTGACGCGCGAGAAACTGCGTTCCGGCCGCGAGGACGAGGAACGCGAGAACGTTGGCGGCCAGCGGACCCCAGCCGCTCCGGATACGGCCCGGGATCACGCCCGCCTCCGCCGCGGGCACGCGTGCCCGATCACGCCGCGGTCCCCGACATCTCGTCGACGATCGCTTCGCGCGTGAGGGTCTCGGTGACCGGGAGCCATACGAGACGCCCCGCCGCGAGCACGGCGAGCCGGTCCGCCACGCGAAGCGCCTCCTCGGGGTCCTCCGTCAGCCAGAGAAGGCCGCTGCCGCGCTCGCACTGGAGCACGAGCGTTTTCCGCACGTATTCCTGCGCCTCGAGGGCCAGCCCTTGCGCGGGCGAGCGCGCCACGAGGAGCACCGGATTCCGGAGCACCTCCCGGGCGATCACGATCCGTTGCCGCGCTCCCAGGCTCAAGCGGGCGAAGCGGTCCCGCGGCTTCGCGTCGGGCACCTCGAAGTCCATGAGGGAGCGGACGGCGTTGCCCCGGATGGAGTCGAACTTGAGCCAGCCTCGCTTCGCGAAGGGGCCCCGCCGGCTCTGGCCGAAGATGAGATTCTCCTCGACCGTGAAATCGGCGAGCGACTGATCGCGGGCGTGCGGTGGATTCACGAAGCTCATCCCTGCCTCGACGCGCTGGCGCCGGTCCGTGGCGGCCATCTCCTTCCCGAGAAACTGGATCGACCCGTCGCCCGGCAACCTCTGCCCGAGCAGCATCTCGTGAAGCAGGCTCAGCCCGTCCGCGGGAGCGCCGACGACCGCGAGCACCTCTCCCGCCTTCACCTCGAAGCCCACCCCCGCAAGCGAGGTCTCGCGGCCGCGGCCCTCGAGCACAATGCCTTCGATCTTGAGGAGGACATCGCCCGCGGCGTGCTGACCGGTCGGAGCCCGCCGGGGCGTGCCGCCGGTCCAGCGCTCGATCAGGGCCGATTCGGTCACCTCGGAGGTCGGCATCGTGGCCACGGGGTGTCCGCGCCGGAGAATGACGACCGAGTCCGCGTCGGGGTAGGCGTCGCGCGCCCATGTGCTCGAGAAGATCACCGGGATCGAATCCTCGCGGGCGATGGAGCCCAATACCTGTAAGAGAAGGCGCGCCTCGTGCGGTCCCAGCCCGCTGGTCGGCTCGTCCAGGAGGAGCGCGCCGGGAGCGGGATCCAGCGCCGCCGCGATTTCGAGGAGGCGCCGCTCGATCGGCCTCAAGGCCTCGACCGGAATATCGAGGAGCCCTTCCAGCCCGACGCGCTTCGCGAGCGACTGCGCGCGCTCTCTGGCCTTCCCGCCGTGAATCGCGATGCCGAGCCGGCGCGGGGGCCTCACTAGATTTAGACGCGCGAGAACCGTGAGCTGAGTCGGGTCGTTCTGCTGGGGAATGAACCGCGCGACCAGGCGTCGCGCGCGAGGCGACGCCTCGAAGGAGGCGCCGATGGAAACGGTCCCACCATCCTCGCGGCGAATCCCCGCGAGGGTTTCCAGAAGCGCGGTCTTTCCCGAGTCACGCTCGCCGAGCACCATGAGGACCGCGCCGGGCGTTGCCTCGAGCTCGAGATCGCGAACGGCCCACCGGGCTCCTTCGCCGATCGTGAGCCCCTTGGCCCTGAGTCCCGCGCTCACCGCCACGTCCCCTCCCCCATGTGCGCGCCCAGGACCGGCGCGGCCGTGCCGCTCAATCCGCGACGATGCGGGTACCCGCCCTGCCTTCCAGCGCTTCGCGGACTCTCTCCGGCGAGGTGATCGTCACCGAGCGCCCGCCGCCCCGGACGAATTCGATCGCCGCCCGGATCTTCGGCTCCATGCTTCCTGGTGGAAAATGCCCTTCCCCGAGCAAACGTTCAAGCTCCGAAGCGGTCGCATCCGAAAGATCGCGCTGGTCGGGCTTCCCGAAATGGACCGCCACCCGCTCCACACCGGTCACGATCACGAGCGATTCCATGCCGAGAACCCTTCCCAGGAGCGAGCTGGCGAGGTCCTTATCGATCACCGCCTCGACGCCGTGGAGCGTTCCGTCCCATTGGCGCGACACCGGAATGCCGCCTCCTCCGGCAGCGATCACGATGGCGCCGTCGTCCACCAGTTTCCGGATCGCCCCGATCTCGACGATCTCGAGCGGCTTCGGGGACGGCACGACGCGCCGGTATCCCCTCCCCGCGTCCTCCACCACCGTCCAGCGCTTTTCCTTGGCGAGGGTCCGCGCGCGCTCCTGGGTGTAGAACGGTCCGATCGGCTTCGTCGGACGGCGGAACGCCGGGTCGCGCTCGTCCACGATCACCTGCGTCACCATCGTCACCACCGTCCGCGTGAGCCCGATGCGGTGAAGCTCATTCTGGAGCGCCTGCTGCATCATGTATCCGATCCCGCCCTGCGAGTCCGCCCCGCAGACGTCGAGGGGCATGGGCGGGATCTGATCCCGCACGGCTTCGTTCCGGATCAGGATGTTCCCGACGATCGGTCCGTTCCCATGGCTCAGGACGACCTTCACGCCCTCCTTCACGAGCGTCGCGATCGGCTCCATGGTGGAGCGCGTGATCGAGAGCTGTTCCTCGAAGGTGCCGGTCCCCCGGGCCGGGAGAATCGCGTTTCCGCCGAGCGTGATCACGACGGAGCGCGGGAGCGTGTGCACTCGCGGTCCGCCTTCGCGCTCCGTCATCCTTCGGCGCGTGGCGTCATTCGTCAGCGCGCGGCCCGGACCTGGCTGGCGACCAGGGCTCCGATGCGATGGAGCGCCTCGCGGATATTCTCGATCGAGTTCGCGTAGGAGAGGCGGATATAGCCTTCTCCGCGAGGACCGAACGCGGTGCCCGAGAGCGCGGCCACCCCCGCCTCCTCGAGGAGCATTCGTTCGGCATCGGCGCTCTTCAGATGCAGCGCCTGGATGTTCGGAAAGACGTAGAAAGCGCCCGCGGGCTTGAGACACCGGAGGCCCGGAATCGCATTCAAGCCGGCCACGATCTCGTCACGCCTGCGATGGAACTCCTTCACCATCGCGTGAATGGGCTCTTGTGGACCGCCGAGCGCCGTGATGGCCGCGCGCTGCACGAAGGAGGTCGCGCAGGAGTAGACGTTGGTCGCCAGGCGCGCGACGTGCTTCGCGAGCGTCGGATTCATCACGCCGTATCCCAGTCGCCAGCCGGTCATCGCATAGGTCTTCGAAAACCCGTCGAGGAGGATCGTCTTCTCCGCCATCCCGGGCCGCGTCGCGATCGATTCGTGCACCCCCTCGTAGAGGATCTTCGAGTAGATCTCGTCGGAGAGCACGAAGATGTCGCGGTCGTGGAGCAGCGTGGCGATCTCGTCCAGGTCCTTGGGCGTGAGCACCGAGCCGGTCGGGTTGTGGGGCGAGTTGAGGACGACCATACGGGTCCTGGGCGTGAGGAGCGCCTCGAGATCCGCCGCCCCGAACCGGAACCCCTTCTCCTCGCGCAGCGCGAGCGGCACGGGCTTCGCTCCAGCGAAACGGACCACCGATTCGTAGATGGGGAACCCGGGATCGGGGACGACGACCTCGTCGCCTGGATTGACGCAGGCCAGGATGGCGAAGGTGAGGACCGGCTTGCCTCCGGGGGTGACGACGACCTGGTCCGGACCCGTCGGAAGCCCGCGGTCCTTGCTGATGAAGGCCGCGATGGCTTCGCGCACCTCCGGCAGCCCCGCCGAGGGCCCGTAGTGCGTGAACCCCTCGTCCAGCGCCCGCACCGCCGCGGCGCGGATGGGCGCGGGCGTGTCGAAGTCGGGTTCCCCGATCTCGAGGTGAACGATGGAGCGTCCCTGGGCTTCGAGCGCGCGGGCTTTCGCCAGCACCTCGAAGGCCGTCTCCGTGCCGAGCTGGTTCATCCGATCCGCGTAGCGCATGAGCGTCTCCGATCTATCGATGGTCCAGCCTGATCCACACCGTTCCGCTCCAGGGACCGGACCCTCCCGCGTCCTCGCCGCGCTCGAGCGCGTAACCCAGCCGCCCGGGGCCCATCCCGAACGCTCCTCGGGCGCTGAGCAAGAGCCCCGGTCGCGCGCGCGAGCGGAGCGTCGCGTCCCCGGAGGGCGAGATCGCGATCCCCCACGCCGGAGCGTCCCTCACGATCCGCGTCGACTCGACGAGGAGCGAATGCGCGCCCTTGCCCAGGTCCAGCCTCGCGCCGACGGTCGTGCTCGAGGCCCTCGACGATGCCGATGCCGCGAGGCGGCGCAGGACGTGGGCGCTCAGAATGCGGCCACCGTCGCGCGCCAGGACCGCGTCGAGAAACGCGTAGGCCTCATGCGGCCCGTCGCTCGCTCTGGCGCCGCCGTACCCGGCCGAGCCCAGGCGGAGCCTGATCCGCCCCGTCCCATCCGGCGCCTCCGAACCTTCCAGCTCGAGGGTTCCATCGTCGCCTGCGGCGCTCGCGACTGCGGCGGCGCTCGCCGACCAGGAACGCCAGGTCAGCCTCGCCCGCGGCCCCGATCCTCTGGACTCCGCGCTGATCTCCGCCGCGACCCGCCGCGGATTCCACGAGCGATAGCGCCAGCGCGCCGCCAGAACAACCGCCTCCCTCTGGGCCGTGGCCCCCACCAGGAGGGCGCGTCCCGCCGTGCCGCTCAGGGCCTCGATTGCCGTGCCGCCGTCCCGTCCGTGGCAAACGGCGGTGACCGAAGCGTTGCGCTCGGACGCCCTCGCGCCCGTCGGGGAAGCGGCGTCCGTGACCGCGCCGAACGCGGCCGCGACGCGGGTGCTACCGCACGCGATCCCGGCGCCCAGCCCACCGAGCGCTTCGCGCGGGCGGCCCCGGATGCCGGCAAAGGACCAGAGCGAAGCGCGCCCGCCCCGCCAGCTCGCGGCGGCGCCGTCGATCGTGCCCGCGGAGCTTCCGAGGGAGGGTGAGGCGTCGATCCCACCCCATCTCGGGGTCTCGACGCGTCCGCCCGCTCTCACGAGCCTCATCGCGCCCGCAAGGAGCGGCGGGGCTCGCGAGATGCTCACCCGGCCGGCAGCCAGCGTGGCGCGTCCACGGCTTGCCGCGATCCGCGCTCCGGGCCGGAAGTGACCCCCGTCGATGAGAGCTGCCGCCTCGCCGGCGATTCCCAAACGCGCGCCGGTCAGGCTGATACGGCGCGTCCGGTACCGCCCGCGCGTGACGGATCCACGGACAAGAACGCCCTGTCGGTCTCCGTCCGGCTCCTCCTCGAGCCGGTCGGGATTCTCGAGGTTTTCCTCGGGAGTCGGCAGCCAGCCGCCGCCCGCCTCGGAGGAATCCGCGAAACCGGACATCGTCTCGGTTGCCGCCCAGGCCGGAGCCGCGCCGCACAGCATCGAGGCGATCGTGGCGCTCCAAAAACTCGCCAGCGGAATGCTACGGCGCATGATAGCAGAGGGTCCGCGGCCCAACAACGCCCCCCTGGCGAACCTCGCGAGCGAGCGCCGGAGCGCGCTAGGGCCCCCCTCAGGCCCGCCAAGTCGCCGGATTCCCCTGGAAAAAGTCTCGCGATTCCGGTATAATGACCTCCGCCGCTTCCAAAAAGAGTCTCCATTCGCGGAGCGGTTGTCGCAATCATCCAGCATGCGAGGTCTCCCCGAGGCGACATGCCCTGCCCCGCGCCGAATAGTATTCAGCAGAACCGCAACGCCCTTCCGCGCCCGCCCTTAGGCACCTCGTCGGCCTCGTCCGGCCTTTTGAGAATCCGCATTCCCGTTCTCGAGTTTTCCACGTGGAAGGAGCTTCCCCATGCGACGTAGTGCTGCCGCCATCTTCTTGCTGCTCCTGGCGTCGATGTTCCAGCCCGGCGGCGCCTGGGCCTCCTCGTTCGTCTCCACCAAACCAGCCGATCCGACCCCCGCGGGGGTCGTGAGGACGCAGGTCCCCGAGGGGGATCCCATGAGCGGAGCGCCGGCCCGCGCGGGCAAGTTCATGCGCACCGCCACCGTCGGAGACACGGTCTGGTCGTTCGTGGACAGCCTCGAGACGCGGACCAGCCCCAGCAACGAAGGCGGCTTCACCCACTACGACGCCTCCGCCAAGCCGACGGCCTGGCACATCGACTCCTTCCTCGCGTGCCAGAATCACTCCTGGTGGTGCGGGTTGATCGACTCGACCTGGATCTACGACTCGAACCGGGCGGGATACGACAACGACTGGAACCAACACCTCGGGAACAGGTTCCCCACATCTTCCATACCCGCCGGCACTCCGGTGACCCTCAGCATCAGGCACCACTTCGACGCCGAGCCCAACTATGACTACGGCATCATCGAGGTGAACGACCCGAATCAGAGCTGGGTCGAGATCGCCCAGTTCACGGGGAAGGTCCCGAACAACGCGCTTTGCGACACCTTCACCGTCACGATTCCGGACTCCATCGTCGCCAAGTACCGCGCGGGCAACCCCGCCGACTCGGTTTTCACACCCTTGCCGGTTCCGTTCCGCTTCACGTTCACGAGCGACGTGGGTTATTCCTCGGCGGACGGCCTCTACAATGGGGATGGCTGGATCATCGACAACATCACGGTCAAGGCAGGCTCCAGCGTCGTCTTCTTCGACGACGCGGAGAGCGGGATGGGCGCCTGGCAGCGGACGGTGAGTCCCGGAGTAGGCGACTTCTTCTACCTGCAACGGAACGTGGTCACCGAGGACGTGTGCACGCTGAATAACTCCAACGTCTGGACCGACTGGAATCAGATCTTCCAATCCCTGGTGGCCCGTCAGGACAACTTTGTCGTCACGCCGCCTGTCGCCATCGGGAGGCCCAGCGCGGTCTTCTTCAATTTCGATGTGTACCGCAACTTGCCGCTCAACTCGTGCTTCTTCTATCACGTCAACTTCCGGACCAAGAACGTCGGAGCCGCGAGCTGGAGCACCTGGATCGATCCCACGTTCTTCGTGTACTACGGCGGAAGCAAAGACTGGGCGCGACAGCTCATTTCGCTCCCCGGAGCCGCCGGAAAGGATTCCCTCCAGGTGGAGCTGGGACTCAGGGATTACTCGGTGCAGTTCTGCGGCGGCGTCTCCTCGCCCGCGAACACCTATGCCCTGTTCGACAACATCGCGGTCGGGATCATCGGCCAGACCGGGCCCAGCTTCGTCGTCCGGGACATCGACCAGTTCAACGACACGTTCCAGACCACGCCATTCTTCAAGGACGACAACTTCAATTCGCCTCTGGGCGACAGCACCGTCGTGCAGATCAGCGCCTCCCGCGGATACAAGCAGGGTTCGATGTTCTACCGCTTGAACGGTGGCGCATTCAGCTCCGTGCCGCTCCAGCAATGCGCCCCGGCGCTTCCGACCTTCTTCTTCGCGGACGTCCCCGCGGCGAGCTATCCGGCGAACACAACGCTCGAGTACTATTTCTCGGTTACGGACAGCACCAACACAACGGCCACGTACCCGGTCGACGCGATCTCGAACTCGCACTACCGGTCCGCCTCCATCCTCCCGGTGAAGACCGCGATCAATCTTCCTCTGGGCTGCACCGACAGCCTTGCGTCGATTCTCTTCGTGAACCACATCGCCGGACGCGAGCCCCAGACGTACATCGCGCAGACCCTGACCTCCCTGGGCTACAAGTACGACACCTGGGAGGTGAACGGGCCGACCAGCGGGATCGGGAACTGCCTCGGCGGATCCGATCCGGCCGACGTGCAATACCATTGGCCGGTCACCAGCGTCAGCAGCCTGCTCCAGTACTCCACCATCATCTGGAACTCTGGAGAGCTCTCCGCCTTCACCATCACGCCACAAGATCAGGCCGTGATCCAAGGCTGGATTCAACAGCCTGGAAAGAATCGGAATTTCTGGATAACCGGCGACGACGTGGGCGCGGAGCTGATGGCCAACAACGGGCTGCTCAACTACGGCAGCTTCCTCGGGTTCACGTGCGGTGTTCAGTTTCTGAGGAGCATCTGGGAGAACGTCCCCCAGGACACGCTTCACCCCGTGGTCAAGGGTGTGAACGGCGGACCCGCGGCCGGGCGCTTCATGCATCTGAACGGCGACTGCCCCATCCTCAACACCTTCGATCTCCTGACCCTGTCCACCTTCGCGAACTCCGGCAAGTCGGGACTGCTCCTCACGTACCCGAACACGTTCGCCGCGGCGACGCGTTATGCCACCGACTACAACACCTTCAGCCCGACCGACAGCTCGCACGTCGTCTTCTGCGGATTCGGATTCAACAACATCGAGGAGGGTGGTGAGCGGTTGAATCTCACCAACTCGATCGTGAAGAACTACTTCAGAGAGGCGAACTGTTACGTGGCCACCGGAGTCGAGGATGGGGCCGGCGCTGAGGCGCCTCCGATCGGGAATGCGCTCCGGCAGAACATGCCGAACCCGTTCAATCCGGAGACGGCCATCCGCTACTCGGTCGCGCGCACCGGCAAGGTCGCGATCCGCATCTACAACGTCGGCGGCGCCCTCGTCCGAACGCTGGTGGATCGAGTGCAGCCCGCGGGCGAGCACATGGAGCGCTGGAACGGCACGGACGACCACGGCCGGCCGCTGCCGAGCGGCGCCTACTTCTACCGGCTGGAGTCGGATGGCTTCCAGGATTCCAGAAAGCTCATCCTGCTCCGCTGACGGTCTGGTTTCAGTAGCGTTCACTTCGCGGCGGCCCGCTTCGACGGCGGGCCGCCGTTTTCGTTCACGGGCGAGACCCATGCGCACCGCGGTGATGGTCCCGCCGAAGGAGTAATCGAGCCTTCCCCAGGACACCTCGAGCATCCCGACCCGGAGCGACACCGAAGCGCCGATCCTGCCGGGCGAGGCGCCGCGGCCGAGCCGCACATTCGCGGTCCCGCCGAGCGGAACGTCGAGCACCACCCGTGGAGCGAACGTCCCGTCCGCCTCGCCGCGCCCCATGAGGACGAGGCTTGCGCCGCGCGCGCGGACCGAGGCGCCGAGCTCCAGCGAGCCTAAGATCCCCGACCGATCGAGCGCCGAGGTCCGGAGCAGCCGCTCCGCCGCAGCCCAGGCGAGTACTCCGCTTCCCGAGGCGGCCTGTCCACGGAAGCCAACCGCACAGCCTCCCCATGGGTCGCCTTCTCCGGGAGAGAAGCGGAGCCACTCCGCGCGGAGCGCGAGCGAAAGGTGGCGCCTCTCCGGCGCGCGCTCCCGGATCTCGACCTGCGCGGAGGACTCGCGAGCGCCGGGTCCCGACAGCGTCACGCAGGAAAAGCGGGCGCCGAAGCGGGAGGCGGCGACGGACAGATCGATCTGCTCGTGCGTGATCCCGTCCGCCCCGAAGAGGACCGCGCGGCATGCTCCGGCGTTCCATCCCGCAACGTCGTCCTCGATCGGCGGCGGAATCCAGGCTCCATCCGTGGAGACGCCGCCGAGCGCCATGGGGCTGGCGTCCCGCAGCTCGAACGCCGCGAACGCCGCGACGGGAGCGAGCGCTCCGGACGGAACGAGCGCTCCGGCGAGAAGGGCGGTCACGAGAACCCTCGCCGCCATCATCGCCCCACCACGGTGAGCGCGAGACTTCCGCTCCGCCCCGGCTCCGATCCCTCGGGAAGCGTCTCGGCACGCGCCACGTAATTCCCCGGGGGCAGCGGCCCGCCGGCGTCGTCCCTGCCGTCCCAGACGAAGGCCGCTCCGCCGAGAACGCGCTGGCCGTCCACGAGGCGTCTCCGTTGCCGGCCGAGGAGATCGTGCACGATGACACGGACTCTCCTGCCGCGCGCCGCCGCTCCGAAGGCCAGCACGACCGGCGCCAGCACCGCGCCGGAATCGCGTCTGAGAACCCGGGAGCTGGCGAGAAGGAGTCCCCCGCCGGACTCGCTCCCGGGCACCGGCGCGCGCACCGAGTTGGGCCGGCCCGGCGTTCCCGCAAGGAGGTCGATCGATTCCGACCAGGAGCCGGCCGACGCGCTGGGAAGGGCCGCGCTCAGGCGCTCGATCGAGCCTCCTCGCGCCGCGTACCCGGCACGATAGGGGACGGCATCCGAGATGATTCCCAGAGCGTCCAGGACGCGAACCCGATCGGCAAATCCGTCGACCTGGTCCTGGTCGTTGAGGGCGGGCCATCCGCCCCGGCATCCGAGCACGAGACTCTCGGGCAGCGAGTACGAGGCGCGCAGAAGGGCGGGCGATTCCGCGACCACGAGGATGTCCCCGGCGCGGGCCCCTCGCGCGGACGCCCCGCGGTCGACCGCGTAGGCGCGGACGCCCGCGTCCGTGAGCGCGTAGTACGCCAGATCAGGCACGCTCTCGCGGACTAAGATCTCCACCCACTCTCCGACACCACGGTCACGGAACGCGATCTCGTTCACCGCGAGCGGCCCGCTGGTGGAACGCGCGAGGACCACCGCGGTGTCCGAGAGCGCGGCCTGTGTCGACCCACCCGCCTCGAGATCGCGCAGGATCACCCGGACGTCGAACCGGCCGGGCCCCGGGGCAAGCAGGGCGCAGCGAACACTCGCGCTGTCTCCGGGCGCCACGAAAACCCCTCCGCAGAGCGCCGCCGGGACCGAAGGCCATGTGGTGTCCGCCCCGGGCGCGTCGCGGCGGACCGCGGTCTCCACGCGCCATCGCGCGGCTTCGATCCCGAGTTCTCCGCGGTTCCGGACGGTAACGTGGAGGAGCGCCGCCTCGCCGGGCCACGGCACCTCGGGCTCCAGCGCCGCACTCCCCCGTCGGAATGTGAGTCGCTCGTCGGGGTGATTCGCCCTTCCGCGGCTGGGCTCCGGCTCCGCCGCCCAGTCCGCGGCGTTGGACCCGGTGTCGATGCCGTCCCGGACGCGCGCGAGGCTCTCGCCGGAGGACACGTCCACGGCCGGCGCCCCGCGGTAGAGGTCGGTGGAACCGAGCGCGCCATAGCCGACGAGATCCAGCACGATCCCCGCGCGCGTCAGCCGCAGGGCGTCGGGCCCGTTCTGGATCGGGGCGCGGAGCGACATGCCCGCGATGAGGAACGCGCCGCGCGGCTGCGCGGAGTCTCCGGGGGCCCCCTCGTAGATCGAGATCCAGGAGCCGGGCCGCGCGCCGTCTCCCGACTGGATCGAGACCCCGTCGAGCGAAACCGCGCCGGAATCCGGATTCCAGAGCTCGACGAACTCGAGACCCTCGTCGGCGCCGGCGGGATCGTAGAGCACCTCGTTCAGCAACAGGTCGGCGCGCGCGAACGCCGGCGCGGCAAGAGCGACGAGAACCACAAGCGCCAGGACCCGCACAAGCGCCACGGCGCGGCGAGCGACTTCGAGAGAGCGAGACACGGAAATCCCCCTTCGTCATGGGAGGCGCGGGGGAGAGGATGGAAAACGAGCGGGGCGGCCGGGGCGGCCGATTACAGGAGGTGAAACACCTTTCTCAGGATCCATTCCGCGCTCGCGCCGAGCGCGAGCACGAGAAAGAGCGGGACGTTGTGGAACAGGTCCAGCTCGATCACCCGCGCTTTGGCGATGTCAGGCGATCGAAGCCGTCCCAGAACCCTCGCCGGACGCTCAATCGGCGCGGATTCGCCTCCCGAGCGGGAGGCCAGACGCTGGAGGACCGACGGGTCCGCGTTGAGCGACTCGAATTCAACGCCCTGCTCGCCCACCGCGACCCGAACACTGTCGGTGCCGACGAGACGGCCTCCCCGCTCCACTCTGCCTTGCAGAACGTACGCTCCCTCCGGGAGCGCAATCGAGCCGGCGAAGTCCCCCTGGGGAGAAGCGCCCAGCGCGGCGATGCCCGCGTTGCGCCCGCGATCGCCGATCGCGCGGACGCTCGCCCGGGCGCCGGGAGCGAGCGCGGCCCCGGAGAGCGAGACGCGCACGGGAACGGGGCGTTCCGCCGGCGTGAGATCGGGCGCCGAGATCCGGACCGAACGATCCTCGGCGCTCTGCGAGAGCCAGGAGACAAGCCCGCCGAAGAACGTGGGCTCGATTCCCGAGCCGCCCGCAAGACCCGCCGCGGTCAAACCCCAGCGATAGACCCCGCTCGCGTTCAGGACGGCCACCCGGCCGGAGCCTGACCTTCCCGCGAGGAGGATCGGGACCGTCTCCGTGCCGAATCGCGCCGCGAGGAGCGGAATCAGAACCGCGCCGCTCGCTGTGAGGACCACCGGCACCTGCACGGGCGGAAGCGCGCGCCAGGTGGCGCCCGCGGTGGCCGCGTCTCCGCCGAGCAGCGAGATCTCGTGCGCCCGGCCCGCCGCCGTTAGCTCCAGGCCCGCGCTTTGGCCCGTGGGGCGGTTCAGATCTCGCCATCCGATCCCGAGCGCCCTCGAGAGCGGTCCCTCCCCTGGAGGCCGGTTCACAGGATCGGTCCAGAGGAGAACGCCGCCGCCGCGCGCGAGAAATCTCAGGATCTCGGCGCCGCGCTCGGGCGTGAGCGCACGCGAGTCGTATCGAACCACAAGGACGTCGGCGTCGCGGAGCGCCTGTCCCAGGCTCTGCGGTCCGGCCCCGGGTGCGGCCACCGCGGACGTTCCCGAGGGAGCGAGCCGTTGCGCGGCCCACGTGGTGTCCTCCTCCACGCCGCGCGCGAGGGACCGCAGGTCCCAGTCCCAGGTGGCGGCCAGGAGCGGGACGACGCGCTTCGCCGGCCGCGCGATGACGGCCACCAGCCGTCTCTTGTTCTGCGTGATCCGATCGCCGGGCAGGCTGTCGAGCTTGACGGTCAGGAAATGCTTCCCGCGCTCGACGATGGTGAACGGGATCTGGACCCGGGTGAGCGAGGCAGGGCGATCCAGCGAGAAGGATGCCCGCCCCAGCTCGCGCGAGCCCTCGCCCAGCCGCGCCACTCCCCGCGTCGCGGGATTTGAGCCGTGACGGATGGTCACGGTGAGGACCGCGGGACGGCCGACCACGACCTCGCCCGGGACATCGATCCCGCCGATCCCGGTCGTGGGCGGATCGCTCGAAGACCCCGTGACCAGGCCGAAGGCGGGCACCGTGGATTCCAGCGCGCGCTCGGGGTCTTCGCCACGGTTCACGGCGCCGTCGCTCAGGACAAGAAGCGCCGCGAGCGAATCCGGATCGATCCGTTCGAGCGCCTCTCGGAGCGCGTCGCCCAGCGCGGTCTCTCCGGCGCCGCGCGCCCCCGCCAAGCGCTTCCAGGACGCGGGCGAGCCGATGGGACCGAGCCGGACATCGAACGGGGCCACGCGTACGTCGTAGCGACCCGCAAGCTCCGAGGCGATAGCGGACGCGGCGCTGTCGGCAACCTCCCGTCGGGTCCGGCCCGAGGCGTCACCGTCGCGAACCTCCATGCTTCCGGAATGGTCTACCAGGATGAGCAGGCGGTTCCGCTCGCGCGAGGCCGCCGAATACCGCACCACCGGTGCGAGCGAGGCGAAGAGAAGGGCCAGGAGCGTGACCGTCCGGATGGTGACGAGAAGCGCGCGCTTTCTCGGCGAGAGCGCCGGGTAGCGCGTGAGATAGAGCGCGAGCCCCAACGCAAGGGCGCCCACGAGGAGCACCAGAGCGACCAGGTTGGGTGCGGATGACAGCGAGAAGTTCAACGATCGGGCCTCGCGGAAAGTCTACTCGGGAACGGCGACGGTGAACAGGGCGGGGTCGTTTCGGGAGGCGCTATTCCTTGGGGCACATAGAACGTACGGTTGGACGAGCGGGCGGTCAATCGAAAAGTGAGGGCGCGGCGAGGCGGGGAACATCGTTCCCCGCCTCGGGGGTGTTCAGCTTCTCGTCGTGGTCCCCGCCGACGACCCGCCCTTAGCGTACGCCTCGCGGCGGTCGCGCGTGTCCAGCTCCAGCTTGCGGAGCAGAACGTAGAGCTGCACGGGATTCATCTCGCGTCCGCCCAGCTCCGGCCGGCGAAGCTCCTTCTGGATCCGCATCAATCCGTAGTCGGGATGCTTGCGCGCGATCTCGCGAACCAGGTCCTCGTCGGAGAGGATCATCTCGCTACGCTGGAGGAGATGCTCGTCCAGTCCCGTATCGTGACGAGACGGCTGTGACACCGGCGCCTCGACGTTCGCCGGCACGATCGGGCCGAACGAGGCGACCGCGAGATCGGCGTCACTATAGGACTGCAAGATGTTCTCGAATTCCAGGAGATCGAAAACCTCCCGAACGTCGGGAGCCATGCCAGCCAGCTTCAAGTCGCCCCCGTGTTCACGGATTTCGCGAATCTCGCTGATGAAGATTCCCCACCCCGCGCTCGAGATGTACTCGACGCGCGCCAGGTCGACCACCACGTGGTAACGCTTTTCCCGGAGCAGCGCCTGAAGGCGACGCTCCAGATCGGGGCTCGTGGTGGTGTCCACGTACCCCGAAACGCGCAGGATGGAGACCCCGCGATTCTGCGGCGCCTCTTCGACGAAGACGTCGATTCCCTTCATTCTCCCCCTCCTCCTGGTTCCTCTGGAGCGCGGTCGGTCCGGGCGACGTCGGAAAGTGCCTGGGCCAGCCTTGCCATACGTCTATCGGTCCCATTTTGAGCGAACTCAAGCCTTTTCTCCCGGGTGTTAAGTCCATTCTTCCTTAGGGTTGCGTAGACCGCCGCGGAGCTCAGTCCGGCCCCGACCAGACCCTTCGTCCGGAGCAGCTCGACCATCCGTTTGGCTCCGAGAAGCGGCTCTTCTTTGATCAGGGCGAGGATGGCCGCCTCCTCCTCCAGGCTCGCGCGGGCCATCCCCGCCCGAGGGCGAATGTTCTTCAACCCTTCAGCGTCTCCCACCTCGGCGACACGGCGGCGATAACGGTAATAGGTCGACGAGGCGACGTGGAGGCGCTCGCACGCCTCCGCGACCGGGACCTTTTCCACCTCGATCAGGCGGAACAGCTCCCGGCGCTTCGATTCGAGCCGTTCCTCGGGCTGCACCTTCTCCTTGATCGCCACCAAGGTGATGTCGTCGTTTTGAAGCGCGCCCAGGGTGAACTCGTGGATCTCCCGGTCCAGCTCCTGCGAGAACTCCTGCGCGGTCAGGTGTCCGTACTTCTTGATGGCCGCGAGGAGGCGCCCCTCTCCGAACTGCTCCCGCGCGGGGTTCATGGCCTCGGTGATGCCGTCGGTGTAGATGACGAGCATGTCCTCCTGCTTCAGGGTGAGCCGCTCGACCGAGATCGTGCGCCGGAAGAGATCCGCGTCCGGCGCGTCGATCCCGACCGGGATTCCCTTGGGCTTCAGGAAGTAGGTCGCATCCGACTCGCCCCGGTACAGAATCATCGGGTTGTGCCCCGCGCTCGCGTAGCTCACCACGCGGTTCACCGAATCGAGCACCACGTAGAACATGGTCACGAACATCCCCTTCTTCATGTCCTCCGTGACGAACGTGTTCATGCGCGCCATGACGTCCGAGGCCGAGCGGTTGCCGCGCGCCTCCATGCGGAGCGCCGTCCGGATCATCGTCATGACCAGCGAGCCCGGCACTCCCTTTCCCGACACATCGGCGACCACCACGCCGACGGTGCGCTCGTCCACCTGCACGAAGTCGTAATAGTCCCCTCCGACCTCCTTGGCAGCGCGGTAGAGGGCGCCGATCTCGTAGCCCTCGATCTCGGGAACGCTGCGCGGCAGGAGGCTCTGCTGGATCTCCTGCGCGACCTGCATCTCTTTCTGGAGACGCTCCTGCTCCACGAGATTTCCCTGGGCCGCTCGGAACTTGGCCGTGATCTCGTTGAAGGCGCGCGCGATCTCGTCGATCTCCTCGTTACCCGAGCCCCCCACTTCCGCCACCATGGTTCCCTCGCCGATCGCGCGCACGCTGTCGGAGAGCACCTGGAGGGGCCGGACGAAGATCCCGATCAGGATCATCGAGAGCACGCAGCCCAGGAAAAGCGTCATCAGCGCGATGCCGGCCAGCTCCGCGCGCGCGGAGAGGATGCGGGCGCCGATCGCACGCTCGCTGACTCCGATCTGGACGTAGCCCAGGATCGTGGAGATCGCCTTTCCCGTCGTGCCCGCCCGCACCGGCTCGACGATCATTCCGACACCGTTGCTCACGGTGTAGTCCGGAGGCGCCCACTTTCCCCCCAGGCCCGCGCCCGATCCCGGGTGCGGTCCCACGCGCTCCGTGGTGAACAACTCCTCGAAGCGGTTGCTGCCCCAGATGCGGCCGGTCGTATCCAGCACCCGCGCGGAGACATATTCGGGGTTGGACTTGAGCGCGGCGCGAATCGACTGGTTCAAGAGCGTCTGCTCGATCGACATCGGCTCGGGACGCGAGAGAACGTCGCACGCCGGAAGGGCGAGCCCGCGGGCCACGCTTCGGGCGTGCGAGACGACCTCCTGGCGCACCGTCTGCATCTGACGGGCGTGGACCACCGAGAACGCGACCGCGACGAGGAAGGTCATGGCTCCGAAGGCCTGCAGCGTATACGCGAAGCGGAGCGAGCGCGGCCGCGCGCCCTTTCCCGGCCGGCGCCGGCTGCGTCCGAGGCGCTTGGACATGGTCAGGACGTTTCCGTCCGCGCTGCCCCGGTAGCGCACTTCATCCATCAGCTGGTTCATGAGGAAGACGCCGAGACCGCCGCGCTTGCGGGTCTCGACGTATTCCTTGAGGTCCGGGCTCTTGACGTTTCGCAGGTCGAACTGATCGCCCTGGTCCTGGATCTCGATCGAGAATTCGCGGAGATTCCCGGTCACGATTATCTCGATGAAGCCGCTCCGGCCCTTGTAGCCGTGCTTCACGACGTTCGTGCACGCCTCGTCCACCGCCAGCTTGGTGTTGGCGAGGACCTTCCCGGGGATCTGGATCTTCTCTCCGACTTCCTGCACGAAGTCGCGGATCTCCGCGAGATGCCGGTCCTCGGCCGGAACGCGGAGCTGGAAGCGGCGGGTCGGCCCCGCTTTCCGCCTCACCGGCGGGCCTCCGATTTCATGCGCTCACGGGCCTCGAGGACGTTGCGGCGCGCGCTCTCGTTCAGCGGGTCGAGCACGAGGATCTGTTCCCAGTTCTTGAGCGCCTCCCGGTAATCGCCCGCGGTGAAGGCTTCCATGCCCTTGATGTAGAGCTGCTTGATGCGCGCATCCAGCTCCGGCTTGGGCGTGGCGAGCCGGCGCTCGATGCGGTCCCGCCAGTCCCGCGCCTCGGGGCTCTGGGGGTCGAGGGTGAGCGCGCGCTGCACGGCCACCCCTGCGTCCTGGTACCGCCCCTCGGCGTAGGCGCGAGCGACCTCGTTCAGGCTGGTGAGGGCCGCCAGCTTGCGGCTCAGGCTCTGCACCTCCGCCGCGCTCTTCCCCAGCGAGGCCTCCATCTCGCTCCATCGCGCCTTCGCCCGCGGATCGTCCGGATTGAGCCGGAGCGCCAGCGCCACCTGGCCCGCGGCGTCGAACACCCGGGCCTTCGCCTGGAGGGAGTCCGCGCGCGCGAGCGCCCGGCCCGCGGCGCGGTCCCGCGCGCCGGCCACGTCGCGCATCAGCAGGGCGAGGGTATCGGCGTCGATCCCCGCCCCAGAGATTCCCTTAGCGCCCGCTCCGGCCGGAATGCCGCGCGCGAGCCCGGAAGCTTCTTCCGCGTCTCCGCGCGCCAGGGCCTGGCGCGCCAGGTCCGCGAGCGCCATCGCCAGCCGGTGTCCGCTCTCCGCCTCGATCGCGGCATGGGCGGCGCGCGCGATCTCCGCGCGGGCAACCCCGGCGCGCGCGGTGTAGGAGCCCTGGCCCGGATCGGAGCGCTCGAGCACCTGCCAGAGGACGAGCGCGCCCTCCCAGTCTCCCGCCCTCTCCGCCGCTTCGGCCCTGGCCCGGTCTCGCGCGATGTCTCCCGCGCGCTGCGCGCGCAGCGAGTCCAGGGCGGCCTTCCGAAGCTCCACCATGCGGCGCGCGTCGTACTGGCTCAGCGGCACGCCCCAGTTGAGCCGCAGCGCGAATTGTTGCGTCGCCTCCACGCTACCGCTCTGGTACGCGTAGTCGAATCCGTAGCGGCGGAACTTGAATCCCACGCCGAATACCGGCCCTCCGTTCGCGAATCCGGCGCGCACCGCGCCCAGCCCCGCGCGGGTGAACTCGGCTCCGAGGCGCGGCTTCATGCCTTCCTTGCCGCGCGTGGCGAGATCGAGCACGAGACGCCCCGCGGAGAGCGCGTTCAGCCTCCACTCCGGGCTTCCGAGCCCGAGGCGGAAGGAGCGGTCCAGAGGCGGCGCGACGCCGCCAAGATTCAGCGATCCAGCCACGACGTTCTGCGTCGAGAACCCGATCTGGGCGCCGCGAAGAACCGATGGGCGATAGAGAAGGCCCAGATCCAGAGCCGGCGCCGATGCCGAAACGCCTCCGAGCGACTGGCCCAGGATCTTGAACGTCACTCCTCCCCAGAGAGGACCCCGCAGGCGGCGCGCGAGACTCGCGGCCGCGGCCGTCTCGCGGTAATTGAACGAGGAGGTGGGGCGGTTCTGGGCGTCGTAGCCTTCGATTCCTCCAGTCCCGAGCCGCGCGAAGCCGAGGCCGACTCCACCGAGGCCCGGCACGGGATAGGAGACCGCCGCCAGATCCCAGGTGCTCGAGAACTGAAGCGTGCCGTGATGGACCAGGAGCGAGCGCTCATCCTGGGTCGCCAGGCCCGCCGGATTCATGTAGATCGCGAGCGGATCCAGCGCGGTGCCCGTGAAACCACCGGCGGCTCCGGTGCTCGGCCATCCCGAGGGGGTCGACAGGAGGTTCGCCGTTCCCGCCGTCTGTCCGGAAGCGCGCCCGCGCGCGCCGAAGAACGCGGCGAGCAAAAGCGACGCGGCCAGAAGTGCTCTGACCACGCGGCGCATCGGAACGCGACGGAAGACGCGGCGGCGGACGACGCAGCCGCGCTTGAACCGGCTCCGCCTCATCGCAGCACCCCCACCTTGATCTGCTCCTTGACCCCGGTGCCGTCGATCTTGGCGACGTAGACCCCGGGGCGAACGATCTCGCCCTTTCCGTTCCGCCCGTCCCAGGGAACTTCGTTCAGTCCGCCCAGCCCCCCGCGGTCTCCGGCCGCGATCGCGATCTCACGGACGAGATCTCCCAGAAGGGTGTAGATGGAGACCTTCACCGGCGCGTCCTGGTCCAGGACGTAGGAGAGCAGGATCGCCTGGCTGCCCGCATGGAAGGGATTCGGGTACCCATGCGGATGGTCGAAGAACGTGATGTCGGCTGACGTCAGCGGCGCGAACGGAAGCCCTCCGCCGCCCACGAGGGCGACCCGGCTGCCGGTGAAGAGGTCCACGGCCACCACGTCGCTCGCTCGAGCCAGTCGGAACCCCACGCGCTGCGCCGCGGAACCGGCGCGGAACGAGACGTCGAGGAAGAGCGATTCCGGCGCGCCCCCCAGGGCCAGCGACGAGGGGATGGCGAGCACCACCGGGTTCGGAGCGCCGGGCGCGGGCGCCTGCTGCGCGAGCAGGTTCCCGTTCCCTTCGCGCAGCGCGATCGAGGCCACGGCAAAAGCCGGCGCCGGGCTCGCGGAGCCGTCGGTGAGAACCGTGACCGCGACCGAGCGAAGCGAGTCCCCGGTGACGCTGCCCGTGGCCGCAAGAGGGGTCAGCTCGATGCCCCAGACCCGCACGGCCGGACCTCCCAACGCCACCTGCGCCGGAGCCGCGGTATCGATGGCCCGCGCCTGGATCGCGGCGAGCGGCTCCAGAACCACGATCTCGCTGTCCGGCGAAGAGACAGGCGCCGTGGTCAAAAGCCCCCATTCGGTCCCTCGGAGCGAAAGGCCCACGCGATAGGGCTGACTCGCCATCGCTACGGGAATGGAGAGCGCGGGAAACGTGAGTGTCGCCGAAGCGCCCGGCGCGAGCGTGACAGAGCCGCCCGAGGCGAGCCCGGTGGCCACGTCGGTGCCGTCCGTGATCGTGACGCGCGATGTGGCGGGGTCGAGGACGAAGGGGGAGCCTCCGCCGTTCCGCGCTTCGAGCGTGAGATCCAGCGTCTGGCCGGGCCGCGTCTGCGAGGGCGCGGTGGATCGCGCCACGTACTGGAGCGCCGCCGGGGGCATGGCGCGGAGCGTGTCGGCGGAAAGACTCAGCGAGCGCGGAGCGCCGTCCTCGGCGCCGAAGACCTCGAGCGTCGCGGGAGCATTTCCAGGCGAAGCGGGAGATCCCAGCGGTCCTCCCGTGAAGGAGAGGAGGATCGATTGCCCGGCGTTCACCGTGGGCGAGACCCCGAGCGGGAGGGCGAGCGAGACCGGCGCGCCGAAGCGGAGCGCGGTCGACGCGTCGAGCGCCATCGCCACGTCGCCCGCGTTCTGCAGCGTCAGCGAGACCGGGCGCGTCTGTCCCGCGCTCACCGTTGCCGGGGACAAGGAGCCCGCGACGACCGAAAGCAACGCCGGGGCGACCACATCGAGACTGTCCGGGTCGAAAGCCACGGTGTCGGCGAACGCCTGTCCGGATTCCACGCCGTCGAGAACGAGGCGCGCCGGGTAGCGTCCCTTCGGAGTGCCTGCCGGAACCGCGAGAGAATCGAACGCGAGCGTCGCCTGGTCGGAAGCGGCGACGGCCGTGTTCGCGGAGAGGGCCGACGTGAGGGTCGAGGCGCCCAGGTCGATCACGAGCCGCGTCGTGCCTCGGTTGAGCGTCAGCGCGGCAGCGCCCGTGTTGGCCACCCGCGCGCCGGGCGCATGGGTCCTGCCTCGCAGGAGACGCCGCGGCGATCCGCTGCCCGCGACCGCCGTGATCTGCGCGGCCGAGACGACCCGGAAGCCAAGCGGCACGGTGTTCGCGGCGACGACCGCGTTCCCGCCGTAGGTGACCGTCGCCTGGAGCGTGGCGCTCACGGCGGTGCCCGACGGGATGCCGCTTGCGGGGACCTGCGCCGTGAAGGTGAAGCGCGTCGTCGCTCCCGCGGGAATCGTCGTTCCGAGCGCGGGCGTGGGCGCGCCGGTGATGAAGGCGCCAGTCGAATAACTCACGCTCGCGCCGGTGAGCGTCCCCGGCGTCCCGGATATGTTCGAGACGTCGAACACGAGCGCGAGCGTCTGATATCCCAGCGGGACCGGGTCGGGCGAAGCGCTCACGGCCGCGACACCGACACCGAGCACACTGACCTGAGCGCCCGCGAGGCTGGGGTAGAAGTCGAACGGAGCGCCGGTCCCATCGGTGCCGACCGCGCGGAAGCTGGGCGCATACGTTCCCGGAGAGAGAGCGGCGGAAGCGGTGGCGGTCGCGAAGGTCAAGGTCGCCGTGGCGCCCGGGCCGACCGCGGCGGCCGACGCGAGGGTGGCGGCGTAGACCGTGGCTCCCGAGCCGAACGAGAAGGCGGAGCCCGTGCCGAGCTGGATCGCCCCCGATCCGGTGTTCCGGGCCTGGAGCGAGAATGAGGCGGCGCCACCGGGCGAGACCGCCTGGGGCGAAAGCGAGCCTGCCACGTATGCCAGGGTCGGCGGCGGAACGTAGGTGAACGCGCGCGTCCCTGCTGCCGAGCCCGCGCGGGTGGCCGCGGCGAGCGTGTCGGGACCGGGTGCTGCCGCCGCGACCAAGACCACCGTGGCGCGCCCGTCCGCGCCCGTCGCGAGATCGAGCCCCGGGAAGACCGCGCTCGCGTCGGAGGCGATGAGGGAGCCGCTCTGCGCGGCCACGCCGATCAGAGATCCGACGGCCGCGAGATTGCCGAAGGCGTCGCGCACGGGACCGAGCGTGACCGTGGAGGCGCTCCGGCCGTCCGCGGTCAGGCTGTCGCGCGTGGCCGCGATTGCGATCGCGCCCCGAGGCGCTGCGGGAGATACCGTGGCGCTGCCGCCGGCGCCGCTTCCGCCGCCCACGCGGTCGGCGCCGATGGCGATCGATTCCACGAGTGTGTCGCGGCCCATGCTCACGAACCGGCCGCCCGCGAGCGGACCCGAAGGCGGATTCCAGACTGCCGAGCCCGAGGGACGCATGGTCACGGTCGCCCCGTCGGCGGGCACGAAATTCCCGAACGCATCGAGCGCTTCGACCCGGACCGATTCGGGCGCGCCCGCGGTCCAGGCGAGCGAGGCAGGCGTGACGCGGAGCGAGGCCGTCGGGCCGGGGAACGTCGCCGCGCGGATTCCGGTCGGCGCCAGGGAGCCCGCCTTCGCGAAGACCGTGTCCGCGGCAGGCGCTCCGGCCGGGGCGCGATATCGGACCGCCAGCTTTCCCGAGGAATTGGTCGCGCCGCTCTGCGATCCCGGCCCGCCTGTGGTGCCTCCGTTCGATTCCAGGGTGCCCGCGGCGCTCGGACCTCCGAGGAAAAACGTGATGGCGTAGCCCGGAATCGGATTTCCCTGAGGATCGCTGACCGTGACCGTGACCGTGCTCACCTGGGTCGGCGTGAGCGTCAGCGAATTGGGCGCGAGCGAGACCGCGGCGGCCCCCGCGGGGTTCACCGCGACCGGCCCATAGGTCACCGAGCGCGCGCCGTCGCTCACCCGGACGGTGAGCGGAGACGCGGCGGTCGGTGTCACCGGGATCGAGGCCGCGCCGGAAGCGAGCACGACCGAGTCGGGCGCAGTCGCGGCCCCGGAGGTCACGGTGGGGCGAAGCACCTCGCCGCTCTCGCCGGGGAGCGGGTTATCGAACACATCGAAGGCGAGGATCGAGAGCGTCACCGCGGCGCCGGAAGTCAGGGGGCCCGGAGGGCCCGCGACCGTGTAGTGATCGAGCGCCGCAGGCTGGAAGACAATCGTGGGCGCGGCCGCGAGAGGCACGCCGCGCGCGACCGTATGCGCCACACCCGTGTCGGCCACCGTCGTGGTCGCCCGGAAGTCGATCCGGCCCGAGACATCGGTGGCGGAGCCGAGCGCGCCCACGGTCGCCGGAACGCCGCTCAAGCTGACCACCACGGATGCCGCAGGCACGCCGGGAATCGCGTGGTCCTGCCCGTCCCGGAGCGTGACGGAGACGATGCTGCCGCCGGCCCCAACGGGCGCGGGCGAGCCGGCCGCTACCAGCGAGCGCGACGCGCTCACCGCTCCCGGAACGAGCCGGATGTCGAGCGCGCCGGCCGAGAGCGTGTCGCGAACCGCCTTCGCCGTGACGGTCGCCGTGCCCAGGATGTCGCCACCCAGGAGCGTGAAGGAGATGGCGCCGCCCGAGGACGCAATCTGAATTCCGGGTGTCGAGGGATCCACGTCGGCTGCCTGGATCGCTCCGAGTGTCGTCCGGACCGTGTACTTCTCCCCGTCCAGAACTGGGTCGCCGCTTGCGTCTCTCAGCCCGCTCGCTCCGATGGCGAGCACGGCCGAGCTGTCCGCAGCGAGCGAGTCCGCCGGAGCGGAGAGCGCGATGGCGCCGGAGGGCGGGCCGGCCAGGAGCAAGATCGCGGCGGTGGCCGAGGCCGCGGGGCCCGTCCCCGCGCGCTCCGCGGTCGCGGTCGCGCTCCCCGCGCCGGCCGCGACGCCGACTCGCACGTAGCCGCGCAACGCGCCGGTCGAATCCGCGAGAAGCTGCGAGCCGGGAGACGCCGGGTCCTGGTCCGTGACGGGATCGATGCGTGGGCTCGCGGAGGCTGTCAGGGTGAACCGCTCCCCCAGAGCGACCGCGTTGCCGTACGCGTCCGACGCAGCACCCGTGACCAGCACCGAATCGACTCCAGTGGCGACGAGCGTGTCGGGAGCCGCGGCGAGCGTCATCGAAGCGGGCACGCCAGGGACCGTGAAGACCGGCGCGCCGGCGGTGCCGAGGAATGGAGTCTGGTTGTTCGCGTCGATGGCGCGGATCCGGCCCTCGGCCGAAGTCGTCCGCGTGTCGGCGAACGTAAAGCGCGCGGAGTCCCCACCCGCGGGGATGGTCACCTCGAAGATCGGGCCCCCGCCCGCGAGATCGCGGAACGTCCCGCTAAACCGGTCCGTCCAGAGCGTCAGCGTCTCGGGCGCCACGACCTGGGTCCGGTTCCCGAGAGCGTCCAGCACCAGGACCGCGACCGTGTCCGGGATCCCGGCGGTGAGGCGGAGCGTGTCCGGCAGGAGCGCGATCCGATCCGGACCTGCCGGTACCACGTCGACGCGGTGCCGTTCCGAGGTGAAGCCGGCCGCGCTGTCGGCGGCCGCGAAGTAGTACGTGCCCGCGGCGCGGCAGGTCAGCGTGCCCGAGTAGCTGCCGCCCGAGAGCGTCGCGGCGGCGCTCACGAGGCGCGGGTCGGCGCGCGACGCCCCCACCGAGTCGGCGAACGCCACGAACCGCGCCGCCGCGGCGGATCCGGCCCCGTCCGTGACCGTATTTCCGTCGGCGTCCCTCGAGCGCGCGGTGACCGCGAACGCGCTCCCCGCGACCGCGGACGACGTACCGGCCGTCATCCTGAGCCCGGCATAGGCGCCGTGCCGCACCGTGATAAGCCCGGTTGAATCCGCCCACACGCCCGCGCTGTCCGCCCGCGCGACGCCCGCGCCGGGAGCGACCAGCCTGAGCACGGTCCCTGTGCCGTTGGCCGGCGCCGGCGCTCCGATTCCCCCCGTCAGCGTCCAGTCGCACCGGATGAGCCGCCCCGGATTTCCGTACGTGTCATATCCGCGCAGGAAGAGCTGCGTCGTGTCCTGATCCGTCGTGCGCGTCAGCGTATCCACCCGTGTTCCCGCGCCGTCCACAACGGCCACGGTCACGACGACCGGGTCGGCGATCACGGAAACCCAGGGGGAGGATGCGAGCGGCGCGGCCGTGCCCGTTCGTTTTGGATCGCTTCGCACGCGGAAGTAGACCGTGTCTTGCGCCGTGGTCTGGGGAACCCCCGACGCGTTCCCGCCGCCCTTGCCGTAGAGAACGAACACGTAGGAGTTCTTCGTGAACAAGGCCGCGGCGCCCGATCCCAGCACGAGGCGGATGGTCTGCCCGCTCACGACGATCGAGTCGGCGTACTGGCCGTTCAGAAGCTCGAAGTATCCGGGGGCGAGCGAGTCGGCTTTCTGAGGCGGCGTCCAGCCCGGCGGAATGTCGATCTCGACAGTGCCGCCAGGCGTGAAATTCTCGGCCGCCTGGTACTGGACTTCCCACGAGTCCGGGTGACCGGCCACGACCGGATTGGGACCGAACACCATCGCGGCCCCGGATCCCGCCTTTGCGAGCGCGGGCGACGCCAGCAGGGAGCACGCGAGCGCCGCGCACAGCGCGGCAGCGAGTGCGCGGAAATTCCGGCGCTGGGACGTGAGTGACGGCATGAGCCTCGGTGGGTCAGGGATCGCTCCTGCGCTCGCTCGTTGAATCGCAGGGAGTTAGCGGAGAACCGGAGCGCAAGAGGCATGCCACGAAATCGCCATGCGGCCGGGACGTTGCGGAGGACTAAACCCATGGGTTCCGTCGCCTTGCAAACGCGCGGGCGATCAGGCGTTCCGGGGCGCATCGCAACGCGCCCGCCGTCGTGCAAAATGCAATACGAGGCCGGATACGTCCGATGCAATGCGGCTGGATTCAGGTGCGGTGGCCGAGACTTGGCCGGGGCCGAAACGGGCCGTCCAGAGACCTACCGTTGTCCGCGAATCTCTCCGACGACCTTGGCGGGACGCTCGGGCATCTCCGAGCGCTCGACTTGCTCGGCGCCCTCGATCCGGTTCGCGAGTCCGATGAAGACGACCTGGATGATGGTGGCGAGTCCCATGGCGCCGAGCCCCACGTCGAAGACTTCCTTGAGGCTCTGCCGCGTCGTATCGCCCCACCGCGACAATCCCAGGAGGAGAAACCCCAGAAGCACCGTGGTGAGCACGCCCGTGAGCTTTCCGAACAGAGTCGGTTGGATCCGCACGGGACCGTGGAAGAAATAGAGGTACACGGTGCCTCCAACCAGGAGCGCGTACCGCATGAGCATGAGCGTCGTGACCCACCACGGCACGACGCGCGCCTCCAGGAGCGCTATGAAGACGGCCGAATTGAACGCAACGTCGGTCAGAGGATCCAGGAGCGCGCCGATCCGGGTCTCCACGCGAAGCGCGCGCGCCAGCACGCCGTCCAGGACGTCGGTGAAGGCGCTCGCGGCGAAGAGCCAGACCACCGCCGCCCAGCGCGCATCCTGAATCAGGAGCACGATGGCCGGGATGGAGACGAAGCGAAGCATGGTGATGGCGATCGGGAGCGGCATCCGGATCACGAGCTGCGCGTCGCGCGATCCCAGGTGCAATCCGACGTGCGTGAGCACCCAGAACGAGATGAAGAGGAGCATCAGGCTCGAGGCGATGAGGTAGCGCACGCCCGTGCTCTGCCCCACGTGCATGGAGAGGAGGACGGCGCCCACGAACTGGAGGACGAAGAGGCCCAGCGCGGTCGCCGCGATCGGGCGAACCAGCTCCGGATGCTGCGGAAGCCCGCGCGAGACGCGGGCGATGCTCACGCGAGCGAACCGCCAGATGGCCCGCAGCGTGTACCCCTCCCGGCGGATCTCGGCGAGCAAATCCGTGCGCTGCATGGAGCCTACGTTAGGAGGTCCGGCCCGTGGTGTCTAGGGGTTCTGGACTTCGAGCGATGCCTGGGCCATGCGCCGCTCCGCGCCGTAGACTTCATCGGGCAGACTGTACATGCGGATCGTCTCGGGCCGGGCGCGGCGGTACAGGAGCACCGCTTCGACCTTGATCGGCCCCTTGGCGTCTCCCACCGGGATCGTGAAGCGCGACTGAGCGCTGGCTCCGGCCTGGATGCGGCGATCGGAGAGCACCTTGGTTCCCGACCACGTTTCGGCCGGATAGGCTCCCAGCTCGTTCGCCATGAGAAGCCCGAAGATCGAGGTGGTCCAGTCCTGGAACGGATCGTTCTCCCAGAGGATGTGCCCTTCCTGGTCCGTGGCGCGCATGCGGATCAGGATGAGGTGCTGGTCGTTCCCCGTGGGGAGAGCGTGGCCGGCGCCCACGTTCGTGACCGTGGCAACCACGTGGAGTTCGTCACCCTCGCTCTTCCCGGCGCGCAAGACGAGGGTGGCCGCCTCCTGGAGCGCCCGGTCCTGATCCGGACCCCGGAAGGAGTGGTCCGCGACGCGCGAGCGGACAGGGCCCAGGGAGGATACGCGTCCCTGGCTTCCGGGCATGTGGCACTGCTGGCAGGTGACGCCGGTCTTCGCGTACTTTGACCGCTTCCACTCGCCGAACGTGTCGCTGACCAGGATCCCGTTCTGATTCTGGTACTGATGGCAGGAGCCGCAGTAGTCGGCTTTCACGATGAAATCGCTGTGTTTGGAGCCGTGGTCCCTCACGGTCACCGGCTGCCGGATGGGGCCCAGGTAGGGGCCGAGTTCGAGTGTCACGGGCGGAACGGCGTGAGGCTCGCCGGGCCCGGCGATAGCGTGACAAAAAACGCAGGTGACGCCCTCGGAGCTCACGTCCCGGAGCTTCTCGAAGTCGTTGGTTATGTACGACACGGTCTCGTGACACGGTCCGCATTTCACCATCGTCAGACCGCGCGTCTCGCGCAGAGAGGCGAAGTACATCCTCCCGAAGAGAAGATTGTTCTTCCGGTCCGCGGATGAGTGCGCCGAGGCCGCCCACTGCTGCGTGATGTCCACGTGGCAGGTGCGGCACGTCATGGCGGATTGGGCGTTTATGTCGTTGCGCAGGAGCGGCGGTGGCGTGTACGCGGAAGCCGCGAGAGCCAGGGCCACGAGCGGGAGGATCTTTGGGTACGGGATCACGCGGGAACGCATCAAGGTAACGTTATGGTACCCCGGGGCCGGAAAAAGGGTCAAGGATGTGCGCGAACACGGTGCTCAGGATCTTGACTCCCGCCCGGACCGATCCCCCCACGGTGCCCGAGATCTTGGAGCGTCCCACGCGACGCCGGTACCGCACCGGCACCTCCACGTGCCGGAGCCCCCGTCGTGCCGCCTTGACTTGCATCTCCACCGTCCAGCCGAAGTCGCGATCCTTCATCCCGAGACCCACGAGGGCGTCGTAGCGGATGGCCCGGAACGGCCCCAGATCGGTGTACCGGGCGCCGTAGAAGGCGGCGATCAATCGGGTGGCGAGCCAGTTCCCGAACCGGGCGTGCGGGGACAGCGCTCCGGGCTCCCGGAGACCCAGCACCCGGGAACCGACCACGAGATCGGCACGGCCCTCGAGGATGGGGGCGAGAACCGCGGGAGCCTCGGCTGGATCGTCGCTCCGATCGGCGTCCAGGAAGAGCACCACGTCGGGCGGATCGGACACGAGGGCTTCGAGCGCCTTGAGGCACGCGGCGCCGTAGCCGCGACGGGGCTCGAAGACCACCACGGCCCCGCGCCCGCGGGCGACCTCGGCGGTCGCGTCGGTCGAGCCGTTGTCCGCCACGACGACGCGGCGCACGAGTAGCTTGGGGAGCGCGTCGAGGACCAGGCCCAGGGATTCCGCCTCGTTCAGCGCCGGTATGACCGCGTCCACCGTCACTTCCGCTTCAGCGCGGCACGGGCGGCGGCCAGGCGGGCGAGCGGCACGCGGAACGGACTGCACGAAACGTAATCCAGCCCCACGTCCTCGAAGAGCTCGATCGAATCCGCGTCCCCCCCGTGCTCCCCGCAGACTCCGACCTTCAGTCCCGGCTTGGCCTTTCGCCCCGCGAAGGTGGCCCGCCGCACCAGGGCCCCGACCCCGGGAACGTCGATCGAGACGAAGGGGTCACTCGGCAGGATGCCGGTACGGACGTATTCCGGCAGGAACCGCCCCGAATCATCGCGCGAATAGCCGAACACGAGCTGCGTCAGGTCGTTCGTCCCAAACGAGAAGAAGTCGGCGTGTTCCGCGATCTCGCCTGCGAGCACGGCCGCCCGCGGCACCTCGATCATCGTTCCGATGGTGTAGGGAATGGTCACCTCGAGCCGCCGCATGACTTCCGCGGCGACCGTCTCGACCACCGCGCGCTGGCGCCTCAATTCCTCGGGATCGCCCACCAGCGGGATCATGATCTCCGGAGCGACCTGCTTCCCGTCCGCGATCAGGGCGGCCGCGGCCTCGAAAATAGCCTGGGCTTGCATCCGCGTGATCTCGGGATGGAGGATCCCCAGCCTGCAGCCCCGGAAACCCAGCATCGGGTTGAACTCGTGAAGCTCCTCCACCCGCGTGAGCGTGGCCGTGAGGCGCTCCCGCCGCGCCTTGCTGCCCTTCCCCCGCTTCAGCCCCGCAAGCTCCCGGAGGAGATGCTCGCGCTTGGGAAGGAACTCGTGGAGCGGCGGATCGAGCGTCCGGATCGTGACCGGACACCCCTCCATGGCGAGAAAGAGGCCCTTGAAGTCGGCGCGCTGGAGCGGCAGGAGCTTCTTGAGCGCTCCTTCGAACGCGCGGATGGGCTCCCGCCCGAGGCGCTCCGCCACGGCCAGCTCCCGCTTCAGGGCTGGGCGCTCCGACCGCGAGGCGGCCTTGAGCTCCGCGGAAAGCCGCTCGATCACGAGGTTCCTCTCGCGCGCTTCCTGGGCGTTCATGATCATGGTCACGACGTGGGGGATGCGTTCCTCGGCGAAGAACATGTGCTCGGTGCGGCAGAGGCCGATCCCCTCGGCGCCGAGCTGGCGCGCCAGCCTTGCGTCCTGCGGCACGTCCGCGTTCGCGCGGACCCGGAGCCTCCGGACCTCGTCGCACCATTGCGTGAGCCGCTGGAAGCACTGGAAGAGCGGGGACTTCTCGGCCTTGAGCCTCCCGGTCAGGACCCGCACCACCTCGGAGTCGGTGGTTGGCGCGTCCCCGAGGAGCACCTCACCGGTCGAGCCGTCGAGCGAGATGAACGCGCCCTCGCGCAACGTGCGCCCCGCGACGCGCAGCACTCGCTTCTCCTCGTCGATGGAGAGCTCGGTGCAGCCCGCCACGCAGCATTTCCCCATTCCCCGCGCGACCACGGCCGCGTGCGAGGTCATTCCGCCCGTGGCGGTGAGGATGCCCCGCGCGGAGCTCATTCCCGCGATGTCGTCCGGCGAGGTCTCGGCGCGAACCAGGATGACCCGCTCGGTCGCTCCGCGGCGGACCGCCTCGTCGGAGGTGAAGACGATCGCGCCCGCCGCGGCGCCCGGCGAGGCGGGCAATCCGCGCGCGAGCGTCGGGTGCTTCTTCCGCTCGGCGGGATCCAGCACGGGATGGAGCACCTGATCCAAGTGCTCGGGTTCCACCCGCTCGATCGCCTCGCGGGTGGTGAGAAGCCCCTCCTCCACCATCTCGACCGCGACCCGGAGCGCGGCCTGCCCCGTGCGCGCCGCGCGGCGCGTCTGGAGCATGAACAGCCGCCCGCTCTCGATCGTGAACTCGAAATCCTGGACGTCACGGTAATGGCGCTCGAGCCTCGTGGTGATCTCGCGGAGCGAAGCATAGGCCGCGGGAAGCTCGCGCTCCATTTCCTCGATGGGGTGCGGCGTGCGGATCCCCGCGACCACGTCTTCCCCCTGGGCATTCATGAGGTACTCGCCGTAGAAGCGAGGCTCGCCGGTGGCGGGATCGCGCGTGAAACCGACCCCCGTCGCCGATTCCGCGCCGAGATTTCCGAACACCATCGCCTGCACCGTGACCGCCGTGCCCAGATGATCGGGAATCCCGTTGAGCCTCCGATAGTGCACCGCCCGCTCCGTGTCCCACGAGCGGAACACGGCATCGCGGGCCCGCGCCAGCTGCTCGCGCGCGTCCTGGGGGAACTCGGCACCGATCTCACTCCGCACGAGCTGCTTCATGCGTCCGACCAGCGCGCGCAGCGCCCGCTCGTCCAGGCCCGTGTCGTCGTCCACGCGCGCGCGCTTCTTCGCGAGCGTCAGCTCGCGCTCCAGCACCTCCCTCGGCACACCGAGCACGACGTCGGAGAACATCTGGATGAACCGCCGGTAGCTGTCGTAGGCGAATCGAGGGTTCTGGCTCTTGCGGGCGATTCCCTCGACCGTCTGGTCGTTCAATCCCAGGTTCAGCACCGTGTCCATCATCCCCGGCATGGAGATGGGAGCGCCGGAGCGCACCGAGACCAAGAGCGGGTTCCGGGGGTCGCCGAGCCGGCGTCCCAGAAACTTCTCGAGGCGCTCCAGCGCCTTCTCCTCCGCCTCCACGATCGAGTCGAGCAGCCGGCCGCCCGCCTCGAAGAATTGCCGGCAGGCCTCGGTCGTGATGGTGTAGCCCGGTGGGACCGGGATGCCTGCGTTCACCATCTCGGCGATGCCCGCGCCCTTTCCACCCAGGAGATCGCGCATGCGCGCGTTCCCTTCCGCGCGTCCGTCCCCGAAAAAGTAGACCCAGCGCTGTCTGTCGGCGGACGCGGAGGGAGGACGCCCGGAGGCCGCGGGGACCTCGGTTTCCGCGCTCATCGGCCCAGTCTCGTCAGCTCGACGGCCGGGAGTAGTTCCCCGGCGGCGATTCCCGCATGGCTACGGATCACACGTTCCTCCTGGGGCAGCAGGGCCTCCGCGTCCTCCGGGCTCAGGAGCCCGAGTTGATCGAGCAGCGCCACGACCGCGGGCTTGATGGCGCGCCGGCCCGCGTCCCCGTCCACGATCTTGACCGCGATTCCGATCCCTCGCGCGAGATAGGCCGTCGCATGCATCCCCTCCGCTCCAGCCTTCGAGACGACCGCTCCCCTCAGGGTCCGCATGAGCACCGTGTCCAGTCGCCCCTCGCTCGCCACGTTCTCCGGATACTCCATCATCGCGTCGCGGATCTCGGCGAGCGCGGGAACGGGGCGGCCTTCCGCGTCCACGCCGCGCGCGAGGAGCGCGAACGCCCGGGCCAGAAGCGAGAGGCTCATCCGAGGCGCGGGCGCGCTGCAGCCGTCGGTCGCGGGGACCGGATCCTCGAAGGGAACGCCCGTCAGCTCCTCGAACCGCGTGAAAATAGCGCGTTGAACGGCGTGCGAGGGATCGGTGTAGTCCGCGAGCGGCGCCTCCAGCGAGCGCGCGAGGAGGAGCATGCCGGCGTGCTTGCCCGAGCAGTTGTGCCGCAACGGATCGGGCGTCTCGCCGCGCGCGCGCATTGCTTTCGCGGTCGCGCGGTCGTAGGGCTCATGCGCGCCGCATCGCAAGAGAGACGGATCCGCCCCGGCGGCCCGGAGGATTTCCCGCGCCACGGCGGCTTGCGCGTCGGTGCCGCCGTGCGATCCCGCGATCAGGGCGAGCGCGTTCCTTCCCAGCCCCGAGCGCGCGAAGGCGCCCGATTCCACGAGGGGCAGAGCCTGGAACGGCTTGAACGCGGAGCGGGGGAAGACGGAGGCATGAGCGTCGCCGGTCCACGCGAGGGGCTTGCCGCTGGAATCCACGACGGCCGCGTGGCCGTAATGGACGCTCTCGACGTGCGCGCCCCGCATGAGCTTGACGAGCGGGGCGGGGCGGGTCGATGCCGCCGCGTCGCGATCCACGAGGGTCTTGGTCTCCGCCATGTTCGAGACGAAGCGCGCCAGCGCGCGCGCTCCCTCAGCGATCGATCTGGGCCTTCTGCAGGCGGCCGCTGTAATCGATGTAGACCGACTTCCACTCCGTGAAGGCATCGATGACGGTCGGTCCGCCCTCCCGGTGCCCGTTCCCGGTCTCCTTCCAGCCGCCGAACGGGAGCTGCACCTCGGCGCCGATCGTCGGGCCGTTGACGTAGGTGATTCCCGCTTCGATGTCGCGGATGGCGCGCATCGCGCGGTTCACGTCGCGCGTGTAGATGGAGGAGCTGAGCCCGAAGGGAGTGTCGTTCAGGACCTGGATCGCCTCTTCGAGCGAGGAGACCGTGATCACCGAGAGCACAGGGCCGAAGATCTCCTCCTGCGCGATGCGCATGGAGGGCTTCACCTGATCGAAGATGGTCGGCTTGTAGAAGGCTCCCTCCGCGAGGGCGCCGTCGGTCGCGGGAGCGCCTCCGGCGAGAAGCGCGGCGCCCTCGGCCTTCCCGATCTCGACATAGGAGTGGATGCGGTCCCGTTGCGCGCGATTGACCAGCGGACCTACCTCGGACGAAGCGTCGAGCCCGTCTCCGAGCCGGAGCTTTCCGGCGCGGTCGGCGAGCCTCTTCACCAGCTCGTCGTGCGCCTGCTTCATCACGATGAGGCGGCTCGTCGCGGTGCAGCGCTGTCCCGTGGTTCCGAAGGCGCCCCAGAGCGCGCCCTCAAGGGCCAGGTCCATGTCGGCATCGTCCATCACGATCTGCGCGTTCTTTCCACCCAGCTCGAGCGAGACCCGCTTCAGGGTCCTCGCGGAGCGCTCGGCGATCGTCTTGCCCACGTCCGAGGAGCCGGTGAAGGAGATCATCTTCACGTCGGCGTGAGAGACGATCGGGATACCGACCGCGCTGCCGCCGCCGTGGACGATATTCACGACCCCTTCGGGGATGCCGGCTTCCACCAGCACTTCGATGAGGTGATGCGCCGAGCCTGGCGTGTCGCTGGCCGGTTTCAGGACGACCGTGTTACCCGCCACGAGGGCCGGGAAGGTTTTCCAGGAAGGGATCGCCATCGGAAAATTCCAAGGGGTGATGAGTCCACACACCCCGAGCGGATGCCGCACCGACATCGCGAACTTGTCCGGCAGCTCCGAGGGCACCGTTGCGCCGAAGAGCCTCCGGCCCTCCGCCGCGATGTAGTAGGCCATGTCGATGGCCTCCTGGACGTCGCCCCGGGTCTCGGCCAGCACCTTCCCCATCTCGCGGGTCATGAGGCGGGCCAGCTCTTCCTTCCGGTCGCGCAGGATCTCGGCGGCCCGGAAAACGTATTCGGCGCGCCGGGGCGCGGGGACGAGACGCCAGGAAGCGAAGGCGCGGGCAGCGGCCTTCACGGCGGCGTCCACGTCCTCGGCTGCCGAGTCGGGGAACACGCCGACCAGGTCGGATTCGCGAGCCGGGTTACGGTTCTCGAAAGTCTTGCCCGATCGGGACGGGATCCACTTCCCGCCGATCAGGTTCAGGTACTCGCGGCGAGGAGCATCCGCAATCTTGGCACGGCTCTGCGAAAGCGTTTCGGGGGTTGCGGTGGGGGCGCTCATGAAATCCTCCGAGCCGCCCTCGTTCGGAACGGCGGCCTATCGAATGACGACGAAATGTCCTTTGACGTTGTGACCTTGGGGGGATTCTACCTGATAAATATAGATGCCCGAGACCACCTTTCGGCCATCGGCGTTCTTTAGATCCCACTCGAGGTCGCCGGTCGTGCCTCCGAGGTTGGCGTTCGGGCTCTGGACCAGAATACGGACCAGCTCGCCGTTGGACGTATAGATATGGACGGTCGATGCGGCGGGAAGATGGGTAAAGTGGACGCGGCTTTGGCCCGGAGCGGGGTCCCACTCGGCCGAGCCACGGAAGGGATTCGGGACCACCGCGACATGTTCGAGATTGTCGGCTGGCGGAGCGGACGGCTGGACCGTCACGATCTCGCTTGAATCGATCGCGCTCTCGGTAAAATCGTTGGCCTTCAGATGCAGGGTGTCGATCGAGGTCACGGCATAGAGCGATGTGAACCCGGCCAGATTTCCCTTGTCCGCGAACACCCAGCAGCTATCGCAGTTGTTCGTGGGCGCCCCGGGGGGGTAATTGATTATGTATTGGCCATTTAGGAAGTTGTTTCGGAATCCCTTGAAGAAAAGTCCCGTTCCGTAGAAAACGAACTGGCTCAGGTTGCAAGGCTGTGCGGTAGCTAGACATGCGCTGGTGACGGTGTTCCTTGATTTGTGCTGCCCGACAACCTCGAAGGGGGTCGGAGTGATGCCCTTGATGGTGCGCCGGACCCGATATCCCATCCAGACGCTGTCGGATTCGACATGAGCGCCGCTCCAGACCAGGATGACCGTGTTTCCGCCAGTGAGCGGTGTGAAGAAGCCCCGGACCGTGTTCGGGCTGCGGGGGGGTGGAGCTTGAGCTCTGGCCGCCGGGGCTGACGCGAAGATTGCGGCCGAGAACAGAAATGCGACACCAAGCGCTGAAGTCTTTGCTGAAAAAGGCATTAACAGTCCCTTCGTACGCAAATTGGCCCCGGCGTCAAAATCACTTCGTGTTTGGCAAATTGGGGGGGAAGAGCTATAATCCAGCTCGTTGGGAACCCAGCCATTGGGAAAGCCCGGCTGGGCGGACCCGGCGCCCACCTCCCTGACCAGGTCTCATGGAGGCCAGGTTAGGGCTCCAAGTCGTTGAGTGTCAAGGCAATTTTGAACCACGCAAAACGCCGTAAGTTCCAAAAATCGCTTGACACTGCAGGCCCTGCTCGCGTATAATCTCTCAAGTAAATTAACGGCGGCCATTCTTCCCATTGTGAGACCACACTTCAATTTAGCTCGGCTAAAATCACGGTGACTAAGGAGGTGATCGGGCTCGGAGTATTGTGATCCTTATCCTCTTGAGGGTGTCTTCTCGCTTTTACCTGCGTTAGAGAGGAGATGAATGGAATGAAGAGATTACTAAGCGTTGTCGCAATCTTGGTGATGGCGGCTTCGCTGCTCCCGGTGAAGGGTCAGGCCGGCCTTCGTGGCGCCTTCGACCCGATCTCGAACAGTGATAACCTCATCAGAGGGAAGTTTTCTCCCACGCTGAGAGGTCTACCGGCTTCGGGAGCAGGAACGGCTCAAAGCCCCAAGCTGGAGCGGTGGCTGGCATTTGTCACGCTTAGCAGCATCGTCGGCAGCGAGGGCGTCGGCGAGATCTGGATGTATCGAAATGTGAGCCAGGCGTTCGCCGCACAAGGCCTCGACCCGGTGCCCCTATTCCGTGATCCCACCGGCGTCGTCTCGTACGTGGATCCGGCCTGGTCAAAGGATGGGAAGTGGCTCGCGTACGTGCAGACGAACAATTCGGTCACCTCGGCGAGCATCTACGTTCAGCAGTTCGCTCAGGCTTCCTCGGATCCGGTCATTGCTTCGACTCCGCTCGGATCGCCGATCCTCATCGCGGACGGCACCGGCGGAATCCACCATCGGCACCCTGCGTTCAATCCAGCGGGCACGCAGATCGCGTACGACTCGGATGCGGCCGGAACTTCCATCGACCTCTGGACGGTGAACGTGAGCCTCGACCCGACCCTCCACACGGCTACGGTCGATGAGCTTTCGCGCACGCGTCATCAGCTCGGCCTCGAGGGCACTCCGATTGTCCTGGATACCAAGGCTGAATTCAAACCGGACTACAGCCCCACCGGCACGCAGTTCGCATACGTGACGAACCGGTTCGGCGTGTTCCAGATCCAGATCGCGACCCTCACGGCGTCCGGTCTCGGGGAGTCCACGATCGCCTCCGAGACGAACCCGGCGCTGGTCACGCATGACAACCCGTCCTACTCCAGCGACGGGACCTCTCTATTCTACGACGCCCCGTCGAACGAAGATCCGGCAAACCCGCAGGATATCTGGAAGCTGGATCTCGCCACGGGCCAGAAGTGCAACATCTTCATTGACCTCGCTGGCGACGTCGATCCGGACGTCTCCCAGTACGTGAACACCTCGTCGGACGGCATTCAGTTCAACTACTTCCTGTTCATTTCGCAGGCGGCCGGATTCGGCGTGCAGATCTGGCGCGGGGAGGCTATCCAGAGATGCGTCCCGCCGCTGCTGGTTAACGTCAACATCAGCCCGTCGTCCCTGAACCTCGGTGCCAATCAGGGCTCCTCGCCGATCGCGGCGAGCATCACCTTCCCGCAGTCGGTCATTGACGTCGGCTACGTTTGTAGAGCCGCCAACGTCGGCGGGGAAGGCATCCGGATGCGGAGGAGCATCATCGCCAGCCCGACTCTCGCCGGCTTGAAGGATGAGTCGACGCCTGGCACCGGCAACTGCACCGACATGGACATGCTGGCTCTGTTCGGGGGCCCTATCAGCTGCTCCGACGTGCTGAACGTCTACTTCGGAAACATCGGACACTGGCAGGTGAATCTGGATACGAGCGGCGCCAAGCACCACGAGATGATCGTCTATTGGGGCAAGCGCACCGTCATCGACCGTCTCGTTGCCTTGGGCCTCGTGAACACCTACGTTCCGCTTCAGGTTCGCGCCTACACGAACCGGATCGGCCGTCAGCTCATGGGATTCGGCTACATGAAGCTCAACAGCTCAACCAAGGCCGGATCGATCGTGGCGATGCGCCAGAACTATCCGAACCCGTTCAATCCGGTCACGAAGATCAACTTCGCGACCAACAAGCCGGGTAACGTCGACGTGCGTGTCTTCAACACGCGCGGCGAGTTGGTCCGGACCATCACGAATCAGTGGTACCCGCAGGGTGAGCACTCCGTCTCCTGGGATGGCAAGACAGTGAGCGGCGGCCATGCTCCGTCGGGGATCTATTACGTCCGCGCCACCTCGGGCGGCAGCACCGACGTCATCAAGGCGGTGCTGGCG
The DNA here is from genome assembly GCA_043779525.1 of Candidatus Eiseniibacteriota bacterium. GTDB lineage: Bacteria > Eisenbacteria > RBG-16-71-46 > SZUA-252 > SZUA-252 > WS-7. The sequence goes on along the minus strand of JAYWED010000035.1, from coordinate 19,697 downwards.
AAGTAAGCTTCGAGCAGCATAGCCATGCGGAAGGCCGCGGGGCGCAAGCTCCGCGGCCTTTCCGTTTGGCACAGGGGGCGGGCGCGATTCGTCCATTCGCTCAGACAATCGGGCCCGCTCCATGGCGACGCATAAGGCGGGAGTACTACTTCCTCAAGATTGCGATCTGGCCTGCGTGATAGAGGTCGTGCTGGATGATGCCGTGGAGGAGGATGTAGCGGGTCGAAGTCTTGCCGGTGGGTGCTATGTCCAGGAGGTCGGCGGCGACGGAAGACGCGGTCTCGCGTAGACGGACTTGCCCCGCGCGGAGAGCGTCGAGCGCGCGGGCCCAGCCGGCAGCGCTCTCATCCCGGATCGGCGGCCAGTTCTCCTCGTCCGTGATCTTGGAAGACTCCCCCTGGAGCCGCCTCCGGACGATATCCTTCCAAGCCGTCATGTGAAGCACGATCTCCCAGATACTGTGCGCCTTGGGAATCGGCTTCAGGAGCGCCTTCTGCCAGGTCACTCCCTTGAGCGCCTCGCGCACGGAGGGTCCATGCCAGGCCTCCCCCTCGAACGCGCGCTCGAGCTGATCGAGAATGCGGCCCCGCTCCTCCATCAAGGCTGCTCTTGGCTGAAGGAGCGGGAAGCGGGTCTCGAATCCGGCGTCACGATCCGGTCGGCCGCAGCGTACCCAGGGTTCGGGACTGATCCACCCACAGGAAGGACTTGGTCACGATGTTGACCGCGTCCGCGTCCTTCATGAAATAGAGCGGGAAGGAGAAGAATGCGGAGCGCCCGACCGCGGCTGTGGCCACGTAGGGCCGGCCCGCGTTGGTCGCCAGGTCATGGGACTGAACCAACACCCCGCAGGCCATCCCTTCACGCGGCGACGGCGGCCCGTCCTGGATGACGTTCAGCCTCGCTCCATGGTAGGTGTAGACCACCTGGGCGATGGACGCCGACGGGTCCTCGAAGGCGAAGTTCTGGATCGGCTGGCAGCCGAAATTTTGCGCCATGATCCAACCCTCGACTCCGAGACCCGGGAAAAGCTGCGACTCCGGGGTGCCTGGGGCCGGGCCGAACGGTTGCGTGTTCCACTTGTACGTGGTGGCGGTTGGATCGCTGGATGGATACTGGACCCCGATCGAAGCGTTGCCCGTATCCACTCGCGCCGTGTCGAACCCGAAGGCCAGGCCTGCTTGCGTCGGGATCGCCCTCGTGAAATCCGCAAGCCCCGCGGATCTCTTCGCGGCAGTGTGGATCGAGGAATACGTGTTATCGATCCCCATGAACATCCGCGGGAAGATCGTCTGCTGGTACTCTGTGGAGCCAGGAGCGAAGGCAGCGCAGATGCCGTTCTGAGCGGCCCCGCCTACCTTGTACGTCAGGTTCTCCTTCCCACTCGTGTTCTGAGCGAGGTTCCAGCCGGTGAGGATTACCGTTCCGCCGGCCCGCATATAGCCCTGCAACTCGCTGTAGTCTCCGCCCGCGACGCTCTTGAACAGAGCCGTCTGGATGCTTGCCCCGTTTTGATTGTCGACGGTCCAGATGACCGTTGTGTAGAACGCCAGCTTGTTGGGCGGGGGCTGTACCCGCCCATCCGTGTTTCCCTGGCCCAGAAATACGGCATCCCATTCTTCGCTGGGAATTCCCTTGAGATTGAAGATGGAAGTGAGCGGCCCCGGCACCCCGCCAGGTCCATTCAACGTCCACCACTCGGTTTCCGTCTTGTCGGTCGGCTTGCTCCCGTTGCCGAGGCTGGGATCCGAGTCGTCCACGAACAGGATCTGGTGCGCGTAACCCATTTCCTTGAATTTCGGATGGACGACCAGGAGCGGCAGGACCAGATTCGTGATCAAGCCTCCGTCGTCCACGGCGCGCACGTAGAGGAAGTGGCTTCCCGGCGGCAAGCGATCGGGTTGAAACGTAGCCCCGGTCTGCCGGATGTCGAGCCCCTGGAACATGCTGGTGTCGTCCATGGCGTAGGTGTACCCGACGATCTCGCCCCCGTAGGAGTCGGCATTCGCCGACCACGAGAAGCTGACCGTCTCGCCCTCGAAAACCTGGAGCTGCTTTCTCGCGAAGTCATCCGGCCCGGCGGCGGGAGTGAGGCAGCGATTCAGGATGCTGCTGCAAACGATCAACTGCGGTCCGGCATTTCGATTCGTGACGTTGAAGTGGCGGATGTTGTCGCCGAATTTCAGATTCTTCTCCGTGGCGCCGGCGATATCCACCGCGCGGAGCGCGAACACGTATTCGCCTGGGGTGACGTTGCGGAACCGGTTCTTGAGCCCACGGATACCGATCCATTTCCAGTCGTCCCACCGGGTACGGTCCGCCGCGTTTCCCGCGGGGAGGGCGTCCCCCACCGCGGCGTTGATAATCGTCACATAATTGGGAATGCCGCCGGCATTGATCACGTACCTGGGCAGCGGATCATGAGTCGGCGGCGTCGCGAGATCCGCGATTCCTCCTATAGGAAGGAGCAGGTACTGGAAGGAATCCACCGGCACCTTTCCGCCGGTTTCCCCGCCGTCTGGATCGATTCCCGACCACTGGAACGTGAAATTGGGCCCGACGCCGTCATTGAACCTGCCGGGGCCCTTCTCGATCTTGGATGTGGGCGGCAGCGTCTTGGCGGAGAAAGCCCTGGAAGCGGGCGTCGGGTCGATACGGTGCTCGTTGTCCTCCGCGGCGACCTTGAAGACATGGAGCTTGAGTTCCTTGACCGGATCGACGAGGAAGAGAAGGATCGTATCCTTCGCCGAGGTGGTCCGCCATTCGTTGGAGGGGCGCAGGGTGTCGCTGTCCACCGCATAGCGGAACTGCAGCACCTCGCCGTCGTCGTCGTACCCGCTCCAGTAGAAATGCACGCGAAACGAAGTGGTATCGAACTCCACCGGCGCGTACGTCAACTCCGTCTGCGGATCGAGATGCGGGGGCGTCTTTGGCGGCGTGGGCGCCTTGGAGCAGCTCACCGCCCAGAGCACGACCATGAGTCCGAGCAAAGCCGAACCGAAATATCGCCTCCGAGATTCCATCTTCACTCCAGTCGCTCCTTCAAGGTCGGCGTGTCTGTCGGGCTGTGGGACCGGGGGGGCCCAGATCGAACCGCACGGTCAACGAGCTGTCGGATTGAAATTCCGCGCGGTCGATGGCCCAAACCTCCACCGAATGGGGATTGCTCGTTGACAATCTCGCGAAGGTCGAGTCCGAGACGAAGAAGCTGTTGAAATCGCTCTCACGCGTGAACACGGTGGTTCCATCGAGCTTGATCTTGACCTTGCGGCAAACCCCGTCCTCGACGTCGCGCGTGAAATAAGTGATGTTCTTCCCGGGATCGAAGCCGTTGACCCCGTCCCCCACGCTCAACGAATCGATGAATGGCCGGTAGTTGCAGTTGAATCGGAACGCCGCCTTGGTGCCGTCACCCCGGCCCGAGCAATCGCGCGCGGCGGCGAGCATGTACATGTTGAAACCCGCGTCCAGAGAGTCCAGGACGAAGGTCCTAAAGCCAGCGGCGTTGAGATAGTTCGGCTCGTTGGACTTGAACAATGGCCGCCCGGCGATGCTATCCACAAATCCGATGATGTACGCCTGGCCGTTGTCGCGCGTGCCGCGAAGCTCGAGGGAGAACGCGTTCACGCAATTCGATTCGGGGAGCGGGTTGTTCGGCGTCCCGGGTCTCCCCAAATCTTCACCGTCCCAGTTGAACCAGATGGTCGACCGGTACGGCACGGTGTCCCCCTGCGCGAACTGCACCACGAGACTCGGATCCACGTCGTTCCCACCCAGGAACGGCGGGTGGTAGTACCCATAGGGCGCGCCCTTAGGCTCGAACCAGGTCTCCGGATCGTGGTTCACGACAAACAGAAAATTGGTCTTTCCGACGGCATAGGCATTGTCCACGGCGGTCAGGGTCAGCGTGTAGACGCCGCTGGCGAGTCCGATGGAGTTCGGATTGCTGGAATCATTGAACGTCACGCAGGTGTCCGTCGTCAGAGCACTGGTGTGGGATCCGACGTCGTATTTGTAGCGGATCACCACTCCGTCCGAATCGTTGCCGGTCCAGCAGATTGTAAAGGGCCGTCCGTCCGAGAGCGTGTCGATCCCGATCCCGCTAGGCAGGGAACCCACGAATCGCACATGAGGCGGGATGGTGCTGGCCTTGAACGTGGTGCGATTGTAGATCACCAAGTTGGGGTCCGGCTTCCCGAGATTGTCCACCGCACGGATGTAGAACGTATGGAACCGGGTAAACCCGATCGCCGTGGCCCCGCCGATGATGTCGGTTGAGTCGTTCACCGTCAGGTCGAAAATGCTGTCGGTCTTCGTGGTGAAATGAAAGTGGCCGGCGCTGGAGTCGTCGAAGGCCCAGAGATAGCCCACGACGTATCCATCCGGATCCTCCCCGCGCCAGTACAGGTGAACCCGATAGGAATAGCTCACCCCCGTGGCGGTCGGATGGGAAATAGTGCTGTCGATCGGCGCCGACACGAGAAAGGTGTGGGGCGGCCGGTTGCGGTCCACGAGCAGGGGTGTCTTGGCGCATCCGAACAGCGTCAAGACGATCCCGGCCAAAGAGATACACAGCAGAGAACGAAAATATCTCCGAAGGGGCATTCAGATCTCTCCGAGGAGACAGGTACGCCGGCAGGTTTTATCGTACACGGGCAATTGGGGACCCACTCAACCTATCAAGGCGTGGCCAAACCTGTCAACCAGTTTTGTGGGAAAAACGAGAAGGGCCGCCGGAAAACCCGGCGGCCCTGCCTCGATGAAGCCTGTTGCTGGATCGACTACCGAACGATGGCGATCTTGAGACCGTTCAGGCTCTCGGTGCCGTCGGGGTACTTCACCTTGACGAAGTACACACCGCTGGCGAGGTTTCTGCCGTCGCTCGACGTACCGTTCCAACGAACTTCGTTTACACCCTGCGTGACGTTCTTCGAAATCGTCTGCACGAGACGGCCAGCGACGTCGAAGATCCGCACGTCAACCTTGCCGGCCCTCGCCGAGGAGAAGCGAATGGCCGTCTGCGGGTTGAACGGGTTCGGGAAGTTGCCCTGGAGTCTGTTCGCAGCCGGAGCACTTGCGGTCTCGCCGACGCCCGCCGCGGCCAAATTGCCGTTTTGGATGGCGTAGAGAGGACCATAGGTGCCGATCTGGAACCCAGCCAGGGTCGCCCAGTTACCGTACTTGTTCGCATCCGTCGGGCACGGCCAGCAGGCGGTCGTGTCCGATACGGTTCTCGGTCCGCGGCAGCTCGTCAGGAACTTGTAGAGGACCTGAGCGCGGTTATCGAGCAGGTTCTCGCCACCCTGGCGAATGAACTGGATCGAGAAGCCGTACGCGAGCGCCTTGTTCCGGTCGTGATCGGTCAGCACGTCACGCTCCGTCATGTAGGACACTCCCGCAACGTTCGTCACAGATAAGAACGTCGGATAGGTCGCCGAGTTCTGAGCTTCCGCGCTACCGATCTTGGTCAACGCGTCGAAACGGTTCGGAGCCGGGCAGCCACCGTCGATCTGATAGGTGTACGTGCCCGATCCGAGAGCAGGACCCGCGGCAGGATCCGCGAAGAGATCCTTGATCGTCGGGAAGATGACCGATCCGCCGCCGTTCCACTGATTCGCCACGGTAGCGACTCCGAACACCGTCTGCGACAATGCAATGTCGTTCGGGTGCGGCACGCCACCTGTGGCCAGCATGGTCGCGAAGTAGTCGTCGCCTGAAGTGAAGAAGCAACGATCCCCACCATCCGTGCTGCCCGTGGGCGAATCCCACCACTGCTTGAGCAGCTTCGCATCCGACTCTTCATCGATAACCGTGGTCGAGGTATGCGAGGACTCGATCATGATCCGGTACCAACCGGCCAGCGAATCCTTGATCCCATACTCTTCCATGTTCGGGAAGTAGTTGCTCTGACGGCCTGCGCGCGTTCCCGCGAGCTCGTGACCGCCGATGTGACCGCCCTCCTGGTTACCCCGCAGCGTGCGGTAGCGATCCGCGCGGACGCCCATGAGCTTCAGCGCCTGCACCGTCGCGTGCGACCCGTAGTTCCACCCCGTGTAGCTGCCGTCCAGATCGAGGAGCGGCGTGTTCGTGTTCGCCCCCACCAGCGTACCGGAAGCGCCAGCCGTGGAGTAAACGCCCGGGAGAACCGAGAACGTGATGATGTCCGGAGCAACGATGGAGCTGCCCGGAAGCGTCGGAAGATCGTCTACCTCGCGGGCCAACGCATCCGACGAGAACTGATAGGACGTGCCGCCGTTGATATCGACGCCCTTCCAGTAGTACTGGACCTTGGCGCCACGCGGCAGGAAGTTGAGCTGGCTGTAGAGCGTCTTCCCGTTGACGCTGAAACCACCCGGGAGAGACGCCGACGCCTTATCGCGAGGCGGCCAGTTCATCCGGTACTCGCTGTCGATCAGCACGGTGTCGCCCGCGTTGGCAGCGAAGCCATTGGCATCAAGCTCGCTCGAATCGAACGGGCTCCAGGTCTTCGTGGCCGGATCGAACAGACGATAGATGACGCGAGGTGCATCGAAGGCAGCAACGTAGTTCGGGTTGGTGTGAGCAATGGTCAGACCAAAGTTCACATTCTTGTCGAACGCGAAGTGCCAGTTGACGCCCTTGCCGTTCTTCCTCAGACCCGTGACGACGCCGAGAGTGATCGAGTCGCCGAGCGGGCTATTGAAGTTGTCGTGGACCGCGCTGCCACCAGCGACGTCGCTGCCACGAACGCCCGGCCAGCACTGCCCGGCCGTGACGGTCGACGCGTTGCAGCCGGTTCCAGGCATCGTTCCGTCCACGAACATGGACTGGGCGACGGCACCGACGAATACGCCGAAGATCGGCGCCGGCACGCCCGAGGTCAGCTCGAGACGGAAGTCGTCGTACAGGATCCCGTAAATAACGTCGCCGCAATTGTTGTGATCCGCGGCAAAGAACGGGATGCACTGCATGTTGTAGCGGATCTGAACCGAGTCGGCCTGCGAGGCCGCGCCCAGCTCATCCCCGTCCGTTGCCCACGACTGGGCCGCGCCGACCAGAACGCCGCCGCCAGGTGAGGTGTTGTCCCAGTTGCCCCAGCCTCCGTCCTTGAAGATTCGGAACTCGGCGTACTGGACGTAACCCTGGTTGGTCGGGAGATCGATATACCGATTCCACAACGCAACAACCGACGCGGTACCGGTCGGGATCGGGAACGTACACGCCACGACCGAGTTGAACTGATTCGGAACGGTGTGGAACGTGGAAGGGTTGCCGCCCTCGAAAATGAGGTCCGCGGCCGTGTTCTTCGGTGTGCACGTATCCGGAGTCGGCAGGTTGTTTCCCTGCACGAGCTGCCAGAGCGTTCCCACGCCGGGCGCAACGCGAGCCGAGACGATCGGCGCGAGGGCCGTCCCTACGAGGACGTTGCCCGAAAACGCATCGACACCACCGGACGCCGCGGCGTCCGTATAGATGGCGCCGTGATCGCTCGTGGAAACGTTGTCGACGAGCTGACCGTGACCTTCCGGCCAGAGTCCGTCTTCACTCGAGAAGAGACAGTCGGACTTGAACACCAGATACAGGGCGCGGTTGCTCGCGTCAATCGTGAACGAAGCCCCCGTCACCGTTGCCGGTGCGCCCGGGTTCGACGAGATGCGGAGCGGTGCTCCCGTCGTGGTTCCACCCGTAGCTCCAACGGTAGCCGGCGTGATGCTGCCGGTCCATTGGATCAGGTAGGTGCCTGCCGCGACGATGTTGTCCAGCTGCGAACGGCTGTTGCCGATCGGGTCGGTCAAACCGCCACCGCCGCCGATGAGCCAGACGTAGTCGTAGCCGAACTCGGCGCTGAAATTGTAATCCAAGTTGAAATTGTAGGCGCCGATGTGCGTGCCCGTGTCGATGTAGAGAATCTGGAAGCTCAAGTTCGGATAGCCGTACTTGTTCACCCAGTTCGCGTCGAACTTACCGCACCAGAGCATCCTGGTGCCGGCGATCGCCGGCGGGCAGTTGACACCGAGCGTGCCGCACGTCGTGTTGTCCGAGACGTGCCACAGAATCTCGCTCAACGACTGATCCGCGACACCATACGGACCCGTCGAGCCGGCGATATAGCCGTTCAGCGAATCCGCTTGCGGCGTGGCGCGAGGCACCCACGTGTTGTTCGCCCGGTCAACGCATGAGCCCGGGTACATGAACCACGTGGTGGTCGCCTGCGCCTGCTTGATGAGGGCGCCACTCAGCGTCCCCTTGTAGCTACCGCCCGTACGGTTCTGCCAGACACCCGCCCGATTTTCGAGCGAGGTCGGCTCCGAAACCTTGGGCGGAGCCTTCTGCGGGTCATTCGATACCGCGGCCAAAGTGGGCAACGCCCACAGGCCGAGTGCCACGAGACCCAACATGGCAAATAGAGTTTTCCGCATTTTCACATCCTCCTTAGCGTTTCCTAACTAGGAGTCCAATATCGGGAGGACAGTTGCTGGAACTTCGATACACGGGATTCGGTACAACCAGTTGAGCCTGGAGTTGAATACTGAGGCCGCCCACTCGACGGGACAGTTGCTCGAGGGTTGCAGGGCGCCCTCCTTCCAACATTCACCTACCTCCTTTCCTCGTGTATTTGTATTGGGTGATCTGATTTATGGCTTTGAATGCGACTACTCGGTGTAAGCGTCGGAGTCTTCTCACCCCCTTCGTAGCTTCAATCTGAGCAAGGTGTTGTGTCGTATTTCCTTTTCAGGCACAAACAAAGAACGCCGCCCCGTCAGGCAGATGAATGTTGCGCATTTGATGTTGTTCCAATTGCTTGAGACGGTAGCGGCTGTGTGAGAGCAAGTTATTTTGCTCCCAAGTTCCCGCCTAGTATACCAAAAAACCCGCTAATGTCAAACAGATTTTTGACCTGGAGCGCTTTGGAGGGCCGAGAATTCGGCTATTCGGATGAAGGTTTGCCGCACCGCTTCGAGTATCCCCAGGCGCCTTTTCCGGGTGCCTGGATCCTCGGCCATGACCATGACCCCCTCGAAAAAACGATCGATCGATGGCCTGAGGCCTAGGAGATGCCGCAGGAGGGCTCCGTAGTCCGGTTCGGGGCTCTGGAGGTAGGTTTCCACGGCCTGCCGTGCCATTTTTGTCTCTAAGTGTAAATCCGCCTCTGCCTTGTCCGTGAAGGCCTCGGCGCGCTCCGCCAGGGGCTGCCCGGAAACGGCGACGTCTCCCGGAGAGGCTGTACGTAGAATATTCGCCGCTCTGCGATAACCGATCATCAGCCCTTCGAAATCCTCGGTCTTTCGAATCGTCTCGATCGCATTAGCCCTTGCCAATACGTCGGTTGCGTCGCCTGGCCTCACCGCCAACACGGCCGCGGCTGTGTCGTAGGGAATCCCACGCTCCTCGAGCGCGCCGGCCACCCGCTGGGTCCAGAATTCGGCGAACGGAGCGTCTCCAGCAGGAACGCCTGCCCGGTCGTACACGGCTGCCAGCCAACCTGCCAGCGCCACCACATCGACCCGCACGCCTTTCTCGAGCTGCAGCCTCACGATGCCGTTCGCGGCCCTCCGCAGGCCATATGGATCCTGCGAGCCGGATACCGCGACCCCGGCGCGAAACCCCCCTACGATCACGTCGAGCCGATCCGCTATCGCGAGCAGAATCCCCTCGATCGAGGACGGGAGCGGGTCGGAGGGGCTCCGCGGGAGGATGTGCTCCCGGATGGCGCGGACGACTTCCGTAGGCTCTGCCTGCGCGGCGGCGTACTCCGCCCCGGCAATGCCCTCGAGGGCCGCGAACTCCTTTCCGGAGCGGATCATCTCGCTCGCCAGGTCGGCCTTGCTCAGGTAGGCCGCGCGGCTCACCGTCTGCCTCGCCTCCGGAGCGACTTGCCTGGCAAGCTCCTCGGAAAGCTGCACCAGCCTCTGGGTGCGGTCGTAAAGCGATCCCAGCTTCTCGTGCCAGACGATCTTCTTCAGCTCGGACACCTTGCTCTCGAGCCCGGCCTTCCGGTCGTTCTCCCAGTAGAAACGGGCGTCCTCGAGGCGGGCCCTGAGCACGGCTTCGTTCCCGCGCCGGATCAGATCCCCGCCTTCGCCACGGCCGTTCCGGATTGCCACGAAATGCGATAGGAGCTTCCCGTCGCTCCCCTCGATCGCGAAGTAGCGTTGATGGGCACGCATGGCTGTGATCACGATCGGGGCCGGCAGCTCGAGGTACCGTTCCTCGAAGTGGCCCAGCACGGCATCGGGCCACTCGACCAGGTTCGCCACTTCCTCCACGAGCTCGGGGTCCGAGACGCCCCGGCCTTGCTTGGAGGCCGCGGTCTCGCTCACCAGCTTCGACACCTGCTCCTGCCGCCGGGCGGTGTCCACGACGACCCCGCGCTCTTGAAGGGCCTCCGCGTAGCCTCGGGCGCTCCGGATCTCGAACCAATCAGGGGAGATGGCTCGGTTTCCCCTCGAGCGGTTCCCCGACTTGATCCCGAAGCACTCGAGCGGAACGACCTCGCCATCGAGAAGGCAGAGGAGCCAGCGCACCGGCCTCGCGAAGCGCCCGCCCGCGTTCCAATGCATCGTCTTGGGGAAGGTGATCCCGGACAGCCAGGCCACGATCAACCCTGGCAGGACCTCGCGGGTCGGTTTCCCCTCATCGTGCACGCGGGCCAAGAGATATTCACCCTTGGGGGTGGTGATCCGCTCGAGCTTCTCGACATCGGCGCCGGCGCTTTTGGCGAATCCTCGCGCGGCGTTCGTCGGACGTCCGTCAGCGTCGAACGCGACTTTGACGGCCGGTCCGGTCAGCTCGCGCGTCTGCGACTCCTGGCGGCCGGCGAGTCCCTCCACGAGGAGGGCGAGCCTTCTCGGAGTGCCCATCGCGCGGATGGAGCCGAAGCCTATGCGGGCTGCGCCGAGGCTCTCCCTGGCCAGGGATTCGAGCTGCCGGAGGGCCGGCGCTATGAAAGCGGCCGGCAGTTCCTCGCAGCCGATCTCCAGCAATAGCGATTCAGGCACCGGGCGTCCCCTGCCCGCGCAGGAGCGGATGACCCAGCTCCTCGCGCTGCTTGAGCCAGGCGGCCGCGGCGCGGCGGGCCAGCTTCCGCACGCGGCCGATGACCCCCACGCGCTCCGTGACCGAGATCGCGCCCCGGGCCTCGAGGAGATTGAATAGATGCGAGCACTTGATGACGTAGTCGTAACCCGGCAGAACCAGCCCCACGCCCAGGAGACGCTCCGCCTCCTTCTCCATCTTCTCGAACTGCTCGAACAGGAGCGCGGCGTTGGATTGCTCGAAGTTGAACGTGGACCACTCGACCTCTCCCTGGAGGAAGAGCTCGTCCCACCTCATGTCGGCCGACCAGCGAAGGTCCATGATGCGATCCACGCCCTGGAGGTAGCACGCGATCCGCTCGATGCCGTAGGTGATCTCGGCCGTGATGGGCTCCAGGTCGAACCCGCCCGATTGCTGGAAATACGTGAACTGCGTGATCTCCTGCCCGTCGAGCCAGACTTCCCAGCCCAGTCCCCAGGCGCCAAGCGTCGGAGATTCCCAATCGTCCTCCACGAAGCGCACGTCGTGCTGCTTCAGATCGATCCCGATGTGGCGCAGGCTTTCCAGGTAGACGTCGAGCACATCGGCGGGCGAGGGCTTCAGCACCACCTGATACTGGTAGAACATCTGGAGCCGGTTCGGATTCTGTCCGTAACGCCCGTCCTTGGGACGTCGCGAGGGCTCGACGTACGCCGCCTTCCAGGGCTCGGGGCCGAGCGCGCGGAGGAACGTGGCCGGGTTGAAGGTCCCGGCACCCACCTCGCTGCTGTACGGCTGAACCAGGACGCAGCCCTGAGCCGACCAGAATTGCTCCAGCCTGAGGAGCATTTCCTGGAACGACGCTGGCGGGGCCACCTGGGCGATCTTGGAACTCATGCCCGGTAATGCCCCATCGCTTCGGCGACGCGGCTCGCACGCAGCCCCTCGAAACGCTCGAGGTGGGCCATGAGAAACCGCTCGACCGCTTTCGCCACCTCGACCTCCGGGTAGCGCTCCGCGGCCCACCCCTGAAGCGCCCCGATGGGCTGGGCGCTCATGGCCACCATGGTTTTCCGCGCGCGCTCGGAAAGGCGGAAGCTTCCCTGCCCGCCTCCACACGATTCGCAGAGAAGCCCGCCCCGGACCGGGTGGAAGAGCCCCCCTTGGTCCAGCGCCTTCCGGCACTCCAGGCATGCCGTGAGCTGCGGAGCGTATCCCAGCCGCTCGCAGGCCTGGATCTCGAAGCCGCGCACGATCAGCTCCAGACACGCGACGGGCGTGGTGCTCATGGCGCGCAGCGTGCCGGAGGCCAGATCCAGGAGTTCCGGATCGCCCGATTCGCCGTAGGCCGCCCGCTCCAGGAATTCGAGCACCTGCGTCGCCGCGGCGAAGCGGTCAGGATTCTCCCAGAGCGCCGAGAGCGCCTCCACGATGTCGGTCTTCGAGAGGAGCTGGAGGTCGCGCGTGAGCTTCCGGTACACGACCGCATTCACGCGCACGCCCGGCTCCAGGGAGGCGCCGAAGCGGCTCTTGGGCCCTCGCGCGCCCTTGGCCACGCAGCGCAGGAGGCCGAATTCGCGCGTGAAGAGCGAGACGATGAGGGAGGTCTCTCCCAGCCGGTAGGAGCGAAGCACGAGCGCTTCCGTCTGGACGATCGCCATGCCTCAGACCATCCCGGGATTCACGACGCCGCCCGAGACGACCATCTTGAGCGCTTGATCCACGCGGAGCGTGGTCGGGATCAGGGCCTCCGGCGGATAGAAGAGGAGAAAGCCGGTGGTCGGATTCGGAGCATGGGGAAGGAACACGCCCACGAGCGGGCTCCCGTCGGGCAGAGCCACGCCGCTCGCGGGGGACGCGGTGACGAAGGCCAGGGCGTAGCGGCCCGGCGTCGGGTACTCGATCAGGACGACGCGCTGGAAGGCGCCACGCTTCTCGCCCAGGAGTGCTTCCCCGATCTGCTTCAGGACGGCGTAAAAGCCCCGGAACACGGGCACCCGCATGACCATGGATTCCAGGACGGCTCCGATCTGGCGCCCGAGGAGATTGTTCGCCAGGAATCCCACGGCGATGATGATCGCGAGAACGGTGACGAACCCGAGCCCAGGAATCCCCCCGGGGCGGATGTAGCCGCCGCGGAGGGTCGTGCCGAGGAGATGATCCACGAAGACGAAGAGCCGCCAGACGACGTAGAGCGTGATCGTCGTCGGAGCGAGCACGAGAAGCCCGGTGAAAAATGCGTTTCGGATGCGATTCAACATGGAAGGTTTGGCGAGCGATCGATTCATGGTTGGGAGATTTGGATCACGCGGACGATAGACCGCCCATCATAGCATCGGCCCTAATTCGCGCAAGAGGCGCGACTCGACGGCTTTCATCCGCCTCCGCTCTCCGGGGGTCGCGTGGCCGTGGCCGACAAGGTGGAGGAGGCCGTGGATCAGGAGGTGCGCGACCTCGCGGGCGAAGGGCCTGCGCGCCGCCTTCGCCTGGGCGCGCGCCGTCTCGATCGAGATGTAGATCTCACCCAGGAAGATGTCCCGCCCAGGGACCTCCAGATCGCCGGGCTCGGCGAGCGGAAAGGAGAGGACGTCCGTGGATCGGTCCGTCTCGAGGAAATCGCGGTTCAGGGTCCGGATGCTCGCGTCGTCGGTAAGGACCAGGGAGACCGAGGCGCGGGGAAAACCCAGGATCCGGAGCGCCCGGCGGAGGAGCGCTCTAAGAGTGGTCGACTTTAAGCCGTGATTTCTCGCGGTGGATGCGATGCTCGTCCCTGGCGCGGGCGCGGTCCTCGGCCGGACGGCCGCGGTCCTCGACGCGCCGCCGGTCCTCGGCGGGAGCGCCCGGGTAGTGGACGCGGGCGTGGAAGAGCGCCGTGAGGATGGGGATGAAGCTCTCGCGGATCTTCGCGAGGTCTTCGAACGTGATCGGGCTTTCATCGAGCTGGCCGTCCTCCACACGCGCGTCGAGAATCCGCGTCACCACGCCCCGGATGCGGCTCGGCGTCGGCTCGCTCAGCGAGCGGGCCGCGGCTTCCACCGCGTCCGCGAGCATGAGCACAGCCGTTTCCTTGGAGCGCGGCTTGGGGCCAGGATAGCGGAAATCGCGCTCCTCCACGTCGGGGTCCGCCTGGTGCGCCTTGTGATAGAAGAAGCTCATGAGCGTGGTGCCATGATGCTCCTGGATCCCGCACAGGATGGCCTTCGGGAGCTTCTGCCGCCGGGCGATCTCGGCGCCCTCGCGCACGTGCGCCTCGATGATGAGACAGCTCATCGTGGGCGAGAGCTTTTCGTGGCGGCTCCGCGCGCTCGACTGATTCTCCACGTAGTACTCGGCCTTGTCGATCTTGCCGATGTCGTGATAATAGGCCGCGACCCGCGCCAGGAGCGGATTGCCGCCCACGGCCTCGGCTCCCGCCTCGGCAAGGCTGCCCACGACAAGGCTGTGGTGATAGGTCCCCGGCGCTTCGAGCATCAGTTTACGTAGTATTGGCCGGTTCAGGTCCGCCAGCTCGAGGAGCGTGATGTCGGTCGTCACGGAGAAGATCGCCTCGAGCAACGGCAGTAACAGGGTAACGAGGAGCACCGAGCCGAATCCCGCGACCACGCCCCAGACCATGCGGCGGATGAGGACGTCCCAGCGGGCGCCATCGACGAGGCCCATGGCGCCGATCGCGAACGCGTAGGCGAGCGCCACGACGAGCATCGGAAGGTAGAAGTCCCGCCGCCGCCGGACTCCGGACGCGGTCGCGATGGCCGCGATTCCGGCGAGCGCGCTCCCGGTCAGAAACGGCAGCCCCAGCCCGTAGACCACCGCGACGAGAAGCGAAGCCACCAGGGTCGCCACGAACGCCAGCTCCTGGCCGAAGAGCACCGCGACCGTGAGCGAGAGCACGGTGACCGGGATGAGCATCTCGTAGCCGCGAATCTGGTTCACGACCACCCATCCGACGCCCATCACCGCCGCGGTCAGGATTCCGAGCAGGAAGAGCATCGCAGTGTCTTCGTACACAGGCCTGTGATGGAGTCTCAGGTATCCGAGGAATCCGAAGAGAAGGAACGCGATCAGAGCCACGCGGCCGAAGAGTCCCGGGATCTGGTTTCGCAAATTCAACGTGTCCTGCACGCGCGCGCTCCAGGCTCGGAGCGATTCCAGCTTCCGGATGTGGTCCGCGGTGGCGATCTCGTGGCTTCCGATGATCTTCTCGTCCTTCTGGACCACGCCGTCGTACTGGTTGACGCCATCCCGCACCTGCGCCCGGAGCGCTTCGGTGGTGGAGGCCTCGTATCGGAGGTTGGGCAGAAACAGGGCCGAGGCCAGCTCTTGTAATGCCTGCGCGGCCTCGGGCCGGCTCGGGAATGACGCCTGCCCTTCGGTCCAGGCCAGATCGCGGACCGAGGCTAAGTCGAAGAGCAAGGACCACGGGGTCGCCAGCCGGACGCCGTTCCGCTCCACGCCGGCGACAGGCGAATCGCTCTCGGCGCGAGCGGGAGCGCGCTCGGACAGAAGGCCCGCGGCGTAGACCCGATCCGCGATCCGGACGGCCACGGCGACGACGCGGCGTCCCTCGGGTCCGGAGAGAACCCGCACCGCCTCGCGCGAGAGGCCCAGCGAACGGAAGCGCTCCCCGGAGCGCTGCGATTGCGCCGGGTCCTGGGTCAGGACCCGAAGCGAATCCAGCGAGGTTTTCACGCGGGACTCCACGCTCTCGTCCACCGAGAACACGGGCGCCACGCGACGCGCGGCCAGAGCCTGCTCCTGGTGGAGGAGGTCGCGGTCTTTCAGGAGATAGAACTGAAAGGGGGCGATGAGATCGCGCTTGGCGGGATAACCCTCGCGAAGGGTCATCACCTCGAAGCTGGAATCCCTCGGAAACAGAAGACACGCGAAGAGCAGGAAGCCGGCCAGAAGGACCAGCCGCCGGAACCGCCGGGTCAGGCGCTTGATCGCGCGGAGGACCTTCGCGGGGTCGCGCCGGCGCGGCTCGAGCACGCGGAGCGGCTCACCGGCCATTCAAGTCTCGCTTCTTCTCGCTCCCCTTTTCGTGCGCATCGAACGCCCGGATGATTTCGCGGACCAGGTGGTGCCGCACCACGTCGCGCTCGGTGAGGTAGACGAATTCGATCCCTGGCACGTCGTGGAGGATGGACTGGATCTCCACGAGCCCGGAGGCGTGCTCGGCGCCGAGGTCGATCTGGGTGACGTCTCCCGTGATCACGGCCTTCGAGCCATAACCCAGGCGCGTGAGAAACATCTTCATCTGCCCCATCGTCGTGTTCTGAGCCTCGTCGAGAATCACGAACGCGTTGTTCAGCGTACGCCCGCGCATGTAGGCGAGCGGCGCCACCTCGATCACGCCCAGGTCCAGGAACCGGCGGATCTTCTCGAAGGAGAGAAGGTCGTTGAGCGCGTCGTAGAGCGGACGCAGGTAGGGATCGACCTTCTCCTTCATGTCGCCCGGCAAAAACCCAAGGCTCTCCCCCGCCTCGACCGCGGGGCGCACGAGGAGAATCCGCTCGACCTGCCGCGACCGAAGCGCGTGCACCGCCGCGGCGACGGCTAAGTAGGTCTTCCCCGTTCCCGCCGGGCCGATGGAAAAGACGATGTCGTGCTTCTGGAGCGCCGAGACATAGCGCGCCTGCCCGAGCGTCTTGACGCGAAGCGTGCGCTTGTCGAAGGAGAAGAGCACCGGGCGCTCGTAGATCTGGAGCGATTCGTTCCGCTCATCCGTGTCCGCGACGCCGATGAAATTGTGGACGTCGTGCTCCTCGAGGATCGCGCCCTTGCGGACCAGCTCCGCGAGCGAGCCCAGGATCGCGGCGACCTCGTCCACGATCGCCGGCTCCCCGCGCACGGCCAGCGAGCCATCCCGGTAGGTGAGGTTCACGGGGTAGCTGCGCTCCACCAGGCGAAGATTCGAGTCGTTCTTGCCGAAAAGAGCGAGCGGGTCCAGATCCTGGATCGCAACCAGCTTCGTCGTCTCCTTCGTGCCTTCCTTTGTCTCGTCGGTCATCTCGGGATGGAGAGCTCCTGTCCTGGGTAGATGAGATCGGGATTCGTGATTCTCGCGCGGTTGGCGGCGTAGAGGGCCCGCCACCGGCTGCCTGTTCCGTAAACGCCTTCCGAGGCGCTGATGGCCCACAGAGATTCGCCGCGGCGCACGACGTGACGCCCCGTCTCGATACGGCTGCCCGCGCCGGCCTTCATCTCCAGCGCCGTGCCGGCGGCGAAGAGCGAATCGCCCTCCGCGCGCAACCGAAGCGAGCGCGCCTGGGACTGATCCAGCTCGCCCTTCAGATCGAGCATCTCCGCCTTGTACACGGAGTCCTGTCGCGCCAGCTCCATGCAGTACTCGGCCCGTTGTTCCTTGCTCAGTTTCCTGAGTTCCTTCGAGGAGTAATAGTCCCCCAGCGACGCGTCCGCGACCCGAAGCACGGGCTTACCGCACCCCGCCATAGATGCCGCGCATGCCGCGAAAATGGCCAGGGTGAGAATCCATACGGTCCGCCGCAGCTCTCGGCCCCTCAATGACGGCGCGCCGCCGCGAGCGAGTCCAGCCGAGCCTGCGCGTCCAGAACCCGTTGTGCGGCAGCCTCCCTCCGGGCATCCCACGCTTCCTCTTCCGCTTGGGCCCTCTCCGTTTCCTGGCGGAGCCGCTCCGTCTCTCCCCGAAGACGGTCAATCTGGGAAGTTGGCGTCGGGCATGGCACCGTGGCATGCCCGCATCCCGCAAGTCCAAGGCACCACATAATCAGGAGAAACGATAGGGTAAGGCTTGGGCGTCCCGGCCACATCCCAGCCGTCCGGGAAGCATCCGGCGGCAAGTCCCCGCCGAACCAGACAGACCCTCGCAGGCTGCCGTCAACATGATGTAAGATATTTGTTTTTATCAACTTAGGATGATATTAAACGGGCGTCAGCCCGATCCCTCCGTCCCAACGTAGGAGCCGCTAGAGCCCAAGTCAAGCCTGGTTGCTCCCCCCGCCCGAGAGTGAGCAGGAAGGATACCAGGTCAGGGTTCGATGCGAATTCTGAGTTCCTTGAGGTCCGCCGGGTCGATCGGCGCGGGAGCGCCGTCCATGAGCGACGTGGCGCTCGCGGTCTTGGGGAACGCGATCGCGTCGCGGATGGAATCTCCTCCGTTGAAGAGGATCACGAGGCGATCCAGCCCGAGCGCGATTCCGCCGTGGGGCGGCGCGCCGTATTCGAACGCCTCGAGCAGGAATCCGAACTTGGTGTGCGCCTCCTCGGATTTCATCCCGATGGTGCGCATCACCGACTCCTGGATGTCCTTTCGATGGATCCGGATGCTGCCGCTCGCAAGCTCGTTCCCGTTGGCGGCCAGGTCGTAGAGCTGTGCTTTCACGCGGCCCGGGTCCGACTCGATGTACGGAAGGTCCTCGTCCAGAGGCATCGTGAAGATATGGTGCGCCGGCCCCCAGGACGAGCGGCTCTCCACCCATTCGAAGAGCGGGAAGCGGTGCACCCACACGAAACGATGATCCTGGTCGTCCAGCTTGAACGCGGCGTTTCCGATCTGCGTGCGCAGGAGTCCCAGCACGCGCTGCGCGAGCGGGCGGGGGCCGGAGGCGAGAAGGAGCAGGTCGCCGTCCTTGCCGCCGCAGCTCTCAAGAAGCCCCGGCAGGAGGTCCGCCCCGATGTGCTTCGCGACGCCGCCATCGAGGGCTGACCCCTTGACGCGCGCCCACGCGAGCCCGGGCGCGCCCGCCTGCTTCGCGGATGCCTCGTAGCCATCGATCTCGCGGCGCGAGGAGGAGGCGAGGCCGGGAACCGCGAGGGCCAGCGTCGCGGTCTTCGGCGCGCCGGCGTTCGCCGCGCGAAACACCTCGAACGCGCTCGCTCCGGCGATCTCCGTGACGTCCTTGATCTCGAACGGAATCCGGAGATCCGGCTTGTCGCTGCCGAAGCGGGCCATCGCGTCGTCGTAGGTGATGCGAGGGAATGGCGTCTTGAGTTCGCGGTTCAGGTCGCGGCGGAAGACGGCTCCGAGCGTTCCCTCCACGACGCCGAACACGTCGTCCTCGGTCACGAAGGACATCTCGAGATCGATCTGCGTGAACTCGGGCTGGCGATCGGCGCGCAGGTCCTCGTCGCGCAGGCAGCGCGCGATCTGGAAGTAGCGGTCGAACCCTGAGACCATGAGGATCTGCTTGTAGAGCTGGGGGGACTGCGGGAGCGCGTAGAACTTTCCGGGATGGAGCCTCGAGGGCACGACGTAGTCGCGCGCCCCTTCCGGTGTGGGCTTCACGAGAAGCGGGGTCTCGATCTCGAGAAATCCCTGGTCCGAGAGGTACTCCCGCGTGCTGCGCGTGAGCCGATGTCTGAAGATCATGCTGCTCTTCAGCGTCTCGCGGCGAAGATCGAGGTAGCGATAGCGCAATCTCAGATCCTCGGACGCCGTGCCCGCGTCGTCCAGCGGGAACGGCGGCGTGCGGCTCGCGTTCAGGATCGCGACCAGGTCCGCTTCCACTTCCATGGCGCCCGTGGCGAGCTCTGCGTTTTCGCTCCCCGGCGGGCGCGCCTTCGCGGTCCCCTCGACCAGCACCACGTACTCGCTTCCGATCGCGCGCGCCTTCTCGAGCATCGGGGGTGCTAACTTCTCGGGCCGGAAGACGACCTGCGTGATGCCGTAGCGATCCCTCAGGTCCATGAAGAGAACGCCGCCGTGGTCACGCACGCGATGC
>JAYWED010000034.1:0-21897 GCA_043779525.1 Candidatus Eiseniibacteriota bacterium | reverse complement strand
GCGCTCGGGCTGGAACAGACCTGGAATGGCCGACGAGGCCACCGCCGCCGACAGCATCTCGGCGGCATCCCGGACCGGGATCACCTCGCCCAGTTCGTGCTCGAGCCGTTCGACAAAGTGCGGGTCGGGGTCGGGCCAGCTCACGAAGTGGCCGATGCGGCCGCTGTCCACGCCGAGGGCGGAGACGACGAGGGCTGTGCCCGGACCGGCGACGCGGCTGGGGTCGCCGAAGGCGACCAACCTGTCAAGTATCAGCCGCCGCGCCCGCCCGCTCCACAATCCGCGACCGCCGGTCTCCGGCATGAGCCCGAGCGCCAGCTTGCGCAGCCACGTCCCCACCTGCCCGGGCGTGCTCGCGAGCCACGCCAGCCCGAGCAGCATCACCAGCGAGGCGCTGAAGCGGTGCGGCCACGGCCAGCCCATGAACCACACCAGCAGGTGGAGTCCGAGCCCGCCGAGGGCCACCCTCGCGAGCCGCCGCCGCCCGCGCGCGGGGTCGACGCCGGAATTGCGGCGGTCGAGATCGCTGGCCACGCGCCGGGCGTAGAGCGCCATGAGCGCGCCCGCGAGCGCCAGCACGATCCAGAACGCGTGGTCGAGCTGGGTCGAGAGCAGGTCGGCAGTGCCGCTCTCGTGCCGCCACAGCCAATAAGCACCCGACAGTTCACGCGAGCCGGCCAGCGTGAGCAGCAACTCGAGCATGGCGATCACCGCCGTGAGCGCGCCCGTCACGCGCAGGACCAGCGACACCCACTGCACGCCCACGGTCTCGGCGCGGGCGGTGAGCCAGACCTGCTCGATCGGCCGCACATCATAGCCTGCCGCCAGCCATGCCAATGCGTTGATGGCGCCGATCGACACGCCCGCGATGAGCGAGGGCGTCAAGCGCACCGCCTCGAGCACCTTGAGGACTCCGACCTCGTAGGCGCCGAGCGCTCCGCCGCCCGACAACACCAGCGCCACGCGGGCATACGGCAGGTCGGCGCGCAGCGCTGGCGCGGACCGCCCCCTCACGCGGTGGCGCTGTTCTGGGGCGGCACCATGAGCAGGCGGCCGCAGCCATCGCACGACAACAGCTTCTCGGCCCGGCGCAATTCCTGGAGTGCGTGCGGCGGCAGCCCGCTGTGGCAGCCGCCACAGGCGCCGCTCGTGACGGCGGCAATGGCGCGACCGCCCCGCAGCGCTCGCAACGTCAGGTAGCGCGTGCGGGCCGCGGGCTCGAGGCGGCCCGACGCGTGGTCGCGGCGCGCATCGAGTGCGCTGAGCTCGGCGCGCAAGGTGGCAGCCACTGCGTCGAGCTTCGCGAACAGCGCGGCGCCCTCCGCCTCGGCACGTTCGAATGCGTGCGCCTTCTCCGGGCGCGCCGCCGTCTCGCGCTCGTCGGCGTCGAGGCGTTCGAGCAACTCGGTCTCCAGCACGTCACGCTTGGCGCGCACCGCCGCGATCTCGTGCTGCGCCGCCTCGAACTGGTGCTGGTTCGTGACCGCCAGCAATTGCTTCTCGAAGTGCTTCTGCTGGGCATCGAAGGCGGCGATCTCGCCATCGAGCGTACGGCGGCGCTTCGCCGATTCGGCGAGGCGCCCATCCAGCGCGCTGAGCGCCGCACGCGTGCTGGCGATGCGTGCTTGCTGGGCGCGGCGCAGCTCCGGGTGCTTGCTCAGCACCAGTTCGTGCGCGAAGGCCTGCTCGTCGATCTCGTGCAGGAGCCAGTGGAGGCGGAGTTCTTCGGACAGTGGGGACTGTGGGGTCACGGCGCCACCGGTGGAAGGAAGATGGTGGGCGAAACAGGGCTCGAACCTGTGACCCCCTGGTTGTGATCCAGGTGCTCTACCAGCTGAGCTATTCGCCCAAAACGATTGCGGTGCCGCTTGTTTGACCCCACCCTCTTGAACCGCAGAGGTCGTGTGGGCCCACCTGGATTCGAACCAGGGTCTTACCGGTTATGAGCCGGCTGCTCTGGACCGCTGAGCTATGGGCCCAGCGACAGGCACTGGCCCTGTACCGTCGAAGAAGAAACTCTGTATCACTGCGCCGGAAGTGGTGTCAAGCCAACGGCCTGACACCTGTTGCCTCTACAACAACTCGGTGTACGCCTTGAGCCGCCGGCTACGCGTGGGGTGACGCAACTTGCGCAACGCCTTCGCTTCGATCTGCCGGATGCGCTCGCGCGTCACGTTGAAGAACGCGCCGACTTCTTCGAGCGTGCGCTGGGCACCATCCTCGGTGAGGCCGAAGCGCAAGCGGATCACCTTGGCTTCGCGCGGCGTCAACGTCTTGAGCACATCGCTCACTTCGTCGCGCAGCATGGCCGAGGCCGCCGAATGCGCGGGGCTCACGACACTCGTGTCCTCGATGAAGTCGCCGAGGTTCGAGTCGTCGTCCTCGCCGATCGGACGATCGAGCGAAATCGGTTCCTGTGCCGCCTTCAAGATGCTCTTCACCTTGTCGACCGGCAGCTCCAACCGTTCGGCGATTTCCTCAGGCGTCGGCTCGCGCCCGAGTTCCTGCACCAGCCGGCGCGAGACACGCACCACGCGATTGATGTGTTCGATCATGTGCACCGGCACGCGGATGGTGCGCGCCTGGTCGGCGATGGCGCGGGTGATTGCCTGGCGGATCCACCACGTCGCGTACGTCGAGAACTTGTAGCCCTTCCGGTAGTCGAACTTGTCCACCGCGCGCATGAGGCCGGAGTTTCCCTCCTGGATGAGATCCAGGAATTCCAGGCCGCGGTTGGTGTAGCGCTTCGCGATCGAGATCACGAGCCGGACGTTCGCCTCGATCATCTCGCGCTTCGCCTTGTCCCGCGCGATCTCGCCGGAGCGGATCTCGGTGTTCACCTCGCGGACCTGCTCGCGGGTCATCTTGCCTTCCAGCTCGACCTTGCGCACCTTGCGGCGCGAGTTCTTCAACGCCTTCTCGAACTCGAGAAGGACGTCGAGGCTGAGCTTGCTCTCCTTCTCGACCTGCTTGGCGTCCTTGCGGCTCTTGCGCGCGCGCTTGTGCAGCGCCGCAAACTCCTCGGCGCTCTTCCCGTGGCGCCGCTCGAACTGCCGGACCTCCAGCTCCGCCTCGCGGCAATCCAGCGAGAGCTGCTTCATGCGGGTCGCGAGCCGATCGATGAGCTTGATGTTGAAATTAAGCGCGTAGAGGTCGCGCAGCAATTCCTCTTCGGCGAGCCGCGTCTTGTCGTTGTGCGCCCGGCGCTTGTCCTCCGAGGCTCGGGCGGTCGACTTATCTTGTAATTTGGAGAGCTTCACGTGGAGCTGGCGGATGCGCTCCATGGCCTTCAGGGCGCGCGCCCGCTCACGCTTCGGGGAATACTCGGGATTCCAGTTGCCGAAATCGATCTGGAGAAAATCTTCGACGCGCATCTTGCTCTGCTTGAGCTTGATGCCCATCGTGAGGAGTTCCTTGATGACGGGCGCGGACCGGAAGAGCGCGGTGCAGATCTGCCGCTCGCCGGCCTTGATCCGCTTCGCGATCTCGACTTCTCCCTCCCGGTCGAGCAGCGGCACGCGGCCCATCTCGCGCAGGTACATGCGCACGGGATCGTCGTACCGCATCGGGTGCTGCAGGAGCTGCTTCTCCGCGGGCTTTTTCTCCTCGCGGCGCTTGATCTTGAGCTTCTGCTGCGCCTCCTCATGGCTGTCGAACACGTCAACTTTGAGGTCGTTGAGCGCGATGTAGACCTCGTCCATGTCCTCCACGGAGGCGCTCTCGTCCAGAAACGACTCGATCTGGTCGTGGAGCAGGTACTGCTGCTTGCCAGCCAGCCCCTTCAATTCTTGAAGCCGGTCCGTCTTCACCCGCTTCATTCGGTTCGTTCTCCTTTTCCGGTCACCCTTGCCCCGGGGCCGCCCTGGCCCTAGTGGATCGCGGGATGCGTGTTTTTCGTATGGAGCTTTGATGCGACGTCACGCCACTCGGCGTTGAGGCTCTCCTGCAAATCGGTATCCCCGCTCTGTTCCGCCCTCTTGATCGCGGCCCTGATCTCCTGCTTTCTCGCCTTGAGTCGGCGCTCCTCCAGCCTCTGGATCAGGTCCCGGGCCTCACGGCGGGACGCCTCGATCGTCCTCCCGGGCTCCGGGGGAAGCTCGGATAGAAGCTGCCGGGTGAGGGAGCTCTCCGCCATGAGCGCCCTCAGCTCGTCCTCGCGCGGCGGTCGCCCTTGCGCGATCCAGGGGCCGAGCAATCTTTGTAGCGCCAAGCTGTCAAAGCAGTTAGCTCCAGCCTGAGCGGTCACTTCCAGGACCGCCCCTTCTTCTGTCAATACCCGCCCGGCGAGTTCCCGCTCCACGGGATCCGCCGGCCCTGATTCAGGTTCTGATGCCTGGATTCCGCTGGTGTCTCCGCTCGATATCGTGCCGGCCGGGGAGGGCGAAGTCCCGCCGGAAGCCCCGCCCCCGAACGCGGCGCCGGAGGGCGCCCCGGAGCGCGGTTTCAGCCCCTTCCTGCCCCCTCCGCCTTGCGCGGCCTCCAGGAGCACCGACTCCTCGAGTCCGAACACCTCGGCGCCCCTGCGAATGACGAGTCTCCGGCGGATGGGGTCTTCGATCCGGCCCAGGAGCCCGACCAGCCTCCTCAGGCGGGCCTCGACGTTCGGATTCGCCGCCCCCGCGCCCGCCGTCCCGGCGACGGCCAGGAAGCCGGGCACGTCCAGCGCCGATTCCAGTCTCTCGCGTAAGGCGCCCGCCCCCTCCTTGCGGAGGAAGGAATCCGGGTCCTCGCCGCCCGGAAGCAGGAGCACCCTCACGTCCACCCCGGCCGTAAGCAAAGGATCGAGACCACGGTCCGCCGCCCGCACGCCGGCATCATCGCCGTCGTAGAGAAGGAGGACCTTGATCTGGAGCCTGGCCAGGAGCCGCGCCTGCTCCGGGGTCAGCGCCGTTCCGCATGTCGAGACCGCGTTCGTGAAGCCGCACGCATGGAGCCGCATCACGTCGAGATACCCTTCCGATACGATCGCCTCTCCGCGCTCGCGAATGCCCGCGCGGGCGGCGGGAAGCCCGTACAAAAGGCGCCCCTTGTGAAAGACCGGCGTTTCGGGCGAGTTCAGGTACTTCGGCTCGTCGCCCTCCGCGATCGCCCGGGCGCCGAACCCCGCCACCTTTCCGGAGGCGGTCGCGATGGGAAAGATCACGCGGTTCCGGAAGCGGTCGTAGTGTCCGCCCCCATCGCCTCTCCGCACGATCAGCCCCGCCTGCTCCAGGACGTCCGCCGCGAGGAGCTTCGCCAGAGCCGTGATCAACCCGTCCCAGCCCTCCGGCGCCCAGCCCACCTCGAAGCGTCCGAGCCAGGGCTCCTCGAAGCCGCGCGCCGCGACGTAGGCTCGCGCCTTCTTCGCCGCCTCACCCTGCAGGCAAGCGCGGAAGAAATCTCGCGCGAGCGCGTTCGCCTGGTAGAGCTTGTCGAACTTCTCGTCCCCTGGGCCGCGCTCCTGCTTGGGCAGCTCGATCCCGGCACGGTCCGCGAGCATACGGATTGCCTCTGGAAATGTGAGCTTGTCCAGCTCCATCACGTACGCGAAGACGTCGCCTCCCTTGCTGCATCCGAAGCAATGCCAGATCTGGCGGTCGGGCGTGACGGTGAAGGACGGCGTCTTCTCCGTATGGAACGGACAGAGTCCCTTGTACGACCGGCCGGCTCTGCGGAGCTGAACCCGCTCCCCGATGAGCTGAACGATGTCTGTCGCGTCCCGTACCCGCTCGCGCGCCTCTTCTCCACCCATGCGAACGCTCATGGCCTCATTCCAGCGTCACGATCGTGACGCCGGTCCCTCCTTCGCGAAGCTCTCCGAGCTGGAATTCCTTCACCGCGGGCTGATCCTTGAGCCAGCGCTTCAGCCGCTCGCGCAGGATTCCCTTCCCCTTGCCGTGGATGATCCGCGCGCGATCCACGCCCCCCATGACCGCGTTCTCGAGGAAGGCCTCGACCGCGCGGATGGCATCGTCCGGCTCGAAACCGCGAACGTCGATCTCGCGTGAGACTTCGGGTATCTCGATCTCGCGCTTGAGCGCCCCGCCACCGTTGGACTGCTCGGTGCGCGATTTCGTTTCTCCCGCGTCGCGTCTCAGGGAAGCGATCGGGAGCATCGTGGTCGCCGCGCCGATCTTGACGCGAACCCGTCCGTCGCGATCGGGGGCCGCGAGCACCGTCCCTTCCGCCTGGATCGCGGGCACGAAGACCGTGTCACCCTCGCGAACCCGGTCGACCGGCGCTCCGCGGTCGGGCACCTGCGTCCACTGGGATTCCTGGTCGATCGATTCGGAGACCCGCCGCGCCAGCCCGCGCGCCTCCTCCAGCGTCTCCGCGGAAGCCTTCTTGTCGGCGCGAAGCTTCTTCCGGTACTCGTCGATCTGGCTTTCCAGCGTGCGCAGGAGATCGCGCCGCGCCGCAAGCTCCGCCTGCTTCCGCTCCCGCTTCTCCGACTCCAGTCGCGAGAGCGCGGACTTGAGCTCTCCCTCGCGCTCCGCGAGCCGCATCCGCGTCCGGCCCAGCTCCTCGCGCTCGCGCGCGACCTCGTTCTTGAGCTGCCCCAGCTCCTCGATCAGAGCCCCGAGATCGCGCTCTCCGCGCGGCAAGAGCTCCCGCGCGCGGGCCAGCACGGTCGGATCCATGCCGAAACGCTCGGCAACCTGGATGGCCCGGCTCCTCCCGGGAACTCCGATGAGGAGCGTGAAGCGGGGGCGGAGCGTCTCCTCGTCGAAGGCCATCGAGGCGTTTCGCGCCCCCGCGGTCTCCGACGCGAAGGACTTGAGCGCGCCATGATGCGTGGTCGCCACGCAGAGCGTGCGCCGCATGAGGAGCCCCTCGAGGATGGCCTGCCCCAGCGCGGCACCCTCGGTGGGATCCGTGCCCGAGCCCAGCTCGTCCAGGAGCACCAGCGAATCCGGGGTCGCGATGGAGATGGCCTCGGAGACCCGCCGCAGGTGCGAGAGAAACGTGCTCACGTCCTCCATCAAAGACTGCTCGTCCCCGATGTCGCACACCACGTGATCGAACCAGGGGATCCGGGTTCCCTCCGCGGCGGAAACGGGAAGCCCCGCCATCGCCAGGAGCGCGGTCAGACCCGCCGTCTTGATCGCGACCGTCTTGCCGCCCATGTTCGGACCGGTCACGAGGAGGAGCGGCGTATCGCGGTCCAGAGCCAGGTCGAGCGGCACCGGCGCCGCGGGCATCTCGCCGCGCGCATGGCGCTCGACCAGGATCGGATGGCGCGCGCCCCGGAGCAGAAGCGAGCGCTCCTCGCATAGCGCGGGAAGCGAGCCCTGGACCGCGCCGGCCCAGCTCCCGACTGCCTGGGCCGCATCGAGCTTCGCGAGCGCCGTGAGATCGCGCTCCAGCGCCTCGCGATCCCGCCGCGCGAGCGTGCTCAGCTCGCGGAGGATCCGGTTCACTTCGCGGATCTCGTCCGCGAAGAGATCGGAGAGCTGGCTGTTCGCCTCGGCCGCCTCCCGAGGCTCCAGGAACACGGTCGCGCCGCTGCCCGAGTAGCCGAGCGCGACACCGGGAACCTGCCGCCTCTGGGACGCGGGCACCGCGATGGCGTACCGCCCCTCGCGCAGCGTGACGAAGCTTTCCGCGATGGCCAGCCCGCGCGCGATCGATTCGAGCTTCTGCGCGAGCCGCTCGCGGAGCGTCTGGATCGAGCGCCGGATCCGGGCCAGATCCGCGCTCGCGTCGTCCTTCACCTCGCCGGAAGGCTCGAGCGATCGGCCCAGCTCCCGATGGAGCGTGGGCAAGGGGTCCACGTCCGCGAGGAGCCGCATGAGACCGGGAGTCTCATCCCTGTTCTTGCGGGTCCACGCGTAAGCGACCGCGGCCTGGTCCAGCAGGCGCCGGATCTCCCAGAGCTCCTCTCCGGCGAGCACCGTCCCTTCGGTCGTGAGCCGCTCCAGCAGCGCGCGAACGTCGGGAGGGGCCGCGGGCGGCGGCTCGTCCGCGGTGCCCGCGAGGGCGATCACGTCACGGTAGATTTCCTGCGCGGCGCGGGCATCCGAGAGGCGCGCCAGGCAACGGATCGCGAGCACCCGGTCCCGCCCCGGCGCGGAGCGCGTGCGACGCGCGATCGTCGCGATGACGGCGGGAAATTCCAGCACTTGGTGCGCATGACTGGGAGTGGCTGAGGCTTCAGGAGAAATAGACCACCCCTGCGGCTCGCGCGTTCGTGTGTTTGAAATGGCTTTCGCTTCCGGAGGTGAGGGTTTCGCTGTTACGGACGAAGGTGCTGCGTCGGCCCAAGCGGGCGATTGGGAAACCGGCCCCGGGCTCAAATGGGGCCGATTTCCCGCCTTGATACCGATGTCCGGAGGTCCTGCCTACTCCGCTTTCATCCGGGCCATCATCTTTCTCTTTGCGGCGTTCAGCTTTCGCTTGCGCCGCTCGCTCGGTTTCTCGAAGTGCTGATGACGTCGCAAATCGGCGAGAACTCCTGCCTTCTCACACTTCTTCTTGAACCGGCGAAGGGCACTCTCGAAGGATTCACCTTCCTTCACCCTGATGCCGGGCATCCTATGAATCGCCTCCTAACCCTGGTTTGGGGTCCAAAGAATCGTCAGTCTACCGCCCGGAGGGCAGCATCCGCCTAACACTAATCAAGATACCCCGGGAATGGGGACCTGTCAATATACCCGTAACTCACAAAATTACAAGTGGTTTCGGATGAGGCTCACGAGGGCCAGCGTTGCGGTCTCTGTAGTTAACCTGCTAGGGCCCAAAGAGATAGGTAAGAACCCGGCCCGCAGAAGAAGGCCGCGCTCATTCTCGGAAAATCCTCCGGGAGGTCCAACCGCCAGTTGGACAGAGGTTTCCGGCGCTCCGGCATGATCGAGCATGAACCGTTTGCCTTCGGGATCGGCGAAATAGCGCGTTCCGCCGGCGCCCAGAGCCTCCACGCCGGACTGGAGCGAGCGCGAGGAGCTCAACCTGGGCAGGCGGCTCCGTCGGGACTGCTTGAGCGCCGCGCGGGCAATGCGCTCGAGCCGCACCAGGCGCTGGGACCCCATGGCCCCCGGCGCGCTCCGCTCGCATGGTATGAAATCCAGGCCGCTCACGCCGAGCGGCACCGCATGCTCGACCACCTGTTCGATGCCGCGGCGGTCCGGCATCCCCACCAAGACCAGGATGGCGCGGGATAGCTCGCCCGCCTCGGCGCGGCGCTCCACGATCCGGCCGATCGCGCGGTGGCGCTTCACCGACTCCAGCACGCATTCGAAGAAATCCCCCGCTCCGTTCGTCGCCTGGAACGGAGCGCCGGGCTTGGCGCGATGGACGTGGAGGAGATGATGCGATTCCTCGAGAGAGAGCTCGAGATGGTCGGGTCCCACGGATTCAGCCTCGACCCAGAACGGCGTGTCGGGAAGCCTGTGCCTCTCCGTCAGCCGGCGCTCCGATCGGGCCGGTGCGGCGGCGGAACGGCCGAATCGGGGATCGCTTCCAGCTCCGTGAAGAGCTTCTTCCCGCGATCGCTCAGCTTGCCCGGAGTGTGCAGCGTGACCCGGATGAGCTGATCTCCCGTGCCGGAGCGCTGGAGACCCTTGAGCCCCTTTCCGCGAAGGCGAAGCACCTGTCCCGACTGGATGCCCTGCGGGATGGTGACGTTGGCACGGCCCCCCAGCGTGGGGACCTCCACCTTCCCACCGAGCGCGGCCCGCGCGAAGCTGATCGGCAGCTCGAGAATGAGGTCTTCGCCTTCCCGCGCGAAGAGGGCGTGGGGGATTTCCTCGATGTGGGCGATGAGATCGCCGGCCGGACCGCCGCGAACGCCCGCGTCTCCGACCCCGCGCAGCGGGATGTAATTACCCTCCATCACTCCGGGAGGCACGCGGATCGTTATCTCCTCCTGGGCCCGCACGCGTCCATCGCCGGAGCATTTGGGGCACGGGGACTCGATGATCGTTCCTTCGCCGTGGCATCGGTCGCACGCGGTCACGCTGATGAGCTGGCCGAAGACCGACCGCTGCACCGAGCGGACCTGACCGGAGCCGCCGCAGACCGGGCACGTCTTGGTCTTGCTGCCGGGCTTGGCACCCGACGCGCTGCATTCCGAGCAAGGCACCATGCGCCGGATCTTGATGACCTTCTCCGCGCCGGCCGCGATCTCCTCGAGCGTGAGGGGCAGGCGGATCTCGAGGTTTCGCCCGCGGCGCTCGTTCCGACCGCCGCGGCGGGACCCGCCCTCATGGGCTTCCCCGCCGAAGCCGCCCATGCCGCCGAAGTCGCGCATGAAGGCGCGCAGCGCGTCCGCGAGATCGAATCCCTCCGCCCCGGCGAACCCGCCACCGCCCGGGCCGCCGGAGCCGCCCGGAAAGGGGGCCGCGCCGGCTCGGCCGAACCGATCGTAGCGTGAGCGCTTCTCCGGATCGTGGAGGACCTCGTAGGCTTCCGCCACTTCCTTGAAGCTCTCCTCCGCCTTCTTGTCGCCCGGGTTTCGATCCGGGTGATACTTCATCGCGAGCTGCCGGTAGGCCTTTTTGATCTCGTCGTCCGTCGCGGTCTTCGCGACGCCCAGAATTTCGTAATAGTCTCGCGTCGTGGTCAGAAGCCGCGCTCCTCGGCGTCCTTCGCCGTGTTCGCCGCCACGACGACTTGCGCGTGCCGGAGCACGCGCCCGCGGAAGCGGTATCCCGGAACGACCACCTCGAGAACCGCGCCCGCCGCCTGATCGCCGCCCGGTTGCTGCGCGACAGCCTCGTGCAGCTCGGGATCGAACGGCGTCCCGAGCGCCTGGACCGGCTCCATCCCTTCCTTCTCCAAGATCTGCCAGAGCCGCTCGCGGATCATAAGAAGCCCGGAACGGAACGCGTCCCCCGCGCGATCCTTCGAGTGGGCGATCGCCCGGTCGATGTCATCGAGCACGGGGAGAAGATTCCGTACGAGCGATTCCTGCGCGAAGAGGGCGATGGTTTCCATGTCCTGCTTCCGGCGCCGATTCACATTGGTCAGCTCGGCCACGGCGCGGAGCAGCTCGTCCTCCCGCGACCGCGCGCGCTCCAGCTCCTCGGCAAGCTTGGCCGGGTCCTCCACCTTCGTGCCGGGCTCACCCGTGCTTCCCTCCGCGGGAGGCGCGGCCTCGGCATGTTCGTCCTTGTAATCTTTCTTACGCGTCATGCGAACTCCGCGAGTCGCTCCCCTACATAGGATACGAGGGAAAGAAGCCTGGAATACGGCATGCGAACCGGTCCGAGCACGCCGAGGGAACCGCGGAAGGCGCTCGAGGCGATTCCCGTGCCGATCAGGGAGCATACACGCATGGCGCCATCTCCCAGCTCACGGCCGATCGTGACCCTGGCGTCGCCCGAATCCATGAACGAATCGAGCGCCCGGGTCAACGGCTCCGGCTCCGCGAGAAGCGAGACCAAGGCGCGCAAGCGGTCGGCGGTCTGGAATTCGGGCTGGGCGGCGATGTTCTGGGCTCCGCCGATGCGGACATCCATGCGCTCCAGAGCCGCGAGCATCTTCCCCGCGCGACGGAGCGCGTCCTCGATCAGCGAACGCGCCGACGCGGGCGCTTCTTCTCGCGCCGCGAGCGCCAGGAGCGCGCAGCCGGCGGGTCCGCCAAGCGGCAGCCTACCCGCGATCCACCGCTCCGCGATGCCCACGCTCGCCGGATCGACGGCCGGCACCGGCCGCCACGTGGCGGACATCCCGCGCTCTCCCCGGTCTCCGAGCGCCATGAGAATCTCGCCTCCGTCCAGCGCGACCAGGTCGAATCGGCGGACCGGAAGCGTCGCGCGGGGGCGAACCCCGACCATGGCAAGCTGGCCCGAGCTCTTCGCGAGAACGCGCGTCGCGAGGCTCTGGAAGTCTTCAGCGACCGTGGCGCTCCGATCGAGGGCCTTGTTGAGCGCCCGGCGGGTCCCCGGCGCGATCGGCTCGGGCTCCATCAGGGCGTCCACGTAATACCGATACCCCGCCTCGGTGGGCACGCGGCCGGCCGAGGTGTGCGGATGATCCAGGAGACCTTCGTCCTCGAGCCGCTTCATCGCGCCGCGGATCGTGGCCGGAGAGATGCTCAGATGGTAGGCCATCCGCACGTACTGGGACCCGACCGGCTCGGCCCTCATGACGTGGCTCTCCACCACGAATTTGAGGATTCGGCGCTGACGCTCGTTGAGGTTGGGTTGGAGCATGGTTTCGGGCGGGCTGGCACTCGCTATCCACAAGTGCTAACCGTCGCGAACGCTACCAGCCTTGCGCGGCGGGTGTCAAGCGGTGAGGGCTCAAGTCCTTGGCGTAGCGCCCGGGCCGGACACGCCGTGGTCCGTGCGGGCGAACAGCTCCGCCGCCAGATCGTGCGCGAGGAAGAGCCCGCGATCGTTCGGGCGGACCCGCCCCCGAGGCGATCTCCGGAGGGCGCTGCCCGCTTCGGCCCAGCGTGTCCACGCCTCGACCTCGGGCGCCGCGAACGCCGCGAGATGCTGTGTGCGCCGGAGCCCGCGGGCCCGGCGTAATCCCAGAAACACGCGCTCCTCGGCCGCCTCGCGAGGACCGACCGCGCGAATGTCCTCCCGCGGCAGAGCCCCCGACTCGACACTAAGAAACCAGCGCTCGATCGATCCGCCATTGCTCCAGCGGGACGCGCCGTCGAAGGAGTGCGCGCCGGGACCAAGGCCCAGATACGGTCGCCGGGTCCAGTAGCCTTCGTTGTGCCGCGAATGAAACCCGGGGAGCGCGAAGTTGGACACCTCGTAGTGTCGATAGCCCGCGTGGGCGAGCGCCGAGACGAGATCCCCATACCGCTCGAGAACTAGGTCCTCGCCCGGAATCGCCACGACCCCTCGCGCCGCCTTGGAGTGAAGCGGCGTGCCCTCCTCTAATTGTAGCGGGTAGGCGGAGAGATGCGGCACCCCCAGCGACACGACCCGCGCGACCCCGTCACGGAAGCCGGCCGCTGTCTCGCCCGGAACGCCGTACATGAGGTCGATGGAGATATTCCTGAATCCCGCGCCCCGGGCGAGCGCGATTTTCTCGATCGCCGTCTCCGCGGTGTGAATGCGGCCGAGCGCCCGCAACGCCGACGGCTCGAAGGACTGGACGCCGAGGCTCAGGCGGTTCACTCCTCCTTCGAGGAGAACGGAAAGCTTCTCCTGGTCCAGACCCTCGGGGTTCGCCTCCACCGTGAACTCGCGGACGCGTTTCAGGTCCCAGCCCTCCCGTACCCACCCGAGGAAGGCGCTCAGGGCGGGAGCGTCGAGCGCGGTCGGTGTGCCGCCTCCGACGTAGATCGTTCGCGGCTTCGACCACGCCGGCCCGTCCGCGGCGCGCGCCAGGTCCCACTCGCGCGCGAGGGCCGCCAGTAGCCGCGCGGGCTCGGCGCGGTGGAGCGGCGATTTCACGAAATCGCAGTACGGGCAGATGCTCCGGCAATACGGCAGGTGAATGTAGAGGCCGTATTCCACCCTTCAGCGCACCGGATGGAACAGCCGGTTCATGCGCGGCATGTTCTTCTCCGCGTCCCAGGACCAGTAGAGGATCATCGCCTTCCCCTTCACGAGATTGAGCGGGAGAGGCCCCCAGAAGCGGCTGTCGTGGCTGTTGTCCCGGTTGTCCCCCATCATGAAGAGATGCCCTTTGGGAACGACGGTGGGACCGAAGTTGTCCCGCGCGCTGATCTCCTTGGGCAGGACCTTGTCGTCGGAGTGGATGATGTACGGCTCCACCTGCGGCAGGTCGTTCACGTAGAGGACCTTGTTCCGGATCTCGACGGTCTGGCCCTCCACGGCGACGCAGCGCTTGATGAAGTCGCGGCTGGGGTCGTCCGGGTAGCGGAATACGATGACGTCCCCGCGGCGCGGCTGGCGGATCGCGGGAAAGCGGTAATAGATCAGCCGGTGGCCGGCGGCCCCGATATCGATCTCCGAGCCATAGACCAGTTTGTTCACGAACAGGAAGTCCCCGACCAAAAGCGTGTTCTCCATCGAACCGGTCGGAATGCGGAACGCCTGCACCACCAGGCCCCGGATCACGATCGTGAGCAGGACGGCGAGGACGATCGCCTCGACGTACTCACGCAGCGTGGACTTGGTCCGGGACGCGCGCCGCGTTCCCGATTTCGCGGCGATTCGTGCGCTTTCCATTCGATCACCTCCCAAGCGGTCTAACGCTCCACGCGCAGGACCGCGAGAAACGCTTCTTGCGGTATGCGGACGGTCCCCACCTGCTTCATACGCTTCTTGCCCTCGCGCTGTTTCTCGAGAAGCTTCCGCTTGCGCGTGATGTCACCGCCGTAGCACTTCGCGATGACGTTCTTGCGCAGCGCGGAAATCGTCTCGCGCGCGATGACCTGGTTCCCGATCGTGGCCTGAATCGCGATCGGAAACATCTGCCGCGGAATCAGCTCCTTGAGCTTGGACGCGACGTCGCGGCCCCACTCGTACGCCTTGTCGCGATGCACGATCACCGAGAGGGCGTCCACCGGCTCGGAATTCAGGAGCAGGTCCATGCGCACCAGCTCGGCCGGCTTCATGCTCGAGAACTCGTAATCCAGGGACGCATAGCCGCGGCTGATGGATTTCAGCTTGTCATAGAAATCCAGCACGATCTCGGCGAGCGGCAGCTCGTAGGTGATATGGGCCCGCGCTTCGTCCGGAAACTCCATTCCGATGAAGATCCCGCGCCGATCCTGTGCCAGCTTCATGATGTTCCCCACGTAGTCTGCGGGCACCACGACCTGCGCCCGCACGAACGGCTCCTCGATGACCTCGATCTGGTTCGCGGGAGGCAGGAGCGCCGGGTTCTCCACGAGCACGACCTCGCGGTTCGTCTTGGTCACCCGGTACTCCACGCTCGGAACGGTGGCGATCAGGTTCACGTCGTATTCGCGGGTGAGGCGCTCCTGGATGATCTCCATGTGGAGAAGGCCCAGGAAGCCGCAGCGAAAGCCGAAGCCCAGGGCGAGCGAGGTCTCGGGCTCGAAGGTGAGCGAGGCGTCGTTCAGCTGCAGCTTGGAGAGCGATTCCTTGAGCCCCTCGTAGCTCTCCGCCTCGATGGGATAGAGCCCTGAGAAGACCATCGGCTTCACCGGGCGGTACCCGGGGAGCGCTTCCGCCTCCGCGTCGGACGCCTCGGTGATGGTGTCCCCCACCTTGGCGTCCGCCACGACCTTCACGTTCGCGATCACGTATCCCACGTCGCCAGCCCACAGCTCCTCCCGGGGCTCGAGGCCCAGCCGGAGCACGCCGACCTCCAGCACCTCGTGGGTCTTCCCCGTGGAGTGGAACCGGATCGAGGTGCCCGCGCGGATCGTGCCGCGCACGATGCGCGCGTAGACGATGACGCCCCGGAACTGGTCGAACACCGAGTCGAAGATCAGCGCCTGGAGCGACCCCTGGCTCTCATCGGGCGGCGGAGGCACCTGGAGGATGACCGCCTCGAGGAGCGCCTCGATGTTGTGCCCTTCCTTGGCGGAGACCCGGATGACGTCCTCGGGCTCCACGTGGAGCAGGTGGGCCATCTCCAGCGACACGTCGTCGGGATGCGCCGCGGGCAGATCGATCTTGTTGAGCACGGGAACGATCGTCAGCTTCTGATCGATCGCCAGGAAAAGGTTGGAGAGCGTCTGGGCCTCGATGCCCTGCGACGCGTCGACGACAAGGATGGCCCCCTCGCACGCCGCGAGGCTTCGCGACACTTCGTACGTGAAATCGACGTGGCCGGGCGTATCGATGAGGTTGAGATGGTAGGTCCGGCCGTCCCGGGCGCGGTACTCCATGGCGATCGCGTGCGACTTGATGGTGATCCCCTTCTCGCGCTCCAGATCCATGTTGTCCAGGACCTGCTCCTTCATTTTTCCGCGCGGAATGGTGTTCGTGATCTCGAGGAGGCGGTCGGCCAGAGTCGACTTCCCATGGTCGATGTGCGCGATGATGCAGAAGTTCCGGACGAGCGAGCGAGGGATCATGGAATCCGGCTAGAACCGGGTCCGGAAAGCGACCGTCAGGCGGGGTTTCTCCCCGGAGTCCACGGCCGATTCCGGCGGACCGAAATCGGCGTCGAAGGTGGCGAGATGGGCATCCACGTAGGCGTCTGCCATGGAGAGAAGGTGGGCCGCGATGCCCCACCAGATCCAGCTGATCTTGCGGTTCCGATGCGTATCCCGGTCCAGGCCGGCTTCGATGTAGGCGGGGTCCGAGGCGTTGCCGATCGCGCTCTGGCGGTCCACCGCCTGGTTCTCACGCTTGAGCTCTTGAAGCGCCTCGAACACGAGCAATCCCTCTCCGGCGACGACCAGCCCCGCCTTGAGATACTTGTGGTTATAGACCTGTCCCCATCCCGGTACGGCCGCCGACCGGAGCATCACAGTGAACGGCTTGGAGCGGTTGGCCAAGGAATCGGCCGCGGCGGGCTTCGCGCCGGCCTTCGCTTTGGGCGCGGGTTGGGCCGCTCCGCGGGACGCGGTCGTTCCGAGGAGAGCCGCCACCGCGAGGCCGGCGAGCACGCGGCGCGCGGCGAGCCCGGCGCGCGGCATTCCCGCCGGCGCGGTGCTATTCTTTCGTGAAGGCGTGCGCGATCGCGAGAAAGAGCAGCAGCAATCCACCGAATCCATAGACTCCGATCACGACTCCGTGAGTGAAATCATGCCCCAGCGACGAATTCGCCAGGAGATACTGAAGGCCTTCCCCCAGCGCCACCACCAGCACGATGAGAATCACGAACGACCATTTTCGCGCGAGGGCGACAATGACGACGGCGGTCAGAAGACCGATGACGCGCGGATCGTTCCAGTCGAGCCCGACGAGCGAATGGATGAACCCGTGCATGCTCCCCTCCCTCAGCGTGGTGGCGGGAACGTGTGGGAATCGAACCCACCTCGGACGTGTTTAGCGCCCGACGGAAGGATTTGAAGTCCTCGGAGTCCACCAGAACCCATCCGTCCCCGTGCTTCATGCTTGGACCTCGAGGGGGCGCCGTCCTCGCGGGCGGACCTCCCCGATCACCGTGGCGGCGATCCTGCTCCGGCGCAGCTTCTTCGCGAAAGCATCCAGACGCGACGCCGGGATCGCCATGAGGAGGCCCCCGGACGTCTGCGGGTCGAACAGGGCCTCCCGCACCGGCTCCGGCACCCCTTCGGAAAACGCGACCTCCCGCGACATCCCATCGCGGTTTAACTTGAGCCCCGCGGACGCGATTCCTCCCGCCACCAGCTCCAGCGCCCCGGGCAGGAAGGGAACCGCCGCGCTCCACACGCGCAGCGTCACACGGCCCGCGCGCGCCATGTTCCGGGCGTGGCCCAGGAGGCCGAACCCCGTGACGTCGGTGGCCGCGTGAGCGACCCCGCGCATCGCCTCGGACGCCGCACGGTTCAGGAGCTTCATCTGGGCCGTCATCGCCTTGAGCGCTTTCGGTGGCAGCACGCCGCGCTTCAGCGCCGTGGCCAGGATGCCGGTCCCGATGGGCTTCGTGAGCACGAGGAGGTCGCCCGGCCGCGCGCCGCCGATCGCGACGATCCGCCTGGGATCCACCTCACCCGTCACCGCATAGCCGAACTTGATCTCGGGGTCGCGCACCGAGTGCCCGCCCAGGAGCGCGACCCCGGCTTCCTTCAGCTTCGCCGCGCCCCCGCGCACGATCTCGCGGAGCACGTCGAGATCGCCCGTGTCCGACGGAAAGCAGATGATCGACAGGGCTACCGTCGGGGTCGCTCCCATCGCATAGACGTCGCTAAGCGAGTTCGCGGCCGCGATGGCGCCGTAATCGAACGGATCGTCCACCACCGGCGTGATGAAATCCACCGTCTGCGCGATGGCCAGCTTGGGCCCCATCCGGTACACACCGGCGTCATCCCACGAGTCAGGGCTCACGAGAAGCCGCTTCGAGCGCGGGGCGCGCGGCAAGGCGTCCAGGATATGTCGTAGGTCCTCCGGACCTATCTTGGCCGCTCAACCCGCGCACTGGACCTGCTCCGTGAGCCGGAGGATGTCCCGCCGCGTGTGGTTCACGGGATGATCGCCCACACCTCGATTTCGACCCTCGCTTCTTTCGGAAGCGCTCGCACCGCGACCGTGCTCCGCGCGGGCTTCGGATCCGAAAAGAAGCGGGCGTAGATCTCGTTCATCACGGCGAAGTCGGCCATGTCCGCCAGGAAGACCGTGGTCTTGACCACGTCCCCGAAGCTCGCGTTCCCCGATTTCAGGACCGCCTCGAGGTTCCGGAGCGCGCGTTCGGTCTCGGGTCCGACGCCGCCCGGAACGAGCGTTCCGGTCGCGGGGTCCAGCCCGACCTGGCCGGAGGACGCGAGCCAGCGCCCCGACAAGGGCCCCGTCCGTGCCTGGGCGTAGGGCCCGATGGCCGTGGGCGCGTGCGGCGTGTGGATGACCGACTTCGGGTCCGCGCTCACTCGACGGTGACGCTCTTGGCGAGATTGCGCGGCTGATCCACGTCGCACCCACGCTCGACCGCGATGTAGTACGAGAGGAGCTGCAGCGGAATCACGGAGAGGAGGGGCGTCAGGGGCCCGAGGGTGCGCGGGATGTAGATGACCTGATCCGCCTTGGTCGCGACGTGCTCGTCGCCTTCGGAGGCGATGGCGATGATGTTGCCGCGCCGGGCCCGAACCTCTTCCATGTTGCTCAGCACCTTCTCATAGGCGGAATCCTGGGTGCAGATGAACACGACCGGCATGTTCTGATCGATCAGAGCGATCGGCCCGTGCTTCATCTCCGCCGCGGGATACCCCTCGGCGTGGATGTAGGAGATCTCCTTGAGCTTCAGCGCGCCCTCGAGCGCGACCGGAAAATTGTATCCGCGTCCGAGGTAGAGGAAGTTGTTGTGATGCGCGTACGCCTTCGCGATCGCCTTGATCTTGTCGGCGCCGGCCAGGATCCGCTCGATCTTCTCCGGGATCTGGGCCAGCTCGCGGGTCAGCTCGGCGCCCAGCTCGGAGGAGAGCTCGCCGAGACGGCCCATGTAGAGCGTGAGCAGCGCCAGGGCCGCGACCTGAGAGGTGAAGGCCTTCGTGGAAGCGACGCCGATCTCGGGGCCCGCATGGATGTAGACGCCGCCGTCGGACTCGCGCGCGATCGTGCTTCCGACCACGTTGCAGAACCCGAGCACCTTGGCGCCGCGGCGCTTCGCCTCGCGCATGGCGGCCAGCGTGTCGGCGGTCTCTCCCGACTGGCTGATGGCCACCACGAGAGTTCCCGGCTCCAAGATGGGGTTCCGGTATCGGAACTCCGAGGCGTATTCCACCTCGACCGGGATCCGCGCCAACTCTTCGATCATATACTCGCCGATCATTCCGGCGTGCCAGGACGTGCCGCAGGCGGTGATCACCACGCGCGTGATCGCGCGCAACTCGGCGGGCGACATGTTGAGCCCGCCCAGACGCGCGGTTCCCTCCTCGACGATGAGGCGGCCGCGGAGCGTGTTCCGGACGGACTGAGGCTGCTCGAAGATCTCCTTCAGCATGAAATGCGGGAAGCCGGCCTTCTCGATCATCTCGAGATCCCAGTCCACCGTCTCCACGCGCTTGTTGATGGTCTCCTCGCGGATGGTCGTCGTATGGATTCCCGCGGGCGTGAGCACCACCATCTCGCCGTCGTCCAGGTAGACCACCTGGTCCGTGTGGCGGATGATGGCGGAGACGTCCGAGGCCAGGATGTACTCGGAGTCGCAGATACCCACCACCAGCGGACTGCCGTGACGCGCCCCCACGATCTTGCCCGGATCGTCCCGCGCGATGACCGCGATGCCGTAGGTTCCGGTGACGTGCTGGAGCGCCGCCGCGACGGCGCGCTCGAGATTCCCCGCGAAGTATTTCTCGATGAGATGCGCGATCACTTCGGTGTCGGTGTCGGTGGTGAAGCGATGCCCTTCCTGCAACAGCTTCTTCTTGAGCGTGACGTAGTTCTCGATGATCCCGTTGTGAACGACGGCGATGTTCTCCCTGCAATCCACATGGGGATGGGCGTTGATGGTGTTCGGCTCGCCGTGCGTGGCCCAGCGCGTGTGCGCGATGCCCAGGGAGCCCTTGGGACGCGAGCCTTCGAGGAGCCCTTCGAGAACGGCGATCTTGCCCGCGGCCTTCCGGACCGAGAGCCCCTGCCCGTTCAGGATGGCGACGCCGGCGGAGTCATAGCCTCGATATTCGAGCCGCCTCAATCCTTCGAGCAGAATGGGCAGCGACTCCTGCGAGCCGACGTACCCGACGATGCCGCACATGTTGCCTCCTCCCCCTAGCGCGCCCGGGCGCGAGCCTGGGAGCGCTCGACCGCCTGGGTCGCCCGGTGGGCCAATGACTCCGCCCGATCTCGTGTCGGCGCCTCCGCGAGTATCCGGACAATGGGCTCCGTTCCCGACGAGCGCACCTGAACCCAGCAATCTTCCCAGAGGTACTTTTCCCCGTCCAGAACATTGCGCTCCCCGTCCGGAAAGGCCCGGGTCAGCTCGTCTCGCAGGGCGTCCATGTCCTTTAGTCTCAGGTCGAGCTTGCGCTTGACCATCGTGACCGGAGGAAGCTCCGCCACGCGCGCGCTCAGGGCGCGGTCCTCGCCCGCGAGCCAGTCGACGGCGATCGCGGCCGCGAGGAGCCCGTCGCGCGTGACGTGGAGCGCGGGATAGATCACGCCGCCGTTCCCTTCCCCGCCGATGACGCCGCCGATCTCGATCAGTTTCTGCGCGACATGAGCCTCGCCGATCTTCGTTCGATGGACCGGCGCGCCGTAGCGGCGGGCGATGATCTCCACGCCGATCGAGGTCGACGCGTTCACCGCGACGGGACCGGATCGGCGCGCCAGGGCCCAGTCGACCGCGATCTGGAGCGTCCGCTCCTCTCCGATCGGATCGCCGCGCTCGTCCACGATCGCGAGCCGGTCGGCGTCCGGATCGTTCGCGAAGCCGATCGCGGCGCCCGTCGCGCGGACGCGCTCGCCGAGCGCGCCGAGATTCTCGGGCAGAGGCTCGGCGACGCGCGGGAAACGGCCGTCCGGCTCGCAATAGAGCCGCTCCACCTCGCAGCCCAGCGCTTCGAGGAGGGCAGGGGTCGCGATGGATCCCGCCCCGTTCGTCGCGTCCACCACGACACGAACGCGGCGGCTCCGGATGCGCTTCAGATCGAGCCCCGGTAGCGCAAGAATCGCCTCGCGGTGGCGCTGGATCGCGCCCATGTCTTCCCGCAGCGCGCCGACCGAGGCGTTCGGGACCCAGGACGCCCGCCCCGCCCTCGCGCGCCGCGCCACTTCCTCGGACTGCGCGGGTGCGAGAAACGTTCCGCCCGGCCCGAAGAGCTTGAGCGCGTTCCAGGCCGCGGGATTGTGACTGGCGGTGATCGCGACTCCGCCGGAAGCGGAATGGTGGCGGATCGCGAAGAGGATGGTCGGCGTCGGCGCAACCCCAACCTGGATCACGTCGTGGCCGGACGCCAGGAGCGCGGCTTCGGCGAGGAGCGAAACCCAGACGCCGCTCGGCCGTGTGTCGCGGCCCACGACGACGGGTCCCGGATCGAGAAAGGAGGCGTGCGCGCCGGCGACCCGGAGCACCGCGTCGGGCGTGAGGGTCTGCCCCACGATCCCGCGAACTCCGGACGGGCTCACCATGAGGCCTTGCAGCGGGTCGTCTCCGCGGGGCTCCGGACCCCGCGCTCCCGCCGCGTCCCCCTCGAGGGGGTTCGCGGCGTGGCGGTCTTTTGTCATGGCATGCGACCGAGGGTTCGGGCCGGCCGACCCGGGAATGGAGCTGGTGACCGGAATCGAACCGGTGACCCCGTCATTACGAGTGACGTGCTCTACCAGCTGAGCTACACCAGCTTGGAATTCGAGAGTCGCGAAGCTCTTCCGTGGGGGATCCTCACGAAAATGAATGGTGCGACCCCGCAGAATCGAACTGCGGACACCCGCATTTTCAGTGCGGTGCTCTACCAACTGAGCTAGGGTCGCGCCGGACGGGAACCTTACCATG
>JAYWED010000033.1:0-65052 GCA_043779525.1 Candidatus Eiseniibacteriota bacterium | reverse complement strand
GTGAGAAGGCGCGGAGGGATGGCGACGCGTCCTTGCGCGTCGAGCACGCCCTCGTTCAGATCCAGCGACATGATCCGGAGGAATCGGCGATTGGTCTCATCGTGGAAGGATCGAGAGCGCAGACGCTCTTCCATCCTCCGCCACTCGTCGAGGGGATAGAGCGCGACGCAGGCTTCCAGGCCGCGATGGACGATGAACGTGTCGGAGGCGCGGCCCGAGAGGACCTTCCGGAAGCGCGACGGAATGCTGATGCGCCCCTTGTGGTCGATCGAGTGCTGATAACTTCCCCGAAACGTAGCCATTCACCGTCCCCGTTCGCCACCGGATCGTGATCAACCGCGGCGGCCTATGACCCACGATTCCCCACAAATCACCACCGCGGCATCCTAGTCTCCCCCCGGAGAGGGTGTCAAGCCGATTTCATGGGACCGAAAGAATTTTTATTTTCTTGGAGGGCATGGGGTTGGGAAGCGGGCCAGCCGGGGGGGAACCCAGGGTCAGCGGGGATTTTCGGCGAGGATTTTCGATAGAATCGCGGAGGCCTGGAAGGCCATATTCCGGCGCTCCCACGTCTCGAGCAGGGGCGCGCGGATGACCGTGGCAAGGCTATCCCCCGCCAGGGACCGGCGGAGCCACTCGAGGAGGGTCGACGCCGCGCCCTCGACGTCTCCCGGCGGGATCACGCTGCCGGCACCGGTGGCGCGCACCAGATCGGCGGCGGGCCCCGGATCCAGGATCGCGAGCACCGGGCGCCCGCTGGTCAGATACTCGTAGAGCTTCCCCGTGTAGAGAAGCGCGTCGGCGGCCCCTCCATGGCCGAGCAGCGCCAGCGCGTCCGCGTGCCGCATCGAGACCAAGGAATCGATGTGGGGCTGCGACGGAAGGAACTCGAGCGCGTCCCCCAGCCCATATCGCGCGCGCGCGCGGGGCCCGATCTCCTCATTGCCGCCGATGAAGCGAAGCGTGAGCGCCGCGCGCGCTGTGGGATCCCGTCCCATCGCGAGACGCGCGGCATCGAGAAGGGTCCGCACGGTGGGTCGATGCGCGAGCTGCCCCGCATGGAGCAGAACGAACCGGCGCGGCATCGCGCGCTCAGGCGCGGCGCGCGGAGACGCGGCGGACTTCCGGTCCGCCCGCAGCCAGTCATCGGAGTCGAATCCGTTCGGCAGGAAGACGAACCTGTCTGGATCGATCTCGGGATAGCGCGCGCGGTAGAGCGCCACCATCGCCTCGCTCACGAGCGTCACGCGATCGGCGGCCGATACGACCCTCCGCTCCATCGCGCGGTGCCGCGCGTCGTGCCAGGGCGTCGCGGGACGGTAGGTCGCGCGTCCGACCCAGGGATCGCGAAAGTCGGCGACCCATGGGAGGCGATGTTTCTTCTTCAGCGCGAGCCCCGCCATGTGCGCGCTCTCGGGCGACGACGTGGTCCACAGCGCGTCGATGCCTCCTTCCAGGATCCGGGCGCTCGCCGCGCGCTCCGCCGCGTTCGCCCAGGAGCGATAGGCGTCCGGAAGGAGCATCCAGCGCTGGAGCGAGCGAAGCGCGCGAAACGGCCCGGCTCTTCTTTGCCCCTGCGCCTCCTGCACCGGCATGCCCGCGCGGGCCAAGGTTCGCACGAGCTTCCCCGCCGTGAGCCCGCCGACCCGGACAATCTCGGCGCCCGCGGGGATCTCCTCCTCAAGCGTGGGATCCTGGATCCAGTAATCGCGGTCGCGCGTTGTCACGACGGTCGATCGCCACCCCAAGGGCTCGAGGTAGCGCACGAGCTTGAGCGTTCGCTGGCATCCACCACCGCCGAGCGGCGGGAAGAAGTAGGCGAGGATGAGGAGACGCCTCATGGCCTGCACCCCTCACCACCGACGGTGGCGAGCGCGCGAAGTTTCGTTTCGAGCTGGTCGATCGTGTCCGCGAAGGAGCCCAGGGCCAGGACTTTCGCGCGGGCGCGAGCCCGCATGGCGGCCCGTTCCGGATCGCGCCAGCCTTCCTCGATCGCGCACCCGATCGCGTCGGAGTCTCCCGTGGGCACGAGATAGCCCTCGCCCCGATGAGTCACCCACTCGCGGTTTCCCGCGATGTCGCTCACGATCGGGAAAAGTCCCGCCGCCATGGCCTCGAGCAGAGATTGGGAGGTGGAATCGGACCGCGAGACCGAGACGTAGAGATCGGACGCGCGGTAGAGCGCGCGGAGCCTCTCCTCTTCCACGAATCCCTCGAGCGTGACGTCGCGCTCCAGGCCCTCCTCGCCGATCCACCGCGACACGGCGCCGCGCATCGGCCCGTCCCCCGCCATCGAGGCGTGGAACGCGAAGCCGCGTCGCTTCAGGGCTCCGAGCGCGCGGACGAAAGGCTCGGGGTCGTAGACGCGCTCGAGCTGGCGCGTCCATAAGATTTGCGGGCCGCCGCCGTCGGCGTTTCCCGGGCGCCCGGCGCCGCGCGAACCGGCGCCGGCCGCAGGCGCGAGTACAGCGGCATCCACGCCCCACGCGCGGGTCCATACCCTCGCTGGATCCGCGCCGAGCGAGACCGCGGCCTCCGCGAGAACCTCGGCGTCCACGTGGATCAGGGGCGCGCGCCGGAGCACGAACCGGGCTCGGGCGCGGTGAAGAGGAGAGCGGTACGCGTTGATGAGCAGGTCGGATCCCCAGCAGGACAGCATCCAGGGGCGCGCACCGGATAGCGCCGCCAGCAGGCCGTAATTCGGAAGGAAGTGCGCGACCGTCACGTCGGGCCGGAATTCAGCCATCTCGCGACGCACCGCGCCCAGGGCGCTCAGATATCGAAGCGCCGCCCACGGCGAGGGCCTGCCCACGATCCGCTCCGGCGCCTCGGGGGAGGGACTCCCATGCGCGGTGAGCAGTCGGAGATCGTGCCCGCGGTCCCGAAGCGCGCGCGCCCATCGGCGCGTGTGGATGGAGGGCCCGTGCGCGAGGAGGAGGATGCGCACCGAGGGAGCTATCCCCGGAGCTTCCGGTGGACCGAGCTTCTCCGCCCGGCGATGACGAGCGGCCGCGACGTAGCGCCCCATCCTTCCTTGAAGCGGATCAAGCCGGCCGCGTCGTGAGGGGATGCTCCGAAGTTGT
Organism: Candidatus Eiseniibacteriota bacterium; assembly: GCA_043779525.1. Taxonomy (GTDB): domain Bacteria; phylum Eisenbacteria; class RBG-16-71-46; order SZUA-252; family SZUA-252; genus WS-7. The sequence goes on along the minus strand of JAYWED010000033.1, from coordinate 61,969 downwards.
ATTCCACGTACCCCGCCTGGCAAAGCGTCTCGAGGGTGCGCGCGATGAGAAAATTGTTGGGCCTCAGGTGCCAGCTGGACTCCAGGGAAACGGGGAGCCAGTTCATCACCGCGCCCTCGTGGAACAGGTGGAGACTTCCCGCCACGGGCCGATCCTCGTGAAGCACGAGATGGTATCGCGCGAGGCCCGCTGGAACCAGCGCGCGCTGGATGCGCTGATAGAGGGAATAAGGCTTGGGCTTGCCGCCTCGGCGCCGGACCGTCTCCGTCGCGATCTCGTAGAACGCGCGAAGGTCCTCCTCGCCCGAGGCGACCCGGATGGTGAGCCCGCTCTCCTCGGCCTGCCGGACGAGACGGCGCGCCGCGGGAGTGAATCCATCGGCCAGCGCTTCGAAATCGGGCTGAAGCGGAAGCACGTGGGTGAAGCTCTCGGCCGCGGCGAGCGGCGGCGGAATCTCGTCCATCGATCCCTCGTACCAGGTCATCTCCGAGCGGAGCGTCCACCGGCTCCCGGCGGCCTTCGCGAACGACTCGAGCAGCTCCCGCCGGACCGAGCCCGGATCGGGATGCCCCTCGCGCACCAGGGGGCCTCCGTACGTGCCGAAGGGCATCGACAGAACCGTGCGTCCGATTCCGCGGCTCCGGACGATGGATGAAAGGCCACCCGCGTACCCCTGGTCGTCGAGGACGACGTGCGCGACCCACTTGGCGCCGCGCCATTCCTCGACCCAGAGATCCGCCCATGCCGACGTGTGGAACACGCTCGCGCCGGGCGACGCGGAAACGAGCGCGTCCCAGGCCGCGCGGTCGGGGGGCGACACCACCGTGCGAGGGCGCGTAAGCTTCATCGCACGATCGCCGCGCGCAAGATTCTGGATTCCGTCTTGTCGCGAAGCACGACGAGATAGACGCCCGAGGGCGCGGGCTCGCCGTCATCACGCGTCAGGTCCCAGATCTCGTTCGCGGCCGGATCGCAGCGGAATCGATGAATGACGTTCCCCGCCACGTCCCGGATCTCTCCCTCGAGCGCGTTCTGGATTCCGCCGACCTTCAGAGCGTCAGCCGCACGCGCGGGGTTCGGATACACGTAGGCCGCGCCGCTGATCCCCGGCGCTCCCGACCCCGGCACGACCCGCGAGATGCCGTTCGCGGTGCCCACCCAGAGCACCCCTCGCGCCGCGTCCCAGGCGAGCGCGCGAATGTCGTCGTCCACGAGCCCGTCGGCGGTGGTGTACACGTCCACCGAGCCGGCTCCGGATGCGTCCACGCGCGCAAGGCCCGCCACGGTCGCGATCCAGAGGTTCCCGGACGAGTCCTGGGTCAGGTCGTTCACCTGCGCGCCGGGAAGCGTGGAGATGGTGAGGAGGCGCGTGAAGATTCCGTTCTGCACCCGCCCCGCGCCGGAGGCGGTGCCGATCCACGCGGTCTGGGGATCCAGCACCACCAGCGAGGAGACCTGGCTGCTCGGCTGGCCGGCGACATGGACCCAGAGGTCGTCTCCATGCCCCGGCGTGCCTCTCCCGTCCCAGATATCGACGCCGTTGAACGCCGTCCCGAACCAGCCTTTCCCGGCCGAATCGAACCGCACCGCGCGGAGATTGTTGCTCGTGATTCCCGAATTCGCCGGCGTGAGCGAATCCAGCAGCGCGCCGCTCGATTCGTCGAACACGTACACGCCGTTCTCGTGCTGGACGCTCGCCGCATAGACTCTCGGCGACGGCGCCGCGTCGACGGCCCAGATGTTGTACGCGGGCGGCGTGTCCCAGAGTCCCGTGGCGGGATCGTAGCGGTCTACCCGGGGACGCGGATCGGTATCGATGCAGCAGTGGCCGATCCAGATCCTCGCGTTGCGATCGGAGAACAGAGCGAACGCGTCGGCCTGCTGGAACGCGCCCCCGGTGGTGCCGCTGGTGATCGCGCTCCACGCCGCTCCATCGAAATGGAGCAACACGCCCCGCGCGGAACCGGGCGGGAAATCGTTTCCGGTCGTGAACCAGACGCCGTGGACGTCGGCCACGGCGCGCGCCGTTTCGTTGACGAGCGGGCCGTCGGAGACGTGGGGCTGCCAGGACGGGACTGCGGCTGAAAAACGGGCAGCGCCCCCGGCCGTTCCAGCCCAGAGCGCTCCTTCGGGGCCTGTGCCGAGCGCCTGAACGCGGAGGCTGGGAAGTCCGGTCGAGATCGAAGTCCACCCGCCGGACGCGGAATAGCGATAGACGCCGAAGAGCGAGGAGCCGGAGTAAAGCGTCTGCGCGCTCACTCCCAGGACCTGGCTGGTAAACGCATGGCCGGAATTCGCCGGCCGGAAGACTCCCGAGACGTATTGATAGGGACCGAGGTCCGTCGCGGCCCACAGCGTGTCCGCGAGGAGCGCGAGCGAGGTTGCCGCCCGTGAGAGCGCCGCGACGCGATTGGACCACACCCCGCCCGTGAAGCTCGACAACCCCGAGGTCGTCGCCACCCACAGCGTGTCCCCCACCTGCGTGAACGCGCGCACGTCGTCTCCGGCGAGCGCGCCCGAGGTGGTCGCGCTGGTGAAGGCGCGCGTGAGGCCGATCGAGCCCGAACCCGGGCTTTCGGTGAAGAGCGCGACGCCCCTGCTCGTCCCGACCCACACCGAGTCTCCGTGGGTGTAGATCGCCTGGACCCGATCACTCGGGAGCCCATCGAAGGAGCTGAGGGTCCGCCGGAAGGCCCCGTCCGGACGAAGCCTCGCGATCCCCGCGTCGGCGGTGCCTGCCCAGAGAAGCCCCGAGGGCGAGACCTGCACGGCGAGCACGCGGTTGGAGAGAAGCCCCGCGGGAGAGCGAAGGATCTTCGTGATGGCGCCCGTCGCGGGATCGATGGTGACGATTCCCCCCAGGGTTCCCATCGCGAGAAGGCCGTTCCACGCGACCAGGCTCTGAATCTCGTTCGAGTTGATGTAGTTCCTGACGAAGAGGGGGACCTTGGCTGCTTCGGCGCCCGGAAGGCCGCCCGAGAGCGAGACGAGAGCGGCGATCCCGATCGCGCGGGCCCAGCCGCGAGTGTCCTTCCCTCGCGGCCGGCTCACGAGAGCTCTCCTCGTGTGGCGCGAAGGAACTGGCGCAAGTCTTCCGCGAGCGAAAAGCGGGAGAGATACGCCAGGTCCGCGGTCACCCGTGACATCGGATCGCCCATGGCGCCGTTCGGCGGCGTCACCACGCCGGGCCGGATCGATTCGAGCGCCAGCCGCGCCCACGCGGGAACGTTCGCCCAGCGGTCCGCCTCGTACGCGCTTCGCCCCACCCAGCTCAGGCGCCCGGACCACACGCGTCCCCACGCCTCCGCGGGCCCGTAGCTCTCGCCTCGCCGGGCTAAGTAGCCGCGCAGGGCGCCCCAGCGGAACGGCGCGATGAAGAGCGAGAGTAGAATGTCGCTCGCGCGCTTTCTCACCCGAACCGAGAGGCCGCGGCTCGGGGCATGGAGCAGCACGGCCCGCACGCCTCCCAGGGACGCGAGGCTCTCCTCGGAGGCGAGCTGGGCGACGGAGCCCGTCCAGTAGGTGGCCGCGCCCGAATCGCGCAGCGTCATCGCCGCGGCGAGGAGATAGGGCACCTCGGCCGGCTCGGGCGCCATGCAGACGATCTGGATCCGCTCGCTCTCGACGAGCGCCCGGAGCCTGGCCGCCGCGGCCTCCGGAGACTCGCCGGAGCCCGCCGGCACGACCGTGCCGAGCGGCTCGAATCCGTCGCGGCGCGCCTTCTCGAAGGCCTCGCGCGCACGATCGGCTTCGGCCCCCGAGCCCACGACGAGCACCCGCCGGAACGCGAACCCCTGGCTCCTCGCCCCCTCTCCGAGACGGCCCGCCAGGCTCCGCGCGAGGAGAAGGACCGCGTAGAGGATCGGCCCGAGCAGGAGCACGAGCACGCGCGAGTACCGTGGCGTCTGGAACAGGAACGTCGCGGCCATGAGGAACAGGACCGCCTGGAAGACCGCCTGGCCGATCGAGAACGCCCGCTCGATCGAGTCGGCGAACGTCGTGCGGCGGTAGAGGCCGTTGGCCGCGAGCGCGGCCACGGTCACGGCGACGGTGAAGAAGAGGAGCCCGCCATAGCTCGGGAGCGGGTAGACCGGCTTCTCGAGAATCGAGGCGAGCGAGGTCCGGATGCCGTAGGCCGCCAGAAACGCGAGCACGGCGGCCAGGACGTCGGCGCCCAGAATGCCCACCGAGAGAATCCGTCGTCGGTACTGGCTCACGGCGTAGAGAAAAGCACTCCATTTCTCCGCGAAGCGAAGCAGGCCCGCGGCGTGCGCCCGGATCGAGCGCGCGCGAAGCTGGGCGCTGGAACGGGCATATTCGTGCACCATCGTGGCCTCGGCACAGTAGACGACCTCGTATCCGTGGCGCCACATCCGCTGGCACCAGTCCACGTCCTCGAAGTACAGGAAGTAGCGCTCATCCATCAGCCCCACGTCGCGGATCGCGCGCTTCCGTGCCAGGATGGCCGCGCCCAGGACCCAATCCACGGCGCGCGTGTCCCCGTGGTCCCAGTCGGCCATGAGGTGGTTCCGGAGGGTCCGGCTCCGGGCGGCATACGGCCCGAGCGGCGCCCGTCTCAAGAGGAGGGTCTTCCAATTGTAGAATCGCCGGGCCGAAAGCTGAAGCGTGCCGTCCGGGTTCGTGAGTCTGGGAGCGACGAGCCCCGCCCGCGGGCGCTCCTCCGCGCAGCGGACCAGCCCTTCGATGGAGCCGGGCGTGACCAGGATATCCGGGTTCAGGATCAGGACGTGATCCTCACGTGCCGCCCGTATGCCTTCATTCACCCCGCGGGCATAGCCCAGGTTCCGCCCCGGAACGAGGAGCCGCACGGGCCAGGGCTGGCCTGAGACCCGATCCTCCAGCGGTTCGCCGGAGTTGTTTACGATCAGGATCTCCCGGAGGGGCGCGGGCCTGGAATCTCGAAGCGACCCTAGCAGGCGCTCGAGGGCCGGGAGGCTCCGGTAATGGACGATCACGAGGGATAGGGACATGCGCGCGCTAGAGGGCGCCGAGCAGGTCGAGAACGCGGAGCCTCCACACCATCCACGCGGCTTCCCACACGATGCGCTGGTTCATCTTCGACTCTCCGGCGCGCCGATCCACGAAGAGGATCGGGATCTCGCGGATGCGGAAGCCCTTCCTCCAGGCCTTGAAGTTGATCTCGATCTGGAAGCCGTACCCGTCGGACCGGACGCGGCTCAGATCGAGCGCCTCCAGCACCTCGCGCCGGAAGCACTTGAATCCCCCGGTCGCGTCCTTGAGCGGCAAGCCGGTGATGATCCGTGTGTAGAGGTTCGCTCCATAGGAGAGGATGAGGCGATTCAGGGGCCAATTCACCACGGTGACGCCGTGCAGGTACCGCGAGCCGACCACCAGGTCCGCGGTCTCGAGCTCGCGCAGGAATTCGGGAAGCGAGTCCGGATTGTGCGAGAAATCCGCGTCCATCTCGAACACGGCGTTGTAGTCCCGCTCCAGGGCGTACTGGAATCCCGCGACGTAGGCGGAGCCCAGTCCCATCTTCCCCGCGCGGTGCATCGTGTGGACGCGCGGATCGGAGGCGGCGATTTCGTCGGCGACCGCTCCCGTGCCGTCTGGCGAGTTGTCATCGATGATGAGGACTTCGAGCGGAAGGCCCTCCGAGAAGATCTGCTTCAGAAGCGGTACCAGGTTCTCCCGCTCGTTGTACGTCGGAATGATGACGAGCGCCTTCAACGGGGCCGCCCCGCGGTCTCGCCGGCCGCGTCCACCGCCGACCCTCGGCGACGCCGCCTCAGGAGGAGCCCGGCGCCCGCCAGAGCGATCGTCAGGACCAGCGACAGAGTCGAGATCCGGATGCCCGCCTCGAGAGATCGCGGCACGTAGCGGAACCGGATCCGGTGCACGCCCGGTGCGACCAGCACGCCGCGCATCAGGTAGTCCACTCGGTAGATCTCAGCCGGGGCTTTGTCCACGGTCGCGCTCCAGTCCGGATCGTACTGGTCCGCGAGCACGAAGAGGCCCGGCGCCACCGTCGAGACCAGGAACTCCGCCTCGTTGAAGTCATAGCGGATCACGCCCACAGAATCCGGCGTCACCGGTTCCACCATCGGCGGGAGAGGGTCGGGACCGGTCCAGAGGGCCTCCTGCGAGGGCCTGAAGCCCGACGTCCGGATGGTCGCGAGCGCGACCACGTCGTCCCGCACCGGCTTCAGCCGGTGTACGACGTACGCGCGCGGCAGCGTTCCCATGATCTCGTAGACCTTCACGTCTCCGTCGTGGCGGAGCTCCATTCCCGGCGTTCCGGGCGGGAGATGACCGTCCAGCAGAGCGTATTTCACGTTCAGGAACCTCAGCATGTCCATGCTGCTCATGATGCCCGCGGTGTCCGCGAGCGCCTGATAGAGCCGCGGTTTCGCGGGGTGATAGCCCAGGATGGACGCGATTCCGTAGGCCGCGAGCCGGCTGTCGTTCCACTGAAGCGGATAGACGCGAAAGAGCGTCGAGTCCGACCGGAGAAAGCTCACCTCCGACGTCTCCTTGAAGTACCCCGCGTAGTCCTCGGGCGATCCTACCTGTGGGTCGATGATCTTCCGATCGATCACCCAGAGATCCGCCGCCGTGACGAGAAGGATCGCTCCCGCCGCTACCACCCGGGTCATGCGCCCCCGGCGGGCGAACGCGATGATCATGAATCCTAGCCCCAAGAGAAGCGCCGACTTGATGGCGTCGAGCGAGGCCATGTCGAGGGCCTGGCGCGCGTTCTCCGCTCCGATGTTGGGATGCTCCCGCAGCGCGACGCTCAGGAGCGACTCGGAGGCCGCGTGGAGCAGGACGGTAATCAGGATTCCACCCACCACCGAGGCGATCGCCGCCCGTGTCCAGAAAGCACCCGGATCCTTTGCCTTGTCCCTGGGGGCCGCGGGACGCTCGAGCGCTTTCGTGAGCCCGAGCGCGGCCAGCGCGGCGACCGCGAATTGCACCAGAACCAGGATCATCACCGGGACGCGAAACTTGTTGAAGAAGGGCAGATGGTAATAGAGCAGCGAATAGAGCGGTTGGAAGTGCTTCCCGAAACTCATGAGCAGGGCGATCGCGGCCATCGCGGCGAGATACCACCGGATCCTTCCGGTCCACTTGAGCGCGCCGTAGATCGCGAGGGCGAGCGGGACGATGCCCATGTAGTTCGGATAGTCGGTGAAGGGCATGCTTCCCCAGTAGGTTCGGCCGCCGAATCCGAACATGCTCGGGATCACGAACGTGAGGATCTCGCGGGGGTGGAAGGACCACGCGGTTGCGTACTGGAGACCGGCGCCTCCGCCTTCGCCGCCGCCGCGCACCGAGAGCTTCGCGTACTCGTGGGTGGGGAGATAGAGGAAGGCGCTCATCCCGAATCCGAGAAGAAGGCCCCCCGCGAGCCCGGAGATGGCGCGAATCGCCTCGCCCTTTCGTCCCTCCCGCACTCCCGTGACCGCGAGGAAAAGCGCGTACCCCATGAGCGCGAGCCACGTGTAGAAGACGATCTGCACGTGCCCGCGGAGGAGCTGCAGCGCCGCCGCCAGGGCGAAGCCCGCCAGGGCCAGGAGGGATCCCCGGCGCGCGAACCGATCGAGCAGGAGGAGCAGGAGCGGGAGATACGCCGCCGTCATGATCTGGCTTCCATGCCCGAACGCGCCGACCGCGACCAGGTTCGGGGTGAGCGCGAACGCGATCGCGCCCAGGGTGGCCCCTTCGGGGGAGGCGCCCAGGGCGCGAAGCAGCGCCAGCATCGAGAGCGCGAGAAGCAGGTAGTGCAGGAGGAGCCACGTGAGATCCGGGAAATGCAGCGTCTTGTTCAGGAATCCGAAGACGACGTCCAGCGGGTACACATAGGGCACGAACGTGAGACTTCCGAACGACGGCATCCCGAGGAAGTGGTATGGATTCCAGAGCGCGTACACATGACGCTGGGAGAGCGCGTCGAGCGCGATATGGGCGAAGCCCGCGGGCGCTACGGAATCGGGCGATAGAAACACCTTCCCGAGCGTGATCGGGTAGAAGAAGACGAGCACCAGGAGCGAGACCACCGCCCAGGCCCATCGCGCGAACGAAACACTCGGTTCGCGCGCGATGACCTTGCGCCCGCGGGCAGGCGGGGTCACGCGGCGTCCTCCAGGCAGAATTCCACGAATCGTCCTCCGATCTCGCCCCAGTCATGCCGGCGGGCGAACGCGACCAAGGGCTCCGGCGGAGCCGGAGCTGCGACCAGGACCGCGCACGCCGCGATGAACTCCTGCTCGGAATCGGCGACGCGCGCGGCGTCCCCCCACGCGCGCACCTCGTCGGTGAATCGCGTCGTGACGCAGGGCACGCCGGCCGCAGCGTACTCGTAGAGCTTGACCGGATTCACCGCCTCCGTGAGAGGCGTGCGCCGGAACGGAATGAGCCCCGCGCGGAACGCCCGCACGAGCGAGGGCACGTCGGCGTAGGGCCTGGGACCCAGCCAGAAGAGATTCGGCGCTCCGGCCTGCGCGCGCGCGAGATCCTCGCGCGTCGAAGGATGCGCGGGACCCACGAGGATGACCCGCGCACAGGGAAGCGCCCTGGCGAGAGCGCCCAACAGAGGCACGTCGAGCCACGAATGGAGCGAGCCCACGTAACCCAGGACCGGCGCGCCCGGATCGCCGGGAAGATCCGGGGCCGGTGACGCCGCCTGAAACCGCGCGACCTCCACTCCGTTTCCGATGACGCGAGGATCTCGCGCGCCCCCGGCCCTGGCGAGGGCGGCCAGCGGCTCCGACGTGACGCTGACCCGATCCGCCTCGCGCAGAAGTCCCTCCCAGTGGGGGACGAGGCGCGGGGGCACCGGCGCGAAATGGAGGGGCGCGTCGATCATGTCGTATACGGTCCGCTCCGGTCGGAAGGCCGCCAGCGAAGGGCGGGCGAGAAAGTTCTGCACGAGGGCGAGACGCCTGGCGGCCGGCCTGCCGAAACCCCGAAGGGTGAGCGCCCACGCGCGCTGGAGCATCTCGATCGCTCCCGCGCCGGGAGCCGAATCGCCCATCCGGTACGCGAGCCGCCGCTGTACCTCGGAGCGGGCGTGGAGCGGAAGAAACGGAAACGATACCCGCGCGATCCGGCTCGTGACAGCAGCCGGCCGGAACGCCGGCGCGTGCCCCAGGGTCCAGGGCTCCACGAAGAGGATCCGCGCGTCTTCCGGAAATCTCGTGGCGAGCTGCTGGGGTCTCTGCCAGAGACTGCCCCATGGAATGTCACTGAGCCAAACGACGTCCCAGCCGGGACGCGCGCGAGACGCCGTAGCGAGCACGCCTCAGAGTACGGGGAGCCGCAATCGACCGTCAAGGCGGCACATGCGCGGGCCGATTGACCTTTCGGCGCGCCTCCCGTAGCGTGCCTCCGCGTGCCACGTCCCATCCGAGTCGCGATCGACCTGAGGCCCCTCGCGCGCGGGCCATCGACCGGAATCGGCCTCATCCTGACCCAGATCCTCGAGGAGCTGACGCCTCGGGGATTCCGCTTCATCGGCCTGAGCGACCGCCCGCTGGAAGGCGCGCGGATCGCGGAGTTGATCGAGGTCCGCGCCTCCCGTGGATCGGGCGGCAGGATCCGCTGGGAATCCCGCGAGCTTCCCAGGATGCTCCGGGCAATCCATCCCGCCCCCGATCTCTACCACGCGACCTGGAACCATGGAGTGCCCGCGGGGCTTCCTTTCCCCTCCGTCCTCTCGCTCCACGACTTGATCCCCTGGGTCGCGCCGGAATTCGTCACCTGGCCCTTTCCGCCGTTCCTCCACCGCCTCCTCTACCGCCGCGCGGTGCGCGCCTCCGCCCGGAACGCCGCCCTGATCGTCACGCTGAGCGAGCCGAGCCGGGCGGACATCGCGGCCCGCATTCCCGGGACGGTCTCGAAGATCGAGGTGGTTCCCTGCGCCGTTCCGCGGTGGTTCACGCGCGCCGACACGGAATCGTCCGCGTCGTGGCGCGCCCGGTTCGGAGGTCCCTACGTCCTCTACTTCGGCGGATTCGACCCGAGAAAGGGCCTCGATCTCCTCGTGGACGCGATGGGGCGCGCCTTCCCGGACCCCGCCCGGGCACCCGGCCTCGTGCTCGCGGGCGCCGTGAACGCGCTCGCGTCGGAAGCCGCGAGGTCCGCCGAGGCGCTTGGGCTTCGGACGCATCTCCCCGGTTACGTGCCGGACCGCGACCTGGCCGCGCTCCTCGGAGGCGCGCAGGTTTTCGTCTACCCTTCCCGCCTCGAGGGGTTCGGCATTCCGCCGCTCCTCGCGATGGCGGCGGGGGCGCCCACGGTCACCAGCGACGCTCCCGCCGTGCTCGAAGTGGTGGGAGAAGCGGCGCTCACGTTCCCGTCGGGAGACCCGGCGGCGCTGGGATCGCTGCTCGCCTCGGTTGTCCAGGACCCCTCCGCCCTCGCTGCGAGAGCCGCCCGCGGGCCGGGGCGCGCGGCCCGATTCAGCGTCGAGAGGCTGGCGGAGCGAATGACTCAGGCTTACGAACGGGCGGCCGGAAGCCGAGCAGAATCCGCGTGAAATCCGAGAAGCCGAGGAGGAGCGCGGCCGCCGAGCGCCCGTCTCCTCGCGCGAGCGTTCCCGGGAAAAGCCAGAGCGTCCAGGCCAGGTAGGCCGCCCAGGAGAAAGGCCGCCCCCAGGGCGTTCCGTGCCTCGACAGGAACAGTCCCCCGCTCCGAAGGCGGTAGTAGGCCTTGAGGGGAGTCAGCCGGCCGCCGCTCGTCGCGGACACGTGGTGCCACACCTTGGCCGACGGCTCGTAGCCCAAGACAAGCCCTTGCTCCCGCGCGCGCGCACACCAGTCCACGTCCTCGACGTACATGACGTAGTCTAAGTCCAGGAGTCCGACCGAGGCGAGCGCCCCTCGCCCGAGAAGCGCCGCGGCCCCGGAAACGTAGTCGACCTCGCCGGGGGCGTCCCGCAGCTTCTCGTCCTTCACGTTCACGCCGCGGTGCCGGATCAGGCCCCATCCGCGGCCCACGATCCCGCCCGCGAACCAGATCACGTCGGGCGCGTCGTAGTAGTAGATCTTCGGCGAGACCGCCGCGCGGCGGGGATCCGCTTCCAGCGCCCGAAGCAGCTTCTCCAGCGCCCCGCGCTCCAGCACGACGTCGTTGTTCAGGAGCAGGATGGATTGCGCGCCTGCCGCGAGCGCGCGGCGGATTCCCTCGTTCACGCCGCCCGCGAAATAGAGGTTTCGCGGAAGCCGCAGCACCTCCACGTCCGGGAACTCGGCGCGCACGGCCTCGGCCGTTCCATCGGTCGAGGCGTTGTCCACCAGGAGCACGCGGTCCGCCGGAGGATCGAGCGCCAGGACGGAGGTGAGGCACTCGCGCGTCATCCGGAGCTGGTTCAGCGCGAGGACCAGCGCCCAGGTCGGACGGGCGCTCATCGAGCGCACTCGGCCGCGAGCGACTCGAGAGCGTCCACCAGCCCCTCCCACGTGAACCGGCGCCGGGCGCTCGCCACGCCCTCCCGGAGCCGGGGCCCCATGTTCTCGTCGAAGAACCGCTCGATGGCGCGGGCCAGGGCGGTCGGATCGCGCGGCGGCACGAGAAGCCCCGAAACGCCCTCCTCCACGGTCTCCTCCAGACCCCCCGTGCGCGTGGCGATCACGGGCACCAAGGCCCCGAACGCCACCTGCGCGATCCCCGAGCCGGTCGCCTCGCGGTAGGGCAGCGCGGCCACGTCGGCCGCTGCGAAATAGCGGGCGACCTCCTCGTTCGGGACGTACTGGTTCACGACGCGGACCCGGTCCTTAAGCCGCGGCTCCATGAGGAGCGCGCGGTACCGCTCGGGCGGGTCGTAGAACTCCCCCACAATCAGGAGCTGGTCCCAGGCGTCCGGGCGCGCGAGGGTCAGCGCACGGAGAAGGTCCTCGAGGCCCTTGTAGGCGCGGACGTAGCCGAAGAAGAGAATTACCCGTCCCTGGAGGCCGAGCGCGGCGCGCGCCTCCTCGCGGCCCGGGGCTCGCTCGCTGAAGATTTCATAGGACGGATGCGGATGAACGCGCACGGGCCGTCCGCGCGCGAGACGCTCCAGCTTCACCGCCTCGGAGCGCGCATGGACCAGAAACGCGTCCGCCGCCCCCAGGCCGTACGCCGTGAGCGAGCGATCCAGCGGCGCGCTTTCGTGGGGAGAGACGTTGTGGCAGAGAAAGATCCGCGCGGGCTTTCCCTTTCCGCGCCGCGCGCGTCGCGCCGCCCATCCCAGCGAGGGTCCGAAAAAGGGGTGCCACCAGGGGACCACGAGGAAGTCCGGCTGCGACGCCCGTAGCCGCGCGCCGGCGCGCTCCCACGAGAGCGGGTTCAGGCTGTCGAGAATGGGCTCGGGCGGAACCGGCGGCTCAAGGGCGCTGGCGCTCGAGTCGAACTGGGTCGTTCCCGGGAAGAGAAGCCCCGGATAGAGCCGCCGGAAGGAGACGATCGAAAGGGCGTGGCGGGCGCTAAGGGCCCGGGCGAGAAGCGTCGTGTAGTGCGCGATCCCGCCGCGGTGCGGGTAGGTGGGACCCAGGATCGCGGCCCTCAACGGTCCTCCCGCCGACGCGCCGTGTCTAGAGCCTCTCCCGGATGGCGTAGTCGGGCTCGTGCGCGCGGGTGCTCGCGATGAGCTCGCCCAGGAATCCCATCGAGATGAACTGGATCCCGAGGATGATCAGGACGGCCCCGAAGAGGAGCGCGGGCCTGAGCCTGAGCCCCTCTCCCAGCACCCAGCGCCAGGAGAATCCGATCGTGATCGCCGCGCCCACCAGGGCGAAGAACACGCCGATCCTGCCGAAGAGATGGAGCGGCCTCCTCGAACTGGTGTTCAGGAACATGACCGCGAGCAGGTCCAGGAATCCATTCAGGAACCGCGCCGGGCCGAACTTGGTCTTCCCGCGGAGCCGCGGATGGTGGACCGTGCGCATCTCTCCGACACGGAATCCATTCCAGTGCGCCAGCACCGGGATGAACCGGTGCAGCTCGCCGCGAAGCTGGATCGTCTTCACCACCTCCGCGCGGTAGGCCTTGAGCCCGCAGTTCATGTCGTGGAGCTTGACCCCAGTCATCGAGGAGGTCACCGCGTTGAAGAGCTTCGACGGGATGGTCTTGGATACCGGGTCCTTCCGCTTCTGCTTCCAGCCGGAAACCAGATCGTATCCCTCGCCGAGTTTCGCGATCAGGCCGCCGATCTCCGCGGAATCGTCTTGTAGGTCGCCGTCCAGCGTGACGACGAACCGCCCCCGCGCCGCGGCGAATCCGACGGAGAGCGCGGCCGACTTCCCGTAGTTCCTGCGAAAGACGATCGCGCGCAGGTGCGGAATGCTCCGGTGAAGCTGACGGAGCGCTTCCAGGGTCGCGTCGGTCGAGCCGTCGTCCAGGACCAGGATCTCGTAGCTCGTTCCCAGCGCCGCGAGATCGGCGGTGAGCTTCTCGAGCAAGGGCTTCAGATTCTCGGCCTCGTTGAAGACCGGGATGAGGGCCGTGATCTCCACGGCGTACCGGGATGCGGACGGGACCGCTTCCGGCTCCATCACGTGTTCCGCTGCCATTCCCATTGGCGCGAGAGCCCCTGTTCCAGTGAGGTGCGCGGCTCGTAGCCGAGATCGCGGCGCGCGAGCGTGGTGTCGGCCGATGTGTCGCGCGGATCCCCGCGCTGCGGCTCGATGTGACGGCGCTCCAGCGGATGCCCGAGGAGGCGATCGATCGAGTCGAGCACCTCGCGGAGCGCCACCCGGTGCCCGCCGCCGACATTGTAGGCGAATTCGCGTGTTTCGCGCGTCAGACTCGCCAGGGTCGCCTGGACGGCGTCGAGGTGAACGCGTCCACGCCCAGGACCTCGAGTCCCGAATCCCGGAGCGCCTCGGCCAGGGTCGACCCCAGAAACCCCGCGACGCCCGTCACGAGCGCGCGCACGGGTCGTCAGCGCCCTCGGGCCGCGGGCGGGCGCGCTGCCTTCAGCGGGGCGCCGCCCTGGAGCACGCGCAGCGAGTCCTCGTACGTCTGGAGCCAGGCCTGGCCCTGCGGATCCTCCGGGTGCGCGCGCGACCAGGTTCGCAGCACGTCCACGGCCTCCTGCTTGCGGCCCTCCAGCCAGAGCGCGCTGAAGAGGCCGCCGAACCAATCGAAGTAGCGCTGGTCCAGCTCGCACGCGCGCCTGAGCTCCGCGAGACCCTGCTCGACCAGATCCGCGCGCCGCTGCCTGTGCCCTCTCTGCCAGTGGATCACGCCCAGGTGGAAATGGAACTCGGCCGCGTTCGGGAAACGCTTCTGCGCGTCCTGGAAGACGTGCTCCGCCGAAGTGGTGTCCCCCATGTCCTGGTAGGACTTGCCGAGATACTCCAGGAGGCCGGGGAAATCGGGCGTCATCTTCACGGCGTCCCGGAGCACGCGAAGCGCGTCCTGGTTCTGCCCTTTCTGCTGGAGCTGGTAGGCGACCTGCACGTGCGCCGCGCTGTAGTTCTGCACCAGCTTGTAGGCATTGTCGTCCTTGTACACGGACCGGTCGTAGTTCCGATTCTTGTCCAGAAGGCCGCCGTAGCGGAACACGTGGTAGAGATTGTCGAGCGTCTTGCCGGCGTCGACGGCGTGATCGGCCACCTCGTGCTGCTCGATCCGGAATACGAGGCCTTCCAGGGTGAGATTCTTCTCGTATCCGAGCTGCTCCGGAACGGTGACGGCGAGATAGACAGGCTTCTTCCACTGGTTGGCCTTCATCATGTCGGCCACGGCCTGATCTTTGACCCAGACGACCTTCCCCGTCTTCTCGTCCTGGTAGGGCTGGATGGCGTCGAGCTGGGCGTCGGTAAACGTGAACGGCACCTTGGGCTCCTGGTCGCGGAGCTGCTTGATGTACCACGGAGTGTTGAGAAGGCTCAGGTTCACCACGCGCACGTCCCGGCGCACGCGCTCCACTTCCTGGATGTACCAGAGCGGGAAGGTGTCGTTATCCCCGTTCGTCATCACGAGCGCGTTCGGCGCGAGCGGCGTGAGCATGTTGTAGGCGTAATCGTGGGCGATGTAGAAGCCCGACCGGTCGTGCTCATACCAGCCCTCCTTGGCCGGCAGGAGCGAGATCCCGATCAGGGCGGCGGCCCCGATCCAGATACCGGCCCGCTCCCCGCCGAACGGCGCCGCACCGGGTGCGGCCGGCGGCGCCGCGCCGGGTGCGGCCAGCGGCACGGGGACCTGGGCGGGCTCGAACGCGCGCCCGAGCCAGTCCAGAACTCCCGCGGCGCCCATCCCCATCCAGATCGCGATGAAGTGATAGGAGTTGGTGAAGAAATAATCGCGCTCGCGCACCTCGTGATCGGTGAAGTTGAGATAGAAGACGAGCGCGGGACCCATGATCAGGTTCTGGGCCAGGAAGAACCAGAAGGTCGCCTTGTCGCGGGTCCAGTTCCACCACGCCCCGATCGCGAGCAGGAGGTAAGGGATCGCGTTCACGGCCATCACCCAGAAGGAGCTCGGGCCGAAGGGCCCGAAGCCGTCCGTCAGCCGGAACTGCAGGCCCACGTACCGGAGGTACATGTGGTTGATCTGGAACCAGACGTCGGCTCGCCGCTCGAAGGGGTTCGAGGGGCCGTACTGCTTGCGCAGCAGATAGTCCTTCCACGTGTTGAACGTTTCCGGCGCGCCCTCGTTCACGGCCGGATGCTGCTGGCTCCGGACGAGGAGGAAGAGCTGAACCGAGAAGCCGATCACCAGGGCGATGGTCCACCAGGTGAAGAGGTTGTTCTTCAGGAGCTTCTTGCGATTGAGCGCGTACACCACGCACAGCACCGCGAGGAGCATGAGGATCAACGGCAGCGGGACGTCCACGTCGGCGGAGAATTCGTTGTACCAGAGAAAGAGCACGAACCCGCCGAGCAGGGCGGCCGACGCCCAGAACCGTCCGGTCTTGAAATAGTGCGGGCGCGCGAGGACGAACAGGACGAGGAGTCCGGGCGCGACGAGGATGGTTCCCAGGTGCACCGCGGCGGAGATCGACAGGAGGTAGACGATCAACACCAGCATCCGGTCGTTGGCAGTCTCGCCCAGATGGTCCCACCAGTTGAACGCCAGCCAGGTGCTGAACACGACCAGGAACGAGGACAGAGAATAGACCTCGGCCTCGATGGCGCTGTCCCAGAAGGAATTGGAAAACGCGACGAAGAAGGCGGCCGTCAGTCCCCCCACCAGACACGCGAGCTGCCGGGCGGGGCTCATCGGCAGATCCGCGTACCAGCGCCGGATCGTGCGCACGACGATGAGGAAGGTGAAGAACGCCGCGAGCGCCGAGGCCAGGGCACTCATGAAATTCACCTTCCACGCGACGGGGCCGATCGGGATCAGGCTCATCATCCGGCCCAGCATCGTGTAGACCGGATTCCCCGGCGGATGCGGCAGCCCCAGGATGTAGGAGGTCGCGATGAACTCTCCCGAATCCCAGAACGGCACGGTCGGCGTGAGCGTGCGGATGTAGACGAACAGGGGCACGCCCAGGGCGAGCGCCGCCGCGATCCAGTGCCAGCGCTTGGACCAGGTCACGCGCGCCTCCCCCGGGGGGCGGCGGCCGGCTCGGCTCGATGGCGCGCTCCGTCACCTCCGGCGCGCTCCAGCTTGCGCCGCTCGAGGCGCTTTCCGATGGCGCGGCGCGGCGTGCGGGAGATGAAGATGAGGCCCCCGAGCAGGCTGATGAGGACCGAAACGATGTACGTGAGAAACGGGATCGAGAACGATTGCTCCCGCGTGAGGCCGGCCATCTGGAACAGAACGACGGCCGCTCCCTCGCGCACTCCGAGACCGTTCAGGGAGATCGGGAGGGAGATGAGCGCGGCGAGCACCGGAACGAAGAGGAAGTAATACGCGATCGAGATCCGGACCCCCAGGGCGACCCCCACGAGATAGTGGACGTAGATCCGGCTGATCTGGACCAGCGTGGACGCGACGAACGCGGCGGTGAGCGCGCCGCCCTGGCTCCGGAATCCATGCAGGTCGTCCATGATCCGGGCGATGGCGCGCTCGACTCGCTGGGCGCCGATCGCCCGGAACGGACGCTCGAACGCCTCGAGAATGCCCCGGTTGAAGATGGTCGCGAAGAACGCGACCGCCAGGAGGAACATGGCGAGCGTGGCCCAGTAGATGGCGTACAGATGGAGCCGGTCCAGAACCGCGACCGAAGCGACGACCGCGAGAAATCCGATCGACACGACGCCGATCAGACGGTCCATCAGGGTCGCCGAGAAGACGGGGCTCACGTGGGCGGCGTGCTTGGACGCGTCGGATATCCGCGCGATGTCGCCTCCGATATTGGAGGGAAGGAAATTGTTGAAGAAGAGCCCGACGAAGTAATACGACGCCGCCTTGGGATAGGGAATCGAGACCCCCTGGGCGCGCAGGAGCCTGGCCCAGAGCCAGCTCCCGATCAGGCTCGAAAGGAGAAAGAGCGCCGCCGCCGCCGCGAGCAGGGACGGATCGGCAAGCTTCATCGTGCCCCACACGTTGCGAGGCGAGACCTTGGCGACGACGTAGGCGAAGAGAAGCACGCTCAGGAGAATTTTCAAGATGATGAGCGGGACCTTGAGCCTGCCGAGCATGGATTTCGAGCCGTCGCTCACGCCGCGGCCGCTCCCGCAGCCCGTTCCATCACGGCGCGGCTGTCGCGATAGCAGCGGTCCCAGGTGAATTCGCGGGCCCAGCGGAGGCCCGCCTCGGACATCGCAAGTCTCAAGGGCCGATCCGTGAGAAGCTTCGCGATCGCGTCCGCCAGCGCGTCCACGTCTCCGTGCGGGACCAGGATGCCGGTCTCGCCGTCCCGAACCGATTCGATGAGGCCCGGACTGAGGCTCGCCACCACAGGCGTGCCGCAGGCGTTGGCCTCGATGACGGTGAGGCCCCATCCCTCTTTGGGCGAGGGCGCGACGGCCACCATGGCCTGGTTCAGGGCTTCAACCTTGTGCGGATGGCTGAGCAGGCCCAGGAACTCAACACGACCCTCGATCCGGAGCGATCGGGCGAGGGATTGGAGGGATTCACGATAAGGGCCGTCCCCCACGATCGTGAGGCGCGCGCCGGGCACGCGGCTCATGACGCGCGGGAGCGCTCGGATGACGTACTGCGCCCCCTTGTACTTCCGGAGCCTTCCGACGAACGCGATGACGGGGCGTTCGCGGCTCTCGGGCGGCAGCGTCACCGAGTAGGCGCTCTGCTCCAGGCCGCAGCGCACCACGTCGATGTGATCGCGCGGAATTCCCCGGCGCACGAGATCGTTTCGCGTGCTCTCGGAGATCGCCAGAAAGGGAACGTCTCGATACACGAGTGGAATCAAGCTCTCGTGCGCCCACACGAGGCCCCCGACGGCAGGCGAAGCCTCCCGGAACACGGTGGCGCCGAACAGATGCGGCACCACGGCGAGCACGGGGGCCCGGACGTAGCAGGGCGTGAAGAACGGAACCTTGTTGATGTCTTCAAGAACGAGATCAAATCGCTCCCCCCGAAGCCTCCGCCGGTAGAGCTGGGCCAGAG
Source organism: Candidatus Eiseniibacteriota bacterium (assembly GCA_043779525.1). GTDB lineage: Bacteria > Eisenbacteria > RBG-16-71-46 > SZUA-252 > SZUA-252 > WS-7. Next base: position 43,483 of record JAYWED010000033.1, on the reverse strand, counting down.
CAAGATGCGCATTGTACCACGATCCCCCGCGCAGGATTCGCATGCCCCGGAACCGCTCCTCCGGCTCGGAGCCGGGATAGGCCTCCGAGAGCCACGTCACCTCGTCGCCGTCACCCACCGCCCGGGTCAGGATCTCCGAGAGATGCAGCTCCGCCCCGCCGGCCTCCGGGTGGGTGGGATCCCTCCAGTTGAACGCGAGGATCCTCAACCGACTGGAACACCGGAGCGGGGCGGATCCGCCGGTTTTCGTCCCAGCGCCCCGATGACAAAGTACGTATAGAAGGACATCCGCGTGTTCCGGAATCGCGCGCGGGCCGCGGAGGCCACACGGGAGAGGACCGGAAGAGGAGGAGGATAGAGCGGCAGCCGTGCGACGCGGGAACGAAGCAGCACGACCCGGATCGAGCGGTAGAGAAGGCCCGGAACCATCCAACTCCCGTAGCGGCGGGTCACGGTGACCCCGGCCTCTCTCATGAGGCCCTCGAGCTGGTCGATCGTGAATTCCGTCTCCCAGCCCGCGAACCACCTGCCGAGCGCGATCAGAAAATGTTTGAGCACGGTGTACATGTGGAACCGCTGGGGAACGTCCACGAGCAGGATGCCTCCGGAGCGGAGCACGCGCACGTTCTCGCGGAGGAGCGGCTTCGGATCGCGGAAGTGCTCGAGGAGCCCCTGATGGAACACGACTTCGATGTCGCGGTCCCGAAACGGCATCCGGAGCGCATCCGCCCGGACCAGGTGCACGCGCTGACCCGCCCGCTGCGCCACGCCCCTCGCCACCTCGAGCGAGGCTACGGAATAGTCGAGCAGGATCGCGGTCGCGCCGGCCGCCGCCAGCGTGACGCTGTCGCGCCCCGAGCCTGCCCCGACCTCGAGGACCCGCTTCCCGCGCACGGACGTCTCGGCGAGGATCTCTTCCACGACGCGGCCCTCGGTCGGATACACGTCGTCGATCGCGGTGCGCTCGCGCCAGAAGCGCGTCCAGTGGGCTTCGGTGGATTTCCGCACGCGCTACTCGCCGGTCGTGAGCCGCGAGGCGAGAACGGGAGGGAGGCTGGCGGCGCGAATCTTCTCCTGAGAGGCCTCGATGTCGTACGGCACGCGGACGTGCTCGATCGCGCCCTCGGGCCCGCTCAGGATGACGAAACACGCCCGCGGGTCGTGGTCGCGCGGCTGCCCGACGCTCCCGACGTTCACGATGTAGCGACGCATCGGATCGAACCGGAGCGGGTCCGGGGGAAGAGACGCGCAGCCCGAAGCGGAGCGCTCGAAAATGGCGGGCTGGTGCGTATGCCCGATGAAGCACGCGTGCTCGGTGAAGAACTGGAACTGGGGCTCGGCGTCGAACCGGTCGAAGATGTACTCCCAATCCCTGGGGGCCGCCGGCGAGGCGTGCACGTAGAAATAAGGCTCCACATGCCGTGAGAGCGCGAGCCCGCGGAGGTAGTCGCGATTCTCGTGCGTGAGCACCTTGGCGGTCCAGAGCGCCGCCGCCTTCGCGTTCGGGTTGAAGCGCGCGGCCTCCCCGCCACCGCTCGCGGCGGAGTCGTGGTTGCCCAGAAGCACCATCTGGCAGCGCTCCCGGACCAGGTTCAGACACTCGTTCGGGCTTCCACCGTAGCCGACCACGTCGCCTAAGCAAAGGATCCGGCTCGCGCCGCGCTCGTCGACCGCCTTGAGGACCGCCTGCAGGGCTTCGAGATTGGCGTGAACGTCGGAGATAATGGCGGTCTTCATCCTGAGGGCCGCGCGTCGTGGGCCAGCCGGTCCAGGATGCCGTTCACGAAGGCGCCGGAGGTTTCCATGCCGTATTTCTTGGCGATTTCGATCGCTTCGTCAAGCGTAACCCGCACCGGCACCTCGACGTGGTAGAGAAGCTCCGCCGCGGCGAGCCGGATCACCGAGCGGTCGGTGGCGGCCATGCGCGCGAGCGACCAGTTCTTGGCGATGCGGGACACCTCCGCGTCGATCTCCGGCTGGTGCTCGGCGAGCGTGGACACGAGCGCCCCGGCGAAGCCTCGAGCCTCGGCGTCGGCCTCCTCCTCCAGATCCTCGAGAATCTCCTGAAGGCACCGCTCGATCGGATCTCCGGTAACGTCCGCCTGATACGCGGCGCGGAACGCCAGCTCTCGCGCGTGCCGGCGGCGGCTCACCGCTTCCCTCTCGCGCCGAGCGCGCGGACCAGCCGCGCCATCTCCACCGCGCCCTCGGCGGCCTCGACACCCTTGTTCCCATGCTTGCCGCCCGCGCGGTCGAGCGCCTGCTCCACGGTGTCCGCGGTCAGCACGCCGAAGAGCACCGGCACGCCGGTCTCGTAGGAGACGCGCGCGATCCCTCGCGAGGCCTCGCCGGCGACGTAGTCGAAATGAGGCGTCTCGCCGCGCACGACGGCGCCCAGGCAGACGATGGCGTCATGACGTCCCGATCGCGCGAGGCGGCGCGCGACGGATGGAAGCTCGAAGGCTCCCGGCACCTTCACGACCAGGACGTCGCGCGATCTCACCCCCCGCCGCGCGAGCGCGGCGACGGCGCCGTCGAGGAGACGGTTTCCGACGACCTCGTTAAATCTGGATAAGAGGACGGCCACCCTGAGACCCGCGCCGTCGAGCGATCCCTCGAGCACGCGCGGACCGGCCGCGGGCGTGAACCCGGCTCGCGCCGGCGCGCGGAGAGGTGCGCGGCTCATGCCGGGAGCACCCGCTTCCCGTTCCCGCGCCCCGGGCGGGCGCCGGAGGAGGCCGTCCGCTCCAGGAGGTGCCCGAGTCGCTCGCGCTTGGTGGCCAGGTACCGCGCGTTCGACGCGTTCGGGACGATCTCCAGAGGCTCGCGCGAGACCACTTCGATCCCGTAGTCGTGGAGCGCCTCGATCTTCTTCGGATTGTTGGTCATGAGCCGGACCTTCGAAATATCGAGGTCGCGGAGGATCTGGGCGGCCACGCCGTAATCGCGCAGATCGGGCGCGAAGCCCAGCTTGAGATTCGCGTCGACGGTGTCGAGCCCCAGATCTTGCAATTCATACGCGCGAAGCTTGTTCGCGAGGCCGATACCGCGCCCCTCCTGTCTCATGTAGAGAAACGCGCCCGCCCCCTCGCGGTCGATGCGCTCCAGCGCCGCCTCCAGCTGCTCGCCGCAATCGCAGCGCTGCGAGCCGAAGACGTCGCCGGTGAGGCACTGGGAATGCACGCGAACCAGCCGCGGTCCTCCGCTCGACGCACCCTTGACGAGCGCGACGTGGTGATGGCCGTCGACCAGGCTCTCGTAGACGACGACCCGAAAGGTTCCGAAACGGGTCGGGAGCCGCGAGGTCGCGATGCGCTTGACCAGCCTCTCGTTCCGGTATCGGTAGTGGATCAGCTCGCGGATCGTGATCAGAGTCAGGTCGTGCCGCCGCGCGAGACGGGTCAGCTCGCGTCCGTCCGCCATCCGGCCGTCGGGAGCGAGGATCTCGCACAGGAGTCCCGCGGAGCCCAATCCCGCGAGACGCACCAGGTCCAGCGCGGCTTCGGTGTGGCCGGGCCGCTTCAGGACGCCCTCGTCCGCGGCGCGGAGCGGAAACACGTGCCCGGGCCGCGCCAGCTCCTCCGGCTTCGTCTTCCGTTCCGCGAGCGCGCGAATGGTGAGCGCGCGGTCATGGGCCGACGATCCCGACGTAGTGCCGCGCAGGAGGTCCACGGAGATCGTGAACGGCGTCGCGTGGCGCGCGGTGTTGATGGGCGCCATGAGCGAGAGTCCGAGCGACTCGAGCCTGGAGGCGGTCATGGACACGCAGATCAGCCCCCGGCCTTCGCGCGCCATGAAGTTGACGTCGTCCGCGGTCGCCTTCTCGGCGGCCATGACGAAGTCTCCTTCGTTCTCCCGGTCCTCGTCGTCCACCACGACGACCATCTTCCCCGCCCGGATCTGGCGGAGCGCCGTCTCGATGTCGCCGAACGAACGGGCGGCGGCGGACCGGGCGACGCCCGGAGCCCTGCGAGGCCGGTTCTTCAAGGCCGTCCCGCTTCGGCGGGGGCGCCGCCGGCAGGCGCCAGCATTCCGCGCGAGGCGGCGAGGCGCTCCAGATATCGGGCGATGAGATCCACCTCCAGGTTCACGTCTCTCCCTTCTTCGTAGTCCGACGCGATCGTGTGCTCCAGGGTGTACGGAACGAGCGCCACGACCGCGCAGGGCTCTTCCCAGCCCGCGATCGTGAGGCTGACTCCGTCCAGCGCGAGGGAGCCCTTCACCGCCACGTAAGGCCGGAGCGGCCCCGGGATCTCGACGAACACCAGTACGTCGGATCCGGCTCGGCGCACCGATCGCACGCTCCCCATGGCATCCACGTGTCCCTGGACCCAGTGACCGCCGATCTCGTCACCGACCCTGAGCGCCCGCTCGAGGTTGATTCTCGCCCCGGGCGTGAGCGCGCCAAGCGTCGTCCGGCGAAGCGTCTCCGGCACCGCGGTCGCATGGAGCAGGCCCTCCCCCGCGCGCTCCACGGTGAGGCAGACCCCGTTCACGGCGACGCTCGCGCCGGGCGAAACGACCGATGCGAAGTCCGCGCGGATGGCGAGATGCGCACCGCCATCTCCCGCGCGCTCGATCCCTTCGACGCGTCCGATCCGCTCGACGATCCCGCTAAACATCGCGCCTCCCGCGCAGCGATCCTTCGATCCAGACGTCGCGCCCCACGCGGCGCGTCACGAGGGACGTGAGCTCGATCCCCTCGTCCAGGCGCGAGAGCCCCAGATCGCGCGTCCACGAGGGAGCGCTCGCTCCTCCCAGGATCACGGGCGCGATCCCGATCGCCACGCGATCGGCCAGTCCCTCGCGAAGAATCGCCGTGTGCACGGTCGGACCGCCCTCCACCAGGATCGAGAGATGTCCTTCCGCCGCCAGGCGCCGGAACATCGCGGAGAGCGGCACCCTTCCATCGGGGCCGGGCGTAAAGCGCCAGACCGCGGTTCCCCGGGCCGTGAGCGCCTCCATCGCCGCCTGGTCCTCCGAGACCGTGGCGATGACCAGGGGCGCCCGCTCCGCCGAAAGGACGAGACGCGAGCCCCGTGGAGTCCGAAGACGCGAATCGAGCACGACGCGGAGGGGATTCCTGCCCCGGGCCAGCCGCACGGTCAGCTCGGGGTCGTCCTGTAACACGGTCCCGATGCCCACGAGGATGGCATCGTGCCGCGCGCGGAGGCCATGACAGAGCCTCTGCTGCTCGTCTCCGCCGAGCCCGCGCGAATCACCGCGCTCGCTCGCGACGCGGCCGTCGAAGGAGACCATGGACTTGAGCATGATCCACGGCAGCTCGGTGGCCATGAATTTCAAGTAGGCCGGGTTTAGATCGCGGCATTCCTCCGCCCGCACTCCTTCGACGATCTCCACGCCGGCGGCGCGGAGCGCCTTCAGGCCCCGGCCGTTCACCAGTGGGTTGGGATCGCGCATGCCGACGACCACGCGCCGGATACCCGCCGCGAGAACCGCCCGGACGCAGGGCGGGGTCCGCCCCTGATGCGCGCACGGCTCGAGCGTGGAGACGAGGGTGGCCCCGCGGGCGCGCTTTCCGGCCTGTTCCAGCGCGCGCACCTCCGCGTGCGCCTCGCCGGCCCGCGCGTGAAAGCCCTGGCCCACGATCTCTCCGTTTCGGAGAATCACGGCGCCGACGCGAGGATTTGGGTGGGTCGTTCCGATGCCGCGCCGCGCGAGACGGATCGCCTCGCGCATCGCCTGGGTCTCGGCCGCCGGGACGGGGCGTGGCACCGCCCGGCCTGGCTCGACCTTCCCCACAGATGAGATCCGCATGCTCATAAAAAAAGAACCCCGCAGGCAGACACCCGCGGGGCGCACGCGGCCCTGAGGCCGGACGCTTCCACTCATGTGGTCATCCTTCTCCCATCCAGACTTTGACTGTCGGCCCCGGAATTTCGCCGGATCTGCCGAGGGTCCAGGACCCTGGCTCGCGGGCTCTCACCGCCGGTGGGGACTTTCACCCCGCCCCGAAGGATGTCTGCAGTTCGACCAAGATGGTAGACCCAGACCGGTTTCAGCGCAAGAGGATGAGCTTTTTCGCCTGGACCTCTCCGTCCGCCTCCAGCCGGTAGAAATAGGCGCCGCTCGCGAGGCTTCTCCCGCGATCGTTCGTGCCATCCCAGACGAAACGGTGCTCCCCCGCAGGCATCGGCGCGTCGGCAAGGCCTCGGACTCGCGCGCCCGAGACGTCGAAGACCAGGAGCCGGACCTTGGCTGGTCGAGACAGCGAGAACCGGATCATGGTGAACGGATTGAACGGGTTCGGGGCCGCGTTGAAGAGCCGCGCCCGGGGCGAAGCGGCCGCGGCCGTCTCGTCCACCCCGGTCGCGACGTAGCAGGTCGGGATCTCGAATTCGTCGACCAGGGTCCGGTAGAGAAGAAGGTTCCGTCGCGAGGCGCTGGAAATGAATCCCAGGCTGAATCCCAAGAGCACCGAGCGCGAGGAATCGGCCACCACGCCCACGGAGTCACTCATTTCCACCGAGGCCGCGACCGCATTGGGGTAGGTGATCCAGGCGCGCGCCTTGGGGCCCGCGCACGAGGAGGCCGCCAGCGCGTCGAAGCGGTTCAGGTGGGGACACTGTCCGTCCAGCGTGAAGGGTTCGAGCGCGATCCTCGTGCCGGCGGCGCCGCTCGTGACCGGCTGGAGCGAATCCTGGGGCACGGTCTCCCAGACGTCGCGCAGATAGGTCGTGCCGAGCGCGCACGTCAGGAACGTGCCGATGTCTTTCCCGTTGGCGGAGAGATCGTAGGCGAGATTGTCCCCGGCCGCGAGGAGGCCGCGGTTCCCGCCCGGTAGCTTGAGCCAGGCTTGCAAGAGCCGCTGATCCTCGGCCGACAGCGTCAACGCGGAGCGTTCTCCCACGTCCCAGATGATCCCGGAATACACCCCGAGTGCCGACGCGGAGACCCCGGGCCAGATCCGGGCGGGATCCCCCGGTAATGCGCCGCCGGGCGAGTTACCGAGCCCGCGCGTCGGCGCGTTCACGTCGTAGCGGTCGAATCGCAGTCCCACCGCCGTGAGCGCCTGGTCCATGGCGGTGCCGCCATCCACGCCCAGGTAGTCGTTGACGTACAGCACGTTGGCCGTGTTGCCCGCGCACATGGTGGAAGCGCTCTGGATCGCCGGCAGCACGGTCGCCGTGAAGTAGTGGGAATTCGCCAGCGCGTCCGGCGGAAGCGTCGACGTGTCGTTCAGGGAATCCGTCACCGAGAAGTAGTATTGAAGCTGCGTCCCGCTCGCGTACGAGGCCGCGGGAACGTCGGCCGAATAAGCCGTCGGGATCGCGGCACCGAACGGCGTGAGTGGCAGGCTCAGGAACGATCCCCCATTCAGACTATAGAAGAAGGACGCCTGCTTCAGACCGCGCGACGCCGAGAGCCGGACGGAGGCGCTGTCGCCCAATGGAGTATTGAAGTTGTCGTTCGAGAAGAAAGGCACCGTGTTGAACGTGTCCTGGAAGAGATCCTCCTCCGAGGCGGAGATGGAGGGAGAAGCGAGCCCGATAACCCCGACCGCCAGATTGTCGAAGTAGACAGCGGTCCCGGACGGCGTGGAAACGCCGCCGCAGTAAATCTCGGAGTAGTCCTTCACGTTGAGCATGAACTCCATCGAGTCCTTGCCCGAAGCGCCCGGCAGGGTCAGCAACTGGCGCATCCACTCCTTCTCGTTGCCGCCGTAGATCGTGCTGGAGGCCGAGGTCCACAGGGACCATGCCGGATCCCCGGCGTTCCGCGTGCGCACCTTCGCGTTGTAGTAGAAGCAGGCCTGGAGCGGAAGATTCCGGTACACGTCGAACGCCAGGAATACCTTGTCGGAGCGGTTCACGAAAACGGGCGGACTGATCAGCTTGTCGTCCATCCGCGTGGTCAAGGAGCCGGTCGTCGGATTCGTCACGTTCCAGACCTTGGACGTGTTGGTGGTGCAGATCTGTTCCCCGGGAGGATTCGCCTGGACCCGCCAGAAGTCGCCCACCGCCGGGAACGTGGAAACGACCCAGGTGCCCGGACCGAACTCGAAATCGTCGAAGAATCGGAGATCGTTGAGACCCGCCTTCACGGTCACGTTGTCCACCGACCAGCCGTCCACGGCGCCGGCGAGCCCATCCGACGAAGAGCCCTCGATGTCGCTCGTGAAGACGAAGCGGAACTTGATCGGGTTGTACTTGGCGATGATGGAGTCCGGGATCTGGACCGTGAAGGTATCGCACGGTGCGCCCGAGGCTCCATGGACCACGCCGGTCCATTGGGCAAGCTGGATCCAGGAATCGTCGAGATCGAGCACCTGCAACGAGGCGAAATCGAATCCCGACTCGATGTTGAGCTGCTGCCGGAAGGAAAGCTTCACCGGGCTCACGGCGCCCGTGAGGCTGACGTAGTTGGACAGGATCTGCGTCCAGTTATTGTCGTAGCCCATGCGATTGGCGTCCAGGGTCCAGCTCGAGTCGACCCGGCCGCACCAGAAGGAGTGCCCCTGGCATCCGTAAAGAGTATCGATGTGCCAGGCCGCTGGCTGGTACGAGGCGTCCTGGTGCGTGTACCCGCCCTCGTTCCCGGGGCTCGACAGGGTCTCGAGGCTGTCCCGGTAAACCCAGACCGTATCGCCCACCTGATTCGCCTGCCCGCTCCGGTACACCCTCGGCGCCCCACGGAGGGAACGGATGGGGACCACGTCGCCTGGGCCGCGCTGGATCGTGGAGCGTCTGGAAGGTGGGCTGTAATTCGCTGCATAGGATTCAGTTGCGGTTCCTAGCGCTCCGCTCGCGACGAGACAGATTGCGAGTCTGGAAGCAAGCGCGCGGGAGCGGGTCACATCTCTATTTTACCATGTTCCCCTTCATTGGTTCCTCTGATACCACGGGTTCGACTCCAATCTTGCGGGCAAGGCCCATCAAAGCCGAGAGCGCCTCCGATCCGGTGGCCGATGCCCACGGCTCAAAACGCCCCTCCGATCGGAGCGGAAGCCCCAGCTCCACGGCGCGCCTCGCCGCCGCGGCAAGATAATGTCGGCGACCGATATCGGGAAAGGGTTCGGTCGCCGCGCGCAAAGCGGGGGCCGCCGCTCCCGCGATCTCCGCTAGAAGAAGCGCCAGCGCCCCGCGCGTCACCGGATCCGAGAGATGGTAGGACCCGTCGGGGAAGGCCCGGATCCACCCGCGCGCCATGGAAACCCGGACCCACCGTTCGCCCCACGCTCCGCGCGCCTCCTCGGTGTCCGAGGGAAGGTCCTTGCCGCGCCGCCAGCTCGGGCGTTCGGGATCCTGCCCCAGCTCAGCCGCCAGCATGACACCCAGCTCGCCGAGCGAGACGCTCGGGTGCGTCCGGAGCGCGGCATAACCTTCCGGAAGTCCCGCCGCCGTGTAACGCGAATCCAGCACCGAGCCCAGTCCCGCCAGCGAGGGGACATGGCCCGGATCGCGGGCGAGCGCGCGGGAGAACGCCTCGGCCGCAAGCGTGGGGTTTCCCGCCTGCTGATAGGCGAGACCCAGGTGATACAGAGGCTCGGCGCTCAGAGTGTCGAGCGCGGCCGCTCGATCGAGCTCGGTCTTCGCGTCGAGATATCTTCGGGTCGCCGTGTACAGGCGCCCCATCGCGTCGTGCGACGCCGCGCTCCCCGGTTTGAGCTCCAGGGCGCGGGCCAGGGATCGGCGGGCGTCGTCGGGCTCCGATAGCGCGAGCGACGCCTGTCCCGCGCCGAGATCCGCCCGGAACTCGAGGTCCCGGACCCCCGCGCGCTTCGCCGCGTCCGCGGCCCGGACATAGAGATCGCGCGCTTCGCCCGGAGCGCCGCGCGCGGCCGCGGAATCCGCCTGAGCCAGGAGTGCCGGGATGGAGGCCGAATCGCCGGGAAGCGAGGGCCGCGCTCCCTGGCTGCCGGAGCAGCCGGTCAGGGCGGCGAGGAGAAGCGCGGCGGCGAGAAGCGGAAATCTAGGCATGGAGGAGCTTTCGTTCCTTGAAGCTCGCGTACGCGTCCTTCGCGACCACGACGTGGTCGAGGATATCGATGCCCAGGATCCGTCCCGCCTCCACGAGACGGCGGGTGATGGCCACGTCCTCCTCGCTGGGCGTCGGATCTCCGGACGGATGATTATGCGCGAGAATGAGGCTCGCCGCCGAGACCGCGATCGCAGGCTGATAAACCTCACGCGGGTGGACGATGCTCGCGTTCAGGCTGCCGATGGAGATGATCTCGCGCCGGAGCACCTGGTTCCGGGAGTTGAGGTAGAAACCTACGAAGTGTTCCCGATTCGCGGCCCGGATGTCGCGCGTCAGGTCGAACACCGTCTCGGGCCCGCGCACGAGGGCGGCGGCGTCGCCGTCAGGCCAGAGCCGCCGGCCCAGCTCGGCGGCCGCGAGAAGCTGTGCGGCGCGCGCGGGTCCCATCCCCTTTACTTGTAGAAGCTCTTCCACGGGGACCCGATGGAGCTGACGCAGCGGGATGGCTGCCGTGACGCGCGTGGACAGCTCGAGAACCCCCTCCGCCGCGCTTCCCGTGCCGAACAGCACCGCGACCAGGTCCGCGTCCGTGAGCACGCCCGGACCCGAGCCGAGCAACCGCTCGCGCGGGCGCTCACCATTCTCCATGTCTTCGATCGTGGATCGTATCTTCCGCCGCATCCCGATTTCCTCCCGGGAGCGGGGTCGGGTGTGTGAGCCGAGGTAGCGCGATGCTAGGGGATGAATCGCGCGGCGCGCAAGGGGCATTCCTACAGCTTGAGGTCCTTTCTCAGAAGCTGGATCTTGGCGCGTGCGCGAAGCTGTTCCGTCCAGGCGGCGGTGCGCTGCTCGAAAAGCTCCTCCTTCAGCTCCTCGCGGTGCTCCGCGTATTGATTCGGGCTCAGCGTCCTGACGGAATCCACCGCGGCGAACAGGGTCCCCAGCGCCCCTCGGCGCGGCTTCAACGTTCTGCCGGGGCGCCCGGCGAAGATCTCGTCGTAGAGGGTCGAATCCCGCGCGAGGGTCGAATCGCGGGCCAGGTCCGGGACGGGCCCGCGGCGCGGAAACGAGCGGGAGAGCTTGAGCCCCCCGAGGGGCAGCGCGAGGGTCTCGAGATCCTTTCCAGCGCCGAGGTCGCGCTCGAGCGCGGCTGAAATCGAGTCCGCGGCCGACCGCCTTCGCTCGATCTGCATGTCCAGGACTGCCTGTTCCTTCGACTCGGCGAAGGTCGCCGGCCGCGGGGCGAGGGAGCGCGAGAGCCGAGCCACCACGAACCCTCCCTCGACCGGGATCGGCCGCGACACGCCGCCTTCCGGAAGCGTTCCGATCGTCTCGGCCATGTCCGGAAGGGGCCCCAGCCCCGGGACCGGGTCGCGCGCGCCGACAGGTCCGGAGGAGACCATGCCCCCGCGCGCCTTGGCGAGGTCCGTGAATTGCGCGCCGGGTCTCGACGCCGCCTCCGCGAACGAAGCCGCCTCCATGCGCGCGAGCGAATCCACGATGCTCTCGCCGAGCACGCCCCGGATCTCGGCGCGGGAATCCTCGAGCGTGCGGAGCCGCTGAGGGACCATGCTCTCGAGCCTGATGATGTGGAAGCCGAACTGGGTCTCGACCAAGGAGCTCACCTCGCCCGGCTTGAGCGCGAACGCGGCGTCTCCGAACTCCTTCACGACCTGCCCCCGCGTGATCTCCCCCAAGTCCCCGCCCTGCGCGGCCGAGCCGCGGTCGTCGGAGAGCTCCCTGGCGAGCGCGCCGAAATCCTCGCCGGCCTTCACCCGCGCCAGGGCGGCCGCCGCCTTCTTCCGGGCCTGGGTTCTGGCTGCGGGGCCATCTCCGGGGCGAAATCCGATGAGAATGTGCCGGGCGTGCGCGCGCGCCGGGACCGTGAATTCCAGCGGGTGCTGCTCGTAGTAGACACGGATCGAATCGGCCGGGACCGGGGCTGAGTCCGGCTTCAGCTTGTGGAACAGGACGTAATCGAACAGCCAGCGCTGCGGCGTCCGGTAGCGGTCCCTGTGGGCGTCGAAGAACGCCTCGCCCATCCGATCCGTTTCCTCCTTTCGCCTTGCCTCCACCTCGGCGTGGGCCATGGGACGGATCGCTTCGTAGGGCGGCTGGTACCGGACGTCCATCCCGGTCACGCGAGCCACGAAGACCGAGTCGCGCATCACGCGGGGTCCGGCCACAGAGCCGGCGGAGACCCGGTACAGCGAATCGAGGAACGCCCCTTCGAGAAGCGACGGCGCCAGGGGAGGCTGCCCCTTGTAGATCGTGACGGGATCGACCACGGCGCCGTACCGCTTCGCCACCTCCTCGGCCTTCTCGCCGTGCCGGAGTCGCTCCGCGGCCTCCCCCATCGTCCGGAACGCGAGGTCCAGCCGGCGCTCCTTCCGCACCAGGTCGGGCAGGGTCTTCATGATCGAGTCCGCCCAGGCGCTCGCCGTGTCCGGCAGTCCCTGGCTCTTCCGGATGCGCTCGAGAGTCCGCGTCACGTCGCGCTCGGAGACGGGACGCGGGTCCGTGAACGAGCCCGTGGCCCGGGCAATGATCTCAGCGGAGAGCTGCGGGAGGCGATAGCGCTCCCGCCGGGCGGCGTAGTCCTGGCGGGCGAGCGAATCGATGACGGCGTCCCGAGCCTCGGCGTCCGCGCGACGCTTCACGAGCGGAGCCGCGTCGCGGAAGGCGCGCGTGCTCGGGTCGTGGTGCTCCTCGAGCCGCGCCACCAGGAAGTAGGGCCCGACGCGGATCGGCTCCGGCATCCACACCTTAGGCTTGGCGGTGCCGGCCGCGGCGGCCAGGGCGTCCGACCGGCCGAGGCCGCGAATGGGATCCCCGACCCGAAAGATTCCCGTGTCCTTGATGCCTCCGAAATCCTTGGCCAGCTTCTCCGGGGCGTGTCCCGCGCGGAGGGATACGATCAGGGCCCTCGCGGTGGAAAGCGCGCGTAGCTCCGCGGCGGCGCGCAGGGAATCCGATGCGCCGGGGCCCGACTCGACCGGGACCCGGATGTACGTGAGCCGCGCCTCCTCGGGTGACCGGAATTCCTCGGAGTGCCGCTCGTAATAGGCGCGGATCTGGTCGGCCGTCGCCTGGGGCTCGAGCGAGACCAGATCCGGCGTGACCCAGAGATACCGGACGGAGGCCTGCGCCGTCCTGCTCTGGAATTCCTTCCGGAGCTGAGCCTCCGGGACGGCGTAACGAATCTTCATCCACGCGACGTACTTGTCCAGAAGCACGGCATTCCGCACCTGATTGGAAATCTCGTGGTAGTTCGATTCGGGGGCGAACTTGAACCGCCGGAACTTGGCCGGATCGAACTTGCCGTTCGTCTTGAAGTAGTCGTTCCTCTGGAGCCGCGCGTCCAGCTCCGCGTCGGTCGCGACGAATCCGCGCCGCTTGGCGTCCGCGACCCAGAGGCGCTCGCGGATCAATTCTTGTAAGACATTCTTCCGGAGCAGCGTCTTCTCGTCCTCGGTGAGGCCTCTCCCCGCCCGCGCCTCGACTTCCTGGAAATAGGGATCGGCCAGGCGGTCCCACTGAAGCTTCGAGATGGGGATTCCATCGACGACGGCCAGAACCTCGGCGTCCGGTCCTGTGGCGGCGGGCGGCCGAGGAGCACCTGCGTTCGGAACGCGCGCGGGAGTAGCGCCGGTAGCCGGAACCCGCGCCGGGCCGGCCGCATGGGCACTGGAGCCTGGGTACAAGCCGGCGAGGGAGAGAACGGCCGCGGTCAGGAAGCGTTGAAGAAGAGCGTGTTTCACGGGATGCGCACGAGTTTATCAGGAGGTCCGGTGCTGTCCATGTCAAATACAGCCGAAAAGGCGCTTTTTCTCCAAGCCGGATGTTGCTGGGGGACAAACCGATCCACTACGATGTCCGCTCGCGATCCTCTCCCTGGATCCCGAGCGGACCGTGACCTTGGGGGATTTCCATGCCGCCCGATCTCGAATCGAATGTCGCCGAGCGTCTTTCCGCCGAAGACCTCCTGGAAGCATGGCAGCTGCTCGTCCCGGAGGATCGACTAGAGAGCTTCCAGGCGTTGCCGCGCCCCGAGGCGGAGGATCTGTTCCTGAGCTTGAGCGCGCGCGATCAGGCGGAGCTCATTCGAGCCCTGCCCTCTCCCGAGCGCCGATCGTGGATGAGGCTCCTCCCTCCGGACGACGCGGCCGACCTGGTGCAGGAAGTCCCGCACGACGAGCGCGAGGAGCTGCTGCATCACCTGGACGACACGACACGCAAGGAAGTGAACGGCCTCCTGGCCTACGCCGAGGACGACGCGGGCGGGCTCATGAATCCTCGGTACATCCGCGTCCGCCCCGAGATGAGCGCCGATGAGGCCATCACGTATCTACGCCGCCAGGCCTCCGACCGCGTGGGCGCCCTGAATTACGCCTACGCGATCGACCCGGAGCAAAAGCTGCGCGGGATCGTCTCCTTCCGGAAGCTGCTCTCGGCGAAGCCCGAGCAGATCGTCTCGGAGATCATGCAAACCGATCTGATCACGGTTCTCGAGAAGATGGATCAGGAGGACCTGAGCCGCCTCTTCGCGACGTATCGTCTCGTGGCGTTCCCGGTCGTCGATGAGCAGGGACACATGAAGGGCATCGTGACCCTGGACGATATCGTGGACGTGGTCCGCGAGGAGGCCACGGAGGACATCCAGAAGATCGGAGGTACGGCGCCGATCGACGCGCCGTATCTGCGCATCGCGATCTTCGACATGATCAAGAAGCGCGCGGGCTGGCTCGCCGCGCTCTTCATCGGCGAGACGCTGACCGCGACCGCGATGGGTTACTTCCAAGAGGAGATCGCGCACGCGGTAGTTCTGGCGCTCTTCGTGCCGCTGGTGATCAGCAGCGGCGGGAACTCGGGAAGCCAGGCGACCACGCTCGTGATCCGCGCAATGGCCCTCGGCGAGGTGCGCCTTCGCGACTGGTGGGTCGTCGTCCGGCGCGAGTTCATCTCGGGGCTGGGGTTGGGGCTCATTCTCGCGGCGATCGGAACCGCGCGCATTCTCCTCTGGCAGGTGCTCTTCCACACCTATGGGCCGCACCATCTGCTCATCGCGCTGACGGTTGCCTCGAGCCTCGTGGGGGTCGTGCTGTGGGGCACGCTCGTGGGCTCGATGCTTCCATTCTTGCTCAGGCGGCTGGGAGCCGATCCGGCGAGCGCCTCGGCCCCGTTCGTCGCGACCCTCGTGGACGTCACGGGGCTCATCATCTACTTCACGGCCGCGAAGATCATTCTCCAGGGGGCGCTGCTCTAGGGTGCGCTGGGCTGGGTGCGCTGGGCCGCTCAGGCGATGTGAAGCGTCTCGCCCGCCTGCTCGTCCGCGTGGTAGGAGCTTCGCACCAGAGGGCCCGACGCGACCTGCCGGAAGCCGAGCGAGAGCCCGTACGTCCGGTAGTGTGCGAATTCCTCCGGCGGCGCGTAGCGCTCGAGCGGCAGATGGGAGCCCGACGGAGGCAGGTACTGGCCCAGGGTGACCATCGAGCACCCGTGGTCTCTGAGGTCGCGCATGAGCTCCTCCACTTCCTCGACCGTTTCCCCCACTCCCAGCATGATGCCCGACTTGGCCGGGATGCCGGGCTTGATCTCGGTCACGCGGCGCAGAAGCTCGAGCGAGCGCGGGTACCGGCCCGCGGGACGCACGCGCGGATAGAGCCGCTTCACCGTCTCCATGTTGTGGTTCAGCACGTCGGGTGATGCGTCGAGCACGCATGCAAGCGCGTCCCGGCTCCCCAGGAAATCCGGGATGAGCACCTCGACGCGGGCCGCGGAATTCTCGGCGCGGATGGCGCGGATCACCGCGGCGAACTGGAACGCGCCACCATCCGGCAGCTCGTCGCGGTTCACGGACGTCACGACGACGTAGCGCAGCCCCAGCTTCCCGACCGCCTGGGCCACCCGCGCCGGCTCCTCGGGATCCACCGGGAGCGGCTTCCCGCTCCGGATGTCGCAGAAGGGACAGGAGCGCGTGCACACGTTGCCCAGGATGAGGAAGGTGGCGGTGTGCCGCGAGAAGCAGTCCCCGATGTTCGGGCAGTTGGCGCTCTCGCACACCGTGTGGAGATCGAGGGTGCGCAGAATCGCCTTGGTTTCCATGTAGGCGCGGCCCGACGGGATGCGCGCCTTGAGCCAGTCCGGCCGGCGCGGCGGCGCGGGCGTGAGGCTCAGCCTCTGGTAGGACCGGAGCGGCTTCCGCTTCTCGCCGGCCTCGCGCCTCCGGTCGTCAGAAATGGATCGGTCGTCCATCGGTCGCGAGCATGGCTTCCATGGTCGCCTCGGCAAGGGTGGGATGCGCGTGAACCACTTCGGCCAGCTCGAGCGCGGTCGCCTCGAAATGGCGGGCGACCACCGACTCCGCGATCTGCTCGGTGGCCTGCACGCCGATGATGTGGACGCCCAGAAGCTCTCCGCTCGTGGCGTCCGATACCGCCTTCACGAATCCATCCCCCTGCCCCAGGATGCTCGCCTTCGAATTGGCGATGAAGGGAAACTTGCCGGTCTTCACGGCGCGGCCGGAGGCGCGCGCCTGCGCCTCGGTCAACCCAACGCTCGCGATCTGGGGATGGCAGTAGGTGCAGTTCGGGATCGCCTGGTAGTTGACCGGATGGGGATTTCTGCCCGCGATCTTCTCGACGGCGACCACGCCCTCATGCGAGGCCACGTGGGCGAGCGCGGGACCGGGCACGATGTCCCCGATGGCGTAGACGCCCGGAACGTTCGTCTCCATCATGTCGTTGACGCGCACGAACCCCCGCTCGGTCGCGACCCCCAGAGTCTCCAGACCGAGGCCCTCCGTATTGGGCTTCCGGCCCGCGGCCATCAGCACCCGATCGGTGTGATAGCGCTGGACCTGCCCCTGGACCAGGACCTCGCTCCAGGCTTGGTCCCCTTCGACGCGCGCGTTCTGGATCGAGGCGCCCACCAGAACCTCGATGCCCTGGCGCGTGAACGCGCGCTGCAGGGCGTCGGAGATCTCCGCGTCCTCGATCGGCACGAGACGCGGCTCCCGCTCGACCAGGATCACCTTCGATCCGAATGTATGGTAGATGGACGCGAATTCGACGCCCACCGCGCCCGCGCCGATCACGAGCAGGGATTCCGGCACGCGATCGAGGCTCAGGATGTCGTCGCTCGAGATCACCACCGTTCCATCCACCGGCGCCATGGGCAAGGACCCCACGCGCGACCCGGTGGCCAGCACGATGGCGTTCGCCAGGACCTCGCTCTTCGCTCCCGCCGCGTCGGTCACCTCGATCTTGTCCTTCGCCTTGAGGCGGCCATCGCCGTTGATCCTGACTACCTTGTTCTTCTTCAGCAGGGATTCGGTGCCCATGAAGTTCTTCTTCACCACCCGATCCTTCCGCTCCATCGCGGCCTTGAGATCGAGGGAGGCTTCCGAGACGCGGACGCCGAACTCGCCGGCGCGCCGCGCGAGGAGAAGAACCTCGGCGGATTCCAGCAGCGCCTTGGTCGGAATGCAGCCCCAGTGAAGGCAGGTCCCGCCCACCTTCGCCTTCTCGACCAGCGCTACCTTGAGGCCGAGCTGGCCCGCGCGGATCGCGGCCACATAGCCTCCGGGGCCGCCGCCCAGGATGGCGACGTCGTATCGCTCGCTCACCGGCTCTCCCGTGTCACTTCTTGGACTCCGCGGCCAGCCGCGCCCGGATGAGCGGCTCGAAGAGATCGATGGGAATCGGGAAGACGGTCGTCGAGTTGTTCTCGGTCGCGATCTCGGCCAGCGTCTGGAGGTAGCGAAGCTGCATCGCGAGCGGCTGCGTGGCGAGGACCCCGGCCGCCTCGGTAAGCTTCTGGCTGGCCTGGAGCTCTCCTTCGGCGTTGATCACCTTGGCGCGGCGCTCGCGCTCGGCCTCCGCCTGGCGGGCGATGGCGCGCTGCATCTCTTGCGGAAGATCCACGTTCTTCACCTCGACCGTGCTGACCTTGATTCCCCAGGGCTCGGTGTGCCGGTCGATCACGACCTGAAGCTCCTGGTTGATCTTCTCGCGCTTGGAGAGAAGCTCGTCTAAGTCCGACTCGCCCAGCGTGCTCCGGAGCGTGGTCTGCGCGATCTGGGAGGTGGCGTAGAGATAGTTCTCCACCTCGAGGACCGCGCGGTTCGCGTCGAGAACGCGGAAGTAGATCACCGCGTTCACCTTCACCGAGACGTTGTCCTTCGTGATCACGTCCTGGGACGGCACGTCCATCGCGACCGTGCGGAGCTGGACCTTAACCATCTTGTCCACGATGGGAATGAGGATGATGAGCCCCGGACCCTTGGCTCCGATCGCCCGCCCGAGCCGAAAGATGACCCCGCGCTCGTATTCGCGCAGAATCTTGATCGAGCTGGAGAAAATCATCACCGCCAGAAAGATCAGCACCGCCGCGGAAACAGAAACCATCGCCTTGCCCCCTCCCTACGCCTTCCGGACGCGCAGCCTGAGGCCGTCGACGTGCTCGACGACCACGGGCGCGCCTTTCTCGATTCGATCGTCCGCTTCCGCCGCCCAGTATGCCCCGTGCACGAACACCCGCCCCTCCCCCGATCCCAGATCCGTCATCGCGACGCCGCGCTCGCCCAGGAGACCCTCGCGCCCCGTGACCGGCTTTCTCTGGAGCGCGCGATAGCCCGCGCCTATGACGAAGGCGAAGAATAGCACCGTCACCACGGCTACCGTGAGGATCACCGAGAGCGAGATACGCATGCTCCCCCCCTCTCCGCTCATCAAGATCAGCGAGCCCAGCACCAGCGACACGATTCCTCCTACCGAGAGCAGCCCATGGCTCTGCACTTTGACGTCGACGAGAAACAGGAGCATGGCGAAGAGAATCAGGAACACGCCGGTCAGGTTCACCGGAAGGGCCTGGAACGCCAGGAAGGCGAGGAGAATGCAGATCCCCCCGACGATGCCGGGCAGGATGGCGCCGGGATTGGAGAGCTCGAAGAGAAGGCCGTAGAAGCCGAGGATGAAGAGAATGTACGCGACATTGGGATCGATGATCCGTCCGAGGAGCTTCTGCCTCCAGCTCGCGGCCGTTGCATGCCGGACCGCGTCCTTGGTATGGAGCGTGCGGGTGAGTCCCCCCACCGTCACCTGCCGGCCGTCCATCTTCTTCGCCAGATCGTCGAGATCGCGGGCCAGGTAGTCGACGACGTGGAGCCTCAGCGCCTCGTCCTCGGGAAGGGAGCCCCCCTGGCGGACCGCCTTCTCCGCCCATTCCGCGTTCCGTCCGCGCTGCGCGGCGAGCGATCGGATGTAGCTGACCGCGTCGTTCTGCACCTTGTGGGCCATCGTCGAGTCCATGCCGCCCCCGCCGAGATTCACCGGCGTGGCCGCCCCGATCGCGGTCCCCGGCGCCATGGCCGAGACGTGGGCCGCGTACGCGATGAAGGTTCCGGCCGAGGCCGCGCGGCTCCCCGCCGGCGCCACGTAGACCACGACTGGAACCTCGGAGATCAGGATGCGCTTCACGATGTCGCGCATGGCGGTGTCGAGACCGCCCGGCGTGTCGAGCAGGATCACCAGCGCCTCGCGCTTGTCGCGCTCGGCACGCCCGATCGCCTGCACGATGGTCTGCGCCGAGATGGGCTGGATGGCGCCCTCGATCGTGAGCACGTCCAGGACCGGCTTCTCTGCGACAGCCGCGGTGGGCGTGCTGGGAGGCGTCGCGTTCTTCGCGCCGAGGCCCAGGATGGCACACGCGAACAACGTCACGTGAATGAGCGGGGAGCGATGCATCGCCGTCAGCTCCGGCCTTTGGGGGCCTGCGCGCCTTCGGGCCGGCGGATCTGGTTCTTCTCGTCGACGAAGACGACAGTTGGAACGTGCCGCAGGAGCTCTTCCCGCTCCATCGCCGCGTAGGTGAGGATGATCACCGTGTCGCCGACGTGCGCGAGGCGCGCCGCGGGACCATTGAGGCAGATCACGCCCGATCCGCGCGGTCCGCGGATCGCGTACGTGTCGAACCGCACGCCGTTGTTCACGTTCAGGATCTGCACCTGCTCGTGCGGGAGAATGTCGGCCGCGTCCATCAGGTCCGCGTCGATCGTGATCGAGCCCTCGTAGTTCAGGTCGGCCTCGGTGACGGTGGCGCGGTGTATCTTGGACTTGAATGCGGTCAGGCGCATGCGAGCACGGCCTCCCTCGCGGCGGCGTAGTGGCGCTCCGGCGCGGCCGACGGCACGGCGCAGCCCGGAGCCAGGATGAACCGCGCGCCCTGTGCTTCCTCGATGGCCGCGCGCGCCTGAGCCTGCACCGCCTCCGGCGGCCCCTGAACCATGACGCGCTCGTGGTCGATCCCGGTCATGAGGGTCAGGCTGGTGGCCTTCTTCATCTCGGAGATGGATGGATTGCCGGGGTCGTGATCGGCCCAGGACAGGATCGAGACCGGATAGTCCAGGTGCTCCCGGACGAACGCGTTCGGACCGCACACATGGATCGTATTGAGGAAACCCTGCTTCGCCTCCTCGAGCACACGCAGGTCATAGGGGCGGCCGAATTCCTCCAGCAGCGCCTTGTCGATCCGCGAGGCGTTGCCGTAGTCGGTGGTCGCGAACAGGATCCCCGAGGCGCCGCGCTGCATCGTTTCGCGGGTGAACGCGGCGAAGGTGTCGGTGATCGCGCGGAGCGCCGCGTGGACGCGCTCCCCATGATGGCGCAGATGCTCCCGGAAACGCGCGTCGTCGTTCACGAGATCCGCGGCGATCGAGATGGGATTGAACACGGTCATGATCCAGTCGGTATCGCCCTGGATCTCGGCGGCGATCCGCTCCTCGGCATCGAGCATCTCGCCCAGCGTCCCTTTCGTGGGATCCAGAGGACGGATCGTGTCCCAGTCCGCGGGCTCCTTCACCGGCGACTGGACCACCTTGGGCTTGTCGAGCGGGCCCCCACCCGGGCGCTTGGTCTTCACGCCCCAATCCTCCACATGATAGGAGGCGCGCGGATTGACCTTCATGAAGTCCCAGTCGTACTTCTTCTGGAACTCCAGCATGGCGTCCGCCAGGTCCTTGGCCGTCCCCTCGCGGTGGTAGAAATGCCTCCAGAACGACATGGGCGGCCGGTCGGTGCGCTCGCCCTGAATCGTCTTCCGGATGCGTTCGCGGCGGGTCATGGAATTCCTGCCTTCTCCTGGCTCAGCGTGAGTTCTTGCAAGTCGTTACGGTGTGGGAGCAAGATATCGATGGTACACGGAAGCGTACCCTCCCACAAGCCTGCTCGAGTCTTTGTGAGCATTCCAAACCGGCTGGAGGCATCCCGTGCAACGCGTTCGAAGGTGGCCCCTTCGCTCCCTTTTCACCCGCAGGCTTTGGATGCCGGTTCTGACCGCGACGCTTCTTGCCTTGAGGGCCCAGCCGGCCGGGGCCTCGGAACGGCCGATCACCATCCAACTGGCGGGAGGGGTCCGGTTCTTCAATCAGGAGCTCGGCCTCGGCGACGACTTCTGCGCGGGGATCCGGATGGGACTTGGCATCACCGATCGCGCATCATTCGGGATCGACTACCTCTTCAGCGCCCCCGTTCGGGTCTCGACAAATCGGACCGCCACCATCAGTGCCTTGCGCGGCGTGGCTCGCATGGACCTGCTCGGAGGCGCGACGCGGCCGTACGTTTTCGCGGGGGTGGGTGGAGTAGCGATGAATTTCAACGACGCCCATGATTCCTCCGCGGGAACGCTCACCGGAGGCCTAGGCCTCTCCCGTTCGATTGGTCGGAGCCATTTCGTATCACTCGAGGGGAGCGTGGATCTCTACGCGAGTCGGGTCGAGTACTACGACCTCGAGGGGCGAGTGATCTACGTGGGTCCACGAACGTTCGAGGCCCTCAAAACGGTTGCGGCAAATGTCGGCGTTCGGTTCTGACCCGTTTCACGCTCGCCTGAGCACCGTCCTGGCACGCTTGGCCGCCGTCGTGATGGTGGCAACGATTGCTTCCTGCGCTACGAACGTCGCGCAGAAGCCGGTTCAAAGAGCTGTCCTGGAGGGCACCGTTCGGGACCCCGAAGGAAATCCCATCGCCGATATCCCCCTCATGCTCGTGTTCCATCCTCGGGAGTATGTGTCGAGCGGCCCGCTCCGGGCGAAGACGGACAGCGCGGGGGCGTTTCGGTTCGAGGCAACGGAAGGTGTGTACGACCTCTGGGTAGGGAGCAACTTCGATTACCAGTCCGGGTTTTCCGGCGTGCAAATCCCTGGCATTCGGATCACCGCGCCCGTGACCCGCTACGATTATCGGTACAAGGGCTTCCCCGTAACGGGAATGGTGACGGGCCCCGCAGGACTCCCGATCGACTCGGCCCTCGTATCCGTCTACGAGGAAAGCAACCTTCCCCCCAGCGATGTCATTACCGTGGGTTTCGACGTTCAGGTTCGCGCCGGACCAGGCGGCTACAAGGTGTTCTTGCCCCACCCCGGCCAATACGGGTTCTTCGTGTCCCCCGCGCGCGCCTATACGGGAATCGCGAGGCGCTCGTTTGGAACCCATGTGATCGCCGCGGACACGACGCTGAATTTCCAGCTCGACGGCCACCTCGTGACAGGAACCGTGACCCTGGGAGGCGTGCCGCTCGACTCCGTTGAGGTCAATGCGTCGTTCAATGTCGGCAACGACGCCGTCTTGACGGACCCAGGCGGCACCTATCAAATGTACCTGCCCAGTGGCGCCTACGACTGGTTCCTTGTTCCCAAGGGGCCCAGCGCCTACATCTACCCCTACTCGCAGCCGGGTCCCGATATCCAGGGACCCGTGACAGTGGATTTCGATCTCGCGGGAATTCGCTGGTCGGGAGTGGTGCGAAACTCGACGACCGGGGACGCGATCCCGGGTGTGGCCGTGAGGGCCTGGAACGGAAGCGGCTACTTCGGCGCCACGAGCGTTTCCGATGCCCTGGGCCAATTCAGCGTAATCGTGCGAAGACCAGCCCGGTACAACCTGTTCGTAACACCGTCGACCCCCGGCCTCGTGGGCGCGACCATCTACGGAATTCTCGCGGGGAGCGACTCCACGCTCGACTTCACAGTCGCTCCGGCGAGTCCCTGAGCGCGCACCCCTACGCCAGCGCGTCGGGAGGCGTGAAGGGCTGGGGCACGCGAACCGAGTGTCCCAGGACGCGGCCGTAGAACTCCTCGTACATGGGAATGACCGTGTTCACCTCGTAGCGCTCGATCGCCACGCGGCGCGCGGCCTCGGACATCGCCGCATGCCGCTTGTCGTCCGAGAGCACTTCGATCGAGCGGCGCGCCATCCCTTCCACGTCGCCCACCGGCAGGAGATACCCGGTCTCGCCGTTTCGCACCAGCTCGGGCAACCCCTCGGCCGTCGTGGCGATGACCGGAACTCCGGCCGACATGGCTTCGAGCGCGGCCAGCCCGAAGCTCTCGTTCCGGCTGGGCAGGACGAAGAGGTCCGCGCAGCCGATGACTTCTTCCACGGCGTCGAGCTGGCCCAGCCAGCGGATCCATTTCGTCACGCCCAGCTCGTCCGCCAGCTCCCGCGAGGGCACGCGTTCCGGCCCGTCCCCCACGAGAAGGAGCCGGCTCGGGACCTCCCGCCGCACGGCGGCGAAGACCCGCACGACGTCGAGGACGCACTTGCTCGGGCGGAAGTTCGAGATGTGGAGCAGGAGACGCTCCCCCTTCTTCGCGAACTGCTCCTTGCGGCAGGAGCTCGCAAGGCGAGGCGCGAAGCGGGCCGTGTCCACGAAGTTCGGGATGACCTCGATGGCGCGCTCGATCTCAAAGACCTCGAACGTCTTCTCGCGGAGATAGCTCGAGACCGCGGTCACGCCGTCGCTCTGCTCGATGCCGAACCGCGTCAGCGCGTGAAAGGAAGGATCGCTGCCCACGAGCGTGATGTCGGTGCCGTGGAGGGTGGTCACGATCTTGAGCTTGCCGGACTTGGCCACCTGGCGCGCGAGATAGGCGCAGACCGCGTGCGGCAGCGCGTAGTGCGCATGGAGCACGTCCAGCTGATACTCGTCGGCGACCTCGGCCAGCTTCGCGGCGAGGGCCAGCGTGTACGGGGGGTACTGGAAGAGCGGATACGAGAGCATCTGCACTTCGTGGAACACGACGTTGTCCTGGAACTGCTTGAGCCGGAACGGAAGCGCGTAGGAGATGAAATGCACCTCGTGCCCCCGCCTCGCCAGCTCCATCCCCAGCTCGGTCGCGACGACCCCGGAGCCTCCATGGGTCGGGTAACAGGTGATTCCGATCTTCACGATGCTCCTCCCGGTGTCACGAGCGCGTGGGCGCCCGGCTCCCGCACCTTGCGGCGGAACTCCTCCAGAAGCGGAGGCCCGTGCTCGGCGGCGTATCCCAGAACCGACATGGTGCGTTCCTGTAACGCGCCGCGCGGGAAAAGACTCTCGCGGGCGCGCCGGATCTTCTGCACCGATTCCTCGTGCCGGCGCTTCCAGACCTGCATGAGCTTCTTCTCGAGGACCTGACCCTCGTGGACGACCCTCCCGGTCGCGGTCTCCGCCGCCGCCTTGAGCGAGGGATCGAAGGCCGTCACGGCGCTCTCGATCCGCTTCATGCTCTCGGTCCATCCCGAGCGCTCCTTCTCGAAGAGCGCCGGAAAATCCACAGGCAGAAGCTTCGTGAGCATGTCGCGGATCACGGTCTCCACGTCCCCCGCGAGCGCGTCCCAGGGGATGCCGAACTTATCCAGGATCTTCGCGATCTTCGGCTCGAGAATCGTCGCGCCCGCGCGGGGCACGATGGCGGGCGGATTCATATCGAAGAGCGGGTACAGCGCGTACACCTGCGCCCAGTAGGCGACCTCGGAGGGACCGCCGACGTAGGCCGCGGTGGGAAAGAGATGGTCCTGCATGAGCGGCCGCAGCAGCACGCCGGGACTCGCGTCCTCCGGGCGCTCACGCAGCTTCGCCAGAAGCTCGCGCGCCCCGATCTCGCGCCCGCTCTCCGCGAGCCGGAGCGTGCCGTTCCGTGAAAGGCGGAGCGCCTCCCGGGTCTCCTCGTGCCAGAAGAGATTCAGCTCCTGCCCGGTTCGGGCGATCTGGGCGTGATACCCCGCCGCCTGAAGCTCCTCCCCCCGCACGCGCGCGGCCTCGGAGGTGCGTCCCTGAAACTCGATCTCGCGCTCGAACACCGGGAGCGCCAGCCTTTTTGCCTCGGGATCGGCGGGGTCGAAGACGAGCGCTCCCCAGGGCGCCACCCACCCCCCGGCGAGCCTCGCGAACGCCTCGGTCCAGCCCCTACCGGGCGCGTAGGCGTCCCGCAGTCGGTCCACGACCTCGGCGCGGAACGTGGCGCCCGCCAGCGCCTCGTCCGCCTCGCGGATGAGATCGAGAACGGGCGGCTTGAGCGATATCCGCGCCAGGGAGACGCCGTGCGGAGCCCCGTCCAGCGGGTACGCCAACTCCTTTGCCGAGATCGCGCCGTCCCCGATGAAGGCGTGACGCGACTCCTCGAAGTCATGATCGTCTGAGGCGATCCAGAAGACCGGGACCACCGGACGTCCGGTCGCGCGCGAGAGCTCCTGAGCGAAGGCGATCGCGGTGAGCGTCTTGTAGATCGTGTAGAGCGGTCCCCCGAAGAGCCCGGGCTGCTGGCCCGAGACGACGACGATCGTTTCGGGCCGCTCGAACATGGCGAGGCTCTCGCGGGAGGCGTCGAGGATGCCCCACGCCGAAGCCTGCCGGCGCAGGATGGAAGCCATGGCCGACCGGCGGGACGCGGGATACTCGCGCGAGGAGCCCGCACGCCCGCATGCCTGGAGATCGCGGAAATCGAGAGGGTAGTAGGGGCGCGTCCGTTCCGGCGCGGTCAGGAAATCCCGGTAGAGCGCGGAGGGATGAAGGAGTTTTTCCAGCTCAGATGACGTTGGTCTCCTCCACCACGGCTCCAGTCGCGAACCGGTTCAGGCTCAACGCGTCCACGTTCACCGACCGGGCTTGTCCGTAGGCGATCAGCTCCGAGAGGGACGCGCCGATTGCGGGGCTGTGCATGAAGCCGTGGCCGCTGAATCCGACCGCGAGGTAGAGCCCCTTCACCTCATCCACCGCTCCGACGATCGCGTGATGATCGGGAGTCGTGTCGTAGAGCCCTGCCCATCCGTTCAGGATGTTCGCCTTCTCGAGAAGAGGGACCCGCGACAGGGCCGCCTCGACCAGCTTTTCCAGGTATCCGTCGTCAACGTTCATGCTGAAGGTGGGCGGGTCGCTCTTGTCCACCATACCGAGCATGATCCCTCCGGTCTCCTTGCGGAAGTAAAGGCCGGTGCCGGAGTCGATGATGAAGGGAATGCCCTCGGGAATCTCGGGAAACGTCTCCGTCATGTAGAGGTGTCTCCGGTACGGGACAACCGGCACCTCGATACCGAGCGGATTGACGAGCGCCGGAACCGCGGGGCCGCACGCGGCTACGACCACGTCCGAGGAGAATTTCCCGATCGAGGTCTCGAGCCCGCGAATCCGTCCGCCCTCCGCCAGGATCTCAGTGACCAGGGACTGCTCGTGGAACACGGCGCCGCGCTGCTTGGCCGCGTTCGCGAACGCGATCGTCACCTCGTAGGGTCCGGCGAAGCCGTCCCTGGCGGAGTAGGTGGCGCCGACCACGTCGTCGTGACGCAGGAAGGGCCAGCCCGCCGCCACCTCCTCGGGCGTCAGGAGGGAGACCTCCACTCCGAACTTCTTCTGGAACGCGACCCGCTCGCGAAAGTGGCTCATCTGGCCGGGAGTGACCGCGAGGAAGAGGTATCCCACCTGATGGAATTCCGCGTCCGCGCCGAGAATCTCGCGAAAGCGCTCGTAAAACGCGATCGAGTAGAGCGAGAGCTTGATGTTGATCTCGGTGGTGAACTGGGCCCGGATCCCGCCCGCGGAACGTCCCGTGTTACCGCTGCCCAGGAGCCCGCTGTCGAAGATGACCGGCTTCATGCCGCGAAGGGTGAGGTGGTAGGCGAGGCTCGCCCCGATCACGCCTCCGCCGATGATGAGCGCGTCGGCGCGCTCGGCCATGCGGGCCTACGTCCCCTCGAGCGCCGGCTCCCCCACGAAGGGGTTGGTCCGAAGCTCGAAGCCGATCGTGGTCTCGGGGCCGTGCCCGGGAAGGACCCGGGTTTCCTTGGGATGGGTGAACAGTTGTTCACGGATTGTGCGGGCGAGCAGCTCCCAATCGCCGCCCGGAAGGTCGGTGCGCCCTACCGATCCGCGGAAGAGAACGTCGCCGCTGATCAGGCCCTCCGAGGTGACGAAGGTCACGCTGCCCGGCGAATGCCCCGGCGTGTGGATCGCGCGGATGGGAATGCCTTCGATCCCGACCTCCTCGCCTTCCTGGATCGCGTGGGCGATGGGAGCGGACCCGGGCCAGGGCATCCCGAACGCGGCCGCCTGATCGGCGCCGCGGTCATAGAGCGGGCGGTCCGCCTGGTGGAGCCAGACCGGCGCCCCCGTGGCTTCGTGAAACCGCTTCACCATGAGAATGTGGTCGATGTGCGCGTGCGTGAGCAGGATTCGCTTCACCTCGAGCGCCCGGCGGGATATCTCGGCAAGGACGCGTTCGCTATCGATCGAGGGATCGATGACGATGGCCTCCTTCGTCCCGTCGCCGGTGAGGAGGTAGAGATTGTTGTCCAGAGGGCCAACCGAGAACGGCTCGACCCGCACGGTCAGGCCTTGCAGGCCGTGATCGCCGTGATCCCGAACATCGGCAGTCCGACCATGTCCACGTCCTTGAATCCGGCCTGCTCGAGAAGGGAGTAAAGCTCCGAGCGAGTCAGCGCGCCCGCGAAACGAGGGCCGTAGTTGGCCAGGACGTTGAGCCGGAAGAGCGCGGCCTCTTTGGGCTCGGCTTTGGAGTCCTCGAGGAGGAATTCGGTCACGAGGAGCATGCCGCCAGACCTGAGCGATTGAGCCACCGATGTCAGGATCGCGGGAAGGTCCGATCTGCTTCGCTGCGAGAGGTGATGCGAGAGAAGGACCAGATCGTATTCGCCTCCCGGCCTGGCTAGGTCCGGCTGCCCTTCCTCGAAGTGCACGCGGTCCTCGAGCTTGGTCGAGCGGATGAACTCCTCCGCCACCTCGCGAAAGATGGGGCGGTCCAGGAGCGTCGCCTGGAGCTGCGGATACCGGCGCGCCAGACAGAGAGCGCCGGCGCCGGTGTGGCTTCCCACGTCCAGCATGCGTGAATAGGCGCTGAATTCGAGGTCGAGGATTTCGGCCAGTCGCATCATGAGCGCGTAGGCACCGTTGTGGAATCCACGCGCGAGCGAGATCTCGACCGAATCCATTCCTTCCGGAGGCGCCGGGGGTGTGCCCTGGCGGATCGTCGCCGAGAGCCCCTGCCAGATTCCGAAGAGCGGGTCCTTCATGAAGCGGACCAGCTCTACGTAGGAGCCCGGAGATCCCTCGATCAGGTAGGCGTTGGAGGTCTCGTCGTTGCGATAGCGGTCGCCGTTCCGGTGGAGAAAGCCCAGCGCGCAATTGGCGTCGAGGAGCGCCTCGATGCCTGTGGGGTCGGCTCCCGACTCTTGAGCCACCTCGGCCGCTGTCTTGGGACCGCCGAAGAGGATGGTAAAGATTTTCAAGTCCACGGCGCTCAGGAGCGCCTGGCTGGCCCAGAACCCTGTTGCCACCTGCAAGATAGGAACAGGGCTCCTGCGACCCGAAACTTGCGGTAAAGGCCCTGCCGCGCGGCCCATTTGATTCATGGCTTGATCCTCACCGTTCTCATTCTAGGGGACTGGCCCGGCTCATTCAAGCGCGGCCCGTGGCTCTTTGGATGCGGGAGATCAGAGAAGGTCGCGCTCGGATTCTGTCGTCGCGATCTCGGACCGTGTCAGCCCCTGGTCGATCTCGAGAACCGCCCGCCGCAGAAGCTCCCCTTTTTCCGCGTACGGCACGAACGCCGACTTGAACCCGTTCAGAAGAACCTGCCGGACGTCGATTGGGTCCAGATCGAAGGTTTCCACGGCCCGATCCAGCTCATCGGTCATCGTCGTGGAGGAGACGAGCCGGTTGTCGGTGTTCAGCGTGACGCGCACGCCCATCTTCAGATACTCCCGGAAGGGATGCTCCTCCATGGAGGGCGTGGCCTGCGTCTGCACGTTGGAGGTGAGGCACATTTCGAGCGGGATCCGATGGTCGTTCACGTAGTCGAGCGTCATCCGATCCTCGCGGAGCCGCGTGCCGTGGCCGATGCGGTGGGCGCCGCAGTAGTGGAGCGCCTGGCGGATGCTCCCCGGCCCGAACGCCTCGCCCGCGTGCACCGTCACGTTCACGTTGTTGCGGAGAACGCGATCGAACGCCTCGCGGTGCGCCTTGGCGGGATAATCCTTCTCCGCACCCGCGAGATCGAATCCGACCACGCCGCGCCCGACGTAGTCCACCGCCAGGTCCGCCAGCTCGAGCGAGAGCTTGGGGCTCAGATGCCGGATGCCGCAGATGATGGCGCCGGTCTGGATCCCGTAGCGCCTCCCCGCTTCCGACAGGCCGCGCAGCACCGCGTCCACGGTTCCGTGGAGGGTCAGATCGCGCTTCAGGTGGAGCGCCGGGCAGTACCGGATCTCCATGTACCGCACGTTCTCCAGATGCGCGTCTTCCGCCAGCTCGAACGCGACGCGCTCGAGCGCTTCCGGCTCCTGCAAGATGGAGAGCGTGAGGTCGAAGGCCTTGAGGTAGGTGGGAAGGCTGACGCCCGCCGTCAGGCGCGCGAGGAATTTCTCGAGGTCGGCTTCATTCTTGACCTCCAGCCGCAGGCCCTGGTCCTTCGCGAGATCGAAGAGGGTCGCCGGCCGGATGGAGCCGTCCAGATGAACATGGAGATCGGTCTTCGGAAGCGTCTGGAGGATGGAGCGGCGGCGGCGGGCGTCACCCCACGGCGACGTCCGCCGTCGCGGCTGCGATCGGCGCACCAAGCTCTCCGAGTCCGGCGTACGAAAGCCCCGAGAAGGCGGGAACGGCCTGCGCGAGCCGGGCGAAGATTCGCTCCGGGTCCGGATCGGGGGACGCGATCACGCCGAGCGCCTGTCCCAGGCCCAGGAGGATGCGCCAGTCCTCGCGCGTGTCGCCCTTGAGCGTGAGCACCTTGCGGATCCGCTGCACGCGTCCCTGGGAGTTGGTGAAGGTGCCGTCCTTCTCGGCGAAGGAGACGCCGGGCAAAACCCAGTGCGCGCGCTCCGAGACGGGCGACGGCAGGAGATCCAGGACCACGCAGAGCTCCACGTTCGCGAGCGCGCGCTCGACGATCGCTAAATCCCCGAAGAGCTCGAGCGGGCCGCCGCGGAGGAACACGAGCGCCTTGACCGTGCCTTCGGCGGCGGCGCGAACCATGTCGCGAACGCCCAGCCCGTTCGCCGCCGGGGCCATGCCGCACAGCTTCGCTCCGCGGGCGTTCGGATCCTGATCTCCCTCGATGGTGAACTGCTTGTAGACGACCTCCTTCTGGGGGCGCCGCGGGAAATCCAGGTGCGCGACCCCGAGCCCGTCCTTGAAGATGGTCCGCGTCAGGTACTGCTCCTCGTTGGTCAGCGTCCCGGACCCCACCACTCCAACGGCGCGGGCTCCGTGACGGGCGATGATGTCGCGCAGGGAGCGCGCGATCTCAGGCAGGGCCTCGTTCCACGAAACCGCCGTCTTGCCCCGCTCGCCTCTTCGCGAAGGCGCCGTGATCCGGTTCTTGTCGTGGACATGGTGGAATCCGGCGCGCCCGCGGTCGCAGATCCACCACTGGTTCACGTCCATGTTGGTGCGCGCCGTGTGCCGTAGGATCTCGTTCCGGCGCGGGTGATAGCCCACCACGATATTGCAGCCCTTGGAGCAGAGCGGACAGACCGAGGAGACGTTCTGCAGCTCCCAGGGACGCGCCTTGAAGCGGAAGTCCTTGCTGGTGAGGGCTCCCACGGGGCAGATATCGGCGATGTTCCCGGCCAGCTCGTTCTCGATCATCCGTCCGTCGACCGTGCCGATGAAGGTTTCCTCGCCGCGATTCAGCACCGCGATCTCATCTAGCCCCGCGACTTCCTTGCAGAGGTTGACGCATCGCATGCACAGGATGCAGCGGTTCTTGTTGAGCACCAGCTTCCCGCCCACGTCCTCTTCCGGCCACGTGATCTTCTCGAACTGGAAACGGCTCCGCGAGGGGCCCATGAGCATCGTGTAGTCCTGGAGCGTGCACTCGCCGCCCTTGTCGCACATGGGGCAGTCCAGCGGATGGTGGATGAGCAGGAACTCCATGACCGCCTTCCGCGCGGCCGCGACCTTTTCCGAGCGCGTGATGACGTGCATGCCCTCCTCGACCCCGGTGGCGCAGCCCGCGACCAGCTTGGGCCGCCCCTCCAGCTCGCAGAGGCAGATGCGGCAGACCCCGACCACGGGAAGGCCCGGGTGGTAGCAGAAGTGCGGGACGAACACCCCCGCCAGCTTGGCCGCCTCGATCAGGTTCGTGCCCTTCTCGACCACGATCTCGCGCCCGTCGATTTTGACCTTCACAGCCGCCATGCGATCCCCTATTGGAGCGAGCCGCCGCCCAGAGGGCAGCGCTTCTCGCGGATGTGCTGGAGAAATTCGTCCCGGTACTTCTTGGCGAACCCGCGCGCGGGCCACGCGGCCGCGTCGCCCAGGGCGCAGATGGTGTTCCCCTCGATCTGGTCCGTCACCGACAGAATGGTGTCCAGATCCCGCTCCTCGCCCTTCCCTTCCTCGATCTTCCAGAGCAGGCGCTGCAGCCAGCCGCAACCCTCACGGCAGGGCGTGCATTGCCCGCACGATTCGTGCGCGAAGAAGCGCGCGGTGATCCACGCCGCGCGCACCATGCACGTCGTGTCGTCCATGACGATCGGCGTGCCGGTCCCGAAGAGAGAGCCGGCGCGCGTCAGGGAATCGAAGTCCATCGGCAGGTCGATCTCGTCGCCGCGGAGCACCGGGCAGCTGGCGCCTCCGGGGATCACGCCCTTGACGGGACGACCGCCGGGGACGCCTCCGCCGTGCTTCTCGATCAGCTCGCGGAGCGAGATACCCATCGGAAGCTCGAAGACGCCCGGCTTCACGACGTGACCGCTCAGTCCGTAGAGCTTGGGGCCCGAATTCCGCTCGGGCCCGATGCCGGCGAACCACTCCCATCCGAGCTTCATGATGTGCGGCACGCAGGCCAGCGTCTCCACATTGTTGACCACGGTGGGACACCCGAACAGTCCGACCACGGCCGGGAACGGCGGCTTGAGCCGCGGCCACCCCCGCTTGCCCTCCAGGGACTCGATGAGCCCGGTCTCCTCCCCGCAGATGTAGGCGCCCGCGCCCAGGTACATGGTGACCTCGCAGGACCACCCCGAGCCCAGGATGTTCGAGCCTATGAAGCCCGCCTCGCGCGCCTCTTCGATCGCGCGCTCGAGAATGCGGGCCTCGTGGGCGAATTCGCCGCGGATGTAGATGTAGGCGCGGCTCGCGCCGATGGCGTAGGAACCGATGAGGGTGCCTTCCAGAAGCTGGTGTGGGTCCTTCTGGCAGATGAGCCGGTCCTTGAAGGCGCCGGGCTCGCTCTCGTCGGCGTTCACGCACATGTACTTCGGCTTGTCGGTGCCCTTGGGAACGAACCCCCACTTGGTCCCGGTCGGGAAACCCGCTCCTCCCCGGCCCCGCAATCCGGACCGCTTCACCTGGTCGATGACCTCGTCGGGCGATTTCTTGAGCGCCAGCGCCAGGCCCTCGTATCCGCCGTGCTTCCGGTAGACGCCGATCGTATGCGAATCGGGCAGGAGCATCGTCTTGGTGATCACCGGCTCGAACGTCGCGGTCTGCATCAGCGGTCCACCTCCCCGAGCACGATGTCGATGCTCCCGATGCAGGCCACGACGTCGGACACCATGCGCCCGATACACATATCCTCGAGCGCCTGGAGGTTGATGAGCGAAGGAGGCCTTACCCGCGTGCGATGCGGGATGGAGCTGCCGTCGCTCACGACGTAGAAGCCCAGCTCTCCCTTGGGAGACTCGACCGAGAAATACGCGTCGCCCGGGGGAGCTTTGTACCCCTCGGACATGATCTTGAAATGGTAGATCAGCTCTTCCATGTTGAGCTTCACGTCGGTGCGGTCCGCCGGGAATAGATAGGGATTGTCGGCCCGCACCGGACCGGGCTTGAGCCGGTCCAGCCCCTGGCGCACGATCGAGAGCGACTGCTTCATCTCCTCGATCCGGCACAGATAGCGGTCGTAGACGTCGCCGTTCCTTCCCAGCGGAACGTCGAAGTCATACGTGTCGTATCCCGAGTAGGGCTTCGCCTTGCGCACGTCGTAGCGGACGCCGCTGCCGCGGAGCGTGGGGCCCGTCAGCGCCAGGTCGATCGCCCGTTCGGCAGTCAGAAGGCCGACGCCGATCGTGCGCTTCATCCAGATCCGGTTCTTGGTCAGCAGACTCTGGTATTCGGCCAGCGCCACCGGGAATTCCTCGAGGAATTTCCGCACGTGCGGCACGAACGGATCGGGAACGTCCTGATAGAAGCCGCCCACGCGGAAGTAGCTCGGGGTGAGGCGCGAGCCGGCCACCAGATCGTTCACGTCCAGGAGCTTCTCGCGCTCGCGGAAGCAGTACAGGAAGACGCTCATCGCGCCCAGATCGATCGCGTGGGTCCCGAGCCAGACCAGATGCGAGGAGATCCGCGTCAGCTCCAGGAGGATCACGCGGAGCACCTGCGCGCGCTCGGGGATGGAGAGATTCATCAGCTTCTCGACCGCCGCGACGTAGGCCATGTTGTTCCCGAGCGGAGACAGATAGTCCATCCGGTCGGTCACGGTGATCGACTTGTGATAGTTCTTGGACTCCATGGACTTCTCCATCCCGGTGTGGAGATAGCCAACCACCGGTTTGAGAGAAACCACGGTCTCGCCGTCCAGCTCGATCACCAGGCGGAGCACCCCGTGCGTCGAGGGATGCTGCGGCCCCATGTTGAGCGTGATCGTCTTGAATTCGGGGGTCGTCGTGGTGGTCATTCGAATCAGGCGCCGGCGTTGCTCGCTTCGGGCGCCGCTGGAGGCTCGCTCTCGGCCACCGGGGCCGGCTGCTTGAGGGGCTGGCGGTCGATCTTCTCCTGTAATTTCATGATTCCATAAATGAGCGCCTCGGGGCGCGGCGGGCAGCCGGGCACGTAGACGTCGACCGGCACCACCGTGTCCACGCCCTGGACGATGGCGTAGTTGTTGAAGATGCCGCCGCACGAAGCGCACGCGCCCATGGATATCACCCACTTGGGCTCGGGCATCTGGTCGTAGATCCGCTTCAGGACGGGAGCCATCTTCTTGCTCACGCGGCCGGCGACGATCATGAGGTCCGCCTGGCGCGGCGACGCGCGGAAGACCTCGGCGCCGAAGCGGGCCAGGTCGTATCGGGCCGCGCTGGTCGCCATCATCTCGATCGCGCAGCACGCGAGACCGAAGGTCGCGGGCCAGAGCGAGGACCGGCGCGCCCAGTTGACCATCTTCTCGACGGTCGTCGTCAGAATTCCATCCGGAACCAGCTCTTCGATGCCCATGACGACCCACCTCTCGCGGGCCCGGCCCAAGATCGCGCCAAGCTCTTGTGGCTACTCAGGAAAGAGACCTGCCGTCAATTTACCAGCCGGTCCGCGCACCGTCAATCACAACCCCAGGGAACCCAGCAGGGCTTCGGTCCCATAGAAGAAGACCACGCCGCCGAAAACCCACAGCGCCATGCGGATCCCCTTGGTCTCGTTCACGGCGGGGATGAGATCCGACGCCGCCACGTAGAGAGCCGCTCCGGCCGAGAACGGGAGCGCGAAGCGGACCATGCCGGGCCAGCGCGATATGACGGCGACGCCCAGGACCGTCGCGATTCCGAGCGCGGCGGCGCTCCACCCGGCTTCGCGCGGGGAGCGGCCGGCCGCCGTCATGATCGAGGCGACCGTGAAGCCTTCGGGCACCTTGTGCAGGAAGATCGCGATCGCGACCAGAACCCCCAGCGCCGGCTTCACCAGGAACCCGGAGCCGATCGAGACCCCGTCGAAGAACGCGTGGAGCAGAAGGCCCAGGAGCGCGGTCGTGCCCACGACGGGCTCCACCCAGTGCTCGTGATGTGTTTCCTCGCCGAAGTGGAAGTGGCCGACCAGCACGTGTTCCGCGGCGTGCACGAAGAGGTAGCCCATGAGGAGGAGCGTCCCGACCGCGAGCCCCGGCGTCCGGTACAAGGCGGCGATCCGGTAGCTCTCGGGGGTCATGCGAAGGAGCACCGCCGCGAGCATGAAGCCCGCGCCGGCGGCCACGAGGTAACTCTGGCGGACGCGGTCCCAGCTCCGCCTGCTCAGGGCGAGAAGCCCGCCCGCCACGTTCGCAAGTCCCGCGACGAGGCCGGAGCCCAGTGCGAGGATCAAGCCCTCGGCCAATGGCGCCTCGCTCTCGCGCGCTTCGGGCGGCTAGCGCCCGCGCACGATACCGGGAGTATGGGTCTGGCCGACCGGCACCAGGAGCTGCTCCTTGGAGTAGATGAAGGAGTCGCGCGAGTAGTCGGAGAGCTCGAAATTGTGCCCCAGGAAGATGGCGTCCTCCGGGCACGCCTCCTCGCAATAGCCGCAGAAGATGCACCGCAGCATGTCGATGTCGTAGCGCTTCGCGTAGCGCTCACCCGCGGAGTAGCGCTCGGTCTCGGAGTTCTCGGCCGCTTCCATGTAGATCGCGTCCGCGGGACACACCGCGGCGCAGAGGCCGCAGCAGACGCAGCGCTCGAGTCCGTTTTCGTAGCGATGAAGCTCGTGGAGGCCGCGAAATCGCGGGTACATCTCCATCTTCACGTCGGGATACTGGAGCGTGACCGGCTTCTTGAAGAAGTGGGACAGGGTGATGGAAAGGCCCTTCATCAGCTCGGTGATCATCCGCTCCTCGATCCGGGAATGCTCGGTTTGATCAGGATATGCGCGCGGGGCGCGAGAGGCCCTGCGTGGGCCAGGACAAGGGGTTGATGGAGCGCTTCTTAACTCGGACGCACGCGGAGCGAGTATAGGGGGACAAAGTCGGAAGGGTCAAGCGGGGCATCGATGCCGGGCCGGCGTGGAGCGGCGCGGCGACCCGCGGGGAGTGGCGCGGCGACCCCGCTATCCGTACTCCTCGGGGCGGATGTCGAGCTTCTTCATCTTGTAGAGAAGAGTCGTGCGCTTCATCCCGCCCAGGCTCCTCGCCGCCTCGGACTGGTTTCCGCGATGGGCGCGAAGCGCGGTCACGATCTGCTCCCGCTCCGGGTTCTCACCGCGCGAGGCCACGGACGCCGAGAGAGGGCGGCCCGGGCGGCGCGCGGGGCGCAGCGGAACCAGCTCGGCCCCGATCAGGTCGCCGTCGCTCGCCATGGAGACGGAGCGCTCGATGGTGCTCTTCAACTCCTGAACGTTTCCGGGCCATGGATGGCCGCGGAATTGGGCCCACGCGTCCCCGGTGAAAGAGACCCGTTTCCCTGCGTTCGCGCACGCCCGCTCGAGGAAATATCTTCCGATCAGCTCGATGTCGCCCGGGCGGTCCCGGAGCGGCGGTACCTCGAGCCGGATGCCGTTCAGCCGGTAGTAGAGGTCGTCCCGGAAGAGCCCGCGGCGCACGAGGCCGGCCAGGTCCTTGGTCGAAGCCGCCACGACGCGGACGTCCACGTGCCGCACGCCCGCCGCACCGAGGCGGCGCAGCTCGCCCATCTCGATCACCCGGAGGAGCTTGGCCTGCGCTCCGACGAGAAGCTCGCTCACCTCGTCGAGGTAGATCACGCCCCCGTTCGCGCCCTCGAAGAGCCCGGGCTTCGTCGCGGCGGCGGGCCCGCCCGCGCGGTCGTGCCCGAAGAGGTCGGCATCGAGGTGCCCGTCCGGCAGCGTGGCGCACCGCCCGACCATGAAGGGCCGGTCGCGCCGGTCCCCCAGCTCGTAGGCCGCGCGCGCGAGCAGTTCCCGCCCGCTTCCCCGCTCCCCGAGAATCAGAATCGGGAGGCGGCTCGTGGCGGCGCGCGCGAGGACGCGGATCAGGTCCACGATGCGAGGGTCCTGCGTGACGATGCCGAAGCGGAAACATTCCGGGTCCGCCCCCTCGGGAATCTCTGCATGCTTTTCGCCGCGGACGGAAGCGGCCGCCGCCTTGGGCAAGAGCTCCACGCCGAGCCCTTTTTCGGTGCGCTCCACCCAGCGTTCGAGGTTCATGGTCATCGCCAGGCTGCGCGCTTCCCAGAGGTGATCCCGTCCCAGAGCGCGCTCCTCGGGATCCCTTCCCGAGAGAAGGGTCTCTCCGCTCCAGACCAGGATCCGGATCAGCTCGTAGAGGGTCTCGAGCTTCCGGAGAAGCTGGGCGCCTTCCCGCGCCGCACGCAGCGCCCGCTCGCGATGGCCGAGGATCATGTGAGCCATCGCCATGACGCGGCAGGTGGCCGCTTCCTCGAAGCGGTCGTTGATGCGGCGAGCGATTCTGAGCCCGCGCTCGCAGGTGACGAGCGCGCGATTGGGCTCCCCGATCCGCACGTGCACCTCGGCGATGCGACGGCACAGCTCGGGGATCAGATCCCCCTCGGGCGCGAGCCGCTCGGCGAGAAGGAGCGCCTGGTCGTAGCGCTCGATGGCGGATTGATTGTCGAACTGATCGAGCGCGACGTCGCCCAGGTATTCCAGGGCGATCACGTGCTCACGCTCGAAACCGTGCTCCTCGGCCTCCGAGAGCGCGCCGCGGATGTGCGACTCGGCGCCGCGCAGGTCCCCGCGGATACGGAGGTGCTGCCCGAGGCAGAGCCGGGTCTGCACCTTGCCCCTGGAATGTCCGCGCTCTCCGAACAGCGTGCGCGCCCGCGCCAGCTCCTGCTCCGCCTGCTCGAACCGGCCGAGCTTGCCCAGGGCGATGCTCAGGTTCAGGGAGAAATTGGCCTCCTCGTGGAAGAGGCCGGCGCCCCTCGCCTGGAGCTGGCCGCGGCCGAATTCCCCGACGGAGCGCTGGATCTCTCCGGCGCCCAGGAAACAAAGGCCCAGGAGGTTGCGGCTGCGCAGCATCCCCTCGAGGTCTTCGAAATCCCACCTGCTGATGTGGTACGCCGCACGGAAGTGCTCTTCCGCCCTCGAGGGACGTCCGATCCGCCAGACCGCTCTTCCCGCCGCGATGTGGTATTCGAGGATCGGCTTCTTGTCGTCGGGACGGGCGGCGTACAGCTCCTCGAGCTTCTTCTCGGCCAGATCGGCCACCTCCCGCCACCTGCCGAGACCGAGCAAGGCGCGGCAACGCGCCAGTGTGACCGGGTGCTCGATCTCGGAAGGCAGCGGGCCGCGCGCCTGGAATTCCGCGATGAGGTCCAGCGCCGCGGCGAAGCGCGCGTGGGCGATCAGCTCCTCGAGGCGGCGCTGGAGGGTCGTTGGGTCGAAGTCGTTGGCGTGATCGTGGATCATGGGCTCAGGGGAGCGAGGCTCTATCCCTCGCTCCCGGGTTGTCCCTCTCTATTCCGCGCCTCAACGAATTCCGAGGCGGGTCAGAATACTGAGATAGATGCTCCAGCGATTGAACGAGCGGTAGCTCCTCCGGATCGCGCTTCTTCCGGTCGTCGGAGCCACAGCCTTCGCGGACTTGAGGGCAGTGGGCTTCGGAGTCGGGCTGGGAACATCGTCGCCCGTCGGGTCGCCGGTGTACGGATTGCCGTCGGGTCCGCCGGTGGTTACCGTTCTGGCGATCGCCTGCCGCGGCTCGATCGAGGTCCCGGAAATGAGAACCGCCAGCAAGCAGAGAATGAAGCCGAGCGGAACGGCTCGAACGCGCTTTGTCACCATCGGCTCTACCCCCGCGTTTCCGGCATGCGTGTATCTCTTCCGGGGAGGGGATGCCCCGGCGCCACGTGATCGATCCATGATGGACGCTCCCGAGCGACTGACGGTTCGATGTCGCGCTCTTCTCGGACGGAATGAACGATTGGGGACTCTGGCGGGGGGAATTCCAAGGATGGCTCAACGGACGCCACCCCTCGTTGATTGTGGTTTGGAGCCATGCGCACCCTTCCTTTGGGCAGGCGACCCGGCTACCTGGGTAAAGTAGCATGAACGCCTCCCAAAAGCAAGCGTAAAACCGCCTTAGCCCGAATTTACAAGCTCGGCCGGGAGCGGAAGAGCCTACCCGCATGGTATAATCATGGATGATTATTTCCCGTTCAACATGCGCTCGCACCCGAGACCGTAGGGAATGAACGAAGCCCACCGCATCCGTACGGCATTTCTCTCCTCCGTCCGCCTGTTCCAGGAATCCACCGCCGAGGCCCCCAATCAGCCCATCGAGCTCGAGCTCGCGGACCTCGACAAGGGGCGCAGGGACGAGATCACCTACGAGATCGCTGAAAAACTCCACGACGCCGGTGTTCTCGAGCGCGTCGATCGCTTCCAGCGCGGCGGCATTGCGTACGTCCGCTACCGCGAGGCGGGATCCGGAGAAACGTTCCTGTTACCCGCCGCCGCCGGCAAACGCGCCGAAGAAGACACGCTCGTCCGGGCCTCGCGGCCCCACTGGCACGTACGGAGCCGGCTCCTCTACCGCGTGATCTCGCACCTGATCGCGGTGGAGCGGAAGCTCTTCGCGCGGGATGAGCGGAACGCCGAGTATCTTCAGACCGACCCTGCCGAAATCCTTCGCACCATCCTGAGCAGCGCGATGCAGATCCTCGAGTGCGACGACACGCGCCTCTACTCGCTGGGGCGCGGCCTCGACACGCGCTATGCCCAGCCGATGAGCGAGGGCGAGCCGTGGAACCGCGCCCTCGCCGAGAACTGGGTCGGGCGGCGCGCCGTGCCGGTCTATGTCGAGGACCTGTCCAAGCCGGGATATGTGCGCGTCATGATCGACGCGGAGTCCATGGACGCCACCATGCACGTGGCGGTCGCGCCGTACGAGCCCAAGGGAGCGCCCGAGAGCTTCCGGTCCCTGGGCATGGCGCGGGTCGGGGAGCCCGGCACGCCCTTCCTCTACGTGCTCGAGGCGTGGAGCAAGACGCCCGGCTTTTTCACCGACGAGCGCCTGGGGCTCTTGAGCGTGGTCGCCGAGCACGCGACCGACCTTCTCGTGACGCTGAAGAAGCTGGGAATGCTGGTCATGATCGACGAGCTGACCGGCGTCTACAACCGTCCCTACTTCGGCCGCCAGCTGGATCGCGAGATCGCGCGCGCTTACCGCGAGGGGCGTCCCATGTCGCTCATCATCGGCGATCTCGACAATTTCAAGCAGCTGAACGACCTCTATGGATACGAGGCCGGAAACGCGGTCCTCCGCGAGATCTCCCAGACCCTGGCGTCCAGCGTCCGCCCGTTCGACACGGTCGCCCGGTGGGGCGGCGAGGAGTTCGCGCTCATCCTGAGCGCGGAGACGACCCCCTCGGACGCGCGCGACATCTGCGAGCGGCTGCGCCTCAAGATCCAGAACCTGGCCATCGTGGTCCCGACGCTCGAGGGCCGCGAGAACGCCGTTCACGTGACGATGAGCCTCGGGGGCGCGATGTTCCCCGCCGACGTCTCGGTGCGCGTGGACCGCACGCGCGGCCTGGACGCGGCCGGACGGGAGAAGATCAGTCACGAGCTCTGGACGCGGGCAAACATGAATCTCCGCGGCGCGAAATCGTCGGGGAAAAACCAGGTGGTCCTGGGAGACGGCGGGTAATCCGGTTCTGAAGGGCTTCGCCGGTCCGCGCGAGCTTCCTAGGAGAGGACCAGCGCCGCAGCAAAGCCGGGCGCCTCGAAGGGGATCAAGTCCTCCATCCCTTCCCCGACGCCCACCCATCGGATCGGCAGACGAAGCGTGTCGGCGATGGCCAGCGCCACGCCGCCCTTGGCGCTCCCGTCGAGCTTCGTGAGCGCGAGCCCGGTGACGCCCACCGCCTGGCCGAACTCGCGCGCCTGGCTCAGCCCGTTCTGCCCCGTGGTCGCGTCCAGAATGAGGAGGACCTCCTGCGGCGCTCCGGGAATCTGCTGCTCGATGACACGCCGGATCTTCTTCACCTCTTCCATCAGATTCACCTGCACGTGGAGCCTCCCCGCGGTGTCCACGAGCACGCGTCTGACTCCGCGGCTCTTCGCGCGGGCCATCCCGTCGAAGGCGACGGCGGCGGGGTCCGATCCGGGCTTCTGCTTCACGATCTCGACCCCCGCGCGCCCCGCCCAGACCTCGAGCTGATCCGCAGCCGCGGCTCGAAATGTATCGCAGGCCACGAGCAGGACCGAGTCGCCCGCGCGTTTGTAGCGGTCCGCGAGCTTCGCGATGGTGGTGGTCTTCCCCGATCCGTTCACGCCGACGACGAGAATGACATAGGGAGTGTCGCTCGAAGATCGGGAAGATCCCCCGGTTGGGGGGAGCGATATCTTCCCCCTCGGGCTCGAAAGCGAAAGATCAGAGCCCTCGGGAGAAACATCGCTCCCCCCGGCCGTAAGCACGCTCTCGATCTCGACGCGCAACGCCCCCTGGGCATCGCCAGAGAAAGAGCCGTCCATCAGACGGCGCCGCACGCCCGCGAGGATCTTCTCGGTAGTGGATGGGCCGACGTCCGCGCGGAGAAGCGCGGCCTCGAGAGTCTCGTAGTCCTCCTCGTCCAGCTCGCGGCCCTGCTGGAACACCGAGGCCACTTGCCCGAAGAGCGTGTCGCGGGTCTTCTTGAGCCCGAGCGTGATCTTGTCGAAGAACGCCACGGAACCGGCCTACGTCTCGGCCTGCGCCAGCTCCTGCGACGTCTCGGGCTCCACTTCCTGAGGCTGCTCGGCGTTCCAGCGGACGGAGACCAGCTTGGAAACGCCGGGCTCTTCCATGGTGACTCCGTAGAGACAGTCCGCCACCTCCATCGTCTTCTTGTTGTGCGTCACGACGATGAACTGGGTGTTGAGGCTGAACTCCCGGAGCAATAGAACGAACCGGTCGATGTTCGCGTCGTCCAGGGGCGCGTCCACTTCGTCCAGGATGCAGAAGGGGCTCGGTTTGACCAGATAGATCGCGAAGAGAAGGGCAATCGCCGTCAGAGCTTTCTCGCCTCCCGAGAGGAGCGAGAGCGACGTCGGCTTCTTCCCCCTCGGACGGGCGAGAATGTCGATCTCGGCCTCGAGCGGATCTTCGCCGCTCAGCGTCAGAGCCGCCTCTCCGCCCTCGAACAGGGTCTTGAAGACCCTCTGGAAGTTCTCGTTAACTTGTAGAAAGGTCTTCTGGAAGAGTTCCGAGGCGGTGATGTTTATCTTCTCGATCGCCTCGAGCAACGAAAGGCGCGCCTCGTCGAGGTCCTTGCGCTGTCCGGCGAGGAATCCGAGCCGCTGCCGCCGCTCCTCGTAATCCTGCATCGCGAGGAGATTCACGGGACCGAGCGATCGGAGCTTGTCTTGCAGAAGGCGCAGACGCTCGCGCCGTTCCTCGCGCGAGACCGGCGCCATGTCCCCCGCCGATCCCGGCTCCCCGCGTGAAACGATGGCCTCGTCCGGCACCTGTGCTTCCTCGCCCTCGAGCTCCGCGTCCTCGATCTCGGCGAGCGGCCCGCCCACATCGTGCGCCGCGAGCGCCTGCGGCGTCCACGTCCTGAGATCGGCCTCGTATTCGTTCCGGACCCGCTCGAGGAGCACCCGCATCTCCGATTCGGACTCGGCGCGCTCCAGCTCGGCCCGGTGGAGGCGCTCCGTGATCTCGTGGTGCTCGCGGCGAAGGTCGCGGGCCTTGCTTTCGAGGTCGTCCGCGGCCCCCTTCACCGTCCCGAATCCCTCGCGCGAGACCTGAACCGCGCGCTCCTTCTCCGCCTTGAGGGCGATCTCCGCCTCCAG
Source organism: Candidatus Eiseniibacteriota bacterium (assembly GCA_043779525.1). Lineage (GTDB taxonomy): Bacteria > Eisenbacteria > RBG-16-71-46 > SZUA-252 > SZUA-252 > WS-7. The sequence goes on along the minus strand of JAYWED010000033.1, from coordinate 808 downwards.
CTCCTGCTCCTTCCGGGCGCCCTCCTCGCGTGTCTCGTGGATTCGCCGGTCCGTCTCGGCGGACTCCTCGGAGCGCGCCGCGATCTCCCGCTCCGCCTCCAGGGCGCTCGATCCGACGCGCTCGATCTCCCCGAGGCCCGCCTCCAGCGCGGTCCTGGCGCGGGTCGCCTCGATGCGCAAATCGGCATGCAGCGCCGCCAGCCGCTCGCGCTCGCGCTCCAGCTCCTGCACCAGCGCTTCCTCGCGGGCTAAGTCGCCCTCGAGGCGGCCGTGCTCCTCGTCGGTGGATTGGAGCGCCAGCCCCGCGATCTCCGCCTCGACGAGGGCGGCCTTGAGCTCGGACTCCACGACTTCGAGCGCGGTCTGAAGTGCGGCGCGCGCACGCGCCGCGGATTCCTTCCTGATCTGATATTCCGCCCGGCGGGTTTCCTCCGCCCGATGCGCTTCCTCGGATTCCCGAAGCTCGCGATGAGCGTCCTCGAGCGCGGCCTGCGCGTCCACCCGTCCCCCGCGAAGGGTCTCGGTGAGCGTGAGTGCCTTCTTCAGCTCGGCCGAGGAGCGCTCGACCTCGCGCTCCAGGCGCTCCAGCTCCTCCTCCCGGCGCAGCACCGAGCCCGCGCGCGTCGGCCCGCCGCCACCCTGGAAGATGCCCGGGCCCCGAACATGCTCCCCGTGACGGGTCACGAAGTGGAGCCTCAGCTCGCGGTTTTCATCCAGGAGCTTGAGGCCCACGTCGATCGAGTCCACCACCACCACGCCGGAGAGGAGGAACGACGCGAGCGCGATGAATCCCGGCTCGAACCGGACG